>NZ_JAIZSA010000059.1:0-538 GCF_020419825.1 Burkholderia sp. AU30198 | reverse complement strand
CGTCGAAGTCGACAGCGAGCCGATCGAGCTATTGGCGGACGACAGGCCCGTCGACGTCGAAGTCGAGAGCGAACCAATCGAGCTGTTGGCCGACGACAGACCCGTCGACGTGGAGGTCGACAGCGAATCGATCGAGCTATTGGCGGACGACAGGCCCGTCGACGTCGAAGTCGAGAGCGAACCAATCGAGCTGTTAGCCGACGAGAGGCCGGTCGACGTGGAAGTCGAGAGCGAACCAATCGAGCTATTGGCCGACGACAGACCGGTCGACGTGGAAGTCGACAGCGAACCAATCGAGCTGTTAGCCGACGACAGACCCGTCGACGTCGAGGTCGACAGCGAACCAATCGAGCTATTGGCCGACGACAGGCCGGTCGACGTCGAAGTCGACAGCGAACCGATCGAGCTGTTAGCCGACGACAGGCCCGTCGAGGTCGAAGTCGAGAGCGAATCGATCGAGCTATTGGCCGACGACAGACCGGTCGAGGTCGAAGTCGAGAGCGAACCAATCGAGCTGTTAGCCGACGACAGACCCTGT
>NZ_JAIZSA010000058.1:0-585 GCF_020419825.1 Burkholderia sp. AU30198 | reverse complement strand
TCGGATCAGATAGCGAAAGTATCAAGAGTCTCACACTAAAGTAAGTCAGGTTTATGAAGCAATTCATATTCCTGTCAGCTTTGAGTGAGCGACCGGTTCTTAACTGAACCGAAAACAGTAACAGGTTTAAACTGAAGAGTTTGATCCTGGCTCAGATTGAACGCTGGCGGCATGCCTTACACATGCAAGTCGAACGGCAGCACGGGTGCTTGCACCTGGTGGCGAGTGGCGAACGGGTGAGTAATACATCGGAACATGTCCTGTAGTGGGGGATAGCCCGGCGAAAGCCGGATTAATACCGCATACGATCTACGGATGAAAGCGGGGGACCTTCGGGCCTCGCGCTATAGGGTTGGCCGATGGCTGATTAGCTAGTTGGTGGGGTAAAGGCCTACCAAGGCGACGATCAGTAGCTGGTCTGAGAGGACGACCAGCCACACTGGGACTGAGACACGGCCCAGACTCCTACGGGAGGCAGCAGTGGGGAATTTTGGACAATGGGCGAAAGCCTGATCCAGCAATGCCGCGTGTGTGAAGAAGGCCTTCGGGTTGTAAAGCACTTTTGTCCGGAAAGAAATCCTTGGC
>NZ_JAIZSA010000057.1:0-683 GCF_020419825.1 Burkholderia sp. AU30198 | reverse complement strand
TACATCCCGATCATCAGCCTGATCGTGTACTCGTTCAACGAGTCGAAGCTGGTGACGGTGTGGTCGGGCTTCTCGCTGAAGTGGTACTCGGCGCTGCTGGACGACGACGAGCTGCTGACCGCCGCATGGCTGTCGCTGAAGATCGGCCTGCTGACGGCCACCGCGTCGGTCGTGATCGGCACGTGGGCGGGCTTCGTGCTCGCGCGCTTCGGCCGCTTCAAGGGCTTCACGCTGTACACGGGGATGATCAACGCGCCGCTGGTGATTCCGGAAGTGATCCAGGGCATCTCGCTGCTGCTGCTGTTCGTGGCGCTGGAGCAGATGTTCGGCTGGCCGAAGGGCCGCGGGATGGTGACGATCTGGATCGGTCACGTGATGCTGTGCGTGTCGTACGTGGCGATCATCGTGCAGTCGCGCGTGAAGGAGATGAACAAGTCGCTCGAAGAGGCGGCGCTCGATCTCGGCGCGACACCGCTGAAGGTGTTCTTCGTGGTGACGCTGCCGCTGATCTCGCAGGCGCTGCTGTCGGGGTGGCTGCTGTCGTTCACGCTGTCGATCGACGATCTGGTGCTGTCGGCGTTCCTGTCCGGGCCGGGCTCGACGACGCTGCCGCTGGTGGTGTTCTCGCGCGTGCGGCTGGGGCTGAACCCGGAGATGAACGCACTGGCGACGCTGTTCATCAC
>NZ_JAIZSA010000056.1:0-699 GCF_020419825.1 Burkholderia sp. AU30198 | reverse complement strand
TGCCAGTCGACCTTGCCGCCGGTGCGGCGATAGACGATCACGCTCTTCACGGCCTCGCAGCCGCCCAGCGCGATCGCTTCGTCCGCGATGCTCTTCAGCGGCAGCGTCTTGCCGCCGCGCGCCTGCTCGTCGGCCGTGACGAGCGCCGTCGCGCCGACGTCGACGAGCCGCTCGTTCAGCGACTTCGCGGAGAAGCCGCCGAACACGACCGAGTGCGTCGCGCCGATGCGCGCGCAGGCCTGCATCGCGACGATGCCTTCGATCGACATCGGGATATAGATCACGACGCGGTCGCCCTTGCCGATCCCGCGCTTCTTCAGTGCATTCGCGAAACGCGACACGCGGGCGAGGAGATCCGCATAGGTGACGCGCGTGACGGTACCGTCGTCGGCTTCGAAGATCACCGCGACGCGCTCGCCGTTGCCGGCTTCGACGTGACGGTCAAGACAGTTGTACGACGCGTTCAGCTCGCCGTCGTCGAACCACTTGTAGAACGGCGCGTTCGACTCGTCGAGCACTTTCGTGAACGGCTTGTGCCACGCAAGGCCTTCGCGCGCGAGTCGCGCCCAGAAGCCTTCGTAATCGTTCTCGGCTTCCGCGGCGAGCGCACGGTAGGCCGGCATGCCGGAAATGGCCGCCGCCTGCTCGAGCGCCGCGGGCGGCGCAAACTGGCGGGTTTCGTGAAGAACCGATTCAATC
>NZ_JAIZSA010000055.1:0-1014 GCF_020419825.1 Burkholderia sp. AU30198 | reverse complement strand
CCTCGCGATCGCGACGGCAGCTTTGAACCGTTGCTGATCCCCAAACACGAACGACGCTTCACGGGTTTCGACGACAAGATCGTTGCCATGTATGCCCGGGGCATGACCGTGCGAGAGATTCAGGGCTTCTTGCAGGAACAATACGGCACCGAGGTCTCGCCCGATTTCATCAGCTCGGTCACCGACGAAGTCATGGCTGAAGTCACCACTTGGCAGGCCCGGCCGCTTGAGCCGATGTACCCGGTGGTGTTCTTTGACGCGCTGCGGGTCAAGATCCGCGAAGATGCGGTCGTGCGCAACAAGGCGATCTACCTTGCATTGGGTGTTCTGCCCGACGGCACACGCGATATCCTGGGTTTGTGGATCGAAAGCACCGAAGGCGCCAAGTTCTGGATGAAGGTCTTCAACGATCTGAAAACGCGTGGCGTCAACGACATCCTGATCGCCGTGACCGATGGCCTCAAAGGCATGCCCGAAGCGCTGGCGGTCGTGTTTCCGGCGACTACGCTGCAGACGTGCATCGTTCACCTGATCCGAAACAGCCTCGATTACGCGAGCTGGAAAGACCGTAGGGGACTGGCTACAGCGATTCGCCCGATCTACACGGCGCCCAGCGCGGAGGCGGCTCAGGCGGAACTCGATGCATTTGCCGACGGGCCATGGGGGCAGAAATTCCCACCCGTCAGCACGGCGTGGCGCAACGCCTGGGATCGCGTGATTCCGTTCTTCGCCTTTCCACCGGCAGTTCGCAAGGTTATATACACTACGAACGCGATTGAGAACATCAACTCGCAGCTACGCAAGATCATCAAGACCCGGGGCCACTTCCCGACCGATGAGGCTGCGACGAAGCTCATCTGGCTGGCACTACGCAACATCACGGCCGATTGGGGGCGTGCTGCTCACGATTGGAAGGCAGCCATGAACCAATTCGCCATCCTCTACGAGGATCGGTTCGTTCGACCATCCGTGTGAATCTCAACCCGTCTTGAACACGGAAATTCTGACACCCCC
>NZ_JAIZSA010000053.1:0-1169 GCF_020419825.1 Burkholderia sp. AU30198 | reverse complement strand
ACGATGTTCTGCGTCGGGTCCTTGATGTCGCAGGTCTTGCAGTGCACGCAGTTCTGCGCGTTGATCACCAGGCGATCGCTGCCGTCGTCGTTCTTCACGAACTCGTACACGGCCGCCGGGCAGAAGCGCCCCTCCGGCCCCGCGTACGTGTGCAAGTTCACGTTCACCGGCACGTTCGCATCCTTCAGCGTCAGGTGCGCCGGCTGGTTCTCTTCATGGTTCGTGTTCGAGATGAACACCGACGACAGCCGGTCGAACGTCAGCTTGCCGTCCGGCTTCGGATACTCGATCGGCTGGCACTGCGATGCCGGTTTCAGCATCTCGTGGTCCGCATGCTTGTGGTGCAGCGTCCACGGCACGTTGCCGCCCATCACCTTCTGCTCGAGCCCGACCATCAGCGTGCCGAGGTACAGGCCCTTCGCCATCCACTGCTTGAAGTTGCGCGCACGGTACAGCTCCGTGTACAGCCACGACTGCTTGAAGGCGTCCGGGTACGCGTTGAGCTCGTCGCTCTGGCGGCCGGCCTGCACCGCGTCGAACGCGGCGTCGGCCGCCAGCATGCCGGTCTTGATCGCCGCGTGGCTGCCCTTGATCCGCGATGCGTTCAGGAAACCCGCGTCGTCGCCGATCAGCGCACCGCCCGGGAACACCGTCTTCGGCAGCGACAGCAGCCCGCCGGCCGTGATCGCACGCGCGCCGTACGACACGCGCTTGCCGCCTTCCAGGAACGCGCGAATCGACGGGTGCGTCTTGTAGCGCTGGAATTCCTCGAACGGCGACAGGTACGGGTTCGTGTAGCCGAGACCGACCACGAAACCGACCACCACCTGGTTGTTGTCCATGTGATACAGGAACGAGCCGCCGTACGTATCGGACTTCAGCGGCCAGCCGGCCGTGTGGATCACGAGGCCCGGCTTGTGCTTCGCCGGATCGATTTCCCACAGCTCCTTGATGCCGATCCCGTAGGCCTGCGGATCCGCGTTCGCGTCGAGCTTGAACTTCGAGATTAGCTGGCGGCCCAGGTGGCCACGGCAGCCTTCGGCGAACAGCGTGTACTTCGCGTGCAGCTCCATGCCGAGCTGGAAGTTCTCGGTCGGCTCGCCGTCCTTGCCCACACCCATGTTGCCGGTCGCGACGCCCTTCACGGAGCCGTCGTCGTTGTACAGGAT
>NZ_JAIZSA010000052.1:0-1311 GCF_020419825.1 Burkholderia sp. AU30198 | reverse complement strand
TGTCAAGTCCTGGAATAGGTTGACAGTGTTCACCCGCTAAACGCCCGATGCACCGCATCGGGCGTTTTGTATTTGAGGGCGGCATGTGGCCGCTCGCAGTTGTAGATGTTCACCGACTGTTCGACCATCTTTGCGGCCTGCTTGAGATCGGCCGGGCGATGCAGCAAGAACTCGCCTTTGAGGATGCCGTTGATCCGCTCTGCCAGTGCATTCTGATAGCAGTCGTAGCCATCGGTCATCGAGCATCGCAGACCATGGCGTCGATGGATGTCCTGGTAATACGTCGAGCAGTACTGGATTCCGCGATCGGAATGGTGGATCAACGGCTGGCGGCTTCGGCGCGTACGCAACGCCTTCTTGAGCGCCAGACTGACTTGCTCGGTCTGCAGGCTGTCATGGACGTGGTAGCCGACGATCTTGCGCGAGAACGCGTCGGTCACAAGGCTCAAGTACACGAACGGACCAGCGGTCGGCAGATAGGTGATGTCGGCAACCCAAACCTGCTCAGGGGCTTTCGGCACGATTTGCTCCGGGCCGGCCTTCAATAGGTTCGGATGGCGCCGGAAGCGGTGATGGCTATGGGTGGTCTTGTGATACGCGCGGTGTGGCGCGACCAGTAGGTGCGCGGTGCGCAGCACGTCGAACAGTCGGTCCCGCCCCAGCTTGATACCACGCTCGACCAGCGCTGGGCCGAGCAGATGATGCAGCTTGCGCGTGCCCAGCCTCGGTTGTCGCAGACGGATGTTCTGTACCAGCGAGGTGACGGTCTCGGCTTGCGAGCAGCGACGAGCCTCGCTCTGGCAACGCTTGTAATACGCTTGGCGGCTGATGCCCATGTATCGGCAGGCCCGCTCGACGCTCAGCTTTTCGACCCGCTTTTGCGCGACGACCTGCCCGAAGGCTTTTTTACGGGGATCCCGTAGTCCTTGCGCATCACGTCGATCACCGCCTCGAACAGCGCGGCTTTCTCCTGCGCTTCTCGCAACTGCGTCTCCAACTCCTTGATGCGTTGCTCCGGTGTGAGCGGCTTCGAATCTTGCTTCGGCATGGTGGAACCTGATCGCGCACGACCGGATGGATCGGCCCAATCCTGCAAGCCGTGCTTACGTAACCATACCAGCACCGTCGAGCGGCCCTGAATGCCGTAGCGTCGCTGCGCCTCTTTGTAAGTCAGATCGCCTTTTTCGACTTGCACCACCACCGACAGCTTAAAAGCCAGGCTGTAGTCCCGCTGCGTCCGCTTGATCCCTTGCTCCATCTGGCACCTCCTCGCCTCGGCGAAAAAGTGTCAACCTATTTCAGGATGGGTCA
>NZ_JAIZSA010000051.1:0-1949 GCF_020419825.1 Burkholderia sp. AU30198 | reverse complement strand
TTGGGGGCGTGCTGCTCACGATTGGAAGGCAGCCATGAACCAATTCGCCATCCTCTACGAGGATCGGTTCGTTCGACCATCCGTGTGAATCTCAACCCGTCTTGAACACGGAAATTCTGACACCCCCTCGGTAACCCACTTCTGATTCGGCCGTTCGGCACGGAATTGCCGTTCCAGCCGATTCGGCACCTGAGCCAGCTCCCCACGGTAGGAGCGGTATTTCTTGGGCCGCACCAGCGATTTCAACCCAAGTACTTGCATCAAGCGCTGCACGGTCTTGTGATTGATCGCCTGTCCCGCCCGGCGCAGTTCGGCCGTCACGCGTCGGTAGCCATAGCGGCCCTTGTGGCGCTCGTAGATTTTCCGGATGCACACTTTCAGGCTGGCGTACTTATCGCCGGCCATCTGCACTTTGGCTTGATAGTAGAACGTGCTGCGAGCCAGCCCGGCAGCCCTCAGCAGGTCCGATAAATCGTGGTCTTGCCTCAGTTCAAGCACTAGCTGCGCTTTTTCTGCGCAGCGGCCTCTTTGGCCTGAACCAAGGCATTCCATTTTTTTAGGTACGCCACCTCCGCGCGCAGATATTTGAGTTCCGCGAGCAGTGCTTCACGCGTGAGCGTGTCCTCGGTCTCGGTATCTATCGGCTTGGCGGGGGGTGTCGGCGTAGGCATCTTTCTCAAGCGTCCTTTGGGCTTGGGCGCCAATGCGCCCAGACCGCCCTCATGATACTGGCGTTCCCATCGGCTTACCGCATCATTGCCGCGCAGATTGAACAGCGCCGCGGCCTGACGATAAGACAACTGATCGCGCCACATCCTGCGCAGCACCTTGAGCTTGAACGTCGCACTGTATCGGCTGTACTTCTTACGCAGTCCGGCCTCACCATGCTGCTCATGGCTTGAGACCCAGCGCTGCACCGTCCCAGGATGCAGGCCAAACTCCCGCGCGATGCTCTTGTAGCCGTATCGGCCAGACGCGTAGCGCCTCACCACTTCCCGCTTGAATTTCTCGTCGTACTGCGCCATGAAAAACACCCCAAAGGTTGGATTCGCATCCAACTTTTGGGGTGCAGTTCAGAGGGGCGCCTTTTTCATTTCATCGAACCGTCGTCGTGCCGGTCAGGGGCTTGATAGCTCATGAGGTGTCTCCCTCTTCCCCCTTCTGTCGATGGCGAAAAAAAGGGGCGCTCGTCGCGCCCCTCTTCTCGTGTGCTTGACGCCGAAACGTCACACAGCTTTAGCCGAGCTCGGCCACGAGTTCCGGCACGAGCGCGAACAGATCGCCGACGAGACCGTAGTCAGCCACGCTGAAGATCGGCGCTTCCGGATCCTTGTTGATCGCGACGATCACCTTCGAATCCTTCATGCCGGCCAAGTGCTGAATCGCACCCGAGATGCCGACCGCGATGTACAGCTGCGGTGCGACGATCTTGCCGGTCTGGCCGACCTGGTAGTCGTTCGGCACGTAGCCGGCGTCGACTGCCGCGCGCGATGCGCCCAGTGCTGCCGACAGCTTGTCTGCCAGCGGCTCCAGTACCTTCGTGTAGTTCTCGCCGCTACCCAGACCGCGACCGCCCGACACGATGATCTTCGCGCTCGTCAGTTCCGGACGGTCCAGCTTCGTCACTTCACGGCTCACGAATTGCGACTTGCCGGCGTCGGCTGCCGCTTCGATCTTCTCGACCGATGCGCTGCCGCCTTCTGCTGCCACCGGATCGAAACCCGTCGAACGCACCGTGATCACCTTGATCGGATCGCTCGACTGCACCGTTGCGATCGCGTTACCCGCGTAGATCGGGCGCTCGAACGTGTCGGCCGAATCGACCGCCGTGATGTCCGAGATCTGCGCGACGTCCAGCTTCGCGGCGATACGCGGCGCGATGTTCTTGCCGTAGGCCGTCGCCGGCGCGAGGATGTGCGAGTAATCCTTCGCGATGTTCAGCGCGGTCG
>NZ_JAIZSA010000050.1:0-1954 GCF_020419825.1 Burkholderia sp. AU30198 | reverse complement strand
CCGTTCAGTTGCCCGACGTTCACCGCGTCGGTATTCGCAACACCGGCCGCGACGTTGTGCAGCGTCGTACCGTTCGTACCGGCAAACGTCACCGAGTCGAATCCGCTCTTGCCGTCGTACTTCACGTTGCGGGCGTCGGCCGCCTGCAGGTTGGTGATGTTGGTGGTCGCCGTGCTCAGCGATGTGTTGATGCCGGTGACGTTGCTCTGCAGGTTCGTGATGTTCGACGCTGCCGTCGAGATCGACGACTGCAGCGGCGCGACGGCGCCCGTCAGCTGACCGACGTTGACCGCGTCGGTGTTGGCCACGCCGGCCGCGACGTTGCCGATGCGCTGCGGGCCCTTGCCGCCGTGGCTTGCATCGTAAGTGCCAAGGTTCGCGTTCCACTGAAGCGCGTCCTGCTGGAGCGCGGCGATATTGCCCGTATTCGTCGTCACCTGGTTGCCGAGCGTCGTCACGTTGTTGCTCACGGTCGTGATCGACTGATTCAGCGTGTCGGTCGCCTTGCCGAGCTGGCCGACATTCACGGCATCGCTTGCGACAACGCCGTCCGCCACGTTGTGAACGCCGACCGGCGACTGTGCCCCCTTGCCGCCGAGCGTCACGCCACTGTGTGCGTCATCGTCGTACTGCACGGCGTTTTTCGTCGCGTTGCCGATCTGGTTGTTGACCGACGTGCTCAGGTTGCCCAGCGTCGTGCTGATGTTGTTCGTCACGCTCGTGCTGAGCGACGACAAGCCACCGTTCAGCTGCCCGACGTTCACCGCGTCGGTGTTCGCGACACCGGCTGCGACGTTGTGCAGCGTCGTGCCGTTCGTACCGGCGAACGTCACCGAGTCGAATCCGCTCTGACCGTCGTACTTTACGTTGCGGGCGTCGGCTGCTTGCAGGTTGGTGATATTGGTGGTCGCCGTGCTCAGCGACGTATTGATGCCGGTGACGCTGGTCTGCAGGTTCGTGATGTTCGACGACGCCGTCGAAATCGACGATTGCAGCGGTGCGACGGTGCCCGTCAGCTGACCGACGTTGACCGCGTCGGTGTTGGCTACGCCGGCCGCGACGTTGCCGATACGCTGCGGGCCGTTGCCGCCGTGGCTTGCATCATAGGTGCCGAGGTTCGCGTTCCACTGAAGCGCGTCCTGCTGGAGCGCCGCGATGTTGCCCGTATTCGTCGTCACCTGGTTGCCGACGTTCGTAATCGACTGATTCAGCGTGTCGGTCGCCTTGCCGAGCTGGCCGACGTTCACGGCGTCGCTCGCGGCAACGCCGTCCGCCACGTTGTGCATGCCGACCGGCGACTGTGCACCCTTGCCGCCCAGCGTGACACCGCTGTGTGCGTCATCGTCGTACTGCACGGCATTCTTCGTCGCGTTGCCGATCTGGTTCGTGACCGACGTGCTCAGGTTGCCGAGCGTCGTGCTGAGGTTGTTCGTCACGCTCGTGCTGAGCGACGACAGGCCGCCGTTCAGCTGCCCGACGTTCACCGCGTCGGTATTCGCAACACCGGCCGCGACGTTGTGCAGCGTCGTACCGTTCGTGCCGGCGAACGTCACCGAGTCGAATCCGCTCTTGCCGTCGTACTTCACGTTGCGGGCGTCGGCTGCCTGCAGGTCGCTGATATTGGTGGTCGCCGTGCTCAGCGATGTGTTGATGCCGGTGACGCTGGTCTGCAGGTTCGTGATGTTCGACGCTGCCGTCGAAATCGACGTCTGCAGCGGTGCGACGGTGCCCGTCAGCTGACCCACGTTGACCGCGTCGGTATTGGCCACGCCGGCCGCGACGTTGCCGATGCGCTGCGGACCATTGCCGCCGTGACTCGCATCGTAGGTGCCGAGGTTCGCGTTCCACTGAAGCGCGTCCTGCTGGAGTGCCGCGATGTTGCCCGTATTCGTCGTCACCTGGTTGCCGAGCGTCGTCACGTTGTTGCTCACGGTCGTGATCGACTGATTCAGCG
>NZ_JAIZSA010000004.1:0-450866 GCF_020419825.1 Burkholderia sp. AU30198 | reverse complement strand
TGCTCTTGTAGCCGTATCGGCCAGACGCGTAGCGCCTCACCACTTCCCGCTTGAATTTCTCGTCGTACTGCGCCATGAAAAACACCCCAAAGGTTGGATTCGCATCCAACTTTTGGGGTGCAGTTCACATGCAGGCGGCCTTTTTCATGGATGTCGACCAGTCTGCGGTCGAAGGGCGGAGCGCTTGCGCCGACGTTACTCGTCGCCTGCGTCGTCCGACATGAACGCGCGCATGAACACGAGCGCGCCGAAGCCCCAGACCGCGTTCGCCGCGAAGCCGGCCGCGAGCACGGGCATCATGTTGCCCGACGGCCAGATGCCGCGCAGCGGATCGATCGCGAACACGCGGGCGGCCGTCAGCACGATGCCGCCGAACACCAGGGCGCCGATCCACGATGCCTCGCGTTCCGGCGATACGCGCAGCAGCCACGCCATCGGGACTGCACAGCATGCGCTGATCAGCGCATTCGCGACAAATTCAGGAATGCCGAGCGGCGCGAACGGCTGCGTGGAGAAGCCGGTTGCGGCGATCAGGTCGGCCGTATGAAGGAGTGCGAGCGTGGCTTCGCGGAAGAACAGGGCGGCCAGGAAGCCGGACAGGAATGGCAGGATGACTTTCTGCATCGATGAGTGCACCGCAGGCGCGCACGGCCGGGGCCGTCCGCGCGGAGTTATTCGGATAGGTGCGTCATTATAGGGCCCGCCCGCTGCGATATTCGCTCCAGCGTCGTGCTAATCACGAAAGCGGAAAACCTAAGCTCAAAAAAATCGTTCCAAAGCCCTGCACCGATCCCTAGACTGATTTCCCAGAAACAGCCGTGCAATCGCGTCCTCGCCCGCTGCACGGCCTGACCGGCGAGCCATCCCGATTCGAACGCACACCATGCATGCGCCGCTGATCCGCGACGCGAGCAGGGCGGTGTTTTTTCCAAATTCCGGCAAGGACAGTCAAGCAGGAGCAGCAAATGAATGTGTTCTGGTTTATCCCCACGCACGGCGACAGCCGCTATCTCGGTACGGCCGAAGGTGCGCGCGCCGCGGACTACGATTACTTCAAGCAGGTCGCGGTGGCGGCCGACACGCTCGGCTACGACGGCGTGCTGCTGCCGACCGGCCGTTCCTGCGAGGATGCGTGGGTCGTTGCGTCGAGCCTCATCCCGGCGACGCAGCGCCTGAAGTTCCTGGTCGCGATTCGTCCCGGCATCGCGTCGCCGGGGCTGTCGGCGCGGATGGCCGCGACGTTCGACCGCCTGTCGGGCGGCCGTCTGCTGATCAACGTCGTGACGGGCGGCGATGCCGCCGAGCTCGAAGGCGACGGCCTGTTCGCGGATCACGACACGCGCTACGAAATCACCGACGACTTCCTGAACATCTGGCGCGGACTGTTGTCCGCGTCGCACGACAACGGCGGGTTCGACTACATCGGCAAGCATCTGCAGTCGAAGGGCGGCAAGGCGCTGTATCCGCCCGTGCAGCGTCCGCATCCGCCGCTGTGGTTCGGTGGCTCGTCGCCGGCCGCGCACGAGATCGCGGCCGATCACATCGACACCTACCTGACCTGGGGCGAGCCGCCCGAGGCCGTCGCGAAGAAGATCGCCGATATTCGCGCTCGCGCGGAGTCACGCGGCCGCAAGATCAAGTTCGGCATCCGTCTGCACGTGATCGTGCGCGAGACCGAGGACGAAGCATGGCGTGACGCCGAGCGCCTGATCAGCCGCCTCGACGACGAAACCATCGCACGTGCGCAGAAGGCGTTCGCGAACATGGACTCGGAAGGCCAGCGCCGGATGGCCGCGCTGCACGGCGGCAAGCGCGGGGGCCGCGAGGCGCTCGAGGTGTATCCGAACCTGTGGGCCGGCGTCGGCCTCGTGCGCGGCGGCGCGGGCACCGCGCTCGTCGGCAATCCGGAGCAGGTCGCGGAGCGTATGCGCGAATACGCGGATCTCGGCATCGAGACCTTCATCCTGTCCGGCTATCCGCACCTCGAGGAGTCGTACCGTTTCGCGGAACTCGTGTTCCCGCTGATCAAGGGCAACGGCGTGGCGAAGGCGACCGGCCCGCTGTCGGGCCCGTTCGGCGAGATCGTCGGCAACAGCTATCTGCCGAAAGCGGCCCAGAGCTGAGCGACAGGAGGCCTGCGATGACAACGAAAACGTCGACGACGGGCGCGGCCGTGGCCGCCCGCGCATGGCGCGGCGTCGCGCCGTGGCTCGTGCCGCTCGCGCTGCTGGTGGCATGGGAAGTCGGCGCGCGCACCGGCTGGCTGTCGACCCGCGTGTTGCCCGAGCCCGTGGCGGTCGTCCGGGCGGCCTGGTCGCTCGTGACGTCGGGTGAAATGTGGGCGAACGTGAAGGTCAGCACCTGGCGCGCGCTGTTCGGTTTCGCGATCGGCGGCGGTGTCGGCCTCGCGCTAGGGCTCGCGACCGGCTTGTCGAAGGCGGCTGAGGTCGCGCTCGATTCGTCGATCCAGATGATCCGCAACATCCCGGCGCTCGCGATGATTCCGCTCGTGATCCTGTGGTTCGGCATCGACGAGAAGGCGAAGCTGTTCCTCGTTGCGCTCGGGGTGTTCTTCCCGGTCTACATCAACACGTACCACGGGATCCGCTCGGTCGACGCGAACCTGATCGAGATGGCGAAGAGCTACGGCGTGCGCGGCTTTGCGCTGTACCGCGACGTGATCCTGCCCGGTGCGTTGCCGTCGATTCTCGTCGGCGTGCGCTTCGCGCTCGGGCTGATGTGGGTGATGCTGATCGTCGCGGAAACGATCTCAGCGCAGTCGGGCATCGGCTACATGACGATGAACGCGCGTGAATTCCTGCAAACCGACGTGGTGGTGGTCGGCATCCTGCTGTACGCGGTGCTCGGCAAGCTGGCCGACGTGCTGGCGAAATGGCTCGAGCGCGTGACGCTGCGCTGGCACCCCGCTTATCAATCAGGAGCAAAGGCATGAATGCGACGACTTCGGCGGCCGCCTACGGCCTGCTCGCCGGCGCAGACCTCGAGGCCGAACTGGCGCAGGCGCGCGTCGCGGACGGTGACGCGCGGGATGCGGCGATTCTCGAACGTGACGGCAGTGCGTCCGTCGTTCCGCTCGCGCGGCGGCGGGCGGGTAGCCCGGCACCCGACGACGCGGTGACGTTGTCGGGCGTCAGCAAGCGCTTTGGCGCGCGTACGGTGCTCGACAACGTCGAGCTCGGCATCGCGCGTGGCAGCTTCGTCGCGATCGTCGGTCGCAGCGGCTGCGGGAAATCGACGCTGCTGCGTCTCGTCGCGGGACTCGAGCAGCCGAGCAGCGGTGCGCTCGTGACGCGCGGCGAGGGTGGCGGCGAACTCGATACGCGGATCATGTACCAGGATGCGCGCCTGCTGCCATGGAAGACCGTGCTGCAGAACGTGATGCTGGGCCTCGGGCGCGGCGCGCGCGACCAGGCACGCGCGGTGCTCGATGAAGTCGGCCTGCTGGAGCGCGCGAACGACTGGCCCGCGCAACTGTCGGGCGGCCAGCGGCAGCGTGTCGCACTGGCCCGCGCGCTCGTGCACCGGCCGCAATTGCTGTTGCTCGACGAGCCGCTCGGCGCGCTCGACGCGCTGACCCGCATCGAGATGCATGCGCTGATCGAGCGGTTGTGGCGCGAACATCGGTTCACGGCGCTGCTCGTCACGCACGACGTGCAGGAGGCCGTCGCGCTCGGCGACCGCATCCTGCTCATCGAGCAGGGACGGGTGGCGCTGGATCAGCCGGTGCCGCTCGACCGGCCGCGCGCCCGCGCATCGGCCGCGTTTGCGGCGCTGGAGGATCGCGTGCTGAAACGCGTGCTTGCCGGCGGGCCCGGTGCGGCCAGCCAGGATGCGACGCATGAGACGGATAACGTTCGACCGGTCGGGCAGATCCGCTGGGCCGTTTAAATCCGGGCGGCAGCGGCCGCCCGTTATGAGATCTTTTTCTTCGGAGCGATCAACCTGATGAGCATCACTGCAATCAACGTACGTAACCAGTTCAAGGGCAAGGTGAAGGAGATCATCCGCGGATCCGTGGTCTCCGAGGTCGACGTCGAGACGCCGTTCGGCATCGTCACGTCGGTGATCACGACCCGTTCGGTCGACGAACTCGAACTGAAGGTCGGCGCGGAAGTCGTCGCGCTCGTGAAATCGACCGAGGTATCGATCGCGCGCCTCTGAGTACGCGGTCCTGCACCGGTGCGCCGCCGCGGGCAAATTGCCCGTTGGCGGCGCCCGGCATTTCCGTAGCGCGTTTGCCTTGGTATTCGACGTCCGGACGAAGTGCTAGGATGGAGCGACACCGACGCCGGAGGCCAACGCATGACCCCCATCCTTTCGCCCGAAGCCATCGAGGCGCTGAAGTGGATCGACCAGTTCGGTGAAAGCCGGCCGGTTCCCGCCGTGTTCGACGACGTCGTCTACGCGTTGCTGAACGAGGGGCTGATCTACCAGGCGGCGGCCGACCGGGTCGACCTGACGGCTGATGGCAAATCCTTTTTATCCGACGAATACGATTGAGCGCACGGCGCCGGCCGCGCGGGCGGCCCGGCGCTGCGTCGCCACGGAGCGTGCGATGGAACCGAGAGGCAGCGACCTCGGCGATTTCAGCGAGCCGTACCGCGGCTTCGAGATCGAGGTGAAGACCGAGCAGGTCTGGGACGGCGAGCATGCGCATTACCGCGTGCTGCAGGGTGATGCCGTGCGGATCGACTGGCGGCTCGTCAAGGTCGACGGGATTCTGTTGACCGAACGACGCGTGATCGAGCGCGTGCTCGACGAGGCGCGGCGGGCGGTCGATACGGAGCTGGGCGAGGGGTAGCCTGCGTGTCGGGCAGGCACGGCCCGTCTTGCGGTAAAATGCCGGGTTGTTTCCGAGCCGTCTGGCCAGTTGCCCGAAATCCATGTCCGTACCGTCCTCGCTTCCTCCCCGCCGCGTATCCGTCGCGCCCATGCTCGACTGGACCGACCGCCATTGCAGGTCGTTCCACCGGACGCTGACGCGCGACACGTGGCTGTATACGGAGATGATCACGACGGGCGCACTGCTGTTCGGTGATGCCCAGCGGCATCTCGCGTTCACGCCGAACGAATCGCCGGTCGCACTGCAACTGGGCGGCAGCGAGCGCGACGACCTCGCGCGCGCCGCGAAGCTCGGTGAGCAGTGGGGCTACGACGAGATCAACCTGAATTGCGGATGCCCGTCCGAGCGCGTGCAGCGCGGCGCGTTCGGCGCGTGCCTGATGAACGAGCCGCCGCTCGTCGCCGACTGCGTGAAGGCGATGCGCGATGCGGTGTCGGTGCCGGTCACGGTCAAGCACCGGATCGGTGTCGACGCGGTGGAGGACTACGCGTTCGTGCGCGACTTCGTCGGGACGGTGGCCGAGGCTGGCTGCGAAACGTTCGTCGTGCATGCGCGCAATGCGATCCTGAAGGGGCTGTCGCCGAAGGAGAATCGCGAGATCCCGCCGCTCAAGTACGACTATGCGTATCAGTTGAAGCGCGATTTTCCGTCGCTCGAGATCGTCATCAACGGCGGCATCACGACGCTCGACGAGGTTGCGCAGCATCTGGAGCATGTCGACGGCGTGATGCTCGGCCGCGAGGCGTATCACAACCCGTACGTGCTCGCGGAGGTCGACGCGCGCTTCTACGGATCGACCGCAGCGGTGCCGACGCGCGAAGAGGCCGAGGCGAAGCTGATCGAATACTGCGCGGCCGAACTGAAGCGCGGGACTTACCTCGGCGCGATCGTGCGGCACGCACTCGGACTGTATCGCGGCATGCCGGGCGCACGCGGCTGGCGTCGTGTGCTGTCCGACAACAAGAAGCTTGCGCGTGCCGATCTGGCCGTGTTCGACGAGGCGCGCGCGCATCTGAACGAGGCCGAAGAAATTTTTGAAAAAAAAGCTTTGCAAGATTCAAAAGTGTTCGTATAATCTTGTTCTTCGCTGCTGAAACACAAAAGCAGCGAAGAACAAAAAGCAGTAACAGTGGTGGCTGTAGCTCAGTTGGTAGAGTCCAGGATTGTGATTCCTGTCGTCGTGGGTTCGAGTCCCATCAGCCACCCCAAAGAATGCATTAACAAAACAGGCGCTTCGGCGCCTGTTTTGCTTTGCGGGGGACAACTCGGGGACGATAACGTCGATTCGAGCCTCGCCATCTCTAGAGCGTTCTGCTCGCCATCCATTTCGCGTACATTGTCAGGACCGTCACGACGTTGTGCTCGAGTTGCATCGCGCACAAGGTCGGTGTCATGCCGGCGGCATATTGCTGTCGCGTAGCCATACCGCGTGTTGTCCGGGCGGCGATCGCGTATTTCGAGCGGCTTCAAACAGAGGTATCCGGAAGCGGCATCGGAACGCGCTCATCTTCTCGGTGCATGCTGTGCCTCCGAATGTCGAAAAATGTAGCGTCAGAAATCTGCGCGAACGAGTGCAGCCGTTCCAATGCGCCGAGAAGAGCAGCTGATCAACTTTTCGGTTCCGTTTCGCGCACTCAACGACGGCGCATAGCCGTAGTGAGCGGCAGTGACGGCGAGACCATCAACTGACGGTGCTGGAATAATGCGCGCAGATGGCGGCACAGCGTCCGTCGGTGAATTGACGGGTTCCACACGTTTGGAATTCGAGCCTTTTCGAACAATCCATGCGTTGAAAGAATAGGCACGTGATCCAAGGCAATGGAACGGCAAACAGATTCAACGCACAAGGTTATGGCTATGGCGACTTTCAGGGTGGCGAGGGCGTCGTTTTACATGCTTGCCGGAGTCGCTCCGGCGATACCCCTGCTGATCTTGTCGTGGCTTCTGTTTATCGTCTCTTTGCTGAATTTGGACGTGGATTGGCCTACAGCGTGGTCTTTTCTTTTGTCTAACGCGGGCAGCACGGGCTTGCTTCTCGCAACTTGTGTTTTGCCTCAAAAGGCACGGATGAAACATGTTGCGGGAGTCATCGTTCTCTTGATCTGCGGGAGCGCCGTCAGCTTGCCGTCGGCCATTGCCTCGGTGCAAAAAATCATCGATAACCACCGAATCGGTTATCACATGCACCCAGTGGATTTTGGCGACTTTGCCATCATTGCTTGCAACGTTGTGGCGATCGTCTATCTACTGGAAGCGCTTGCGGCACTGTTTGCAAGACGCTTGGCCGGGCTTCTCGCGCGATAGGTTCTGATGCATCGCTCTCTCCACAACATCGTCGCGCGCTGTTTCCCTTTCCCGGGCAGGTGCCTCACGCGCTCAAGCGGGCGTGGGCTGTTGCGTGCGCGTCGACTCTCGTCCACTGAACCGTCGTCGCCCATATCGGGACGGCAGGCGCGTGGCGATCGAATACGGTGCTACGGCATTCTTCTTGCCCCAGCGGGTTCAGTCGATCGAGGCAGCATCGCAGTGGTCCGATGGCTTTGGCCGGTGGTCAAAAGCCAACCCGTCCTCACCGATCCGCCACATTGCTCGCGATCCCCGCCTGCACCGTCCGAGCGTTTCGAAAAACCAGCCACGACCACAAAGCGCCGCCAGCCACCTTCGCAACGAACTGCAATGCGGCGATCGTCGGGAACACCGTCCCGAACGCAATCAGCGGAAAGATGATGGAGTCGACCGCCGCCCCCGCGACATTCGCGCCATTGGCACGCGCCAGTATCGGGAAGCGACGTGCGAGTTGAAACACGATCGCGCTCGCCACGGCTGCCGAACCGAACGCCACCAGAGACGCGAGGGCGATTTCCTTGGCGGCGGGATTGAGCGCGTAACTGACGACGCCGGCGGCTGCGATCAACGCAAACATTCGTGACCAAAGCGCGCGGCCGCGCCAGTCCAGGTGGAGCCGATCTCGAATCGCGAGATCGAGTCCGATCAGAAGGAACGCGATGATCGGGGTAGCCGCCGGTCCGAAATGAGCGACCATCAGGTTAGCGACAGCGACCGCTGCGATATAGATCAGGACGTACATGATTCCCCAGTGATAAAGAGTGCGCGCTGCGTCGATTCGGAGCCGAAGTTTGCCATACATGGCCAATGAAACGGACGGGTGCTCCGCTACGCGCAAGCCGGGTCGAACTGCGAACGATTGACGGAAAGCAGGGTTGGGAGCGACAGGATATCGTTACCGTGTCGCGGGCCTCCATCAAATCATCTCCGTCGTGAGATCATATGGCCGTATCCGGTCGACGTGATGTCGCGCAGTTTCCTTTCCCGACTAAGGTTCTCGCTCTCCGTGCCGTTATCTTCCCTGGACAGCCCTCGTGCCTCGAATGCTGATCCGTTTTCTTGCCTGCTCGCGTTCCGCGTGAGCAGGCTTTTTTCGTTTATGGCTGCCCTTTATCGCCTGAATGGCCGAATGAGACAGGGACTTGGCGCGAACCGACAATGCGCAACAGTCTTACATTGGTGTAATGTATCGACTTCCTCGTGCCCTCATGCTTTGCAGGGCCGTTCGATCCCGACAACCCATGAAGGTGTCGGGATTTTTTTTGCCTGCATCCCATTGCGCTGGCAACGAGTTGCAACGACGCCCGGCAGGCAGGCAGGCAGGCAGGCAGGCAGGCGCTGACGCGATCGCGTCAGACGTGAAGGACGCGAACGCCCACGAACGTCACGAGCCAGTGTGCGGCGACGGCGCATGCAAGGTACGCGACGATCACGTGGGGCGGGCGACGCCGTGAAAACAGATTGGCTCCGAGCACCGCAAACAGGATGGGCGGGCCGAACAGATACGCGAACAGGTCGACGGTGGAGTGCATGGTTACTGCGCACGCATCTACACCGCCACCGCAAGTACCGGGCGGCGGTATGCACAACCGATCGAACGCAATACACAGGCGGCTGTCGATCGTGGCCCACGCGATCACGCTGATGACGCCCGCTATCGCAAATCCGATCGTTCCCAAGACACGTCGCATCGTTTGAATTCCCCAAGGTTCATGTTCCCGTCGTCCCCGGTCGGGCCGGCACAGTATGGGTCGAGCGCGGCGACATTGCGTTTTGCATGCGTGCAACGCGCGGTATATTTTGCGACGAGACGTCCCGATCAAGACAACCAGCGGAAGGAGTGACCACCGATGCCTGAAACCCGGGCCACGCTGCGTGCCGCGACAGCGCAAGATGCCAGCCACATCGCTCGCCTGCACACATTGAGCTGGCAAACCGCGTACAGCCACATCCTGCCGGCGGCCTACCTGTCCGACGAGGTGCCGACGGAACACGCGATCCGGTGGCGGCAATATCTCGATCGCAATGAAAAAGAGTGGGGCCTCGTGCTGATCGCCGAGGCCGGCGGCGAGCCCGTCGGTTTCGTCAGTGCCGAGCGCCCCGTCGATCCGGCGCTTGGCGTGCTGCTCGACTGCCTGCACGTCCATCCTTCGCATCACGGAAGCGGCACGGGCAAGCGCATGATCGAAGCGGTTCGCGCGTGGGCCCGCACGCTCGGCGTCGACAAGGTCCACCTGACGGTGCTGGAGGGCAACGAACGGGCGATCGGTTTCTATGAGCACAACGGCTGGCAACTCGCGGGTATCGAAACGAGCCGCATCGGCCAGACGGAGGTCACCGACCGGATCTACGCGATACAGGCGTAGCGGCCTGGCGACATTCGAGCGAACGGTCGCATGACGTTCGGCCATCGCCGGGCGAAGGCCGAACGTACTCCTACGCTACTCGCTGCAGTAACGCACGAGCAAATCGGCTTCCGTCTCATGCACCTCGACGGGCAGGGTCGTTGCGCCCGCATAGGCGAGATAGCGCGCGCGATGCTGGCCGTTGCGGAACGACGCCACGCCGACTTTCGACAGGCCGGGGATGCCGAGCAGCGTGCGCGTTCTCGTCTCGCGAAACGTGATGTACGGCATGTCGGGAATCCTGTCCTGGTCCGGATCGAGGAATTCGCGAATGCCCGCGGCCTTTCCGGGGGCCCAGTACAGCACTGACGGCAACACGTAGTCCGTCGTGTCTCGGTCGGCGCATGTCAGCAGTTTCTTCAGGTCGATCGTCACGACCCGGTGTCGCGTATCGTCGGACGAGAATACCCGCTTGAGGTGCGTATAGGCATAGGGGGCGTGCCCGGGAAGCTGGATAATCCAGACTTCTACGCCATTCTGTTGTGCGTGGGCGAGTGCCATTGCCATTACTTCCTCTGGTGCTGCAAACGGTCGTCTTTGTTGGAGTTTAGCAGCGCGATTGCTGCAGCGAAGCAGGGCAATACCCGGAACAGGAAAGCGGAGTGACCCGCAGCAGAACCTGAACCGCGAATGAAAGCGCAGAGAGGAAGGGGGTAAATCGAATGGGGTCATGTGCCGGCGATCGATATCGACAGGTCACGGGAATGTCGCGATACTGCCAGCAGGAATGACGCGCCGCGCGAATTTCATTCGGGATTCGCACGATGTCGCGAAACCCGGCATGCACGAGTCATCATAAGCAAAGAGAGGGCAGATTGACCGGAGAAAACCATGCCGTCGAAACTTGAGATCGAGTATCTCGATTACTGTTTCACCGCAACGCTCGAAATCCGGGAGTCCGGTCGGACAGGCGTTGTCGATTGGCATCTCGAATCCGCTTCGCGAAGCAAGACACTTGCGTGGAGCGTGTTCGACCGCTTTCTCGAGCGGCATGATTTCGCCGATGAAGAGGAGGCGCGTGCCAATATCGTCGACTGGCTGGAGCGGCTGGCCGATCCGAGATCCGGCGCGTCGGTCGAAATAGCGAAGGCGAACGCGGTTGCCGCGGGGGCGGTGGCGGCGGGTACATCGGTCTCATCGACCGAGTCGACCGCCGAAATCGTCGGTGAAACCGTCATTGACGTCGCCTGCGATCTCGACTGGATCGAGCGGGTTGCGGAATGGCTTTTCAGCTTACTGTCACGACGACGAAACCCGGTTGTCATGACGCAAGTTTTTGTGTTCGCGAAACCCGGTTTCGAAAAATCGGTAGAGAAAAATGAAGTCTGAATCGTGCCGCTCGAAAAAATAGAATGATCCTGCTTTGACAACCCCCGCGACTTACCGGAAACTGGGCCCGGGCCTGAATTCATTCGCTTGAATTAAAACAAAATAAAATTCCGGACATGAAAAGAAGAACGCTACTGACGGCGGGCGCGATCATTGTCGCTGCCCGCCTGACAGGCTGCACTGCCATGCTGTTCGAAGACGGCAGGTATGAAGAGACAGTCGACCGATTCCTCGTCAGCGAGGACGGCAAGAAATTCGTCGTGCTCGGCAAGAAATATCACTACATCTTCGATATGCCCGAGCATCTCGGCGCCGTGCTGGCATCGCCTTACCGCAAATCGATCAATGCGGCGCTCTATGGGTTCGTCGCGCAGGGCAGCAAGATCTCGGGCAAGTTCTCGCTCCAGCTCAGTCGCACCAATATGGCCGACGACGACTGGAACCGCGCGCTGGAGGACGGCTTCACGAAACGCGGAAGCGATGGTCTGGAAATGGGAGGTGCGCTGGAAGGGTCGCGCTATCTGGCCGATGGATTTGCGCAAGGCAAGACGTGGTCGTCGTTTGCGCATTCGTACAAGATCCAGGTCACCGATCGCATCACGACGGCAGGCAAGGCCGTGCGCTTGCTCGTGACACCCGTCACGCTCGCGGCCGACGGAGTGATGATGGTCGGGGCAGTGGTGCTGTCGCCCGTCATCGTGGTGATGCTCGCGCCGGTCGCGGGCGTTGCACTCGGACCGTGACGCGATCCGCGCGGCACGCGAGCGTACCGGTTGCCGCGGCCTTGTCACCAAAGGGTGAGTTGGCGCACAGATCGTTGCGCGGCCCGCGCTCACAATTTGGCCGGTTGACCGTTCTTCCCCGGCCCGGTCAACCGTTTCCCCGCTCGCTCGCGCAGGAGCGGGGGCTTTTTGCCCGTCCGACGCCGGAAGGCTGCGTCGGCGGAACCGGACAGGCGTTCGGCGGGCGGCGTAATCGCATCGGTTGCGCGCCCCGGCATCCGATCGCCTGATCCGTACGAATCGCTTTCCTCGTGCCTGAGCGAACCCTCAGGCCCATCGCCGGTTTCGGCCGGTGATGCCTTGGTCCCGGCGGCGCGCAACCTTGCCGCCGGGATGTTTTTTGCGCCGGATGCGTTGCATCACGTCGCGCGCAGCGGGCATGTCATCCCGCTCAACCCGCCTGTTCGACACTGGTTTCCCAGCCGTCGTATTCCCCTCCGAACGTACGTACCTCGCGATTGATCGCGACCGTATGGCGCGTGATGTCGGCCAGTGCCATGGTGCCTTCGTGCGAAAACCGGACGGCCGACTTGCCGTCTTCGGTGGGCGCAACCGATTCGACCGGATAGCCTTTCGCTTCCGCCCAGTCTGCGAACTGATGCGCGTCGCTCGGGTCGGGGAAATACGCCCAGTGCATCACGCGCCGGCTTACGTCGCTGGCATCGCCTTTCTTCCGCAATTCATCCAGCACGCGCATGTCGCGCATGATCTGCCAGTCGTCGTCGGTCGGGTAGAGCGTTTGCCAGTAGGCTTCCTTGTCCGGATCGCCCTGGTGCGCGTACTGAAGTGCGTAGGTCGTCTGATCGGCCAGCGCGTCGACGATTTCCGCCGCTGCCTCGTCGTCGAACGGCACGTAGAAGAGGAAATCCCGATGGCCGTCGACGGTGATGCGGCCAACCTGCACGCCACCTTTCGCGGTGATCGTGGCGTCCAGGAGATCCTCGATCGTCGTGAGCGCGGCGAATTCGTCGCCGGTCGGCAGGCCTTCCGGCGTCGGATGCGCAAAGGGGACGCGCAAGCTGAGCAGCGACGTGCGCGGATCGCCTTCCGCGATTTCCGCAAAGCTGTGGTTGAAGCTGATGAAAGCCTGATGGTCGCCCATTCTGGCAGGGAAGGTTCCCCAGGCGTCGGTCATGTGTTTCTCCCGTGCACGATTGTCTGTTGACGGTTGCAAAGCGTCCCAATGTATCATCGAAAATCGCGTTGGCCGGAGAAGCGCACATGATCGCGAGTCTGGGCATCCTGGTGCCGGTCGAAGACGATCGCTTTCGGGCGGTGGTGGATTTCTATCGTGTGGCGCTTGCGCTGCCGGTGCATTCCGATGGCGTGTCGGCGGCGGGGAATCCGTGGCATCGCTTCGTTGTGGACGGGGCGACGCTGACCGTTCACACGGGCAGCGGTGGCGCGTTTCCGTATCCGGAGTTTCGGCCAACCGGCCATGGCATTGCGCTGGCCATCGAAGTGGCGCATGTCTCGGAAGCCGTCGCGCGGCTCGAGTCGTGCCGCGTCCGTATCCTGAACGAGTGGGACTACGGCGACGGCACGGTCGCGATTTCCGTGGCGGATCCGGCAGGCAACGTCTGCGAGATCTGGGGCTGTCCGTGACCCGCATCGGTATGGCGGGCCGAAAAAAATTCGAAGGAGATGCCGATGTCGATGTTTGCGGTGAATGGTGTGCGAATCGATCCGCTCAGCGCGCGCGTGACGCACGTGCGCTGGGCGGCCGTGAATCCGGCCGACCGGTCGTGGGCGGCGACGCCGAGCGAGGCGCCGGTGGCGGACGTGGCGCGGGCGCTCGCGTCCGGCAACGATGTCCGCGCAATCTTCTCGGCATCGGATGCCACCGCGATCGGGCCCAGGCTCAAACGCGTGCAGTATCGCGATGCATCGGAAGGCATCGAGCTCGACATCGATGCAACGAGCGAGTCGCGCACGTTGCGCGATCTGCCGCAAATCTGACCGGCGCGGCACGCGCAGGCGATAGCGGGTGCCGCCGCATGGCAGGCGGCACCTGGCCGAACGGCCGCTCGCATGACGTCGATCGTGAGGAGTAGTATTGAACGATCGTCATGCTGCATTGTCGGATTTGCCGAACGGCTTGACGGGCCACGCAATCTTCAGCGAGCCCGTTACCGGAAGCGAATATCGCTCACGCGTACCAGACCATGTCCAGACCGCTTGTCGCCCCGTTGGCATCCGCACTTTGTCTGGCGCTGTCGGCTTGCCAGACCGCGTCCGAGCCGCCTCTGCTGCCGTCACCCGACACCGCGTCGACAGCCGCAGCCGTTCCGGCATCGTCGCCGGCCGCACCGATCCGCGGTATCGGCCTCGCGCCTCATCTGGCAGGGCAGAGTCATTGGGCCACCGGTCAATGCACGAGCAACGGCACCGTCAAGGTGTGCAACTGAACATGACCGATGCCGCCGGAGCGCTGCCCGTTCCGCACGGACGCAAGCGTGTTGCCGTGCGTCGATACGTATCGCCCTCGATCGCGACCACGGCGTGGCGACAAGCCGCCCGTCTCGGCGTGTCGATAGGGTGTCCGATCTCGATGTCCCGGTTGCCGTCGATGTGAGCGATCGGGTGATGAACGACGAACGCGAAACCGCCGATTCCGGCTGGCACGTCGATCCCGTCGCGGGAACGGTCGCAGGCCAGTTGCCGGTGACGCTGGCGGTCGACAGCCGGAGCCTGAAAAGAAGGGCGATCGCGTGCGCGCTGCTGGCCGCGGCGGGCCTGTGCGGCTATGCGGCCGCGCCGGCGCTCTGGCCGGTGGCGGCGCTGGCCGGGTTGCTGGCACTGGCGGGGGCTGCCTTCTTCGTGTCGTCGCGGCGCAGGATGGCGCTGCAGGTCGACGAGACGGGCTTCAGGCTGATCGGGGCCGTACGCGAACAACCCGTCACGCCATGGCGCGACGTCACCGAATTCCGGATCATCAGCGTCGCCGGGAATCGTTACATCGGCTACCAGTTCTCGCCGCATTCGTCGCGCACCAGGGTGCCGGGTGGCGTGATGCTGCCGATCGCCCGGTTTGCCGATCTTCCGCTCGATGCCGTGGCCGGATTGCTGGAGGCGTGCCGCCGGCAGTTCGGCGTGCCGGACAACGAGGTCGACCGAACGGGCCGATGACGCCCGATACGGGGAGCCCGCACGCGCCGATACCCGAGCAAACAAAAAATGTCGGGCGCCATGTCGATTTCCACGGGGTTCGTCCGTCGTAGCATCGGAGGCGTGCGCATCGCGCGTCCGTCCCGATTCCGATACGACAACCGACCGAAGGAGCGATACCCATGTCCACGTCCGTCAAACCGATCCCGGAAGGGATGCGCACGCTGACGCCGCACCTGATCTGCGCCGGTGCAGCAGCAGCCATCGATTTCTACAAGCGTGCGTTCAATGCGAGCGAACAGTTTCGCCTGACGATGCCCGACGGCCGGCTCGCGCACGCGTGCCTCGTGATCGGCGATTCGACACTGATGCTGGTGGATGAAATGCCCGATCACGGCGCGCTCGGGCCGAAGGCCCTGAAAGGCACGCCGGTCTGCCTGCACCTGTACGTGCCGGACACCGATGCGGCGATCGCGAAGGCGGTCGCGGCCGGCGCAACGGTCACGATTCCCGCTGCCGACATGTTCTGGGGCGATCGCTACGGACAGGTCGAGGATCCGTTCGGGCATCGCTGGTCGCTCGCGACGCACCAGCGCGACCTGACGCCCGAGCAGATCGCCGAGGCGATGGCCAGCGCGCCGCCGTGCGGAAGCTGACGCAGCCACACAGCCGCGGTTGAACGGCCGGGCGGCGGCATGCGCCGGCGCTCGGCCCGAATCGATGCAGATGCGCCGAGAAGCGGGCGCCGTGAGCCCGCGTTTTACCCCGATGCGCAATGCGATGCACGGTGCCTCAAGGTGAGCGGCGCAGTGCCGTAAACAGGGCGAGACCAATCGTTCATCGCTTCCCATCGCACCATGGTTCGAATTCTGTACGCGGGCTATCTCGCGTTTGCGCTGTATCTCCTTTATCCGATGGTTCAGAACACGCTGGCATTCGGCGTCGTATGTGCGGGCAGCGCGCTGGCGGGCGGCGCCAGCGGCTTGTCGACGACTTCGGCAAGCGGTGTGAGCGGACAGGCGAATCGCTGTGCGCCGACGACGCAAGCCGGCGTTGCAACGGGGCGGACGCCCGAAATTCACTGAGCGCGGCAGCGTCGCGCCGGACGTGCGAGATGCGACGCGGCGTGCTGGCCATTCGGCTGAATTGAACTTCGCGCCGTGCTCGCCGATTATCTGAAACACGGTCGAGCGAATGCGGCAGGGCGCCGCGCGGCGCGCGTCAGTAGCTGGAGCGGTACGGCGTGCCCTGGTCGAAGCGGCTTTGCCAGTGCGTGAGATAGCGCGACGCGAGTTGCGGGTTGTTCCACACCACGACGACGTTCTCGGAATTGCGGCTGGCCGCCGACGCACTGTAGTTGAACGAGCCCGTTTCGACGTGCTCGGCGTCGATCACGAGGTACTTGTCGTGATGGATCGCGTAGGCATCGATCGTGCGCGTCGGGATTCCTGCGTTGACGAGCAGGTTCAACGCCTGCTTGCTGCTCTTTGCGCGGTTGCCCTTGTCGTCGACGACCACCGCGACATTCACGCCGCGTCGCTTGGCGGCGAGCAAGGCGCGCGTGACGGGCGGCGACGTGAACGAATACGCGGCGACGCGGATCGAGCTGCGCGCGGCGCCGATCGCTTTCAGCACGAGCGCTTCCGCACCGCCGTCGGGCGAAAACGCCGATTCGACGACCTGTGTCGCGGGGGCTTCGTGGGTAGGGGCCGGCAGCCATCGCGACACGAAGTCGATCGCCTGCTGGAGCAGCGATTCACTTTGCGTCTTGCCGAAGGCGGCGAGCGGTGTGGCGAGCAGGGAAGCGGCGAGGCAGGCAGCGGCGAGGCGATTGCGCGACAACATCTTGGACAGCGAACAATTTCGAGACAGCGGGCCGTGAGTGTAACGCAGACGGGGCGGCCCGGTCACGTGCGGATGACGCGGGATGGCTCGTCGCGATGGCCTGTGATGGCAGAGGTGGTGACGCAAAGTTGCGTTGTGCGGGATCTGTGTGCGCGATCGGGTTGATCGGCGCATGGACGCGATAGCAGCGTGTGAATGCGCGTGCGGTGGCGGCGGGATAGCGGCGTGCAAGCCATGCGCGCATGCAGCCGAGCGGGCTCGATGCGGCCCACGACAGCGGTGCGAACGCAACGAACGATCCGTGTGCGTCACGCGGTCACGGACTCATGCGGGTGCGATGTGTCAATCCTCGGCCGCGGGCGCTCCGGCTGCCTCGGTCGCGATCCACCCGGGGCCACGCTCCGGCTGCACGTCGCGTGCGTCGAGCGGCTCACCGCACGCCGAGCATACGGTGACCGCATGCATCAGATGGCCGCAAGTGCGGTGGCGCAACTGCACCGGCGGCCCCTTGCCGTCGTCTTTCCAGCGGTCGCCCCACGCCGTCAGCGCGAGCAGGGTCGGGTAGAGGTCGAGGCCCTTGTCCGTCAACCGGTATTCGAAACGCGGCGGGCGCTCCTGATATGCGCGCTTGACCAGCACGCCCTCGTCGACGAGCCGCGCGAGCCGCTCGGCCAGCACGTGGCGCGTGAGGCCAAGCTGGGTCTGGAACGCGTCGAAACGGCGGCAGCCGAGGAACGCGTTGCGCAGGATCAGCATGGTCCAGCGGTCGCCGAGTACGGCGAGCGTACGTGCGACCGAACAGTTCAGCGTGCCGATGTCATCCCATTTCATCGTCGAGTCTCTTGCATCCCTTGCGGCGGTTCAGCGAAATAGCGGGTTCGATTATAGAACCCGTCTTCGGTTGCAACGGGCCCGGCCGCGTTGACAACGGCCGCCATCGTTGTCAATAATGAGTTCCAATTTAGAACTTACTCGCGCGGCGACGCGCTTTCAACCCGGAGACAACCCGATGAACCCGCTTCCCCTGTCTGGTCTCGATCTGCTGCGCGCCGCGGTATCGGGAGACGCGCCGCTCGCGTCGATTTCCGAAACGATCCCGATGCGTCCGCTCGATGTCGAGCTCGGTTATGTGAAGTTTTCGGCGCGGGCGGACGGCCGGCACCTGAATCCGCTCGGCGGCGTGCACGGCGGGTTCGCCGCGACGGTGCTCGATTCGGTCACGGGATGCGCGGTGCATTCGATGCTCGATGCGGGTGTCGGCTACGGCACGGTCGACCTGCACGTGAAGATGCTGCGGCCCGTGCCGCGTGATGTCGATCTGGTGGCGGAAGGGCGCGTGATTCACCTGTCGCGTTCGCTGGGCGTTGCCGAGGGCACGCTGAAGACGGCGGACGACAAGATCGTCGCGCATGCGTCGGCGACCTGCTTCATCCAGCGGCCGCAGTAACGGCGGGCGGCAGCGCCATCGTCCGGATCGGCGCGTGAAGCTTCGCGCCGGCGCCGCAGGCCGCCTGTAAGCGTACGCGGCGCCTGTCTGAAGCGGCCGCTTCAATGTGATAGCGTTCCTGCTTTCCACCGACGCGACAGGACCAGCATGGAATACCGCACACTTGGCGATTCGGGCATCGAGGTCAGCCTGATCGGCCTCGGCACGATGACGTGGGGCGAGCAGAATTCGGAGCGCGATGCGCACGAGCAGATCGACTACGCGATCGGGCAGGGCGTGACGCTGATCGATGCCGCGGAGATGTATCCGGTGCCGCCGAAGCCCGACACGCAGGGGCGCACCGAGCAGTACATCGGCACCTGGCTCGCGCAGCATCGCGCGCAGCGCGAGCGCATCGTGCTCGCGACGAAAATCGCGGGGCCGGCGCGGCAGCCGCACAATCCGCGCCATATTCGCGGCGAAGGCAACCAGTTCGACCGCAAGAACCTGACCGAGGCGCTCGACGGCAGCCTCAAGCGCCTGCAGACCGACTACGTCGATCTCTACCAGCTGCACTGGCCCGATCGCAGCACGACGACGTTCGGCCGTCCCGCGTATCCGTGGGTCGACGACGCCTATACGGTGCCGATCGAGGAAACCCTCGGCGTGCTCGCGGAATTCGTGAAGGCCGGCAAAGTGCGCGCGATTGGCGTGTCGAACGAAACGCCGTGGGGCGTCGGGCAGTTCCTGCGCGCGGCCGAGAAGCTCGGGCTGCCGCGCATCGCGAGCATCCAGAATCCGTACAGCCTGCTGAACCGCACGTTAGAGAACGGGCTGTCGGAATTCACGCATCGCGATGGTGTCGGCCTGCTCGCGTATTCGCCGCTCGCGTTCGGCTGGCTGTCCGGCAAGTACGAGAACGGCGCGCGCCCGGCCGGCGCACGCATCACGTTGTTCGAACGCTTCCAGCGCTACAGCAAGCCGCAGGCCGTCGAGGCGACGTCGCGCTATGTCGCGCTCGCGCGGCGTCACGGGCTGTCGCCCGCACAGCTCGCGCTGGCGTTCGTCAACAGCCGGCCGTTCACGCGCAGCAACCTGATCGGTGCGACGTCGCTCGAGCAGTTGAAGGAGAACATCGGCAGCATCGACGTGAAGCTGTCCGACGAGATCCTGGCCGAGATCGACGCGCTGCACGAACTGCAGCCAAACCCGGCGCCGTAAATGGCGCACGGCCCGCGCGGCAGCGACGCCGCGGCGGGCCGCACCGGCGGCGCATCGCTGCGCCGTCGTTTCTTGCGTTATCGCATCTTGAGCCGCGTGCGCGCGACGAACAACGCGGCGAGGCTCAGCACTGCGCAGCCCATCAGATAAAGCGCGGGCGACAGCCGGTTGCCTGTCGCGCTGATCAGCCAGGTGATGACGAACGGCGCGAAGCCGCCGAACAGCGTGACACCCGTGTTGTAGCTGACCGCGAGCCCCGTTGCGCGCGTCTGCGACGGGAACAGCTCGGCCATCAGCGCCGGCAGCGCGCCGCAGTACATCGCCTTCAGTGCGCCGATCCAGACCAGCGCGGCGAGCATCGTCGCGAACGACGCGTGACGCGTGAGCCACGCGAACGTCGGGTACACGGTGACGAGCATCAGGGCCGCCGCGACCGCCATCATGCGGATCCGCCCGGTGCGATCGGACAGGTGGCCGACGATCGGCGTGACGAGCGTGAGCACGAAGCCGGTCGCGAGCGTCGCCGCGAAACCCGTCGATGCGGGCAGCCCGAGCTGCTTGATCGCGTAAGTCGGCATGTACAGGATCATGTAGTTGATCGCGGTCGAGATCACCAGCGCGCCGATCGACAGCAGCACCCGCACCTTTTGTTCCGCGAACAGCTCGCGCACCGGCGCTTCGGAGCGTGCCTGCGTCTTGAACTCGACGCCTTCGTCGACGTAACGGCGGATGTACAGCCCGACCGGGCCGATCGCGAGCCCGAACAGGAACGGCACGCGCCAGCCCCAGCTTTCGAGTTGCGCGGGCGTTAGCGTGGATGTCAGCAGCGCGCCGAAGCCCGATGCGAGCAGCGTCGCGAGGCCCTGGCTCGCAAACTGCCAGCTCGACATGAAACCACGCCGCTGGGGCGCGTGCTCGACGAGGAACGCGGTCGAGCTCGCGAATTCGCCGCCCGCGGAAAAGCCCTGCATCAACCGCGACAGCATGATCCCGAGTGGCGCGAGTATGCCGATCGATGCGTAGGTCGGCATCAGCGCGATCAGTAGCGTGCCGGCCATCATCATCGCGATCGACAGCAGCAGCGACGCCTTGCGGCCAGCTCGATCGGCATATGCGCCGAGCACGAAGCCGCCGATCGGCCGGATCAGGTAGGACAGCCCGAACGTGCCGAGCGTGAGCATCAGCGATGTCGCTTCGCTCGTCGCGGGGAAGAACAGCTTGGCGATCGTCACCGCGAAGAAGCCGTAGACGATCAGGTCGAACCATTCGAGCGCGTTGCCGATCGACGCCGCGAAGATGATGCGCCGAATCTTCGCGGCGCTGGGGCGGGCGGCTTCGTGCGAGGTCAGGGTGGTCGTATTCATCGTGTATGCAGGTCCCGTGAAAGGGGCGAAGCGCGTTACAGGGCTGCGCCGGCCGCGGCGGGCGCCGCGCGGCGAACGGTCGGCGCGTCGTCGCCGAGATCCCAGAAGAGGCCGGCCATCATCTGCAGCCCCTCGCTGACGACGCTCGCGAGCAGATGCTCGTCGGGCGCGTGCTGCGAGCACGCCGGGTACGAGTGCGGCACCCACAGCGTCGGCAGCCCGAGCGTGTCGGCAAACACTTCGTTCGGCAGCGTGCCGCCAAGATTCGGCAGGATCGCGGGCTTCTTGCCGGTGGTGCGCGCGAGCGACGCGACGGCCCAGCGCACCCACGGATCGTCCGGCGGCACGCGCGTGGCCGGTGCGCCGCGTTCGACGTCGATCTCGATGTCGGCGAAGCCGTGCGCATCGAGGTGCGTGCGCAGATGCGCATGCAGCGCTTCCCAGTCGGTGCCGACGACGAAGCGCAACTGGCAGTGCGCATATGCGGCGGGCGGGATCGCATTGACGGGGTGCTCGGGGTTGCCGGCCTTGAACGCGAGGATCTCGAACGTGTTCCAGCCGAACACGCGCTCGGCCGCGGTGAGGCCGGGCTCGCCCCAGTCGGCGTCGAGCGCCGGATCGCCGGGGCCGCCGCCAACGGCGAGATCGGCGAGCGCATCGCGCACGGCGGCCGGGATCGGCGGCGGACGCAGCCCCGCGACGCGTATCGCACCGCGCGCGTCGACGAGGCTCGCGAGCGCATGGGTGAGCACGATCGCCGGATTGCGCAGCAGCCCGCCCCAGTTGCCGGAGTGATGCGCGCCGTCACGGGCCCGCAGGCTCAGCTTGAAATTGACCGAGCCGCGCGAGCCGAGGAAGACCGTGGGGCGCGCGGCGGCGATGCGCGGGCCGTCGGACGCGATCAGCACGTCGGCCGCGAGCACGTCGCGCTCCTGGCGGCACACCGCGTCGAGGCCCGGCGAACCCGTTTCCTCGCCCATCTCGATCAGCAGCTTCGCGTTGAAGCCGAGCCGGCCGCCGCGCGCGTCGAGCACGCTCGCCAGCGCGGCCAGGTTGATGGTGTGCTGGCCCTTGTTGTCGGCGCTGCCGCGGCCGTACCAGCGGTCGCCGTCGGCCGTCAGCGTCCACGGCGACAGCGGCGCGCGCCACTGCGCGTCGTAGCCGCGCACGACGTCGCCGTGGCCGTAGATCAGCACGGTCGGCAGCGCGTCGTCTTCGTGGCGCGAGGCGAGCAGGAACGGGCCGCCGCCGTCGACCGGATTGTCGACGATCCGCGACGTGAAGCCGAGGCGCGCGGCCTCGGGGGCGATCTCGTCGGTCAGGTAGGCGCGCAGTGCGGCTTCATTGCCGCTTTCCTGGCTCTCGGTGCGCAGGCCGACGCGGCGGCTCAGGGTCGTGAAGAACGCACCGGATTCGAACTGGTTCAGCGCGTGCTGGATGGCGGCGGTACGGCTCAAGTCGTGTCTCCTCTGTCGGGTTTGCTGCACGCGGCGGATCGGGCATGCAGCGTGAAGTGCGATCGATTCTAGAAAGCCGTTTTATTTGTCACAATGATCGAATTTCGAACCTTTCTTTGCCGAAAAGGCAAAGCAGTGCGGCCGGCGGCCGGGCGGAGACAGAACGATGGCGGCTTTCCTGCATGGCCTGGCGTTGCGGTATTTCGTCGAAGTGGCGCGCACCGGCTCGATCAGCGACGCGTCCGCGCGGCTGCACGTGGCCGTATCGGCGATCAGCCGCCAGATCGCGAAACTCGAGAGCGAGCTCGGTGCGCCGCTGTTCGAGCGCCGGCCACGCGGGATGGCACTGTCGGAGGCCGGCGAGCGGCTGCTGGCGTTCGCACAGCGCAGCCTGCTGGAGGCCGAGCACGTGATGAAGGACATTGGCGGGCTCGATGCGTTGCACGGCAGCCTGCTGAAGATCGCGTGCTCGGAAGGGTTCGCGATCGATTTCCTGCCCGGCACGCTCGCCAGCTTCAAGGCGCGCCATCCGGGCGTCGATTTCTCCGTGTGGGTGGTGTCGCCGGCGGACGCGACGCGGCGCGTGCGCGACGGCGACGTGGACATCGCATTGAGCTTCAGCCTCGCGCCGGAGAAGGGCGTGCGCGTCGAGCATACCGAGCGCGCGCCGATCTTCGCGCTTGTGCGGCACGACCATCCGCTCGCGACGCGTGACGCGGTGTCGCTCGCCGATGTCGCGCGTCACCCGCACGTGCTGCCCGAGGCCGGCACGACGGTACGGCAGCTGATCGACATCGCGTGCGCGCTCGACGGGTTGCTGCTCGAGCCCGAACTGACGAGCAACAACACGGCGGCGATGTACGGCTACGCGCGGCGCACGGGCGCGGTGATGTTCACCGGGCTGCTGTCGGTGCGCGACCGCTGCACCGCGGACGGCTTTGTCGTCGTGCCCGTGACGAACCCGCAGCTGCGCGAGCGCAGCATCCAGGTGCAGACGATGGCGGGGCGCGATCTGCCTGCGTCGGTACGGGCGTTCCGCGACCATCTGATCGACGCGATGCAGGCCGCATCGGCGCCGCCGACTGCCGCGCGCGGCCCGAGACGCCGGCCCGTGAGATAATCGTCAATCCGCCTTCCGTGTCCATGCGGCTCATCGAGCCGTATCGCCCCTGTTCGACGCCAAATTGAAGAACCTGATTGTCACCCTCGATCGCGCCGGCGAGTTCGACGAGATCATCGACGTGCGCACGCCACTCGAGTTCGCCGAGGATCATATCCCCGGCGCATTGAACGCGCCCGTGCTCAGCAACGAGGAGCGCGTGCTCGTGGGTACGATGTACCGCCAGGTATCGCCGTACGAGGCGACGCGCGTCGGCGCGGCGATGGTCGCGCGCAACATCGCGCGCCATCTCGACACGACGTTCGCCGACCGGCCGCGCAACTGGCGGCCGCTGATCTACTGCTGGCGCGGCGGCAAGCGCTCGGGTTCGATGACGACCTGGTTCAACCTGATCGGCTGGAAGGCGCGCCAACTCGACGGCGGCTACAAGGCATACCGCCAGTCGGTGTGCGCGACGCTCGCCTCGCTGCCGACACGTTTTCGCTACATCGCGCTCGTCGGCCATACAGGCTGCGGCAAGACGCGCCTGCTGAACGCACTGCGCGACGTGGGCGCGCAGACGCTCGATCTCGAGGCGCTCGCGTGCCATCGCGGCTCGCTGCTCGGCGCGCTGCCGGGCAAGCCGCAGCCGGCGCAGAAAGGGTTCGATTCGGGGCTCGTCGAAACGCTTGGACGTTTCGACCCCGAATGGCCGGTGTTCGTCGAATCGGAAAGCCGCCGAATCGGGCTCGTGCAGTTGCCGATCGCACTGATCGAAGCGTTTCACGCAGGGCCGTGGGTGCAGGTCGAAGCGGCGCACGACGAGCGCATCGCGTTCCTCCTCGAAGATTACGCGCACCTGTTCGCCGAACCGGACGCGTTCAAGGCGCAGCTCCATCGGCTGATCGAACTGCACAGCCGCGAACAGGTCACGCACTGGAAGGCGCTGATCGATGCGGACGCGCGGGCCGAACTGTTCACCGAGCTGATCGACAAGCATTACGATCCCGCCTATGCGCGCACCTATCGCTCAACGTACAACAAGCCGAACCGGGCGCTGACGTTCACGTTCCGGCCCAACGCGGCCGACGTGCGCGATCAGGCGCGTGCGCTGCTGGCCGAACTCGCGCAAGCCGGGCTGCCCGCATCGCCTGCGCTTGCCGCAAGCGCGGGCGCTGTAATCGACCAAAACCAATCGACGACCACACGATGACGACCACACGCACCCAACCCAGTCCGGCCCTCGGCTGGATGACCTTCCTGCTGATCGCGGTCGCGGGGCTGTTCTATGTGAAATGGTTTCCGTACTACAACAAGGCGTTCGTTGCCGCCGAGCATCATTCGATCGGCCAGTCGATCCTGATGGGCACGTCGGCGGCCGCGCCCGAGCCGTCGCTGAAGGCCGCGCTCGACTACGCGTGGGCGTACGGCAAGGCGATCTGGCAGGCGATGGTGCTCGGCCTGCTGCTCGGTTCGGCCGTGCAGGCGCTGCTGCCTGCACACTGGGTCGCGCGCATGCTCGGCCGCACCGGCTTCGGCAGCGTCGCCGCGGGCGGCCTGCTGTCGCTGCCCGGCATGATGTGCACGTGCTGCGCGGCGCCGGTCGTCGCGGGACTGCGTGCGCGCCATGCATCGCCGGGCGGCGCGGTCGCGTTCTGGCTCGGCAACACGGTGCTGAACCCGGCGGCGCTGGTGTTCATGGGCTTCGTGCTCGGCTGGCACTGGAGTGCACTGCGCCTCGTGCTCGGTATCGCGATGGTGTTCGGGATCGGTTATTTGCTGAACCGGATCGCAGGCCCTGAAGATGCCCGCATCGACGATGCACAGATCGCCGCGCTGGCAGCCGAGCAGGCGGCGGCAGGCAATCCGTTCGTCCGCTGGATGAAGCTGCTTGCGCGCATGGCCGTGCGACTCGTGCCCGAATACATCGTGCTCGTGCTGCTGCTCGGCGCCGCGCGCGCATGGCTGTTCCCGCATATCGGCCCGGACATCGGCAATCATCTCGGCTGGATCGTCGCCTTCGCGGTGGCAGGCATGCTGTTCGTGATCCCGACGGCCGGCGAGGTGCCGATCATCCAGGCGATGCTGTCGCTCGGCATGGGCGTCGGCCCGGCCGCCGCGCTGCTGATGACGCTGCCGCCGATCAGCGTGCCGTCGCTCGCGATGCTCGCGCGTTCGTTCAAGCCTTACATGCTGGCCATCGTTGCGATCCTCGTCGTCGTATTCGGGATCGCGAGCGGCCTGCTCGCGGTCGCGCTCGGGTTCTGACGCACGCAAGCGGTGCGCCAGCCGGGCGCAATCGTCGTATTCATCCGGCGCCGCCGTTTCACGCGTGCGGCGCCATTTACAAGAAGCAAACAGGAAAACGCATGACCCAACCGAAGATTCATCCTCGACTCGAAAAGGCGCTGACGCGCGGCGATCTCGCGATCCGCCAGGCCAATTCCGCGCGGGCGACTGCCGTGCTCAACGCACTCGGCACGATGATCATCGAGGCTTCCGCAACGATCGGCGTCGACGCCAGCATCGACATTCCGCAGGGCGACCGCATTTACGATCCGGTCAACGGGCTGTGGCCGCAGAAGATGCTGGTGTCGTTCGACGGCCCGGTGGACGAAGCCGACGCGGACGAATTGCGCTCGGTCTATCTGGTCGCCGACGATCCGGGCACGCAGTTCCGCGTCGAATGGCATCGCGCGGACGGCAAGCTCGGCCGCCAGGAAGGTGGCCCGCTCGCGACCGTCGCGTTCCTGACCGACGTCGAGATCCCGTGGAGCGACGACGACGAGTGACGTCGTCGCATGAAGCCGGTGCGCGATGCGCCGGCCGTCAGCGCATCATCCGCCGCCGGAACAGCCACGCGGACAGCAGGAATCCGCCGACCGCGTAGCCGGCGAGCACCGCGACATGCAGTGCGACGTCGGTCGCCGGCCGGCCGAGCATCGCGGGCCGGATCAGCTCGACCGCGTTCGCGAGCGGCAGCGCCTGCGCCGCGTGCTGCGCGATCGGCGGCAACTGCGTGGTCGGGAAGAACACGCCCGACAGCAGCAGCATCGGCGTCAGCACGAGCGTCTGATAAAACATGAAGAAATCGTAGGACGGCGCGAGCGCCGTGACGATCATCGCGATGCTTGCAAACGCGAGGCCCGCGAGCGCGATCACGGGCAGCGCCGCGAGCATCGACGGAAACTGCGCATAGCCGAGCGCCCCCGCGACGAGCATGATCGCGGCCCCCGACAGCATCGCCTTGCTGGCTCCCCAGACGATCTCGCCGAGCACGATGTCGCCGAGCGCGAGCGGCGTATGCATGATCGCTTCCCACGTGCGCTGCACGTGCATTCGCGAGAAGCCCGAATACATCGACTCGAAGCTCGCGGACATCATCACGCTCGATCCGACCGTGCCGGCCGCGAGGAACGCGATATACGACACGCCGTCGACATGGCCGAGCATCAGGCCGAGCCCGAACCCCAACCCGAACAGATAGATCATCGGATCGGCAAGATTGCCGAACATCGACGCGAGCGCAAGCTTGCGCCAGACGAGATAGTTGCGCCGCCAGACGGCGATCCAGTTGGTCGCGTTGGCGGGCATCGCGATCGCGAAGCGTGACACGCGCGGCGGTGCCGACGGTGCGGCGGCGGAATAGTTGCGGACGTCCATGATCGATCAGTCCTGCATTTCGCGGCCCGTGAGCCGCAGGAACACATCTTCAAGATTGGCCGGGCGATGCAGATAGCGCAACCCCGTGCGACCCTTGAGTCGCGCACTGAGCGGTTCCGGGTCGCTCACGTAGCAGAACAGCGTCTCGCCGCTGATCTCGGTGTGCTTCGCGAACGCCGCCAGCTCGTCGCGCAGCGTGGCCGGATCGGGCCCGTAGATCTCGATCACGTCGCAGCCGATCTCCGATTCGATCAGCGCGTGCGGCGCGCCTTCGGCGATCTTGCGGCCTTCCTCGATCACGCACAGGCGGTCGCACAGGCGTTCGGCTTCTTCCATGAAGTGGGTGGTGATCAGGATCGTCTTGCCGCGTGCGAGCAGCGAGCGCAGGCGTTCCCACATGAGGTGACGCGCCTGCGGGTCGAGGCCCGTCGTCGGCTCGTCGAGCACCAGTACATCGGGATCGTTGACGAGCGCGCGGGCGAGCGTCAGGCGGCGCTTCATGCCGCCCGACAGCTCGCCGACCTTCGCATCGGCCTTGTTCTCGAGCTTCGCAAATTCGAGCAGCGGCTTCACGAGCGCGCGCGCAGCCTGCGCCGACATGCCGAAATAGCGGCTGAACACGAGCAGATTCTCGCGCACGGTGAAGTCGGGGTCGAGATTGTCGAACTGCGGGACGACCCCGACGCGCTGGCGCGCATGTCGCGCACGCGATGGAACCGGTTCGCCGCAAAGCGAAATGGTGCCTGCATCGGGATGTGTGAGGCCGAGCAGCATTTTCAGCGTGGTGGTCTTGCCGGCGCCGTTCGGCCCGAGCAGGCCGTAGCATTCGCCGGCCTGTACGGTGAAGGACAGGCCGTTGACGACGAGCTTGTCGCCATAGCGCTTTTCGACGCTCCGGAAATCGATCGGTGCAACGGACATGGGCATGTTGTCGTTGTAAGCGGGCGCGGCAGCGTTCCGCTGCCCGATGCGTGGCCGGCTGGCGAACCGATCGGACGATTGCGTGTCACACGGGCATGACCGAAGCGCACGACGCCGGCACCTGATGGCCCGCTGGAGTACGAACGGGCCATTCTAGTGCATCGGCTGCGTCTCTTCAGGGCATGCCTGCACGGTGCGATGCATGCGCGCACCGATCGTGCACCGCATCATCGCGCACGCGCCGAGCGGGGCGAATCAGCGTTTTCCATCCCTTGCGTCCTGAATTGCGGCGCACCATGATGAATGCGTAGGCTCGTTGTTGCGATAGGGAGGTTCCATGGCTAGCTACAACAAGATTCTCTTGTGTTATGACGGCACGCTCGAAGGACGCAAGGCATTGCGCTGCGGCGCCAATCTCGCGATGGACCTGAAGGCCGAGACGCATTTGCTGTCGGTCGTCGACATGCGCTCGAGCATTGCACAGAGCGCGGGTTTGCTGACCGACGTCGCGTGTGGCCGGTTCGAGGAAACCGCGCGTGAGATCCTGCAGGAAGGGGTGAACTGGCTACGCGAGCGCGGCGTGCAGGCCGAAGGCCATTTCGCGTTCGGTTATCCGATCGACGAAATCGCGAATCTTGCGACGGAACTGCAGGCCGATCTGGTTGTTGTCGGCCATCGGTGCCGCAGCGGGCTGTCGAGATGGTGGATGGGCTCGGGCAACACACAACTGCTCGATCGCGTGAACTGCAGCATTCTGGTTGCGTGTTCGTCCGCGCAGGAGCAGAAAGCCGAAATCGCGCGTGAGCGTGAAGCGGCCACGGCGAACGGCAAATGATCCCATGATTCGATGACTGCCTGACCGGCGAATCGCGCCGGTCAGGCGTCGTGCCACGTCAGTGGCGCGGGCGCCGGCCGTGGCCAGCCGAGACTGGTCAAGCGTGCAGGTCGATCGCGGACAACTTCCACGAGAACAGGCCGAAGCGGTGGAATATCGCCGCGTAGCGCGTGCCATCGGCACTGCGCTGATAGGTCACGACGAATTCATCGATATTCCGGTATCCGGCGCTGGTTTGCTGCTGGTGCGGCGAATGCGTTGCATCGACCGGGCCGGCCGGTGCGGCAGCGGCGGGTGGTTGCGATGACGCAACTGTCGTGGTCGCGTTGCTGCCCGGAGTCGCTGCGCTCGCCGGTGCCGGATTGGCTGCCGGTGCGGCTGGCGTGTTGCCCGGTGCGTTGCTGCCTGACGGCAGATTCGACCATTCCGGTGGACGCTCCCCCGGATTGCCATACGGCGGCAGCCCGCTCATCAGCGCGGCCACGCCCTCCGGGGTCGCGTACGCATCGACCAGCGGGCCGATCAGCGCAGACCCGATCAGCGCGCCAATCACCGCGAACGGATTGTTCTTCTTCACCGCGTCGATCCGACGCATCAACTCTTCCGTGACCTGTTGCTTCAGGCTGATGCGCAGCGACGGAAAATCGACATATTCACTGATGGCCTGCGCATCGCGCGCATCGATCGCCGATTTCAGGCGACCGAGCGCGACGTACGGCGACGCGTAGGCATAGCCGATCGCCGCAACGACGGCGACGGCCAGCACGACGATCAGCAGGGGCTTGAGCCGCCAGGCGCGGCCCGACGATCCGGTCACGTTGCCTCCGGTGCGGGGATGTTCCGCAATCAGAGACCGCCCGGCGTGGCCGATCGTTCCTCTGCGATGCAGTGATCGATCATCCGGCACACGGCATCGATCGTGCCGACCATGATCAGGCGCGAACGGCCGTGATAGACGCGCACCGGTGCGCGGCGTGCGGGCTCTGCGTGATTCAGGCCGGCGTTCAGCGATACCCGCGCGAAAGCGGGGAGCGCCGACGGCAGCAGGGACGCCTGCCGTTCGACTGCGACTTCTTCTTGCACAGGCGCCGCCGCGGACAGCGGTGCGCAGGGCGTGCGGCCGCGCAGGTGACGCAGGCGACCGAATTGACGGAAAGGCAGCAGACGGGCAAGGCGTTCCATGATGTTCTCCTCAGCGAGACGGAATGTCAGAGTTCGCCCGAGCGGATCAGCCCGACGGCGATGCCTTCCAGCGCGAATTCCGCGCTGCCGGCCTTGACGAAGATGTTTTCGTAATCCGGGTTCTCCGCGATCAGCTCGAGACCGCCCGGCCGGCGCATCAGGCGCTTGACCGTGACGTCGTCGCCGAGACGCGCAACGATGATCTGGCCGTCCTTCGCTTCCGTGCGCTTTTGCACGGCGAGGAGGTCGCCGTCGAGAATGCCGGCGTCGCGCATCGACAGGCCGCGCACTTTCAGCAGGTAGTCGGGCTTGCTGGTGAACAGCGCGGGATCGCATGCGTAATGCTGCGAGATGTGCTCCTGCGCGAGGATCGGGCTACCGGCGGCGACGCGGCCGACGAGTGGCAGCGACAGTTGCATCAGACCGGCGTGCGGCAGCGTGAACTGGTACGGGGCGTCTTCGATGCCGAGCAGGCGGATGCCGCGCGACGCGCCGGCGGCCAGCTCGATCACGCCTTTGCGTGCCAGCGCACGCAGGTGCTCCTCGGCCGCATTCGGCGAGCTGAAGCCCAGTTCGGCCGCGATCTCGGCACGGGTGGGCGGGAATCCGGAGCGCTCGATCGCGCGGCGGATCAAGTCGAACACTTGCTGCTGACGGGCGGTGAGTTTGGTCATGGCTGAACTGTATGGATAGACAGTGAGCTGTATTTTTATACAGTAGTTCGGGAATTTCAAGTGTTACGTGAGGTTCGACGCGATCGCGCCGGTTCCGGCGTGATTTCACGGCGTCCGGACGCCGGTTCATCTGCCGCAACCGTCCATCCCGTCTGCGTTAGCACTTTTGGGTATTAAAAAATGAGGAACGATTATTTTTAATCATGTAACCCGTTCGTTAGACTGGCCCGACATCGCAATACCGACAACACTGGAGAACCAAGGATGGGCAAGCGCAATACGGGGCTGGTGGGCGGAGTGGGCCGCCTGATCGCAACACTCGCGCTGGGCGCGGCGGCGGCGCTGGGCGTCGCGACGCACGCGCAGGCCGATACGACCTTCCTGAACGTGTCGTACGACCCGACGCGCGAGCTGTATCAGGACTTCAACCAGGCGTTCGGCAAGGAGTGGAAGGCCAAGACGGGCGAGACGGTCAACTTCAAGCAGTCGCACGGCGGTTCGGGCGCGCAGGCGCGCTCGGTGCTCGACGGCCTGCAGGCCGACGTCGTCACGCTGGCGCTGGCGTACGACATCGACGCGCTCGCGAACAAGGGGCTCGTCAACAAGGACTGGCAGAAGCGCCTGCCCGACAACGCATCGCCGTATACGTCGACGATCGTGTTCCTGGTGCGCAAGGGCAATCCGAAGGGGATCAAGGACTGGGACGACCTGACCAAGCCGGGCATCTCGATCGTCACGCCGAATCCGAAGACGTCCGGTGGCGCGCGCTGGAACTACCTGGCCGCCTGGGCGTACGCGGTGCACAAGCCGGGCGGCAATGAGCAGACGGCGAAGGAATTCGTCACGAAGCTCTACAAGAACGCGGGCGTGCTCGACTCGGGCGCGCGCGGCGCGACGACGAGCTTCGTGCAGCGCGGGATCGGCGACGTGCTGATCGCATGGGAGAACGAGGCGTTCCTGTCGGTCAAGGAATTTGGCACCGACAAGTTCGAGATCGTCGTGCCGTCGGTGAGCATCCTGGCCGAACCGCCCGTCGCGGTGGTCGACAAGGTGGTCGACAAGAAGGGCACGCGCAAGCTGGCCGACGCGTACCTGAACTTCCTGTATAGCCCGCAGGGCCAGGAGATCGCGGCGCGCAACTACTACCGGCCGCGTTCGAAGAACGTGCCGGCGGAGCTGACGAAGCAGTTCCCGAAGCTGAAGCTGTACACGGTCGACGATACCTTCGGCGGCTGGACGAATGCGCAGAAGACGCATTTCGCGGACGGCGGCGTGTTCGATTCGATCTACAAGCCGCAGTAACGCCATAACGACAGCGGTGCGCCACGACAGCGCGCCGCATCCCCGACGGCTCGCCGGCGCAATGCATCGCGCCGGCGTTTGCGTCGGACCCATGAGCAGCAACGACCCAGCAAGAGCATCCGATGACGACGTACACCTTTCGCAAGCCGAGCGCGCTGCCCGGTTTCGGCGTGACGCTAGGCATCACGGTGGCCTATTTGAGCCTCGTGGTGCTGATACCGCTCGCCGCCACGTTCCTGAAGACCGCGACGCTGTCGTGGGACCAGTTCGTCACTGCCGTCACGTCGCCGCGCGTGCTCGCGTCGTACCGGCTGACGTTCGCGTCCGCCCTCGGCGGTGCGCTGATCAACGCCGTGTTCGGCTTCCTCGTCGCGTGGGTGCTCGTGCGCTACACGTTTCCGTTCAAGCGCCTCGTCGATGCGATCGTCGACCTGCCGTTCGCGCTGCCGACGTCGGTCGCCGGCATCTCGCTCGCGGCCGTCTATGCGACCAACGGCTGGGTCGGCCAGTATCTTGCGCCGCTCGGCATCAAGATCGCGTTCACGCCGGCCGGCGTGCTGGTCGCGCTGACCTTCATCGGGCTGCCGTTCGTGGTGCGCACCGTGCAGCCGGTGCTCGAGGATTTCGAGCGCGAGCAGGAAGAGGCCGCCGCGTGCCTCGGCGCGTCGCGCTGGCTGACGTTCCGCCGCGTCGTGCTGCCGTCGGTGCTGCCGGCGCTGCTCACCGGTTTCGCGCTTGCGTTCGCGCGCGCGCTCGGCGAGTACGGCTCGGTGATCTTCATCGCCGGCAACGTGCCGATGAAATCCGAGATCACGTCGCTGCTCATCATCACCAAGCTCGAGCAGTACGACTACGCGGGCGCGACCGCGCTCGCGGTCGTGATGCTCGTCGTGTCGTTCCTGATGCTGCTGCTGATCAACACGCTGCAGTGGTATCTGCAGCGCCGCACCAGCAAGGGCGCGAGCGGCCCCGCGCCCGCCACCGTCACCGCCGTCGCAGCAGGAGGCCAGCAATGAGCCAGGAGGCTACCGCCGTGCTGAAAAACCCGTCCGCCGCGCAGGCGCGCGCCGCGAAGCGGCTCGACCCCGTCAGCGAGTCGCGCGTCGTGCGCTGGCTGCTCACGGGCATCGCGCTGGCGTTTCTTGCATTCTTCCTCGTCGTGCCGCTTGCCGCGGTGTTCGTCGAGGCGTTGAGAAAGGGCGTCGGCTTCTATCTCGAATCGCTCGCCGATCCCGACGCGTGGTCGGCGATCAAGCTGACGTTGACCGTCGCCGCGATCGCCGTGCCGCTGAACCTCGTGTTCGGCGTGTGCGCATCGTGGGCGATCGCGAAATTCGAATTCCGCGGCAAGGCGCTGCTGACGACGCTGATCGACCTGCCGTTCTCGGTGTCGCCGGTGATCTCCGGCCTCGTGTACGTGCTGCTGTTCGGCGCGCAGGGCTGGTTCGGGCCGTGGTTGCAGGATCACGACGTGCAGATCATCTTCGCGGTGCCGGGCATCGTGCTCGCGACGGTCTTCGTCACGTTCCCGTTCGTCGCGCGCGAGCTGATTCCGCTGATGCAGGCGCAAGGCACCGACGAGGAAGAAGCCGCGCGCGTGCTCGGTGCGTCCGGCTGGCAGATCTTCCGCCGCGTGACGCTGCCGAACGTGAAGTGGGGCCTGCTGTACGGCGTGATTCTCTGCAACGCGCGCGCGATGGGCGAGTTCGGCGCGGTGTCGGTCGTGTCCGGCCACATCCGCGGCGTGACCGACACGATGCCGCTGCACGTCGAGATCCTGTACAACGAATACAACTTCGCGGCGGCGTTCGCGGTGGCGTCGGTGCTGGCGCTGCTCGCGCTCGTCACGCTCGCGCTGAAGCTGCTCGCCGAGCGCCACCTGGCCGCCGAACTGGCCGGCTCGCGCGACGCCGTTCCCGCACATGCCGGCCCCGTCGCCGCCGTTTCGTCGAAATCGTAAAGAGGCAACCAGAATGGGTATCACCGTCCGTCACCTTCAGAAGCGCTTCGGCGATTTCACTGCGCTCGACAACGTATCGCTCGACTTCCCGCCCGGCGAACTCGTCGCGCTGCTCGGGCCGTCCGGCTGCGGCAAGACCACGCTGCTGCGCGTGATCGCGGGCCTCGAGCACGCGGATGCGGGGCAGGTCGTGCTGCAGGGGCTCGACGTCGCGTCGGTCGGCGCGCGCGAGCGCCAGGTCGGTTTCGTGTTCCAGCACTACGCGCTGTTCCGCCACATGACGGTATTCGAGAACGTCGCGTTCGGGCTGCGCGTGAAGCCGCGCCGCGAGCGGCCGTCGGAAAGCGTGATCCGCGACAAGGTGCACGAGCTGCTGAAGCTCGTGCAGCTCGACTGGCTTTCGCAGCGCTATCCGTCCGAGCTGTCGGGCGGCCAGCGCCAGCGGATCGCGCTGGCCCGCGCGCTCGCGGTCGAACCGAAAGTGTTGCTGCTCGACGAACCGTTCGGCGCACTTGACGCGAAAGTCCGCAAGGAACTGCGCGGCTGGCTGCGTCGTCTGCACGACGACCTGCACATTTCGACGATCTTCGTCACGCACGACCAGGAGGAGGCGCTGGAAGTCGCGGACCGCATCGTCGTGCTGAACCGCGGCCACGTCGAGCAGGTCGGCAGCCCGCAGGACGTCTACGATCATCCGCAGAGCGCGTTCGTCTACGAGTTCCTCGGCGCGGCCAACCGGTTGCCGGGCACGGTCGCCGGGCGCGGCTTCGTCGCCGAGGGGGCGGCCGCGCCGATCGAGGTCGACGCCGATTTCGCGGGCCCCGCGAATGCGTACGTGCGGCCGCACGACCTGCAGCTGTGGCCGGCGGGCGAAGGGCACCGCGACGGCATCGCAGTGGACGTGCGCCGCGTGATTCCGCTCGGCGGTTCGGTGCGCGTGGAGCTCGAGGCGCGCGCAGGCGGCGCGCTCGAAGCCGAACTCGACCGCGACGCGTGGCGTGCGCTGTCGCTGCAGGTCGGCGACGGTGCGACGGCCGTGCCGCGCGCGGTGCGCGTATTCCCCGCGCGCTGACGCGCGGGTGCAGGGCAGGAGGGGGCGGGTGCCGCTCCGATTACACAAGCAAACAACGACAGCCTAAGAGGCATACCCATGAATTTTCAGCAACTGCGCTTCGTGCGCGAAGCGGTACGCCAGAACATGAACCTGACGGAAGTCGCGAACGTGCTGTACACGTCGCAGTCGGGCGTGTCGAAGCAGATCAAGGATCTCGAGGACGAGCTCGGCGTCGACATCTTCATCCGCCGCGGCAAGCGGCTGACGGGGCTCACCGAGCCCGGCAAGGCCGTGCACCAGCTGATCGAGCGGATGCTGCTCGATGCCGAGAACCTGCGCCGTGTCGCACGCCAGTTCGCCGACCAGGACAGCGGCCACCTCGTCGTCGCAACGACCCACACGCAGGCGCGCTATGCGCTGCCCAAGGTGATCCGGCAGTTCACCGACGTGTTCCCGAAGGTGCACCTCGCGCTGCGCCAGGGCAGCCCGCAGCAGATCGCGCAGATGATCCTGAACGGCGAGGCCGATCTCGGCATCTCGACCGAGGCGCTCGACCGCTACCCGGACATCGTCACGTTCCCGTGCTATTCGTGGCACCACACGGTGGTCGTGCCGAAGGACCATCCGCTCGTCGGCCGCGAGAACCTGACGCTCGAGGAAATCGCCGAGTACCCGATCATCACGTACGACCAGGACTTCACGGGCCGCTCGCACATCGACCAGGCGTTCACGCAGGCGGGTGCCGTGCCCGACGTCGTGCTGACCGCGATCGACGCGGACGTGATCAAGACCTACGTCGAACTCGGGATGGGGATCGGCGTCGTCGCGGCGATGGCCTACGATCCGCAACGCGACACGGGGCTCGTCGCGCTCGACACGCAGCACCTGTTCGAAGCGAGCACGACGCGGGTCGGGCTGCGCAAGGGCGCGTTCCTGCGCGCCTATGCGTACCGGCTGATCGAGATGTTCGCGCCGCACCTGAACGAAGCGGAAATCGCGGGGCTGTTGCGCGAAGCCGTCTGACGACAACGCGTCGCGCGCCGTCCGCGCCATTGCAGCGGATGGCGCGACGTACCTGCGCGGGGGTTGTCATGCATTGGGCGGCGGCAGGCGATCTGCCGCCGCCTAGGTTGTTCGATTCACCGAATCATCGACCGCCATCGCGGTTTCCAGTCCGATTCATCACCACACGCGGCGAACGCGATGCGGTCGCCTGCCGGCACACCATCAAGGCAGCACGTGCGAGCACCCCGTTTCGGGTGCCGTCATCCGCCATACCGGGCGACCCGTTTCCCCATCGATGTGATTCAATGCGCGTGAATGCCTGCGGGCGGGCGTTGACGCGGCCCTTCGACCACCACCTGACCGGTAGGCCCACACAGCGGCGCAATGCACAGCACCGGAACGAGCCGCGGGACGCATGACCGACAGTCGGTTCGCATTCACTGAAGCCCGCACGCGGATCGCCGGTTCCGACACACTCCGCGACATATTGTGCAGTACGCAACACGCGTGACGAAGAGGTAAACAATGAATCTGAGATGGTTTCTCTTTTCCTTCGAAGGCCGGATCGGGCGCCTGCCGTGGTGGATCTACGCGCTGTTTTACGCTTTGCTCAGCGCGTTTTTCGATGCGGGTTCGCGCGGTTCGTCGAATGACGATCTGCCGCCGCTGGTGATGGCGGTGCTCGTCGCCATCGGGGTCATCGCGGTGTGGTCGTCGATTGCGGTGGGCGTGAAGCGGCTGCACGACATCGACAAGTCGGGATGGTGGATGCTGTTGCTGTTCGTGCCGATCGTTGGCGCGCTCGCGTTGTTCGTGATGAACGGCTTCATCGCCGGCACGCCGGATGCGAACCGGTTCGGCGAGCCGCCGTCGGTTGATGAAGACGAGCCGGCACCGCAGGACCCGGCGTGACGCGCGCTCCGAATAAACCCTTAAATATTGATCAGACAGGTTGCGCGCCGACACGAATCGGTACAGCATAGCCTTCACTCCGCCGGCGTCCCGCCGGCGGCGGCGCGTCATCGACAGCACGCGTCAGGCAGTCGGCCGTCTGCCTCGCTTCCATTCCGTGGTACCGACAGCAGCATCGATGGCCGTTGTCCGGGTAGTGTGGCGCAAACGTTTGCTCACATTAAAACAACAGTCAAACAATCGTCCGGCCCTTGGGGCCAGTCGCCAGGAGATGTGTATGAATGTCCTCTTTCGCCGTCGCTTCCTGACTGCCGCACTCGCCGCCGTCGCGGTCGCCGCCGCACCGGCCGTCCACGCGCAATCGACGGCCAAGCCGAAGGTCGCACTCGTGATGAAGTCGCTCGCCAACGAGTTCTTCCTGACGATGGAAACGGGCGCGAAGGAATACCAGAAACACAACGCGAGCCAGTTCGACCTGATTACCAACGGCATCAAGGACGAGACCGACACCGCGAACCAGATCCGCATCGTCGAGCAGATGATCGTGTCGAAGGTCGACGCGATCGTGCTCGCACCGGCCGATTCGAAGGCGCTCGTGCCAGTCGTGAAGAAGGCGGTCGACGCGGGCATCATCGTCGTGAACATCGACAACCGGCTCGACCCCGACGTGCTGAAGTCGAAGAACCTGAACGTGCCGTTCGTCGGGCCGGACAACCGCAAGGGCGCGCGCAAGATCGGCGATTACCTCGCGAAGCGGCTGAAGGCGGGCGACCAGGTCGGCATCGTCGAAGGCGTGTCGACGACGACCAACGCGCAGCAGCGCACGGCCGGCTTCCAGGACGCGATGAAGGCGGGCGGAATGAAGGTCGTGTCGGTGCAGTCCGGCGAATGGGAAATCGACAAGGGCAATGCGGTCGCTGCCGCGATGCTCAACGAATATCCGAACCTGAAGGCGCTGCTGTGCGGCAACGACAACATGGCGATCGGCGCCGTGTCGGCCGTGCGTGCGGCTGGCAAGCAGGGCAAGGTGCTCGTGGTCGGCTACGACAACATCAACGCGATCAAGCCGATGCTGAAGGACGGCCGCGTGCTCGCGACCGCCGATCAGTACGCGGCGAAGCAGGCGGTGTTCGGCATCGACACGGCGCTCAAGGCGATCGCCGAGCATCGCAAGCAGGCCGACATGTCGGGCGTGGTCGAGACGCCGGTGGATCTCGTGACGAAGTGACGCGGCCCCGATGCGGCCGCCGCCCTCAAGAATTTGGCGCGGCGGCCGTTATCCGGGGTGAGCGCGATCACGGCCACTGCATGCACATGCACTTGTGAGCGTCACACCCGCGCGCCGCGTGCGCGCGGCCGCAACCAGGATCGCGATGGACCCGACCTTCCAACCCTCCCGCGCAGCCCCTCCCGTGCTGTCCGTATCCGGCATCGGCAAGACCTATGCCGAACCCGTGCTCGCCGACGTCACGCTGACGCTCGAGCCGGGCCACGCGCTTGCGTTGACGGGCGAGAACGGCGCAGGCAAGAGCACGTTGTCGAAGATCATCGGCGGGCTCGTCGAACCGACCGCCGGCACGATGCTGCTCGGCGGCCAGCCGTATGCACCGGCGAGCCGGACCCAGGCCGAAGCGCTCGGCGTGCGCATGGTGATGCAGGAGCTGAACCTGCTGCCGACACTGACGGTGGCCGAAAACCTGTTCCTGAATCGCCTGCCGCGGCGCTTCGGGATCATCGATCGCGCGCGGCTGCGCGACGATGCGCGGGCCGCGATGGCACAGGTCGGGCTCGACACGGTCGATCCCGATACGCCGGTGGGCGCGCTCGGCATCGGCCACCAGCAGATGGTCGAGATCGCGCGTAACCTGATCGGCGATTGCCGCGTGCTGATTCTCGACGAACCGACCGCGATGCTGACCGCGCGCGAAGTCGAGCTGCTGTTCGAGCAGATCGACCGGCTGAAGGCGCGCGGCGTCGCGATCGTCTACATCTCGCACCGGCTCGAGGAACTCGCGCGCGTCGCCGAGCGCGTCGCGGTGCTGCGCGACGGCCGGCTCGTCCATGCGGGCGACATGGCGGCGACGACGTCCGACGGACTCGTCACGCTGATGGTCGGGCGCGAGGTCGGCGAGCACATCGATCTCGGCGAGCGCCATTTTGGCGCGCCGCGCCTCGTCGTGTCGGGTCTCACCCGTGGGACGGCGGTGCGCGACGTGTCGCTCGAAGTCCGCGCGGGCGAGATTTTCGGCATCTCCGGGCTGATCGGTGCGGGGCGCACCGAGTTGCTGCGGCTGATCTACGGCGCCGATACGCCGGATGCGGGGACGATCGCGGTGGGCCAGCCGCTGAAGCCGGCGCGAATCGGTTCGCCCGTCGACGCGGTGAAGCACGGCATCGCGCTGATCACCGAGGATCGCAAGGGCGAAGGGCTGCTGCTGACGCAGTCGATCACCGCGAACGTGTCGCTCGGCCAGCTCGACCGGCTCGCGCGCGGCGGCATCGTCGACAGCGCGCGCGAAACGGCGCTCGCCGAGCAGCAGATAGACGCGCTGCGGATCCGCATGCACGGCGCGACGCAGGCGGTCGGCGAACTGTCGGGCGGCAATCAGCAGAAGGTCGTGATCGGCCGCTGGCTCGCGCGCGACATGGGCGTGCTGCTGTTCGACGAGCCGACCCGCGGGATCGACGTCGGCGCAAAGTTCGAGATCTACACTTTGATGGGCGCGCTCGCGCGCGAAGGCCGCGCGCTCGTCGTCGTGTCGAGCGACCTGCGCGAGCTGATGCTGATCTGCGACCGGATCGGCGTGATGTCGGCCGGCCGCATGACCGCCGTGTTCGAGCGCGGCAACTGGACCCAGGATGCACTGCTGGCCGCGGCGTTCGCCGGCTTCGGCCGCGAGACGCGGCCGGGCGGCGTGCGGCATCCGGACGCAGGGCAGGCGCCAGGCGCCGCGCCGGGCACTTCGACGACAGGACGACAGCCATGACCCAGCCTCCCGTAACCCCGACCGACGCAGGCGCGCAGCAGGACGTGACGGGGCACCGTGCGCGCACGCTGTCCGGCACGCGGCTGGGCCTGTCCAACTACCTCGGGCTTGCCGGCGCGCTCGCCGCGATGATTGCGCTGTTTTCGGTGCTGAGCTCGCATTTCCTGACCTACGACACGTTCAGCACGATCGCGAACCAGATTCCCGATCTCGTCGTGATGTCGGTCGGGATGACCTTCGTGCTGATCATCGCCGGGATCGACCTGTCGGTCGGCTCGGTGCTCGCGCTCGCCGCGTCGATGGTCAGCGTCGCCGCGCTGAAATGGCAGTGGGGCCCGCTGCCGGCCGCGCTGATCGGCATCGCGGTCGCGACCGTCACGGGCGCGCTGACGGGCGCGGTCACGGTCGGCTGGCGGATCCCGTCGTTCATCGTATCGCTCGGCGTGCTGGAAGCTGCGCGCGGCCTCGCGTACCAGCTGACGAATTCGCGCACGGCCTATATCGGCGACGCGTTCGATTTCCTGTCGAACCCGATCGCGCTCGGCATCTCGCCGGCATTCCTGATCGCGGTCGCGGTGATGATCGCGGCCCAGTTCGTACTGACGCGCACCGTGTTCGGACGCTATCTCGTCGGGATCGGCACGAACGAAGAAGCCGTCCGACTTGCAGGGGTTAACCCCCGGCCGTATAAAATTCTCGTATTCGCACTGATGGGCGCGCTCGCGGGGCTCGCGTCGCTGTTCCAGATTTCGCGGCTCGAGGCGGCCGACCCGAATGCGGGCGTGGGCCTCGAACTGCAGGTGATCGCGGCCGTCGTGATCGGCGGCACGAGCCTGATGGGTGGGCGCGGCTCGGTGATCAGCACGTTCTTCGGCGTGTTGATCATCTCCGTGCTGGCCGCGGGGCTTGCGCAGATCGGCGCGAACGAACCGACGAAGCGGATCATCACCGGCGCGGTAATCGTGGTGGCGGTCGTGCTCGATACGTATCGCAGCCGGCGCATGCGCGTGCGGTAAGCAACACACAAAACAGACCAGAGAGCAGAGAGAAACGGGAAATGGCGACGATCAAGGATGTGGCAGCCATGGCGGGCGTGTCGTTTACGACCGTCTCGCATGTGGTGAACAATTCGCGGCCGGTGTCCGCGGATGTGCGTGCGAAGGTCGAGGGCGCGATCCGCGAGCTGAATTACGTGCCGTCGGCTGTGGCGCGCTCGCTGAAGGCACGCTCGACGGCGACCATCGGCCTCGTCGTGCCGAACAGCACGAATCCGTACTTCGCGGAGCTTGCGCGCGGCATTGAGGATCAGTGCGCGGCCAATGGCTATTGCGTGTTCTTCTGCAATTCGGACGACGATCCCGTCAAGCAGCGCAACTACCTGCGCGTGCTGCAGGAAAAGCGCATCGACGGGCTGATCGTCGCATCGGCGGGCGAGGATGCGGTGCTCGCGCAGACGCTTGCGGATATTCACGCGCCGCTCGTCGTCGTCGACCGCAACATCGAGGGGCTCGCGGCCGATCTCGTGCAGATCGACCACGAGCGCGGCGCGTACCTGGCGACGCGCCACCTGCTCGAGCTCGGGCACGCGAAGATCGGCTGCATCACGGGGCCGACCGACACGGCGGTCAGCGCAATGCGCGTGCACGGCTTCATCCGTGCGATGGCCGAGCGCGGTGTCGACATCGTGCCGGGCGCGATCGCGGAAAGCGACTTCTCGTGCCTCGGCGGCTATCACGCGGCGTCGCGGCTGTTCGAATCGGTGCGGCCGAGCGCGATCTTCGCAGGCAACGACCTGATGGGCGTCGGCGCGCTGCGCGCGGCGGCCGAGCGCGGCATGCGCGTGCCTGACGACTGTTCGATCATCGGGTTCGACGACATCGAATTCTCCCGCTACACGTATCCGGCACTGTCGACGGTCGGCCAGTCGGTGCGCGCGCTCGGCGAAATGGCCGCGCAGACGCTGATCGAGCGGATCGGCGGCGGTTCGACCGCCGTGCCGAGCCGCCGCCGCGTCGTGTCGCCGCGCCTCGTGCTGCGCGAATCGACTGCGGTCTACCGCGAGCCGCCGGCCTCCGGCGGGCGCGCATGACGGCGCCCGCAGCAGGCACCGGCCGCGTGACGGTGGTCGGCAGCCTCAACATGGATCTCGTCGTGCGTGCGCCGCGTCTGCCGTTGCCAGGCGAAACGCTCGCCGGTCACGCGTTCGCGCAGGCGGCGGGCGGCAAGGGCGGCAACCAGGCCGTCGCCGCCGCGCGGCTCGGCGCTCAGGTCGCGATGATCGGCTGCGTCGGCGCGGATGCGCACGGCGCGGCCTTGCGCACGGGCCTCGAAGCCGAGGGGATCGATTGCGCGGGGCTCGCGACGAGCGCGTCGGCATCGACCGGCGTTGCGCTGATCGTCGTCGACGATGCGAGCCAGAATGCAATTGTGATCGTCGCGGGCGGCAACGGTGAGGTCACGACCGATACGGTCGCACGGCACGAGGCCGCACTGGCGTCGGCCGACGTGCTGATCTGCCAGCTCGAGACGCCGCCGGACGCGGTGTTCGCGGCGCTGTCGGCCGGGCGTCGGCTCGGCCGCACGGTGGTGCTCAATCCGGCCCCGGCCGTCGCACCGCTGCCGGACGGCTGGCTGCCGCTCGTCGATTACCTGATCCCGAACGAGGTCGAGGCGGCCGCGCTGACCGCGCTGCCTGTGCGCGACCCGGCGGAGGCGGAAGCCGCCGCGCGCGTGCTGCAGGCAGGCGGCGCGCGCAACGTGCTGGTCACGCTGGGCGCGCGCGGCGTGCTCGCGCTGACGGCCGATGGCGCGGCACGGCACTATCCGGCGCCAGCCGTGCAGGCCATCGACACGACGGCGGCCGGCGATACCTTCATCGGCGGCTTTTCCGCGCGGCTCGCGGCCGGTGCGGACGTCGACACGGCCATCCGCTTCGCGCAACGCGCAGCGGCACTGTCGGTCACGCGAGCGGGCGCGCAGCCGTCGATTCCAACGCTTGCCGAACTGGCCGGATAGGGCCTGATCACGCATCGCGGCCGGCTCGTCGCCAACGACGGCCGGCCGCGAGTCTCCGACGCTCGCCGGCAGCGGAGCGCCTTCCATCGTCTGGCTTCCAGCACCCGCTGAAGCTCGCATTTTTCATTCAGCTATTTGTAATAAACAGACAAATAATTCGAAAAAATAGCGGAATCACCATCAAGTTGTGCGGTGCAAGGTCGTAAATGCACCGGGTGAAGCAATGCTTCGAAGCGACGGGCCTGTCCCGTCCATCACGACGCAACACAGGAAGGATGATGGTGTTCAAAAACCTGACGATTCGTGCGCGCATCGGTCTCACGATGGCGTTTCTGGCGGTGCTCCTGGGGGTGATCGGCGCGCTCGGCGTGTACGGTATGACACGCGCGAACGATACGACGCGCGATATTTTCACGAACCAGATGCCAAGCGCGGTCGATGTATCGGTGGCCGAGATATTCTCCGCGCGCGAACGCCTGGCGCTCGACCGGGCGGCGCTCCTGGCCGGCACGCCCGATGCGGCGGACGCCGTCGCGCGAAGCCGCGCGATGCGTACGCAGTCCGACGCGTGGTGGCAGAAGTATCTCGCGTTGCCGCGCGGCCCGGAGGAAGACCGGCTCGCCCAGGACGTCGCCGCGAAGCGGTTGGCATTGCAGCGCGTGTGCGACGCGTTCGCGAACGTGGTGGGAGCGAATCAGGCCGACCAGATCGGCAACGGCGCGAAGCAGCTCCAGGCGAGCTATAGCGACCTGTCGACGGCGAGCGAGGCGCTGCGCAATTTCCAGTTCACCGATGCACAAGCCGGCTTCGATCACGCGGAATCGGCGTACGACACACTGCGCGTGCTGGCGATCGCCGCGCTGGTGGCCGGCCTTGCCGCCGCGGTAGTGTCGTGGCTGACGCTGAGCCGCGCGATCGGCCGCCCGATTGCCGACGCGCTCGCGCATTTCGACGCGATTGCCGCCGGCGACCTGCGCCGGCCGATCGTCGTGGACCGGCATGACGAGATGGGCCAGCTTCTCGAGGGCCTGGGCAAGATGCAGCGCGGGCTCGTCGACACGGTGCGCACCGTGCGCGGCGGCAGCGAGTCGATCGCGACCGCGGCGCGCCAGATCGCGGCCGGCAACATCGACCTGTCGTCGCGCACCGAGGAGCAGGCCGCGGCGCTGCAGGAAACCGCGTCGAGCATGGAACAGCTGACCGGCACCGTGAAACAGAACGCGGACAATGCACGCCAGGCCAGCTCGCTGGCCGCGAATGCGTCGGAGATTGCAAACAAGGGCAATACGGTGGTCGGCCAGGTGGTCGGCACGATGGGCGAGATCAACGACAGCTCGGCGAAGATCGCGGACATCATTGCGATCATCGAGGGAATCGCGTTCCAGACCAACATTCTTGCGCTGAATGCAGCGGTCGAAGCCGCGCGGGCAGGCGAGGAAGGGCGCGGTTTCGCGGTCGTCGCGGGCGAGGTGCGCAGCCTGGCCCAGCGTTCGTCGGCTGCGGCCAAGGAGATCAAGGTGCTGATCGATGCGTCGGTGGAGCGCATCCGGTCGGGTTCCACGCTGGTCGACGAAGCGGGTCGCACGATGAGCGACGTGATCGGTGCGGTACAGCGCGTGACGGACATCATGGGCGAGATCGCGGCGGCGTCCGAGGAACAGAGCGGCGGGATCGACCAGGTGGCGCGCGCGGTCGCGCAGATGGACGAGGTCACGCAGCAGAATGCGGCGCTCGTCGAGGAAGCCGCGGCCGCCGCGCAATCGCTCGACGAACAGGCCGGGCGCCTGCGTGAAACGGCAGCGGTATTCCAGCTCGACGGCGACACGTCACGCCCGGGCGCCGCGGCGCCGGTTGCGGTGCGTCACGCGCCGCGTGCGCCCTCCGCGGCGGTTGCCGTGCCCGTCCAGGCTGCTGCGCGCGATGATCGCGATGCGCCGCCGAAACGCGCGGCCGCAGTGGCGCCGCTGCGCAAGCCCGTCGCTGTTTCTGCTGCTTCTGCTGCGTCCGCGCAGACTGCCGCTACCGCGGACGACTGGGAGACCTTCTGATTCGCGCGTGCCGCGCATCTATCCCCATTTGGTGACGAACGACGCCCGCGACATGCGGGCGTCGTCGTTTCTGCGGCGGAAAAATGTGACACGCGATGTGCATGAATGACGATCGTGCATCGTCGCGCGCATCGCGTGACCTGCATCGACGGATGCGTGCACAGGTGGGTACAGGTGACGTTCCCGCATCCGTTGTACGGGTATCTCCGTAAGGGCGCTTCGAAAAAAATTTGTAACGGCGCGCGCAACGTGTCGTCGCAAACGGCTGCTCGAACGTATAGAGATGAAGGGGAGAAGTGACAACGTCGGATGTGTCCAACGCACAAGACGTTCCGTCGTTCGACGAGACGTGACGGATGCAGTTTCTGCGGCTCGGGAGATCGATTGTAAAACGACGAAATGTGTTGTCCAAGCGGTGTTGTCGAGAATAACGAACTTCATACGAAGAGTTCGTGAAAAAAAAACAGAAAGGGTTTAGGATGAATTCGAACGCGCTTGCTTCTGCGCAGTCGTACGAAGGCAGGCACGTCTTCAGACTCAGGCGAGGGAGGTAGCATGGATATTTACAGCAGCTTCGCGAACCGCTTCGAAAAAACGCGAGAGGAAGAGCTCTCGCTGGAGGAGTATCTCGCGCTCTGCAAGAACGATCCATCCGCGTACGCGACGGCTGGTGAACGCATGCTGGCAGCAATCGGGGAACCTGAACACATCGATACCCGCAACGAGCCGCGCCTGTCGCGGATCTTTGCGAACAAGGTCATCAAGGTCTATCCGGCATTCCGTGAGTTCTACGGAATGGAGGAAGTGATCGAGCAAGTGGTCGCGTATTTCCGTCACGCTGCGCAAGGGCTCGAAGAGAAGAAGCAGATCCTCTATCTGCTTGGCCCGGTGGGCGGCGGCAAGTCGTCGATCGCCGAGCGTCTGAAGCAACTGATGGAGCGCGTGCCGTTCTATTCGCTGAAGGGTTCGCCCGTCAACGAATCGCCGCTCGGGCTGTTCGACTACGACGAAGACGGCCCGATCCTCGAGGAACAGTACGGCATTCCGCGCCGCTACCTGAAGAACATCCTGAGTCCGTGGGCCGTCAAGCGCCTGCACGAATACAACGGCGACATCCGCCAGTTCCGCGTGGTGCGCCGCTATCCGTCGATCCTGCGGCAGGTCGGCATCGCGAAGACGGAACCGGGCGACGAGAACAACCAGGACATCTCGTCGCTGGTCGGCAAGGTCGATATCCGCAAGCTCGAACAGTACGCGCAGGACGACGCCGACGCATACAGCTACTCCGGTGGCCTGTGCCTGGCGAACCAGGGCCTGCTCGAGTTCGTCGAAATGTTCAAGGCGCCGATCAAGGTGTTGCACCCGCTGCTCACCGCCACGCAGGAAGGCAACTTCAAGGGCACAGAGGGCTTCGGCGCGATTCCGTTCGACGGGATCATCCTCGCGCACTCGAACGAGTCGGAGTGGAAGGCGTTCCGCAACAACCGCAACAACGAGGCACTGCTCGACCGGATCTTCGTCGTGAAGGTGCCGTACTGCCTGCGCGTATCGGAAGAGACCAAGATCTACGAGAAGCTGATCCGCAACTCGTCGCTGGCCGAGGCCGTGTGCGCGCCGGGCACGCTGAAGATGATGTCGCAGTTCTCGGTGCTGTCGCGCCTGCACGAGCCGGAGAATTCGAGCCTGTTCTCGAAGATGCAGGTGTATGACGGCGAGAATCTCAAGGACACCGATCCTAAGGCGAAGTCGTACCAGGAATACCGCGACTACGCGGGCGTGGACGAAGGGATGACGGGCGTGTCGACACGCTTCGCGTTCAAGATCCTGTCGCGCGTGTTCAACTTCGATTCGAGCGAGGTCGCGGCCAACCCCGTGCACCTGATGTACGTGCTCGAACAGCAGATCGAGCGCGAGCAGTTCCCGCCGGAAACCGAGCAGAAGTACCTGTCCTTCGTGAAGGACGTGCTCGCGTCGCGCTACGCGGAATTCATCGGCAAGGAGATCCAGACGGCCTACCTCGAGTCGTATTCGGAGTACGGCCAGAACATCTTCGACCGCTACGTCACGTATGCGGACTTCTGGATCCAGGATCAGGAATTCCGCGATCACGACACGGGCGAGAGCTTCGACCGCGCCGCGCTGAATGCGGAGCTGGAGAAGATCGAGAAGCCGGCCGGCATCAGTAATCCGAAGGATTACCGCAACGAGATCGTGAACTTCGTGTTGCGTGCACGGGCGGCGAATGCCGGCAAGAACCCCGTGTGGACGAGCTACGAGAAGTTGCGCGTCGTGATCGAGAAGAAGATGTTCTCGAACACCGAGGAACTGTTGCCGGTGATTTCGTTCAACGCAAAGGGTTCGGCGGAGGAACAGCGCAAGCATGAGGACTTTGTGAACCGGATGGTCGCGAAGGGCTATACGCCGAAGCAGGTGAGGCTGCTTTGCGACTGGTACCTGCGCGTGCGCAAGTCGTCATGACGCGCGTGGTACCGCGCCCGTACGGCGTCGCCGTACGGGTGTTTTCAGAGACGCCGCCCGCATGACGGGATACGGCATGTGCGGCGAGCGTCCCGGCGTATCGACTTTCGAGCGGGAGACCGGGAGTGCTTCATCAAATCATCGACCGCAGGCTGGCCGGCAAGAACAAGAGTATCGCCAACCGCGAACGCTTTCTGCGTCGCGTCAAGAACTACATTCGTCGTGCCGTGTCCGACGCGGTGCGCGACCGTAGCATCAAGGATATCCAGAGCACGCAGAGCATCACGATCCCGCGCAAGGACATCGCGGAGCCGAATTTTCGGCACGGCCCTGGCGGACGTCGTGAATACGTGCACCCCGGCAACGAGGACTACGTGCGCGGCGACAAGATCCCGCGTCCGCAGGGCGGCTCGGGCGGCGGAGGCAGTCAGGCGAGCAACGAGGGCGAAGGGCAGGACGACTTCGTGTTCGAGTTGTCGCGCGACGAGTTCATGCAGTACTTCTTCGACGATCTCGAACTGCCGCGCCTCGTGAAGACGCACCTGCTGACGGTGCCGAGCTGGAAGAACGTACGCGCGGGCTGGTCGGCGGAAGGCACGCCGAACAACATCGACGTCGTGCGTTCGCTGCGCAGCGCGCTCGGTCGCCGCATCGCGCTCGGCTCGCCGCTCGTCAACGAGTTGCGCGAACTCGAGGCGCAGCTCGAGGCGATGAAGAGCGATCCGGAAGACCGGCGCGCGGAGATCGCGGTGCTCGAAGCCGAGATCCATCACCTGAAGGGGCGCATCTGGCGGATTCCGTTCATCGATCCGTTCGACCTGCGCTACATCAACCGCGTGAAGCAGCCGCAACCGTCGAGCCAGGCCGTGATGTTCTGCCTGATGGACGTGTCGGGCTCGATGGACGAGCAGCGCAAGGATCTGTCGAAGCGCTTCTTCATCCTGCTTTACCTGTTCCTCAAGCGGAACTACGAGCGCATCGAGGTCGTGTTCATCCGTCACCACACGCGCGCTGAGGAAGTCGACGAAGACACCTTCTTCCATTCGACCGAGAGCGGCGGCACGGTGGTGTCGAGCGCGCTCGAGCTGATGCGCAAGGTGATGAACGAGCGCTACTCGCCGACCGAGTGGAACATCTACGGCGCGCAGGCGTCCGACGGTGACAACTGGACGGACGATTCGCCCAAGTGTCGCAAAATCCTGGAAGAGGATATCCTCACGAAGACGCGTTACTTCGCGTATATCCAGGTCGCGCCGGAAGAGCAGAACCTGTGGCTGGAATACGCGCAACTGGCCCTGTCTCAGCCGCATCTCGCGATGAAAAAAGTGGAATCGGCTGCCGACATTTACCCGGTGTTTCGCGAATTGTTCGAAAAGCAGGTGGAAATGTCATGACGACCCGCCATCTGCACAACGAGTCGCGCGGCTATGCGCCGCGCCCCTCCGGTGGCGACCCGGCCGGCCCTGCCGCATCGCAGCAACGCGGGCAGGCCGAACCGTCGCCGCCGGCCGCCGACTTGCCCGGCCCAGGGCAAAAGGAAGCGCGTATGAACGTTGCCGAACGCAAGCCGCTGCCGTGCCCGTCCGACTGGACGTTCGAACTGCTCGAGGAATACGACACGCACATCTCGCAGGTCGCCGAACAATACGAGCTCGACATCTACCCGATCCAGCTCGAACTGATCAGCGCCGAACAGATGATGGACGCGTATGCGTCGGTCGGGATGCCCGTCAACTACCGTCACTGGTCGTTCGGCAAGCACTTCCTGTCGACCGAGAAGAGCTACCGTCGCGGCCAGATGGGGCTCGCGTACGAAATCGTCATCAACTCGAACCCGTGCATCGCGTACCTGATGGAAGAGAACACGATGACGATGCAGGCGCTCGTCATCGCGCACGCGGCGTACGGGCACAACTCGTTCTTCAAGGGCAACTACCTGTTCCGGCTGTGGACCGACGCGCACGCGATCATCGACTATCTCGTGTACGCGAAGAACTACGTCGCGGAATGCGAGGAGCGTTACGGGCTCGACCGCGTCGAGGAACTGCTCGATTCGTGCCATGCGCTGATGAACTACGGCGTCGACCGCTACAAGCGGCCGCAGAAGCCGTCGCTGTCGAAGGAAGCCGCGCTGCGGCGCGAGCGCGAGGCGTACCTGCAGTCGCAGGTCAACGAACTGTGGCGCACGCTGCCGGGCAAGAAGCCCGAGCAGATGGAAGAGCAGGAAGGCCGCTATCCGCCCGAGCCGCAGGAGAACCTGCTGTATTTCGCGGAGAAGAATGCGCCGCTGCTCGAGCCGTGGGAGCGGGAAGTGATCCGCATCGTGCGCAAGATCGGCCAGTATTTCTACCCGCAGCGGCAGACGCAGGTGATGAACGAAGGCTGGGCGACGTTCTGGCACTACACGCTGCTGAACACGCTGTACAACCAGGGGAAGCTGGAAGACGGCTTCATGATGGAGTTCCTGCATTCGCACAGCAACGTGGTCTATCAGCCGCCCGTCACGAAGCCGTACTACAGCGGGATCAACCCGTATGCGCTCGGTTTCTCGATGATGAGCGACATCCGGCGGATCTGCGAAGCGCCGACGGAAGAAGACTACAAGTGGTTTCCGGAGATCGCGGGCACCCCGTGGCTGCCGGCGATGCACTACGCGATGCGCAACTTCAAGGACGAGAGCTTCATCGCGCAGTACCTGTCGCCGAGCCTGATCCGCGACATGCGGCTGTTCTCGGTGCTCGACGACGACATGCGCGATTCGCTCGAGGTGTCGGCGATCCACGACGATTCGGGCTACCAGTACGTGCGGCAGGCGCTGTCGAGGCAGTACGACATCCATCACCGCGAGCCGAACATCCAGGTGTGGGCGGTGAACACGCGCGGCGACCGCAGCCTCACGCTGCGCCACTTCATGACCGACAACCGCCACCTGTCGAACGACAGCGACGAGGTACTCAAGCACATGGCGCGGCTCTGGCAGTTCGACGTGTTCCTGGAAAGCGTCGACGAAGCCGGCACCGTGCGCAAGCGCTACGAGTGCCGCTACGTGCCGCCGGAGGTCCGGATCTGAACCTCGCAGGCGGAAAGTTTGCATCGGACGCCAGCCTTGCGGCTGGCGTTTTCATATGACGAACGCGTGGCAGGAGAAAAATCTTCTACATCCGGACGAACCCGGAGAGCCTGTTACTTTACATTTCGCTAAAATCCCGTAGCGCCGTGCGCCGGAACCGGTGCCACGTGCGATCGCACGCGGCGGCCCCCAGCCGTCTCGCCCAGAAAGCACTAAAAGGAACTGACCAATCCATGGACGTCCAGACCGACCAAGCTGCGCTGTCCGCGCATGACACCCGGCGGCGCGTGTTCGCCATCGTCGGCGCCTCGTCGGGCAACCTCGTCGAGTGGTTCGACTTCTACATCTACTCGTTCTGCGCGCTGTACTTCGCGCCGGCGTTCTTCCCGAGCGGCAACACGACGACGCAGCTGCTGAACACGGCGGGCGTGTTCGCGGCCGGCTTCCTGATGCGTCCGATCGGCGGCTGGCTGTTCGGCCGCATCGCCGACCGCCACGGCCGCCGCAACGCGATGATGATCTCGGTGCTGATGATGTGCGGCGGCTCGCTCGTGATCGCCGTGCTGCCGACCTATGCGCAGATCGGTTCGCTCGCGCCGGCGTTGCTGCTGGTCGCGCGGCTGTTCCAGGGGCTGTCGGTGGGCGGCGAATACGGCACGAGCGCGACCTACATGAGCGAGGTGGCGCTGAAGGGCCGCCGCGGCTTTTTTGCGTCGTTCCAGTATGTGACGCTGATCGGCGGCCAGCTGTGCGCGCTGCTCGTGCTCGTGATCCTGCAGCAGACGCTGTCGGCCGACGAACTGAAGGCGTGGGGCTGGCGCATTCCGTTCGTGGTCGGCGCGGCGGCCGCGCTGATTTCGCTGTACCTGCGCAAATCGCTCGACGAGACGTCGACGACCGCGTCGCGCGACAAGAAAGACGCGGGCACGATCCGCGGCGTGTGGCAGCACAAGGGCGCGTTCTTCACGGTGGTCGGCTTCACGGCCGGCGGCTCGCTGATCTTCTACACGTTCACGACGTACATGCAGAAGTACCTCGTGAACACGGCCGGCATGCATGCGAAGACGGCCAGCAACGTGATGACCGTCGCGCTGCTCGTCTACATGCTGATGCAGCCGGTGTTCGGCGCGCTGTCCGACAGGATCGGCCGCCGCACGTCGATGATCCTGTTCGGCGCATTCGCGGTGATCGGCACGGTGCCGCTGATGCATGCGCTGAAGGACGTGACGAGCCCGGTGGCCGCGTTCGTGCTGATTACGATCGCGCTCGCGATCGTCAGCTTCTACACGTCGATCAGCGGCCTGATCAAGGCCGAGATGTTCCCGCCGGAAGTGCGCGCGATGGGTGTCGGCCTGTCGTACGCGGTCGCGAACGCGATCTTCGGCGGCTCGGCCGAGTACGTCGCGCTGTGGTTCAAGTCGATCGGTAGCGAGGAAACCTTCTACTGGTACGTGACCGTGCTGTGCGGGATCTCGCTGATCGTGTCGTGGCTGATGCGCGACCCGAGCAAGGAAGGGTATCTGCGTCACGAGCCGTGATCGGCTGCGCCGTGTGCGCTCACCTCATGACGAACGTCCCGCCAGCCGGCGGGACGTTTTTTTTTTGCGGCGTGCGATTACGTGGGCGGAGGCGCTTGGTCGGGCGCCGGATCGGATGCACTCGACAGGCTGCCTTGCTCGACCAGCCATTCGAACATCCGCTCGACGATCGGCGAGCGCGACGGGCCTTCCATGCGCGACAGCCACCACGTGGTGCCGGGCAGGCGCGGGTAGCCGCCGAGCACGGTCAGCGTGCGCTGGTCGATGCCCGCCTGCGCGACGAGGCGCGGCAGGCAGGCAATGCCGCGGCCGCGCAGCACGGCGTCCAGCACGAGCCGCTGGTCGTCGTAGATCGCATGCATCCGGAACGCCGACAGCCGCTCGCGGAACACGGTCGCCAGGCGCTCGTCGGTCAGACTGGCTTCGAGACAGATGACCCCCGCGTGCCGCGGGTGTTCGTCGCGCGGCACGCGTTCGAGTTGCTCCGCCAGCGGCGTGGCGCACACCGTTACCCATTCGTCGCGCATGAACGGGATATCGAGCAGGCCGGGCTGCAGCATCGGCCGCGTGCCGATCGTCATGTCGACGTCGATCTCGTCGACGTAGCGCGCGGTTTCGTCGGTCGACAGCAGCGGGCACAGGTCGGGCAGGACCTGCTGCAATTGCTCGAGGCGCGGCTGCAGCCAGCCGTGCAGCAACGGTGCGGGACACACCAGCACGACGAGCCCCGGGTTCAGGTAGGTCGCGATGCGGTCGAGGCCGCCGCGCAACGTGTCCATCGCGCGCTGCACGCTGCGCTGCAGGACCTCGCCGGCGATCGTCAGTTCGACGCCGCGGCCGCGCCGGCGGAACAGCGGCTGCCCGAGCTGTGCTTCGAGCTGCTGGATCTGATGGCTGATCGCCGATTGCGACAGGTGCAACTCGTCGGCCGCGCGCGAGAAATTGCCCAATCGGGCCGCGGCTTCGAAGCCGGTCAGCAGTTTCAGGGACGGAACGCGTTGCATCGAGGTATGAGATGAATTGATTAATTTGGCCAAGAAATATCAATATTCATCAAGTTTAACCTGACGCACAATCGGCCATCAATCACAACGGAGGCTGAACGATGGGTCGCTTTGATGCTCGCCAGCGCGGTTACCGGATGCCCGCGGAATGGGAATCCATGGATGCCACGTGGCTCGGATGGCCGGTTCTCCACGATCGCGAGGATCTGTGGGGGAGCCATTACGCGCAGGTGTGCCGCGAATTCGCGCTGGTCGCGCGGACGATCGCCCGCTACCAGCGCTGCGTGGTGGCTGCGCACCACAGCCAGGCCGACGCCGCGCGCGAGCTGGTCGGCGCGAGCGTCGACGTGCTGCCGGTCGCGGCCGAAGACAACTGGCTGCGCGACTGCGGGCCGGTCTTCCTCGTGAGCGAACAGCGCGGGCTGGGCGCGGCCGTGTTCCGTTTCAACTGCTGGGGCGAGAAGTATCAGCCGTACGACGGCTGCCAGCAGGCCGGGCAGGACATTGCGCGCGCGGCCGGCGCGGAGATCTTCAATTCGCCCATGGTGCTGGAGGGCGGCTCGTTCTACGTCGACGGGCAGGGCACGCTGGTCACCACCGAGAGCTGTCTGCTGCATTCGAATCGCAATCCGCACCTGAGCCGCGCGGAGATCGAGGCGGAGCTGCGCCGCATGCTGGGCGTCGAGAAGATCGTGTGGCTGCCGGGCAATCCCGACGAAGTGGAGACGAACGGGCACGTGGACGGCATCGCGTCGTTCATCGCACCCGGCCGGATGCTGTGCCAGACCGCGCTGCCGGAGCAGGGCGACTATTTCCACGTGATGCGGGAAAACCGCCGCGCGCTGGAACTCGCCACCGACGCGGCGGGGCGCCGCTTCGAGCTGCTCGACCTGCCGTCGCCGATCGTGACCGAACGCTTCGGCTCCGAACGCTACTGCGATTGCTATGCGAACTACATTCTGGTGAACGGCGCGGTGATCGTGTCCGCGTTCGGCGTCGAGCAGGATCAGGCCGCGCGCGAGGCATTCAGTCGCGCGTTCCCGGGGCGCAACGTGGAGATGCTGCCGATTCCGACGCTGTCGATGGGTGGCGGCAGCATCCACTGTTCGACGCAGCAGCAGCCGTCCGTCGCACGCTGAGCGACGTTTCGTCAGCGGTTTCCGGCCCTACCGAGGAGCAATCGCAATGCCGTCCAAACACATCACCGTCGCCGCCGTCCAGATGGCGTCGGGCAACTGGAATCTCGAAGACAACATGGCCACCGCGGAGCGCCTGATCCGTGCGGCCGCCGCACAGGGCGCGAATCTCGTGCTGTGCCCGGAGCTGTTCGCGATGCCGTACTTCTGCCTCGACCAGAACGTGCGCCATCTCGAACTCGCGCAGCCGTTCGAGGGCAACGCGCAGATCGCCCGTTTCGCGGCGCTGGCCGGCGAACTCGGCATCGTGCTGCCGATCGGCTTCTTCGAGCGCGCGGGCAATGCCGCGTACAACTCGATCGCCGTGGCGGACGCGGACGGCTGCGTGCTCGGCGTCTATCGCAAGACGCATATCCCGGACGGGCCGGGCTATACGGAGAAGTTCTATTTCACGCCGGGCGACACCGGCTTCAAGGTGTGGGACACGCGCTTCGGCCGGATCGGCATCGGCATCTGCTGGGACCAGTGGTATCCGGAAACGGCGCGCAGCCTTGCGCTGATGGGAGCCGAGATCCTGTGCTTTCCGACCATCATCGGCTCGGAGCCGTTCAGCAGTGCGTTCGATTCGTCCGGCCACTGGCAGCGCACGATGCAGGGGCACGCGGCCGCCAACATGGTGCCGGTGGTGGCGGCGAACCGGATCGGCCGCGAAGTCGGCTTCGGCAACGGCAATTCGCAGCAGCAGGGGCTCACGGGCGTGTTCTACGGGTCGAGCTTCATCGCGGATCACACCGGCGAGAAGCGGGCCGAGGCGAACCGAACCGACGAAGCCGTGCTCGTGCACACGTTCGATCTCGACGCGATCCGCGCCGACCGGCAATCGTGGGGCTTTTTCCGCGATCGCCGCCCGGAGATGTACCGCACGCTGCTGACCAGCGACGGCGTATCGTCCTGTTATCGATGAGGGAGGCCCGATGAAACGGAAGGGATGGTTGCGCTTCGCGGTGCCGGGCCTCGCACTGTGCGTGCTGGCCGGCACGGCCCGCGCCGATGAAGAGAAGGTGCTGAACCTGTACAACTGGAGCAATTACTTCGCGCCCGACACGCTGGCCGGCTTCGAGAAGGAAACCGGCATCAAGGTGCGCTACGACGCATACGACAGCGACGAGACGCTGCAGTCGAAGCTGCTGACCGGCAACAGCGGCTACGACCTCGTGTGGCCGACCAACGACTTCATGGCCACGCAGATCCAGGCCGGCGTGTTTCGCAAGCTCGACAAGAACCGGCTGCCGAACCTGAAGTATCTCGATCCGTCGCTGCTGAAGCAGATGGCGCAATCCGATCCGGGCAACGAATACGGCGTGCCGTACATGTGGGGCACCGTGGGCGTCGGCTACGATCGTGCGAAGGTGCGCGCGATTCTCGGCAAGGACATGCCGGCCGACAGCCTCGACCTGCTGTTCAAGCCGGAGATCGCGGCGCGCGTCGCCGCGAAGTGCGGGCTCGGCCTGCAGGATTCCGCGAGCACCGTGCTGCCGCTGGCGCTGCGCTATATCGGCCGCGATCCGATGCATCCGTCCGCGCAGGACTATGCGGCCGCGCAGGCGATGCTGATGAAGATCCGGCCGTTCATCCGCGAGTTCGTCAATTCGTCCGATGCCAACGAGCTGATCGACGGCGAGCTGTGCGTGACGGTCGGCTTCTCCGGCGCGATCAACCTCGCCGCGCAGAAGGCGAAGGCGCTCGATCCGAAACGCGACGTCGCGTACGACATTCCGCGGATCGGCACGCTGATGTGGTTCGACGCGATGGTCATTCCGGCGTCCGCGAAGCACCCGGACAACGCGCATGCGTTCATCAACTACATCCTGCGTCCGGACGTGATCGCGAAGATCTCGAATTCGACGCGCTACGCGAACGCGAACCAGGGCGCGCTGACGCTGATGGATCCTGCACTGGTGCGCGATCCGGGCATTTATCCGGACGAGGCGACGCGGCGTACGCTGTTCACGCCGATCGCCGAATCGCCGGCCGTGATGCGTCTGGAAGGACGAACCTGGCTCGGCTTCAAGACGGCACGACCGTGACCGCGCATCACGAAGTCACCGAACGATTGAAACCACTGAAGCAAACGAAGCAACCAGCAAGCGAAAGAGGAATGCCATGACAACGAGACGTCAACTGTTGAAACGCGGCCTGTCCGTATCGGGGGCGGCGCTGGCCGCCGGCGCGCTGGGCGGGTTGCTCGGCCGCGCCGCGCACGCGCAGCAGGGCGCAACGTGGCACATGCCGGACGAGGGCGCGCCGCATACGGCGACCTGGATGGCATTCGGCCCGAGCGAGGACATCTGGGGCGCGCGGCTGTTGCCCGTGGCGCGCGCGAACCTGGCCGCGATCGCGAAGGCGATCGCCGCGCACGAGCCGCTCAAGATGCTGGTGCGCGAGCAGGACTATGCGACCGCGTCGCGGCTGTGCGGTTCGTCGGTCGAGCTCGTCCAGCACCCGGTCGACGATCTGTGGATGCGCGACACGGGGCCCGTGTTCGTGAAGAACGCGTCGGGCCAGCTCGGCGGCGTGAGCTTCAATTTCAACGGCTGGGGCAACAAGCAGGAGCACGACCAGGATGCGGAAGTCGCGCCGTTCGTGGCGGAGCGCGCCGGTGCGCGGCTGCTCGACACGCGGCTGGTGCTCGAGGGCGGCGGCATCGAGGTGGACGGCGAAGGCACGGCGATCATCACGCGCAGCTGCGTGCTCAATCGGAACCGCAATCCGAGCGTCAGTCAGGCGCAGTGCGAGGCGGAGCTGAGCCGGCTGCTCGGGCTGACGAAGATCATCTGGCTGCCGGGTATCGCGGGCAAGGACATCACCGACGGGCATACCGACTTCTACGCGCGCTTTACCAGCCCGGGCGTGGTGGTGGCCGGGCTCGATACCGATCCGTCGTCGTACGATCACGCGGTGACGCGGCAGCATCTGGAGATCCTGCGGAAATCCACCGATGCGAAGGGCCGCCCGTTGAAAGTCGTCGTGCTGCCGGGGCCGAAGACCGTCCGGCATCAATACGAGAACGAGGAATTTGCCGCCGGCTACATCAACTTCTACGTGTGCAACCGCGCGGTGATCGCACCGCAATTCGGTGACAGCCGTGCCGACCGCAATACGCGCGATACGCTCGTCGACCTGTTTCCGGGGCGCGAGGTCATTCAGCTGAACATCGACGGCATCGCCGCGGGCGGTGGCGGCATCCACTGCACCACGCAACAGCAACCGGCCTGAACGCGGCCGCGGGCCGGCACGCGTGACCGTGCCCGCACGACCGTAGCAGGCAGCGGATCGTTCCGGACTACTGAAAACAATGCGGAATCCGTCTTGCGGGACGGAAGCCGGCGCGTACGCGTGCGCGCCGACCGCGCAATGGAGTTGAAACATGACGAAACGACGTACCCACGCGAGCGCAGGCACGCGTATGCAGCACACGCCGGATACCGGCCGGCGCGGCTTTATCCGGTATTCGGCCGCGTTTCTCGGCCTGCCGCTGCTGGGCAGTCTGGCTGCATGCGGTGGTGGTGGCGACGGTGCATCCGGCGCGGTTTCCACGCCGCCAGGCACGACAACCGGCACGACGCCGTCGACGCGGCAGGTCGCCTATCGGCTGCCGGCCGAAGATGCGCCGCACGCGTCGACCTACATGGCGTTCGCGTCCGGCGCGGACGGCATCTGGTTGCCCGTCACGCCGCAAAGCACGGATGCCGGCATCGACCGCGTGCGGGCCGACCTGATGGACGTCGCGAAGGCGATCGGCGCAACCGAACCGGTCGACATGCTGGTGCTGCCGGCCGATCTCGACTCGGCCCGCGCGCTGCTCGCGACCGCGAGCGTCGCGAACCCCGATCTGCATGCGCGCTATGCGGCACGCGCCGCGGGAGCTGGCGGAATCAATCTCGTGCCGCTCACCGACGGCTTCAACGATTTCTGGGTGCGCGACACGGGATGCCTGTTCGTCAGGGATGCGACGAACAACAATGCACTGAATGCGATCGGTTTCAATTTCAACGGCTGGGGCAACGCGAACACCGACGGCGTCGGCATGAGCCCGGGCGCGACGGTCCCGCCGGCGGTCGCGGCCGCGAGCAACCGGTCGAAGGCTGGCAAGTTCTTCCAGCCGTTCGGTCGCGACAGCACAGTGGCGGGCTGGATGGCGCAGACGAAAGACGCAAGCCTGACTCGCAGCACGTTGACGCTCGAAGGCGGCGCGATCGAATTCGACGGCGACGCGACGGCGATCCTCACCGAGTCGTCGGTGCTGCACGTGAACCGGAATCCGCAACTGTTCGACATCCCGAACGGCGTGATCGCGAATGCGACGCTGCTGCCGACGGCGAAAGACACCGTGCTCGCCGAACTGCAGCGCACGCTCGGCGTGCGGAAGATCATCTGGCTGCCGGGCACGGCGACCTATCCCAGCGGCAGCGGCGTGGGCGGTGCCGGCGGCGCGGCAACCCCGGCCGGCGAGACCGACATTACGAACGGGCACGTCGACTTCTACGCACGCTTTCTCGCGCCGGGCGTGGTTGCGTGCTGTTACGACGCATCTAATTCGACCGGCGAACGTGCGCTGACCGACGCCAACCGGCAGCGGCTCGCGGGCCAGACTGACGCGAACGGCCGGCCGCTGCAGATCGTCGAGCTGGTGCCGCCGATCAATTTCGGCACGTCGGCCGGCACGGGCCTGAACGACCGGCAGTTGACGAATTTCGCGGCCGGCTACATCAATTTCTACACCTGCAACGGTGCGATCGTCATGCCGAAGTTCAACGACGCGGCGGCCGATGCTGCCGCGGTCGCCGCGATCCGGCCATATGCAGGGAACCGGGCGATCGTGCAGGTCGACATTCTCGGCATCGCGTCGGGCGGTGGCGGGATCCATTGCTCGACCCGCGAGGTGCCGGCGTGAGCGTGTCCCGTCATATCGATATTGAAATCGATTCGTTGTCCATGACGGGCGAATTCCTTAATCTGGGCCCGTAGTTCGTGTGACACCTCCTTGACTGGGATTCGCGCCCGCTGCTTGCAGCGGGCGTCTTTTTATTCCAGGTTCGCCGACCGGCTCCGTCACACGCTCGTTTCTTGCGGGACGCGAAATATAATGGCGCTCGCGCTGCTCACGCGCGACAACCCATACCAAGATCCCGATGAGAGAACAAAAAACTTCGTGGCCGTGGCTGACGATTCTGCTGGCCGTCGTCAATACCGCAATTTTCGTGCTGATCTGGCGCCAGGCATCGTATGGCGAGCTGTCGAACCCGCTGCTGCTCGACTGGGGCGCGAACTTCGCGCCGTATACGCTCACCGGGCAGCCGTGGCGGCTGCTGACAAGCGCGTTTCTGCACGGCGGCTGGACGCATCTTTTGCTGAACATGTACATGCTGATCGTGCTCGGCACGGTGCTCGAACGCACCGGCGGAACGCTCCGGTTCGGCGTCGCGTACCTGCTGTCCGCGCTCGGCGGCTCGCTGCTGAGCGCGCTGTGGCATGGCTATCACGAAGTCGGTAGCGCCAGTTTCGCGTTCGGTGTCGCGCTGGAGGCCAGCGGGATCCGGCCGGTCGTGAGTGTCGGCGCGTCGGGCGCGCTGATGGGACTGGCCGGCGCGGCCGCGGCATTCGCGCTGCGACGCGGGCGCGACGGCGGCCGCGATGCGCCGGTTGCCATCAACCTCGGTGCGGTCGGGCAGGTGATCGCGATCAACCTGGCGTCGGGCTTTTTCATCTCCGGCATCGACCAGGCAGCGCATCTCGGCGGCGTGGTCACCGGGTTCGTCGCCGGTTGGCTGATGTACGGGGCCGGGCGCTCGACGCGCGTCGCCGTACCGCTCGTACTCGCGGTGCTCGGCAGCGCGGCGATGGTGTTCGCCGCGCAGCGGGCGGGCAGCGAGGAACTGCAAGGCTGGCGCGTCGCGACCAATCGCGAGATCGCGCGCGACGCCGCGCAGCGGCAGGCGAAACAGCAGGCGGCCGCGATTGCCGAGCAGATTCGCGACGACGAGCAGCACCGCCCGACGCCCGTGTCGGCCGAGCAGGCGGCAGGCACCGTCGTGCCGGTCGGCAAGTGGCCGTACGCGATGGTGCTGGGTGCGTCGGGCAAACGCCTGTACGTGACCGACATCGACCGGAACACGCTCGTCGTCGTCGACGCCGAGCGGCATGCAGTCGTTCGCACGATCGAAGGCGAGCCGTTCGCGACAGGACTCGACGGCTGCCCGGGCAACATGTGCCGCGGCCGCGGCGCGAGCGGCCTGTACGTGAGCCCCGACGAACGCTACGCGTATGTCGCGTCGATGCGCGAGAACGGCCTCGTGCGCATCGACCTGAACAGCGGCGCGATCGTCGACGGCGTGACGCTCGGACGATTCCCGCGCGCGATCGTCGCATCCGCGTCGAACGACAGGTTGTACGTGCTGAACAGCCTCGACGACACGATTTCCGTCGTCAGTCTCGCGCACTGGCCGCAGGTCATCGCGACGCTGCCGCTCGGCGAGCATGACGCCTCGGGCGTCGAGTTCGGCCGCGCGCTGTCGATGTGGCTGTCGCCTGACGGCCGGCGGCTGTATGCGTATGCGATGCAGAAGAGCGCGATCGTTGCATTCGATACGGCGACGAACGCGCCGGTGCAGACCTATCCGGTCGATTCGGATTTCATCCAGGCGCAGCCGGGCGCGAAGGGCGCGGGTGTCTGGGTCTACAACGCGTCGACGATTCAGTGGCGGGATATGTCGAGCCTTGCCGTACGCGACCGTTATCCGGTCTGCCAGACGTCAATGCACAGCTTCGACGGCAGCGGCGATGGTTCGCTGATCGCCGTGGGCGGCTATGACGACAAGCCGATGCGCGTGATCAAGGCCGCTACGCGCCGCACCGTCGGCGAGTTTCCGGTTGCGGGCGGCGTGTCGCAGGTGATCTTCGCGCCGGATCACCGGGCGCTGTTCGCGCTGGGCGGATCGGGCACGCTGTCGTTCCTGAGCATGGACCGCTCGCTCGACTATCTGCAGGACGGCGGCGACGGCGAGTTCCTGTGTGCAGCGTCCGCGGACGCTGCCGAGGACAGCGGCAGCGAATGACATCGAGCGCTGGTGCGTGCGGGGCGCATGCCGCCCCTCATCACGAAACCCGCTGAGCAAAGCACCATTTGTTGGTTCGGATTTGCCGCATGCGCTGATACGTTAGCGGCTTCGCGACGACACACTCCGTCGCGATGTTCTTCGAACCGGGCCGCCGCGTGATCCGCGGCGGCCTTCATAACAAATCAGGTCGTGCTCGTGAAAATCCACACTCTCGCTACGTGGCTCGTCGGGGCTGCGCTCATTACCGCAGGCACCGTCGCGCATGCGGACCGTCTCGACGACATCAAAAAGGCCGGCGTGCTGCGCGTCGCAACGTTCGACAGCAACCCGCCGTTCGGCTATGTCGACGGCAAAAGCAATCACATCGTCGGCCTCGACGTCGACTACGCGAAGGCACTCGCCGACAAGCTCGGCGTGAAGCTGCAGCTCCAGCCGACCAACCCCGCGAACCGCATTCCGTTCCTGACGTCCGGCAAGGTCGACCTGGTGCTCGCGAACTTCACGATCACCGACGAGCGCGCGAAGCAGGTCGACTTCAGCATTCCGTATTTTTCGTCGGGCCAGCAGTTTCTCGCGAAGAAGGGCGTGCTGAAATCCGCCGACCAGCTGAACGCGCTGCGCGTCGGTGCCGACAAGGGCACGACCAACGAGATCACGCTGCGCGAGAAATTCCCGAAGGCGACGATCGTCGCGTATGACGACACGCCGTTCGCGTTTGCCGCGCTGCGCGCCGGCAACGTGCAGGCGATCACGCAGGACGGCCCGAAGCTGATCGGGTTGCTCGCGAACGTGCCCGACAAGCAGAACTACGAGATCCCGGCGTTCACGATCTCGAACGACTACATGGGCGTTGGCGTGCCGAAGGGCGAGACGCGCCTGCTCGGCTTCGTCAACGACACGCTGAAGGGGCTCGAGGCGAACGGCCGCGCCGTGCAGATCTACGACGCATGGTTCGGGCCGACGACGAAGACGCCGCTCACGCGCATCTTCCGGATCGGCGACAAGACCTGATCCGCATCGCACGCGCGCCGCGCTCGGCCGGACCCTCGGCCTCGCGGCGCTTTCCGTTTTCTTCCGATCGCGCGCTTCGCGCCCGCAACACAGCATGCTCGGGTTGGCTCCCAAATATCTGTCCTGGCTCTGGCAGGGCTTCCTGCTGACGCTTGGCCTCGCGGCCGCGTCGGCCGTCGCCGCGACCGCCGGCGGGCTGCTGCTCGCGGTGATGCGGCATGCGCGCGGCGCGGTGCCGCGCACGGTGGCGGCCGCGTACGTCGTCACGTTCCGCAACACGCCGCTGCTCGTGCAGTTGCTGTTCTGGTACTTCGGTGTCGCGTCGCTGCTGCCCGACACATGGATCGCGTGGCTGAACGCGCGCCATGCGTTGAGCATCGGCCCGTTCACGCTCGCGTGGCCGTCGTTCGAATTCGTTGCGGGCTGGGTCGGGCTGAGCACGTATACGGCCGCGTTCGTGGCCGAGGAGTGTGAAGCCGGCCTGCGCGGCGTGCGGCGCGCACAGCACGATGCGGCGGCCGCGCTCGGCCTCACGCCGATGCAGTCGCTGCGCTACGTGGTGCTGCCGCAGGCCGTGCGGATCGCGTTGCCGCCGCTGTTCGGCCAATACATGAATCTCGTGAAGAACTCGTCGCTCACGATGGCGATCGGCGTGGCCGAGCTGTCGTATGCGTCGCGCCAGGTCGAGACCGAGACGTTCAAGACGTTCGCCGCATTCGGCGTGGCGACCGTGCTGTACGTCGCGGCAGTGGCCGCGATCGAAGCGGGCGCGTATGCGGCGACGCAATGGCGCGACCGGCTGGGAGCGGGGCGCTGACGATGGATTTTTCGCTGCTGCTCGCCAATCTGCCGTACCTGCTCGTCGGCGCGTTCCCGGAAGGGCCGCTCGGTGGGGCCGCGCTGTCGCTGCTGCTCGCGATCGCGTCGGCCGTCGCATCGGCCGTGCTCGGCATCGCGCTCGGCGTTGCGATGGCGCTCGCGCGCGGCCCGGCGCGCGTGCTGCTGCTTGCGTTCATCGGCTTCTTCCGCGCGATTCCGGTGCTGATGCTGATTTTCTGGACCTACTTCCTGATGCCGATGCTGCTGCACATGGACGTGCCGGGGCTCGCGACGGTCGTGTGCGCGCTCGCGCTGATCGGCGGCGCGTATCTCGCGCACGCGGTGCATGCGGGCATCGTCGCGGCCGGCGACGGGCAATGGCAGGCCGGGCTGTCGCTCGGGCTCACGCGCTGGCAGACGGTGCGCTACGTGCTGCTGCCGCAGGCGATCCGGATCATGACGCCGTCATTCGTCAACCAGTGGGTCGCGCTCGTGAAGGACACGTCGCTCGCCTATATCGTCGGCGTGCCGGAGCTGTCGTTCGTCGCGACGCAAGTGAACAACCGGCTGATGGTGTACCCGGCGCCGATCTTCCTGTTCGTCGCGCTGATCTATCTGGTGCTGTGCACGTCGCTCGACGGCGCGGCACGCTGGCTGCTGTCGCGGCGCCCGCGCGCGGAACGCGCTGCGCATGCGGCGGCCGAGTACACGGAACCTGCGCGGTGACGCGATGCTGCGTCGTTTCGAATGGCCGAAGAGGCAGTGTCGGTGAATTTGCGCAGCGGACAGCACGCCGGGCAGGTCAGGCCCGGCGGGCAGTCGGGGCAAGGATGGTAGAGAGCCGGCCGCGCGCCGCTGCTCATCAAGCGACGGCAAGCGGCACGCGCATCACGACGCCGAGTAATGCGTATTGAAGACCGCGCGCAGTGTCGATGAATCGGTCGCGAAATCACCCCACAGCGGCCCGTCGTTCTGCGCGAACGCGAACGGTGCCGTATTGATCGACGCGAGGCGGAAGCGCCATTGCGCGGCTTCCTGGCGGAACGCGGTGAGCTGCATGTCGGACAGCGCCGTCTGCGCACTTGCGAGCGTGACGAGCGGATCGACCGGATTGTTCGCGACGCGCACCTCGAAGTGCAGGTGCGGGCCCGTCGCGGCGCCGGTCATCCCGACCGAGCCGATGCGCTGGCCCTGCTTCACGGTCTCACCCGTCTTGAGGCCGTGCGCGAACGCGGACAGGTGCGCGTAGTAGGTCGAGTAACCATCGGCGTGATCGACGATCACGTAGTGGCCGTAGCCGCCCGGATCGGTGCCGACGAACGACACGACGCCGTCGGCTGCCGCGTCGACGGGCGTACCGGTCGGCGCGGCGAGATCGACGCCCGTGTGGAACGCCATCGCCTGCGACAGCGGATGGATGCGCTCGCCGAAGAACGAGCTGATGCGCGTCCACTTGACCGGCATCGTGAAGGCCGCAGCTTCGAGCGGCGAGCCGTCGAGCGCGTAGTACGCGCCGTGGTCGGCGCCCGGCGCGCGGAACCAGATCGCGCCGAACGTGCGGCCGGCAACGCGCAGTTCGAGCGCGGTGAGGCGCGGCGTGCCGTCGTTCGTATCGAACGCGACGCGGTAGTAGTCGCCGCGCTGCGCGCTCGCACGCATCGCGACCTTGCCGCTGACGAGATCGCCGAGCTGGATGCGCACCTCGGGCGGCACGTCGAGACGGTTCAGCGTATCGGACAGCGTGAGCTCGATGTTGCCCGCGCGCATGCCGTGCTGGTTTTCAGGGGCCGCGAACTGGAACAGGCTCGTATAGCCGAGCATGTCGTTGCGGTGTGCGCTGAGCGGGGCGAACAGGCCCGGCTGCTGGCTGCGGTCGTGGCGTTCGCCGGCATCGTTGCGCTCGCCGATCGTGCGGGCGAGCTCGCTCGTCACGAAATGCTGCGCGGTGGGAAACGGCGTGTCGGAGAGCACGCGCTGCGGCAGCGCGGCCGTGCCCGAGTCGACGGCGCCCGGCAGTTGCGACACGGCGGGCAGCGCGGCGAGGCCGAGGGCGGCGAGGGCGCCGAGCACGGCGGCCGGCACGAGCGCGCGCGCAATGCGCTGCGCGCGGCCGGGCGCGAAAGCATCAGGGGTAGCGGCAGACTTGACCAAGGTGTCCACATCCAGGAAAGCGGTTCAAAGGGGTGTGGGCAGGGGCCACCGGCGGCACAGCCGTCGGGCAGCGACGGGGCGGGCGGCGGGCGTGCAACAAAACAGGCCCCGCCAGGGGCCTGTGTCGTTTCCGTTCGACCCAACGCGCGGGGCGGGCCCGCTTCGAACGGCGGCGTGCATACCGGGTCGAACCCGGTTATCACGAAGACGCTAAAGAAAGATGACAGCGTCAGTCTACCGATGTTCCGCTAAACGTTAAAAATTTTAAAGAGGGTCAGCTCATTCGTTTCGCAGTGCGGTAAATCGGGTTAAATCAGCATTTATTACGACAATTTCAGTCAGTCCGGCAATTTGTGCGTGCGATTGCGCAACGCGGCGGACGTGCGCACGGCGTCGAAGCCGGCGTCGAGCATGGCCTCGGCGTCGTTCCACAGGTTGCCGCGCAGCCGGTTGGTCCAGATCATCGACGCGAACACGCCTTCGAGCAGCGACACGAGATAGACGGCGGCCAGGTGCACATCGAGATCGGCGGCGATTTCGTCGGCCGCGATCGCGCGGCGCAGCAGCGCCTTCGTGATCCGCAGCATCTGCAATTCGAGCAGCATGCGGCGCCGCTGCAGCGCGCCGTTTTCCTCGCTCTGCTCGCACTTCGTATAGAGGATCACCAGCACGCGCTGCATCGGGCCCGGCTCGCCGCATTCCTGCAGATAGTGCGACGCGGCGCGGCGCAGCGTGGCGAGCGGCGGCAGCCCTTCGCCCGCGTCGAAGCCTTCCGACGTGCGCGCGAACGCGCGGTCGCACAGCGCGAGACACACTTCCATCTTGTTGCGGTAGTGGCCGTAGACGGCGCCGCGTGACATCCCGGCGGCCTCGGCGAGATCCGCCATCGCGGTTTGCGCCACGCCTTTCTCGAGCAGCACGAGCTCGGCGGCGTCGAGGATCCGATGCTTGATGGCAAGCGATTCTTCGCGGGTCTTGCGGGCCATGTCCTGAGGTTCCTTACAATTCGCTGTCGTTTTATTGAGACAGTATGGCGGTCAGATTGACGGGGCGTGTATTTAATCAGTCATGACTGATTATAATCGGCCACCCTGAGCTGCCGCATTTTATCGGCGGCGATCGATCCGAGGTCAACCATGAATAACAATCGCTCCCTGTTGCGCCACCGGCTGGCGCCGTTCGCGCTGGCGGCCGTGCTGGCCCTGGCCGGATGTGGAAAGGGCGACAAGGACACCGCGCCGGAGACCGCGAAACAGGCAACGGTCGTGACGGTGCAGCCGACGGCCGTGCCGATGACCGTCGAATTGCCGGGCCGGCTCGACGCCTACCGGCAGGCGGAAGTGCGCGCGCGGGTCGCGGGCATCGTGACTGCGCGCACCTATGAGGAAGGCCAGGAAGTGAAGCAGGGCGCGGTGCTGTTCCGCATCGATCCCGCGCCGCTGAAGGCCGCGCGCGATGGCGCGCAGGGTGCGCTCGCGAAGGCGCAGGCCGCCGCGCTCGCGGCGAGCGACAAGCGCCGCCGTTACGACGACCTCGTGCGCGACCGCGCGGTGAGCGAGCGCGACCACACCGAGGCCGTTGCCGCCGACACGCAGGCGAAGGCCGACGTTGCGTCCGCGAAGGCGGAGCTCGCACGGGCGCAGTTGCAGCTCGACTATGCGACCGTCACCGCGCCGATCGCGGGCCGCGCACGGCGCGCGCTCGTGACCGAAGGCGCGCTCGTCGGCCAGGACCAGGCGACGCCGCTTACGACCGTCGAGCAGCTCGATCCGATCTACGTGAACTTCTCGCAGCCGGCCGCCGACGTCGACGCGCTGCGCCGCGCGGTGAAGAGCGGGCGCGCGACGGGCATCGCGCAGCACGACATCGCGGTGACGCTGCTGCGCGCCGACGGCACCGCGTATCCGCTGAAGGGCAAGCTGCTGTTCAGCGATCTCGCGGTCGATCCGACTACCGACACCGTTGCGATGCGCGCGCTGTTCCCGAATCCGGAGCGCGAGTTGCTGCCGGGCGCGTATGTGCGGATCGCGCTAGACACGGCCGTCGACCAGCGGGCGATCCTCGTGCCGCGCGATGCGCTGCTGCGCACGACCGACCGCACATCGGTGCGGGTCGTCGGCACGAACGGCAAGGTCAAGGACGTCGAGGTCGTGGCCGACCAGATGACCGGCCATGACTGGCGCATCACGCGCGGCCTCGCGGGCGGCGAGCGCGTGATCGTCGACAACGCCGCGCAGTTCGCGCCCGATACGGCCGTCAAGCCCGTCGAGCAGGCGCCGCCGTCGAAGGCGGCGCCGGCAGCGGCCGCTTCGCAGGCGGCCGCCCGTCAAACCTGACTGGTTAACACCACACCACCATGGCACGTTTCTTCATCGATCGCCCCGTCTTCGCGTGGGTGATCGCAATCTTCATCATGCTGGGCGGCGCATTCGCGATTCGCGCGCTGCCTGTGGCGCAATACCCGGACATCGCACCGCCCGTCGTCAGCATTTATGCGACGTACCCGGGCGCGTCCGCGCAGGTCGTCGAGGAATCGGTGACCGCGCTGATCGAGCGCGAAATGAACGGCGCACCGGGGCTGATGTACACGTCGGCCACCAGCAGCGCCGGGATGGCGTCGCTGTACCTGACGTTCAAGCAGGGCGTGAACGCCGATCTCGCGGCCGTCGAAGTGCAGAACCGGCTGAAGACGGTCGAGGCGCGGCTGCCCGAACCCGTGCGGCGCGACGGCATCCAGGTCGAGAAGGCCGCCGACAATATCCAGCTCGTGGTGTCGCTGACGTCCGACGACGGGCGGATGACCGCCGTGCAGCTCGGCGAATATGCGTCGGCAAACGTCGTGCAGGCGCTGCGTCGCGTCGAGGGCGTCGGCAAGGTGCAGGTTTGGGGCACCGAGTACGCGATGCGGATCTGGCCCGACCCGGTGAAGATGGCCGGCCACGGCCTCACCGCGTCGGATATTGCATCGGCCGTGCGCGCGCACAACGCGCGCGTGACGATCGGCGACATCGGTCGCACCGCGGTGCCGGCGAACGCGCCGATCGCGGCGACCGTGTTCGCCGATGCGCCGCTGAAGACGCCGGCCGATTTCGGCGCGATCGCACTGCGCACGCAGGCCGACGGCTCCGCGCTGTACTTGCGCGACGTCGCACGCATCGAGTTCGGCGGCAACGACTACAACTACCCGTCGTACGTGAACGGCAAGGTCGCGACCGGGATGGGCATCAAGCTCGCGCCGGGCTCGAACGCGGTCTCCACCGAGAAGCGCGTGCGCGCGACGATGGACGAGCTGTCCGCGTATTTCCCGCCGGGCGTGAAGTACCAGATCCCGTTCGAGACGTCGTCGTTCGTGCGCGTGTCGATGAACAAGGTCGTCACGACGCTGATCGAGGCCGGCGTGCTGGTGTTCCTCGTGATGTACCTGTTCATGCAGAACCTGCGTGCGACGCTGATCCCGACACTCGTCGTGCCGGTCGCGCTCGCGGGCACGTTCGGCGTGATGTATGCGGCGGGCTTCTCGATCAACGTGCTGACGATGTTCGGGATGGTGCTCGCGATCGGCATCCTCGTCGACGACGCGATCGTCGTGGTCGAGAACGTCGAGCGGCTGATGGTCGAGGAGGGGCTCGCGCCCTATGACGCGACCGTCAAGGCGATGAAGCAGATCAGCGGCGCGATCGTCGGGATCACCGTGGTGCTGACGTCGGTGTTCGTGCCGATGGCGTTCTTCGGCGGCGCGGTGGGCAACATCTACCGGCAGTTCTCGCTGTCGCTCGCGGTGTCGATCGGTTTCTCGGCCTTCCTCGCGCTGTCGTTGACGCCCGCGCTGTGCGCGACGCTGCTCAAGCCCGTGTCCGGCGACCATCACGAGAAGCGCGGCTTCTTCGGCTGGTTCAACCGCTTCGTCGCAAACTCGACGCAGCGCTATGCGACGCGCGTCGGCGCGATGCTGAAGAAGCCGGTGCGCTGGCTCGTCGTGTACGGCGCGCTGACCGGCGCTGCGGCGCTGATGCTCACGCAGCTGCCGACCGCGTTCCTGCCGGATGAGGACCAGGGCAATTTCATGGTGATGGTGATCCGACCACAAGGCACGCCGCTCGCGGAAACGATGCAGAGCGTGCGGGAAGTCGAGTCGACCATCCGCCGCGACGAGCCGACCGCGTTCACGTATGCGCTCGGCGGCTTCAACCTGTACGGCGAAGGGCCGAACGGCGGGATGATCTTCGTCACGCTGAAGAACTGGAAGGAGCGCAAGAGCGAAGACGCGCACGTGCAGGCGATCGTCGCGCGCATCAACGAGCGCTTCGCGGGCACGCCGAACACGACGGTGTTCGCGATGAACTCGCCGGCGCTGCCCGATCTTGGCTCGACGAGCGGCTTCGACTTCCGGCTGCAGAACCGCGGCGGGCTCGACTACGCGACCTTCAGCGCCGCTCGCGAGCAGTTGCTCGCGACGGGCCACAAGGATCCGGCGCTGACCGACCTGATGTTCGCCGGCACGCAGGACGCACCGCAGCTGAAGCTCGACATCGATCGTGCGAAGGCGTCCGCGCTCGGCGTGTCGATGGACGAGATCAACACGACGCTCGCGGTGATGTTCGGCTCCGACTATATCGGCGACTTCATGCACGGCACGCAGGTGCGGCGCGTGATCGTGCAGGCCGACGGGCTGCACCGGCTCGATCCGGACGACGTGAAGAAGCTGCGCGTGCGCAATGCGCGCGGCGAGATGGTGCCGCTCGCGGCGTTCACGACGCTGCATTGGACGCTCGGGCCGCCGCAGCTCACGCGCTACAACGGCTTTCCGTCGTTCACGATCAACGGCTCGGCAGCGGAAGGCCACAGCAGCGGCGAGGCGATGGCCGCGATCGAGCGGCTCGCCGGGAAGCTGCCGGCCGGCACGGGCTTCTCATGGTCGGGGCAGTCGTTCGAGGAGCGGCTGTCGGGTGCGCAGGCGCCGATGCTGTTCGCGCTGTCGGTGCTCGTCGTGTTCCTCGCGCTCGCGGCGCTCTACGAGAGCTGGTCGATTCCGTTCGCGGTGATGCTGGTCGTGCCGCTCGGCGTGATCGGCGCGGTGCTCGGCGTCACGCTGCGGATGATGCCGAACGACATCTACTTCAAGGTGGGGCTGATCGCGACGATCGGGCTGTCTGCGAAGAACGCGATCCTGATCGTCGAAGTCGCGAAGGACCTGGTCGCGCAGCGCATGTCGCTCGTCGATGCGGCACTCGAGGCCGCGCGCCTGCGGCTGCGGCCGATCGTGATGACGTCGCTCGCGTTCGGCGTCGGCGTGCTGCCGCTCGCGTTCGCGTCGGGCGCGGCGTCCGGCGCGCAGATGGCGATCGGCACCGGCGTGCTGGGCGGCGTGATCACGGCGACCGTGCTCGCGGTGTTCCTCGTCCCGCTGTTTTTCGTGATCGTCGGCCGCTTGTTCGACGTCGGCCCGCGCCGGCGCGGCGGCGCACAGCCGGCGACGATGGAGGGTTCTCAATGATGTTTGCGCTGAATGCACGCGCCGCGCTGCGGGTTCAGGTTGCGCTGGCCGCCGCGCTTGCGCTGGCCGGCTGCACGCTCGCGCCGCGTTACGAGCGGCCGGCGGCGCCCGTGCCGGCTACCTATGCGCCGGTCGACGGCAGTGCCGCACCGGCGGCCGAGGGGTCGCCCGCCGATGCCGCGCTGCTCGACGACTGGCACACGTACTTCACCGACGCCGCGCTGCAGGCGTGGATCGACGCGGCACTCGCGAACAACCGCGACCTGCGGGTCGCGGCCGGCCGGCTCGAGGAAGCGCGCGCGCTGTACGGCGTGCAGCGCGCGGACCTGATGCCGTCGGTCGATGCGAATCTGGGCTATGACCGTGCGCGCCAGTACGATCCGGTCGTGCGCGAAAGCGCGATCAGCGGGCTGTATCGGGCGGGCGTCGGCATCAGTGCGTACGAGCTCGACCTGTTCGGCCGCGTGCGCAGCCTGTCCGACGCGGCGCTCGCCGAATATTTCGCGACGGCCAACGCGCAACGCACGGTTCGCATCGGCGTGATCGCCGACGTGGCGGGCGCGTACGTCTCGGAGCGTTCGCTGCACGAGCAGCTCGCGCTGGCGCGACGTACGCTGGACGCGCGCGAAAACATGGCCGCACTCACGCAGCGCCGCTATGCGGCCGGCACGAGCGACGCGATCGAGCTGCGCTCGGCCGAGATGCTGGTGGCCTCCGCGCGCGCGTCGCAGGCCGCACTGGAGCGCGAGCATGCGCAGTCCGTGCGGGCGCTGCAGTTGCTCGCGGGCGATTTCGCGCGCAACGTGCCCGGCGACACGACCGCGCTCGACACGCTGTCGATCGCGCCCGTGGCGCCCGGCGCACCGAGTGCGCTGCTCGAGCGGCGGCCGGACATCCGGCAGGCGGAGGCGCGGCTCAAGGCCGCCAACGCACAGATCGGCGCCGCGCGCGCGGCGTTCTTCCCGCGCATCACGCTGACGACCGACTACGGCTCGGTCAGCGACGCATTCTCGAGCCTGTTCACCGGCGGCACGGGTGTGTGGACGTTCGCGCCACGCATCACGCTGCCGATCTTCGCGGGCGGCCGCAATCGCGCGAACCTCGACGTCGCGAACGCGCGCAAGCACATCGCGGTGGCCGAATACGAGAAGACGGTGCAGACCGCGTTCCGCGAAGTGGCCGACGCATTCGCCGCGCGCGACTGGATCGATCGCCAGCTCGCCGCGCAGCAGGACGTGTATGCGGCCGACGGCGCGCGGCTGAAGCTCGCGGAGCGCCGCTACGCGGGCGGTGTCGCGACGTATCTCGAACTGCTCGACGCGCAGCGCAGCACGTACGAGTCGGGGCAGGAGCTCATCCGGCTCAAGCAGCTCAGGCTCGCGAATGCGATCACGCTGTACCGCGCGCTCGGCGGCGGCTGGTCGCCGGTATCGGCGGAGGCCGCGGCGTCCGCGTAATGCCCGTCGCCTGACGCGGCAGCGCGCCAGGCGGCACAACGGCGGCGGTACGATGCGACGTGCCGCCGCCGCTTGTTTCGACCGATATCGCGGTTCTCGCGCTATCTTTCCCCGCCGTTTTTCCCCACCGACAGGCCGGCCAGGACGTTTTTCGTCCTGCGGCCACGCGCACGCGCGCGTTCCGGAGCAGCCCGCGTCCGGCGACCGCTCGTGTCGCACTCCCGCGCAAACGTGTGCGGTTCATTTTTCCTTTTTTTGCTCCTGCGATGCGGCCCGGATGCCGGGCTTCGGCGGCGCGCCGGCATGCGCTTTCCGATCCGGAATTGACGCCCGGATTAATCCATGTATTGGAAATAATGAGGGCGGCAAAGTGTCGCAGTAAAACGTTTGTATTTATGTCGCAATCGTTTGCGCGAAAAAATTGGCTTGATTAAATCGCTGGTTAATTTCCTGTTTGTTGAAAATGATTTGATATTGGCGTTGTCGTCTGACAACGATGGCGGCGCCGGACAATGTTTTGTCTTTTTCCGGAGGGGTCTTGCCGGAACCAATGCCAGAAAGGAAGAGCGGGGCAGTGTCGGTTGTCGGCCGGAAATGTCTTTAATCTTCAATTGCTTCCGAAGAATAAAGAAGGACTGCGGATAAAAATAAATGGATTGAAAATTGATGGGAAAGAGTGTGAATTTAGAGGGGTAAATCGGACATTGTCAGATGGATTTGACAATGATTTACAGAAAACTTTCATGATTATCTCGATAATGCCGCCTCGTGACGGACGGAAGCCACCCACACGCTGCCGTTTGTGTCCGCCACGTCATCTATTCCATTTGCACTCCTTACCGGAAACGTCATGAAAAAATCCCTCCTGACCGCTGTCGCACTCGCGGCCCTGTCGAGCTCGGCCTTCGCAGCGGGCACCGGCACGATCAACTTCACGGGCGAGATCGTCGCGGGCGCATGCGGCATCGATTCGCAGTCGGACAACCAGACCGTGCGCCTCGGCAAAGTGCCGACCCATACGTTCAAGAAGGTCGGCGACAAGTCCGACGCAGTCAAGTTCGACATCGTTCTGACCGATTGCGACACCAGCGTGTCCAAGAGCGCACTCTTCACGTTCACGGGTACGTCGAGCGCCGACCAGCCGAAGCTGATCGCCACGGTCGGTTCGGCCACCAACGTCGGTATCCGCCTGCAGGCCGCGTCGGGCGAATACCTCGACAACGGCGTCGAGCAGAAAGCGCCGACCATGCTGCAAAACGGCACGAACACGGTGCGCTTCACGGCCCGGTACGAATCGACTGCCGCCGACGTCACGCCGGGTACCGCCGACGCCGTCGCGAACTTCACGGTCCGCTACCCGTAAGCATCGGTATCGGAGGAGGGGGCATCCCTTCCTCCTTCTTCTTTCCTCCCCGTTCTCTTCTCCTCGGACTTCCGGTAGCGCCGCGTGCGAATCAGACATTCCTTCCTTTGCGTCTCCGTGCTGGTTGTCGGCAGCCAGAGCCATGCGACGGAATTCAATTCGTCGTTTCTCGACATCGATGGAACGAACAACGTCGACCTGTCGCAGTTCTCGCAGGCCGACTTCACGCTGCCGGGCGAGTACATGCTCGACGTGCAGGTCAACGACCTGTTCCTCGGGCTGCAGGCGATCGAGTTCGTGGCCGTCGACGCGTCCGGTGCGGGCAAGCCCTGCCTGCGTCCGGAACTCGTCGCCCGGTTCGGCCTGAAGCCGTCGCTCGCGAAGGATCTGCCGCGCTTCCAGGGCGGAAGCTGCGTCGACCTGACGGCCATCGAAGGGGCGACGGTGCGCTACCTGAAGAGCGACGGGCAGCTCAAGATCACGATTCCGCAGGCCGCGCTCGAGTTCAGCGATTCGACCTACCTGCCGCCGGAGAACTGGTCCGAAGGGATTCCCGGCGCGATGCTCGACTATCGCGTGATCGCGAATACGAACCGCAATTTCGGCGCGACAGGCGGACAGACCAATTCGATCCAGGCCTACGGGACGATCGGCGCGAACTGGGACGCGTGGCGCTTTCGCGGCGACTACCAGGCGCAGTCGAACGTGGGCAACACGGCATACGCGGATCGCACGTTCCGCTTCAGCCGGCTTTATGCATTTCGCGCGCTGCCGTCGATCCAGTCGACGGCGACGTTCGGTGACGATTACCTGAGCTCCGACATTTTCGACACGTTCGCCCTGACGGGCGCGTCGATCCGCAGCGACGACCGCATGCTGCCGCCGTCGATGCGCGGCTATGCGCCGCTGATCTCGGGCGTCGCGCGCACCAACGCGACCGTGACGGTGTCGCAGGCGGGCCGCGTGCTGTACGTGACGCGCGTGTCGCCGGGCGCCTTCGCGCTGCAGAACATCAACACGAGCGTGCAGGGCACGCTCGACGTCGCGGTCGAGGAAGAGGACGGCAGCGTGCAGCGCTTCCAGGTGACGACGGCCGCCGTGCCGTTCCTCGCGCGTACCGGACAATTGCGCTACAAGGTCGCGCTCGGCAAGCCGCGCCAGTTCGGCGGTGCCGGCATCACGCCGTTCTTCGGCTTCGGCGAGGCGGCATACGGCCTGCCGCTGGACTTCACCGTGTACGGCGGTTTCATTGCCGCGTCGGGCTATACGTCGATCGCGCTGGGCCTCGGCCGCGATTTCGGACCGTTCGGCGCGCTGTCGGCCGACGTCACGCATGCGCGGGCGCGCCTGTGGTGGAACGGCGCGACACGCAACGGCAACTCGTACCGCGTCAACTATTCGAAGCACTTCGACACGCTCGACGCCGATGTGCGCTTCTTCGGCTACCGTTTTTCGGAGCGCGAGTACACGAACTTCGCGCAGTTCACGGGCGACCCGACTTCGTACGGTCTCGCCAACAGCAAGCAGCGCTATTCGGCATCGATGTCGAAGCGCTTCGGCAATACGTCGACCTATTTCTCGTACGACCAGACGACCTACTGGGCGCGCGCGTCCGAGCAGCGTGTCGGCGTCACGCTGACGCGTTCGTTCTCGGTCGGCGCGCTGCGTAACCTGAGCGTGAACGTGTCGGCATTCCGCACGCAGAGCGCGGGCGCGAGCGGCAACCAGTTTTCGATCACCGCGACGTTGCCGATCGGCGTCAACCACACCGTCACGTCGAACGTGACGACGGGCAGCGGCAGCACGAGCGTGAACGCGGGCTACATCTACGACGGCTCGGACGGCCGCACCTACCAGATCAACACCGGCGCGACCGATGGCCGCGCATCGGCGAACGCGAGCTTCCGGCAACGCACGTCGGCCTACCAGCTCACTGCGCAGGCGTCGACACTGGCCAACTCGTATGCGGCCGCGTCGTTGCAAGTCGACGGGTCGTTCGTCGCGACGCAGTACGGCATCTCCGCGCACGCGAACGGCAATGCGGGCGATACGCGTCTGCTGGTGTCGACCGACGGCGTGCCTGACGTGCCGCTGTCCGGCTCGCTCACGCATACCGATTCGCGCGGCTATGCGGTGCTCGACGGCATCTCGCCGTACAACGTGTACGACGCGACCGTCAACGTCGAAAAGTTGCCGCTCGAAGTGCAGGTGACGAACCCGATCCAGCGCATGGTGCTGACCGACGGCGCGATCGGCTACGCGAAGTTCGCCGCCGCGCGTGGCAGCAACCTGTACCTGACGCTGACCGATGCGGCCGGCAAGCCGCTGCCGTTCGGCGCATCCGTGCAGGACGCGGCGAACGGCAAGGAGCTCGGCATCGTCGGCGAGAGCGGCGCGGCGTTCCTGACCCAGGTTCAGCCGAAATCCACGCTCGCGGTGCGGGCGGGCGAACGCACGCTCTGTACGGTCGACGCACTGCCGAACCAGCTCCAACTCGAAGGCACGCCGATCCCGGTGACGTGCCAGACGCCCGGCGGCGAGTCGCATGCAGCGGCCGCGCGGGTCGAACGATGATTCCACGGATCCAGCGATGAACCATTCCTTCTCCCTTTCCTTTCCGCGGCGCGCCGCGTGCGTGCTCGCAACCGCCGGCACGCTGCTCGCGGGTGCCGCACAGGCAGCGATCGTGCCGGACCGCACGCGCGTGATCTTCAACGAAGGCGAACAGGCCGCGATCGTCACGATCACCAACAAGAGCACGACCTATCCGTATCTCGTGCAGTCGTGGCTCGAGGACGCGAAGCACAACAAGATCACGTCGCCGCTGATGGTCGTGCCGCCGCTGCAACGCGTCGAGGCGAACGAGCGCAACGTGCTGCGGATCGCGAGGCTGCCGGGTGCCGAGCTGCCGGCCGATCGCGAAACGGTGTTCTACCTGAACATCCGCGAAGTACCGCCGAAGAGCGATACGCCGAACTCGCTGCAGATCGCGCTGCATACGCAGATGAAGCTGTTCTACCGGCCGAAGGCCGTGCAGCCGGTGCGCGACGAGGACTGGACGCTGCCGATGACGCTGCGTGTGGACGCGGCCGCGCACAAGCTGGTGTTCGACAACCCGACGCCGTACCACGTGACGGTGGTCGACGTGACGTCGGGCGCACAGAAGACGCCTGTGCCGCTGGAGCCGGTGATGGTGAGCCCGATGAGCACGGCCGACGTGCCGTTCAAGGCCGCGATGCCGTCGACGCTGTTCGTCACGCATATCGACGATTTCGGCGGGCAGGTGGCCGTCGAGTATGCGTGCGAGGCGGGTGCTTGCACGAGCGTGAAGAAATGAGCGAGCGTGCACGAGCGGACCGACGCGTGCGGAAGATGGCGTCGTGGCTGCGCTGGGCGATCTTCATGGTGCTGGTTGCCGCCGTGCAGCCGGCGTTTGCCGTGCGCTGCGTGACCAGCAGCGGTGCGACGTCGATGACCGAATCGATCGGCGGGGTCGCCTCCTATCCGACCGACGCGCCCGACGGCTACGTGATCTGGGTGTCGCCGGTGCGCACGACGACGGGTTATTGCTTCAAGGATCTCGGCGGCCGGGGCAACATCGACATCGACGATCCGATCTCGTTCTACGCGAATCCGAACAAGCAGACCCCGGCCGCCTGGGGGCTCGAAATCGGCATCCGGTACGAAGGCCAGGACCATTTCGGTGCGGGGAGCCAGCCTGGCACGGGCGTGCCGACGCACAAGACGGTGCCGGCATGCACCGACGATGAGTTGAAATGGGGGCTCTGCCCGAAGATTTCGATCAACATTTCCTATCAGGTCGTCGTCCGCAAGCGCGGCTCCTGGACGCAGCCACCGAGCGACATCTACACGGTATTCCAGTTCGACGGCGCGAAGGGGTTGAACGAGATCAACCCGAGCTTCCAGTACCGCCTGAGTGGCATGCGCAATCTCAAGCCGACACCGTGCTTTGTCGACGTGCTGGTGACGCCGGAACCGGGCGTCGTCGATTTCGGCTCGGTGCAGGCGGTTCGCAACGGCTTCCTGCCGGCCGTGCCGCGCAAACGGTTCTCGTTGTCGCTGACCAAGAAATGCAACGTCACGGTCAAGGTCGACGGGTACTTCGAAACGAGCTCGCCGGTGCAGAACGGCCTGCTGGTGCCCGCGCAGGACAGCAATTTCGGTATCGGCATCGAAGACAGCAAGGGCAAGGCGATTCCATTCAATGAACAGTTCACGCTGGCGCAATTCCCGTCGAACGTGATGAACCAGAGCGTATTGATGGACGCGGTGCTGAAGTCGTTCGGACCGCCAAAGATCGGGCGGTTCAACGCAACGGCGACGATCCGGTTGTTCATCTATTGAACTCGGATGCGCTCGCACGGGGCGGCGAGGTAGCGAGGTAGCGAGGTAGCGAGTGGAGCATGGCCGGCTCGTCGCCGTGGGGCAAGCGGGGAACGGTGCACGCGGTATCGTGCGCACCTTCATCTGGACACCGTCGGGCGGCATGCGAGGCCTGCCTACGCTGCTCGATGCCGCGGGTGTCTCGCGCGGCGGGCAACAACTGGATACGACACGGGCAATCGGTCCGGACGGGAGCCTCATGACCGGGCAGGCGTAACTCGACAACGATTACCGGCCGCTGTTCTGGCAGGTGCATATCGGGCCGACCGAACTGCGAGCGGTTCAACGCACGTAGCGTCGACGCAGCCTGAAAAACAGGCGCCGGTTCCCCCGGCGCCTTGTTTCGTTTACCGCACCCAGCGGCACATCTTGTGATGGTGATGGTCGAAGTGGCACACCCGGTGCGGATGCGCTTCGGCGATGGCCGGCACGAGCACGGCGGCGGCGAGCGCCGCGACGGTCAGGGTTTTGAGTAGCGTCTTCATGTAGTGATCCTGTCATTGAATAGCGGGGCACGGGAGCGGCAGTGCATTACCACTGCGGCCGCTGATCGTCGCGATGGTCATCCCGGCGATCGTCGCGGCGGTCGTCATGCCCGACGGGATGCTGAGCCTCCCAGTCGCGGCGCTCCCAGTAGCGATTGCCGTCCCAGTAGCGATCGCCATGCCAGCCGATCGTGACTTCGGCCGGTCCTGGATAGGCGACACAACCGGTGAGCATCACGCTCGACAGCGCACCAACCATGACAGCGGATAACACGATGGATTTCATGTTGTTCTCCCTTGAAAAACGGCATGTCGATCGTACGAGCCCTCAAAATTTCACGTGGTAATAAGTTGCTACCGCGCATGACAGGCGCAGGCGTTTCGTCAGAACCGTGAAAGATCGTGTCGGCGCAAGCGGCAGCCGTGTGCGCCGAACAGACGCGTCAGTGGCCGCGTGCCGGGACCCGTGGCACACGTCCCGTCTGTCCCGGCAACGATTCCGGCGATTATTCAGACAAATCCTGACAGTCGAAAGGGTCATCTCGTAATCGTATTGAGAATGATTTGCGTTTACGTTAAATTGCGCTATCTCGGAATTTGACGGAGCAGATCGATGGCGATGGCGGAAGTGCTCGACCGACCGGCGGCGGCAGCGGCGAACCCGTTCCTCGGCCGTGATACCGATCGGCCGCTACGTGCGTGCCGTACCGCGGAGCCCCGTGCGCAGGGTGCGTTGCTCGACGTGCTGATCTCGCATCGCGCGATGCTCGTCAACGTCGCGCGCGGCTTCGTCGGCTGCGCGAGCCGCGCCGAGGATGTCGTACACGACGTGTTCGTGAAGCTCGTCGAATTCCCGAACCAGGACGCGGTGCGCCAGCCGGTCGCTTACGTGACGCGGATGGTGCGCAATGCGTCGATCGACGCATGCCGCCGGCAAAGCCTCGAGAACGTCTATCACACGGAAGAGGACGACGGCTTCGACGTGCCGTCGCCCGAGCCGACGCCGGAAGCCGTGCTGCTGACGCGCGACACGCTGCGGCGCGTGTGGGCCGCACTCGACGACCTGCCGGCACGCAGCCGCGCGGCCTTCGAGATGGTGCGGCTGCGCGAGGAGACGCTGCAGACCGCGGCGCGCGCGCTGAACGTGTCGCAGACGCTCGTGCATTTCATGGTGCGCGACGCGGAGCGCCACTGCGCGGAATGCCTGGACGCGTGCCATCGCGGCGTCGCGTGCCCGGTGTTCCTGGGCGGCCGCGCACGGCGCCGGTAAAAAACCGCGCCGGCCAGACGTCTATCAGACAGGAGCGGCCGACACCGCCGCTTCGCCACCTTCAACCGCCTCAGCGATTTCCGATCATGACGCAAGCCACGACGCCTTCCGCCGACACCGACGATCTCGTCTATACGGTCGTCATCAACGACGAAGAACAGTATTCGATCTGGCCGACGTTCCGGCCCGTGCCGGCCGGCTGGCGCGAGGTCGGCGTGAGCGGCCCGAAAGCCGACTGTCTCGCGCACATCGAGACCGTCTGGACCGACATGCGCCCCGCAAGCCTGCGCCGCGCGATGGACGGCGAGCGCCCATCGCGCGCGTCGTGACCCGCTGCGCCGCGATCCGGCGCGCCACCTGAAGAGGACGTTGCATGACCCTGCTTACGTTGCCGACGCTCGACGACCTGCGTATCGAGCCGGGGCTGCCCACCGTCGTGTCGCCGCGCGGCAGCGACGGGATGTCGATCGACGACGTTGCGCCGCTCGCGCGCGAGATCGCGGCCGACACGCTCGAACGGGCGGGTGGCGTGCTGTTCACGGGTTTTCACGTGCCGTCGATCGACGCGTTCCAGCAGTTCGCGGCGTCGTTCGGCGATCCGCTGATCGGCTATGAATACGCATCGACGCCGCGCAGCCAGGTCGAAGGCGCGGTCTACACGTCGACCGAATACCCGCCGCACCGCGCGATTCCGCTGCACAACGAGCAGTCGTACACGCGCGAATGGCCGCTGCGGATCTGGTTCCACTGCGCGCTCGCGGCGCCGAAGGGCGGGGCGACGCCGATCGCGGACAGCCGCGCTGTGTACCGCGCGCTCGATCCGGCGCTGGTCGCGCGTTTCGAGAAGCGCGAGCTGCTGTACGTGCGCAATTTCGGGCAGGGGCTCGACTTGCCGTGGCAGCAGTCGTTCGGCACCGACGAGCCGGCCGAGGTCGAACGGATGTGCGCGGCGCGCGGCATCGAATGCACATGGCGCACCGACGACGACGGCGAGTTGTTGCTGCGCACCCGCGAACGCTGCCAGGCCGTCGCGCGCCATCCGCGTACCGGCGACCGCGTGTGGTTCAACCAGGCGAACCTGTTTCACCTGTCGGCGCTCGACGACGACATGCAGGAAGCGCTCGTCGACGCGGTCGGGCTCGAGAACGTGCCGCGCAACGTGTATTACGGCGACGGCGAACCGCTCGAAGCGGACGCGCTCGCGGAGATCCGCGGCGTGCTCGACCAGCAGCGCATCGTGTTCCCGTGGCGCACGGGCGACGTGCTGATGCTCGACAACATGCTGACCGCGCATGCGCGCGACCCGTTCGAGGGGCCGCGCAAGGTCGTCGTCGCGATGGCGCAGAGTTACACGGTCCCGCGTGACCGAACGGAGGATTGATGACGCGTAGTACCGCCGCGCTTGCCGCGCGCGGGCTGTCGGTAGGGTATCGCGACCATGTCGTGATCGACGGGCTGGACCTGTCGATCGCGGCCGGCCGCGTAACCGCGCTGTGCGGACCGAACGGCTGCGGCAAGAGCACGCTGCTGCGCACGCTCGCGGGCCTGCAGCCCGCGCGTGCCGGCCATGTCGAAGTCAACGGCCAGCCGCTCGCGTCGTTTCGCCGTCGCGCGCTCGCGCGCGAGCTGACGATGCTCGCGCAGTTCAACCAGATTCCGTCGGGCCTCACGGTGCGCGAGCTCGTCGCGTACGGGCGCTACGCGTACGGCGGCTTCCTGCGCGGCCTGTCGCGGGCCGACCATGCGGCGATCGACGAGGCGCTCGAGACGAGCGGCCTCGCCGACGACGCGAGCCGCGACGTTGGCGCTTTGTCCGGCGGCGAGCGTCAGCGCGCATGGATCGCGATGGCGCTCGCGCAGCAGGCGCCGATCGTGCTGCTCGACGAACCGACGACCTATCTCGACATCCATCACCAGCTCGACATCCTCGATGCGCTGCGGGCGCTGAACCGCGCGCGCGGGCTGACGATCGTGTGGGTGCTGCACGACCTGAACCAGGCGGCCGCGTACAGCGACGAGATCGTGCTGATGCGCGCGGGCCGCCTCGTCGCGCAGGGCTCGCCCGATGCGATGCTCGAACCGGCGCGGCTGCGTGCGGCGTTCGGCGTCGAGATGCTGAAGCTCGCGCATCCGCAGACGGGCGCACCGATGTGCGTGCCGGCCTACGGGCCGTCGACCGACGGCGCGCCGCAGGCGGCCGGCGTCTTCGACCGGGATCTGGCCGTATGACCACGCTCGCGACGCGCAAGCGCCTCGCGGCGGCGGGGAAGAACTCGGCAGCGGGCCGGGCCGGTACGATCGCGATTGGCCTGGTCGCGCTGATCGCGGCACTCGCGGCGCTGCGCGTCGCCCCCGATCTGCGCGTGTGGTGGGACGCGGTGCCCGGCAGCGATGCCGCCGCGCTCGCGCACGTGTTCCTGTTCGACCTCAACCTGCCGCGTGTCGCGGCGGCGCTCGTCGCGGGTGGCTGCCTCGGCATCGCGGGTGCACTGTTCCAGTCGCTCACGCGCAATCCGCTCGCGTCGCCCGACCTGCTCGGCGTGACGGGTGGCGCCCAGCTCGGCCTGCTCGCGGCGATGCTCGTGCCGGCGCTGGCCGGTGTTGCATCGGTGCCGCTGCTGTTCGCGTGCGGGCTGGCCGCGGCCGCCTGCGCGATCGTCGCGGCCGGCGGCTGGCGCGCGACGCCGTTGCGCCTCGTGCTCGCCGGCAGCGTGTGCATGCTGCTGTTCGCCGCGCTGTCGACGCTCGTGCTCGCGTTCTTCGAGCAGAACATCGCGGGTGCCGCGCTGTGGACCAACGGCAGCCTCTATCAGCCGGGCGCGACGGGCCTCGCGCTCGCCGCGCGCTGGCTCGTTGTGCCGCTCATCGCGTTGCCGTTCGTGATCCGGCCGCTGAATCCGCTCACGCTCGGCGACGATGCGGCAGCCGCGGCCGGCGTGCGCGTCGACGCGACGCGGTTCGCCGCGACGATAGTCGCGGTCGCGTTCACGAGCGTGGCCGTCAGTATCGCGGGCCCGCTGTCGTATGTCGGCCTCGTCGCGCCGAACCTGCTGCGCCAGGTGCGCGGCGCGCGCGCGGCGCGGCTCGGCGTGCTGGTGCCGCTGTCGGCGCTCGCGGGCGGGGCGCTCGTGCTCGTTACCGACAGCGCGGTGCTTGCGTCGGGTCTCGATGCCACGCTGTCGACCGGCGTCGCGATCGCGCTGGTCGGCACGCCGCTGATGCTGGCGATGATCCGGCGCGGTGCCGCGTGGTCGGGCGTGCTGCACGCGGATGCCGAACGCACGGCGGGCGGCGGCTCGACGCGGCTCGTCGGCTGGCTCGAACGGCTCGGCTGGCCGCTGCGCACCGTGCTGTTCGTCGTGGCAGGCGCGCTGGTCGTGTTGGTCGGCGTGTCGGCCGGCCCCGAGTGGCTGTCGATCGCGCGCTGGTCCGCGGCGCTGTCCGGTCACGATGCGCTCGCGCGGATGCTGATCGACCTGCGCATGCCGCGCCTGTTGTGCGCGTTGCTCGCCGGCGCGTTGCTGGCGGTGAGCGGCGTCGCGATGCAGAGCGTCGTGCGCAATCCGCTCGCGGGCCCCGAAGTGCTCGGCGTCACGCAGGGTGCGGGGCTCGTCACGCTGTTCGCGTTGTCGACGTGGCCGCTGATGGGCCACGTGACGCTCGCGGCCGCCGCGCTGATCGGCGGCGGCCTGTCGCTTGCGATCACGCTCGCGCTGAATCACCGGCATCGCTATGCGCCGCTCGCGGTGGCGCTGACGGGCATCGTGATCGGCGCGCTGTGGAGCACGCTCGCGCAATGGCTGATCACGCAGGAAAGCGTGCAGCCTGCGCGCTTCGTCGTGTGGCTCGTCGGCGGCACCTATGGCCGGAGCTGGGGCGAGGTGTCGATGCTGCTGCCGTGGTGCGTGCTCGCGGTGCCCGTGTTCGCGTGGCTCGCGAAACCGCTCGACATGCTCGCGCTCGGCGACGACCAGGCGGCCGCGCTCGGCCTGCCGGTGGCCGCGCTGCGGCCGCTCGCGCTGACGATCGCGACGCTCGCCGCGTGCGCGGCCGTCGCGGCGGTCGGGCCGGTCGGCTTCATCGGGTTGATGGCGCCGCACGTCGCGACGATGCTCGGCGCACGCCGGCATCGTACGCGGCTGTGGCTCGCGGCTGCGTGCGGCGCGCTGATCCTCGGCGTGGCGGATCTCGCAGCGCGGACGGTCGTCGCGCCGCGCGAAGTGCCGGCCGGCGTGCTGACCGCGCTGATCGGCGCACCGTACCTGCTCGGGCTGCTGATCCTCGAGGGGCGCCGCGCCCGGCGCGCAGGGCGATGACGCCGTCGCTCGACGGCGCGCGCGCCACGCGCTTCTCGGCGTTCGCGCCCGAACCGTTCGCCGAACACCTCGACGTCGTCTGGCTCGGCATGCCGGACGATGCTCACGATGCGCCGGGCCGGATCGTCGTACCCGTCAGCACGCTGCCCGATCACCGCAACGCGATCCTCGACGCGATGGTCGGTCACTACGGCGGCGATCCGGTGCAGCATGCGCGCGCGCTGATGTCGCAATGGAGCAAATACTATTTCGGCCGCGCGGCGCCGGCCGGCGTCGTCGCCGCGCTGACGCTCGGCCGGCCGCTCGACATGACGCCCGAGCGCACGTTCGTCGCGCTCGACGACGGGATGCCCGCCGCGCTGTACTTCCTGCACGATGCGCTCGGCGCACCGTGCGACGACCCCGCGCCTCGCTATGCGGGACTCGTCGCGCATCTCGGCGCGGTGATCGACCTGCTCGCGGCGATGGGCCGCGTCACGCCACGCGTGCTGTGGAGCAACGCGGGCAACCTGCTCGACTACCTGCTCGATACGTATCGTTCGCTGCCATGCGCCACCGATCCCGTCCGCGATGCGGACTGGCTGTTCGGTTCGAGCTGCGTGCACGGCGAACCGAATCCGCTGCGCGTACCCGTGCGCGATGCCGTGCCGCGCTCGGCGCTGCTGCCGACGCCGTTTCGCGCGCGCCGCGTGTGCTGCCTGCGCTATGAAATTCCTGGAGAAACGCAACTGTGTGGAAGCTGCCCCCTGCTACTGACGATGGACGACGCGGCGCTGGCCGAGCAGGACGCGATCCGGTGATGGATGCCGGCCGCCGGCATGCGCTCGGCGCACTCGCGGCGCTCGGTGCCGCGTGCTGCGGCGCGTTTTCCGCATCATCCGGCGCCGTTGCCGCGCCCCTCGATGCCCATCGCGCGCAGGGCGGGCGGCCGCCGGGCGCGGTGTCGCTGGCCGGCAATCCCGTCGTCTCGCAGGCGAGCGCGACGATGCCGGTGCGCCCCCAACGCGTGGTCGCGCTCGACTTCATGTTCGCGGAAAGCGTGATCGCGCTCGACATCGTGCCGGTCGGGATGGCCGATACGGCGTTCTATCCGGGCTGGCTCGGCTATCAAAGCGAGCGGCTCGCGAACGTGACCGACATCGGTTCGCGCCAGGAGCCGGGGCTCGAAGCGATCGCGGCGGTCAAGCCCGACCTGATCATCGGCGTCGGTTTCCGGCATGCGCCGATTTTCGATGCGCTCGACCGGATCGCGCCGACGATCCTGTTCCAGTTCAGTCCGAACGTGTCGGACGGTGGTGTGCCGGTCACGCAGCTCGACTGGATGCGGCAGATCTTCCGGACGATCGGGGCGGTGACGGGGCGCGACGCGCGTGCGCAGGCGGTCGATGCGCAACTCGATGCGGGCATCGCGCGCAATGCGGCGCGGCTCGCGGCCGCTGGCAGAAAAGGCGAGCGTGTCGCGCTGCTGCAGGACCTCGGCTTGCCCGACCGCTACTGGGCCTATACGGGCAACAGCACGTCGGCGGGCCTCGCGCGGGCGCTCGGGCTCGATTCGTGGCCGACGAAGCCGACGCGGGAAGGCACGCTGTACGTGACGTCGGCCGACTTGCTCAGGCAGCGCGACCTGGCCGTGATGTTCGTGACTGCATCGGGAATGGACGTGCCGCTGTCCGAGAAACTCGATTCGCCGGTGTGGCGCTTCGTGCCCGCAATGCGGGAACACCGGATCGCGCTCATCGAACGCAATATCTGGGGATTCGGCGGGCCGATGTCGGCGCTGAAACTGGCAGACGTGATGGCCGATACGATGCTGAAGCTGCCGGCCACGCGTTGAGCAAGCGGCGGCCGATCGGCGGATGACATGCCTTCGACTGTGCTCTCGACGGGCAGGGCGGTGCGGTCGGTCTGACGCGCGGTGAACGGCCCGGGCCGTTCCACGATCGCGCCATGTGCCCGAAACATTGCCTGCTGAAACGAAAATCGCCGACGCACTGCGATTGCAGCGCGTCGGCGATTGTTTCCATCGACTGCCGTGTTACGCGCTCAGCGCATCGACGCCATCCTGCGCGCGCGACCGCGCCGGCGTCGTGTCGCTGACGATGCGCCCGTTGTCGAGCTTCAGCAAACGGTCGGCCAGATCGAAGTAGCGGTCGTCGTGCGTGATCACGATCACGGCCTTGCCGCGCGCGCGCAGTTCGGGCAGCAGTTGCTCGTAGAACACCGCCTTGAACGACGGATCCTGATCGGCCGCCCATTCGTCGAACAGGTAGAACGGCCGGTCCTCCAGGTACGCGACGACGAGCGCGAGCCGCTTGCGCTGCCCGGTCGACAGCGCGCGGGTCGAGAACGCGCCGTCGACCACCTTCACCTTGTGATCGAGCGCGAGCTTCGCGACGAGCGCGTTCGCACGTGCATCGGCCTGCGCGCGGGATGGATCGTCGGGATCGACGATGCCGAGCAGCGCATCGAACAGGTGGAAATCGTTGAACACCGCGCTGAAGCGCTGCCGGTACGCGGCGCGCTCGCGCCAGCCGATCGTGCGGCCGTCGACCTCGATCGTGCCTTCCTCGGGTTCGTAGAGCCCCGTCAGCACCTTCGCGAGCGTCGTCTTGCCGCTGCCGTTGCCGCCGACGATGAACACCAGCTCGCCCGGCTGGATCGTCAGGTCGATCGGCCCGATGCTGAACATCCGTTCGTCGCGTTCATGGAAGTACGCATGCGTGACGCCGCGCAGCGTGACGGCGCCGGCCGGCGGTACGTCGGGCGCGTCGGACGCGGGCGGCACCGTGCGCAGCGCGCCGAATTCGGCCATCACGCCTTCGATCCGCGTGAGCGACACGCGTGCCGCGTTGACGGTCGGCAGGTTGTTCAGCAGCCCGTCGAGCGGCACGAGCATGAACAGGAACACGACGACGTAGCCGGCGGCCGCGGCCGGATCGGCATGCACGCCGAGTTGCGGCCAGAACGACGCGACGCCGAGGAACGCATAGAACAGGAAGATGATCCAGCCGACACCGACCGCATACGCGCTGAACGCGCGGCGGCGGTGGTCGCGCACTTCGCCGATCGCGGCGCCGAGCTGCCCGTCGACGAACTGGCGTGCGCGTTCATCGTGCAGCTTCAGTTCCTTCGCGCCGGAAAACAGCGAGCCGAGATAGCCGAACAGGCGGTCCTGCGCCTGGCCGGCCGCTTCGAGCGACGCGATCGCGCGGCGGTCGCCGGTGTGATAGCCGAGCGAGCCGGCGACGATCGCAGCCAGCGCCAGCAGGCACACCGGCCACGACAGCCACGCGAGATAGCCGAGGCAGCCGAACACGATCGAACCGTGCATGACCAGGTTCGGCAGCGCGAAGAACAGCATCGACACGTTGGTCGCGTCATCGGTCAGCACCGACTGCACGGGCGCCGCGCCGATCCGCTCGATGTCGCGCAGCTCGGCCGCGCCGACGCGCCGCGCGAGATGCACGCGCAGCCGCGCCATCGTGTCTTGCGACAGGCGCGCGAACAGCGTGCCGGACACGATCCGCGTCACGAGCGCGATCACCGCGCACAGCGCGAAGCGCCACGCGAGCGACGCATCGGCCGCGCCCGGCTGCGAGAGCGCGCGGTTCAGCGTCGCGACGAGCAGCACGCTCGCGACGCCGTTCAGCACGCACGCGGTAAGTGCCAGCGCGAGCGACACGCGGCTTTCGCGCAACAGCGCAAGGATCAGGCGCGCCGCGGGGCGGCCGGGGGAAGCATCGAGGGACGGCGGGGAAGAAGGCTCGTGGGCGGCTGTCATCGGCAACGTCGGTAAAGGGAAGGCAAGCGAAAACGCGGAAACGGCAAAACTGACGCGAAAGCAGCGGGCGAGGCGGGGCCCCGTTCCGGCTTTCCTCCCTGATAGACGAACGGGCCGCGCAAATATTTAGCCGCACGTCAAAAAAATGCGTTCACCGGGGCTTTGAGTACAAAACGGTAAAAAATCGGCCGCGCCGTTCGTCACACCAGTGAAGCCGCCCCAAGCGGCCCCGAGACTTGGCCGAAGCGGCCGGACCGAAGGACTTCACGCACATGACGAGTTTCCCGACTGCGCTGCATCACCGAATCCGCGAACTGGCGCGCATCGCGCCCGACGCACCCGCCATCGCGATCCCTTTCCAGAATGGCTTGCGCCTGTCGCGCGGTGCGCTCGACGCGCGGGCGTCGCGGCTGGCCCGGCAACTGCGCGCGGCCGGCGTCGGCGCGGAAGTGCGGGTGGGCGTGTGCGTCGATCGCTCGTGCGAACTGTTCGTCGCGCTGCTGGCCGTGCTGAAGGCGGGCGGGGTATTCGTGCCGCTCGATCCGCGCCATCCGGCCGCGCGCCTCGACTGGATCGTCCAGGATGCGCAGTTGCGGCACGGGATCGTTGACGCGGCCGGCCGCGCGGCGCTCGGCAAGCCGTTCGAACACGCGTTCGACGTGGCAGCGGAAGCGGCAGACGGGCACGCGATCGCCGCAGATGACGAAGCGGTGACCGTCCACCCGCGTTCGGCCGCCTACATGATCTATACGTCCGGTTCGACCGGCACGCCGAAGGCGGTCGTCGTCGAACACGGGCCGCTCGCCGCGCACTGCGACGCGCTCGCGGCCGCGCTGCCGATCGAGGCCGGCGACCGCCTGCTGCATTTCGCATCGGTCAATTTCGACGCCGCGCACGAATGCTGGTTGGCGCCGCTCGCAACCGGCGCGAGCATCGTCGTGGCGCCGCCGCAGCCGTTCGCACCGGATGCCGCGCATGCGCTGATGGTGAGTGAAGCGGTCAACGTGGCTGCGTTCCCTCCGGCGTACTTGCGCGAATTCGCGGCGGTGGCCGCACGAGCCGGCGTACCGCCGGCCCTGCGCGTGCTCGCGTTCGGTGGCGAAGCGCTGCCGCAGCAGGCATTCGAATTCGTGCGCCGCACCTTCCCGTCGGTACGCCTGATCAACGGCTACGGGCCGACCGAGGCCGTGATCTCGCCGATGCTGTGGCCGGTCGAGCCGGGCGAAACACCGGTACTGGCCGCCGACGATGCGTATGCGTCGTTGCCGATCGGCCGCGTGATCGGCCCGCGCGTCGCGCGTATCGACGGCGGCGAAGCCGATGGCGTGGGCGAACTTCTGCTGGGCGGCGTGTGCGTCGCGCGCGGCTATCACGGCCGCCCGGCGCTGACGGCCGAACGCTTCATTCCCGATGCCGGCGGCGAACCCGGTGCGCGCGTCTACCGCACGGGCGACCTCGCACGGCTGCGCGACGACGGTGCATTCGACTATCTCGGCCGCCTCGACGATCAGGTTCAGGTGCGCGGCGTGCGTGTGGAGCCGGCTGAAATCGCCGCATGCCTGCGTTCGCATCCGGCCGTGGCCGACGCCGCCGTGGTCGCCGAAACCGGCAACGGGCCGACGCGGCTGATCGCGTGTGTCGCGCTGCGCGCGGCAGCCGACGATGCGGCGCTGAAAGCACACGTGGCCGCACAATTGCCGGCCGCATGGCAGCCGCACCGGTTCGTGCGTTGCGATGCGCTGCCATATACGTTGAACGGCAAGATCGACCGTGCCGCGCTGCGCGAGAAGATTTCCGCCGCGCGCGACGCCGCGCAAGGGAGTGGAGACGCACCGCGCACGCCGACCGAACAGCAACTCGCCGGCCTCTGGCAGACGCTGCTCGGCCTCGACGTCACGCCGTCGCGCGATGACCGTTTCTTCGCGCTGGGCGCCGATTCGCTCGCCGCGATGCAGTTGCAGGCTGCGATCCGTGCTGCTGTACGCGTGAACCTGCGGCTCGATATGCTGTTCGCCGATCCGGCGCTCTTCGAACTGGCCGAAACAATCGATCGTTCGGAGCGCGAAACTGGCGAGCCGCTGGCCGCTATTGCCGCGCGTCGTGCGACTTTCGATGCGGTTGCAGCGGGAGTGCCGCATCTCGACCGTGCCGCATCGCTCGCGCAACAACGTTTCTGGGTGCTCGCGCAAACGCGTGACGCGAGCGCCGCATATCACATCGCCGCGCACTGGACGATCGACGGTGTGCTCGATCGCACTGCGCTGCAGCGCGCGCTCGATCACGTGATCGAGCGGCACGAAGCGTGGCGCACGACGCTCGTCGACAACGACGACGGTGTCGTGACGCAGCGGATTCATGCGCACCTGCCGGTGTCGATCGTCGACATCGACCTGCGCGACCCGCCGCCCGCCGCACGTGACGTACAAGCCGCACGTCTCGCCGAACGCGATGCGGCCGAACCGTTCGACCTCGCGCGCGGCCCGCTGCTGCGCGCGACGCTGGTCGCACTTGCCGACGACCGTCACCGCCTGCTGCTGACCGCGCATCACGCGATCACCGACGGCTGGAGTTCGCGCTGTGCGTTCGACGAATTGTCGGCCGCATACCGCGCGTATGCCGAGGGCCGCGAACCGTCGCTGCCCAACCTGCCGATCCAGTACGCCGACTACGCGGACTGGCAGCGCGACATGCTGGCCGGCGGCGAGGGCGAACGTCAGCTCGACTACTGGCGCAGCGCATTGCGCGACGTGCCGGGCCCGCTCGCACTGCCGGTCGATCGTCAGCCGGGGGCGGTACGCACGCTGCAAGGCGCACGCGTGTCGGTGCGGCTGCCCGACGCGGTCGCGGCCGACGTGCGGCAACTCGCGCGCGACGCGCAGGCGACCGTCTTCACGGTGCTGCTGGCTGCGCTCGACGCATGGCTGTCGCGCCTGACCGGTACAACGGATATCGTCGTCGCGGTGCCGGTCGCGCATCGCCAGCGCCCCGAAACGCGTGCGCTGCTCGGGCTGTTCCTGAATACGGTCGCGCTGCGCGTGCGTGTGGCGCCGACGCTGCCGTTCCGCACGCTCGTCGACGCGGCGCGTATGGCGGCGCTCGATGCGGTCGCGCACCAGGATGTGCCGTTCGAGCGCGTCGTCGATGCGGTGAAACCGCCGGTCAAGCGCGGCGACGAATGGCTGCGCGTGAAATTCGCGCAACAGTTCGACGCGCGGCACGACAGCGCGCTGCCGGGCGCGACGGCCGTTGCAACGCCGGGGCCGGATCTCGCCGCGCGCTTCGACTTCGCAGTGGATTTCACCGACGATGCGAGCGGCATCGAACTGATCGCGGCGTATGCGACCGACTGCATCGACGCCGACACCGCGCGCGCATGGCTCGACAGCTATGCGGCGCTCGTCGGTGCGGCCGCGCGCGATCCGCATCAAACGACGGCCGTATTGCCCTGCGATACGTCGGCCGCTGCCCGCCAGCCGCGCGACGGCCGAGCGCTGTGCGTCGAACATGCGGACATCGTCGCTGCGTTCGTGCGACAGGCGGCCGTCTATCCGCATCGCGTCGCGCTCGACGATGCGTCGGCGTCGCTGACGTTCGCCGAACTCGACGACGCATCGAACCGCATCGCACGCGCGCTGACCCAGCGCGGCGTGGCCGCCGAAGCGTCCGTCATCGTCTGTATCGAACGCTCGGCGCGCTTCGTCGTCGGCCTGCTCGGTGCGCTGAAGGCTGGTGCGCTCGCCGTGCTGCTCGATCCCGCCCAGCCCGCCGCGCGACTCGCCGCGGCAGCAGCCGACTGTGGTGCGCGCTGGGCGCTCGTCGCTGACACGGCCGCGTGGCCGGCCGGCATTGACGCACAGCCGCTCGACGTCGATACGCTTGCGCAGGACGCAACGCTCGCGCATGCGGCCGGCGTGCGCATCGCGCCGCATCCGGAACAGGGCGCGTACCTGATCTATACGTCTGGCTCGACCGGCACGCCGAAGGGCGTCGTCGTGTCGCACGGCGCGCTGGCCGACTATGTGCAGGGGATGCTCGACGAACTCGCGTTCGCACCGGACGCGTCGTTCGCGATGGTGTCGACCGTCGCGGCCGATCTCGGCCACACGACGCTGTTCGGCGCGCTGTGCGCGGGCCGCACGCTGCACCTGTTGCCCGCCGCGTGCGCGTTCGATCCCGACCTGTTCGCCGATGAGATGCGCCGTCGCGACGTCGGCGTGCTGAAGATCGTGCCGAGCCACATGCAGGCGCTGCTCGATGCACGTGTGCCGGCGGACGTGCTGCCGCGCCATGCGCTCGTGACGGGCGGCGAAACGCTCACGTGGGCGCTCGTCGCGCGCGTGGCCGCGCTTGCGCCGGCCTGCCGCGTGATCAACCACTACGGGCCGACCGAAGCGACGGTCGGCGCGATCGCCTGCGACACGGCGTCGATCGGCGCCGATGCGCGCGATCCCGCGAGCGGCGTGCCGCTCGGCCTGCCGCTGCCGAATGCGCGCGCGCTGGTGCTCGACGCGTTCGGCGCGTGCGTGCCGGCCGGTGCGACGGGCGAGCTGTATCTGGGTGGGCCGGGCGTCGCGCGCGGCTACCTCGGGCGCCCGGCGCAGACCGCCGAGCGCTTCATACCCGATCCGTTCACGCCCGGCGCGCGGCTATATCGCACGGGCGACCGCGTGCGGTTGCGTGCGGACGGCCGCCTCGCGTTCCTCGGCCGGATCGACGATCAGGTGAAGATTCGTGGCTATCGCGTCGAACCGGGCGAGGTGAGTGCGGCCGTGCGTGCAGCCGGCCCGGTTGCGCAGGCCGAAACGCTCGCGATCGAACACGACGGCCGCCTGCGGCTCGCGACGTTCGTCGTGATGCGCGACGGTGCGGCATTCGACGAAGCTGCCATGCGCGCGGCGCTTGCCGCGAAGCTGCCCGACTACATGGTGCCCGCGCAGTTCGTCGCGCTCGCGCGCCTGCCGGTCACCGCGAACGGCAAGATCGATCGCGCCGCGTTGCGCGAACTGGCGGCCGCGCCGGTCGCGACTGCATCCGGCGATGCACCGCAGGGCCCGGTCGAAACGGTGCTCGCAGAAGTCTGGCAGGCCGTATTGAAGGCGCCGAAGGTCGGCCGCGACGACAACTTCTTCGAACTCGGCGGCGATTCGATCCTCGTGCTGCAGGTGATCGCCCGTGCGCGCAAGCGTGGCGTGCGCTTCACGCCGAAGCAACTGTTCGATGGCCCGACGGTGGCCGAACTCGCACGCATCGCGAAGACGGAGGACGTGACTGCCGCGCAGCCTGCGGTCACAGCTGCGGTCGCTGCCCGCGCGCCGGTGACGGCGCAGGTCCTGACGCCCGCACAGCAGCGCTTCTTCGCGCTCGATATCCCGCATCCGGGCCACTGGAACCAGTCCGTTGCATTCGACGTGCGCGGTCCGCTCGATGCCGACGCATTCGCACGCGCGTTCGACGCACTGCTGACGCATCACGACGCATTCCGCCAGCGCTTTGCGCGCGGTGCGGACGGCACGTGGCACGCGAGCGACGCCGCAAAACCGTACGACGCGCTGCCGTTCGTCGAAGTCGCCGCCCGCGACGAAGCCGACGCGCTCGCGCGCTTCGACGCGTTGCAGCGCCGTCTCGACCTCGGCCGCGGGCCGCTTGCGTGCGCATGCGCGGCCCGTTTGCCGGACGGTTCGACGCAGCTCTATCTCGCGATTCACCATGCGATCGTCGACGGCGTGTCGTGGCGCATCCTGCTCGACGACCTGGATACGGCCTACCGCGCCGCATGCGAGCGCACGCCGATCCGGCTGTCGCAGCCGGGCCTGCGCGCGGATGCCTGGGCGTCGCGACTCGCGCGTGCGGCGACGGAGCCGGCAACGCCGTTCGCGGGCGAAGCCGCTTACTGGGCCGGCATGGCGCAGGGCGACGACGTCGCGCCCGACCATCCCGGCGCAACGGCGACGAACGCCGATGCGGCCGTCGTCGTGCAGACGATCGACGCGGCATTGACTCGCGCGGCGTTGACCGATGCGCATGCCGCCTATCGCACGCAGACGATCGAACTGCTGGGCGCGGCGCTCGCGCTGGCACTGGCCGGCGTGAGCGGTGCCGCATCGTGTCGGGTCGAACTCGAAGGGCATGGCCGCGAGGCGCTGTTCGACGACGCCGATGCCAGCCGGACGATCGGCTGGCTGACGAGCCATTACCCGGTGACGCTGCCGGTCGCGGCCACGGCACGCGACACGCTGTGCGCGGTCAAGGACACGCTGCGCGCGGTGCCGCACAAGGGGCTCGGCTTCGGCGTGCTCGCACACGACGGCGATGCGGCAACGCGCGCGGCGCTGGCCGCCGTGCCGCGCCCGCGCGTCACGTTCAACTATCTCGGCCAGTTCGACGCACCGCGCGATGCGACGCTCGTGCCGCGCTTCGGCGGCACCGGCGTCGAGCGCGACCCGCAGGGGCCGCTCGGCAATACGCTCGCGATCCACGCATACCTCGACACGGATCGCGACGGCGCACGCACGTTGAAAGTGCATTGGGTCTACGGCGCACCGCAATTCGAGTGCGCGACGATCGACGCATTCGCCGAACGCTTCGCGGCGGCGCTGCGCGAACTCGTCGACGCGTGCGCGGCGCGTGTGGCACATCGCGGCGGTGGCGCGACGCCGGGCGATTTCCCGCTCGCGCAGGCCGCCGGTCTCACGCAGGCCGCGATCGAGCGCACGCCGCTCGACTGGCGCACGATCGACGACGTGTATCCGTTGTCGCCGATGCAGCAGGGCATCCTGTTCCATGCGCTGTTCGCGCCCGGTCATGCCAGCTACGTGAACCAGCTCGTCGCGACCGCGACCGCGCTCGACGCCGATCGTCTCGCCGCCGCATTCGAAGCGTCGATCGCGCGCCACGACATCCTGCGCACGAGCGTGATGCCGGACGAAGCCGCGCCGCTGCAGTGCGTGCATCGCCATGCGCGAATGCCGGTCGAACAGCTCGACTGGCGCACCCGCGGCGACACGCTCGACGTCGATTTCGACGCATGGCTCGCGGCCGACCGCGCACGCGGTTTCGACTGGCGCGAGCCGCCGCTGATGCGACTCACGCTGATCCGCGTGACCGACGACGCATGGCGTGTCGTCTGGACGCGCCACCACGTGTTGCTCGACGGCTGGAGCACCGCGCGCCTGCTCGCGGACGTGCTGCGCGACTATCGCGACCCGGACGCCGTATCGCCGTTCGCGAGCCGCCCGGCACTGCGCTATCGCGACTTCATTGCATGGCTCGGCACGCGCGACCGCGACGCCGACGAACGCTTCTGGACGGCACGCGTCGCACGGCTCGACGCACCGACGCTGATCGCGGAACGCACGGCCGACCGGGCGGATGCCGAGATGATCACGTGGCGCGCGACGCTCGACGCCGACACGATGACGCGTGTCGCGCAGACCGCGCGTGCACTGAAGCTGACCGTCAACACGCTGGTGCAGGGCGCCTGGGCGCTCGCACTGCAGCGGATGACGCACCAGCCGGCGGTCGCGTTCGGCGCGACCGTCGCGGGCCGTCCCGACGCGCTTGCGGACGTCGACGCGGTGCTCGGTCTCTTCATCAACACGCTGCCGGTCATCACCGCACCGGCGCCGCAGCAGCGTGCGGCCGACTGGCTGCAGACGCTGCAACGCGACAACGCGGCCGCCGCCGAGCACGCGCATACGCCGCTCGCCGACATCCAGCGCTGGGCGCGTGGGGCGGGCGGTGCGTTGTTCGACACGCTGGTCGTGTTCGAGAACTACCCGGTCGACGACACGGCGCGCGACGCGGATCCGCGCGCGCTCGCGTTGAGCGGCGTGCGCAGCATCGAAGCGACTGATTTTGCGTTGACGCTCGTGATCGAGAGCGGCGCCGAGCTGACGATCGATTACGGCTACGACACCGCGCGCGTCGATGTGCGGCAGGTTGCAACCTGGCACCGCGCATTCGCGTGCGCACTCGATGCACTGGCCCGCACGCCTGACGCGCTGATCGGCACGCTGTCGATTGCGGACGACGCGACCCGCGATGTTCTGGCACTGGCGCAAGACACCGCGCGCGAGTGGCCGGCGTCGCAACGACAGCCGCTGCACCTTCAATTCGCCGATGCGGCGCGGGCGACGCCCGACGCAATCGCGCTCGAATACGCGGACATTCACGGCGGTGTGCATCGCGCAACCTATCGCGAACTCGATATCAGCACGTCGCGGATCGCGGCCGCGTTACGCCGGCGCGGCGTGCAGCCCGACACGCCGGTCGCGCTGTGCGTCGAGCGTTCGTTCGACATGGTGATGGCGCTGGTCGGTGTGCTGAAGGCCGGTGCGGCCTACTTGCCGGTCGATCCCGACTATCCGGCCGAGCGCATCGCCTACCTGCTGCGCGACGCGCGGCCGGCCGTCGCGATCACGCAGGCTCACCTGCGCGAGCAGGTCGAGGCCGCGCTGGGCGATGGCGCCGCGACGCAGTTGCTGACGGTGGCGGACCTGCTCGCCGATGAAACCGAAAGCGACGCCGCCGCCGCGGCCGCCACGATCGACGACGCCCAACTCGCGTACCTGATCTACACGTCCGGTTCGACTGGCAAGCCGAAGGGCGCGGGCAACACGCACGGCGCACTCGCGAACCGGATCGCGTGGATGCAGCACGCATACCGGCTGACGCGCGATGACGTCGTGCTGCACAAGACGCCGTTCGGTTTCGACGTCTCCGTGTGGGAATTCGTGTGGCCGCTGGCGATCGGCGCGAAGCTCGCGATCGCCGCGCCCGGCGACCATCGCGATCCGGCGCGTCTCGCGGCCGCGATCCATGCGCACGGCGTGACGGTGCTGCACTTCGTGCCGTCGATGCTCGCCGCGTTCGCCGCGTATCTCGACGATTTCTCGGCCGCCGCGCAGTGCGACAGCGTGCGCCTGATCGTCGCGAGCGGCGAGGCGCTCGCGCCCGAACTCGTCGCGAAGATGACGCGACTGCTGCCGAACGCGACGCTCGTGAACCTGTACGGACCGACCGAGGCTGCGATCGACGTGTCGCACTGGACCTGCGGCCCCGACGACGCGCAGGCGGCCGCGGTGCCGATCGGCCATCCGATCGCGAACCTGCAACTGCACGTGCTCGATGCGGCATGGCAGCCGGTGCCGGCCGGCGCGACCGGCGAACTGTATCTCGCGGGCGCGGGCCTCGCGCGCGGCTATCTCGGCCGTCCGGCGCTGACCGCCGAGCGCTTCGTGCCCGATCCGTTCGTGCCGGGCGCGCGCATGTACCGCACGGGCGACCTCGCGCGCCGGCGCGCGGACGGTGCGCTCGACTACCTCGGCCGCGTCGACACGCAGGTGAAGCTGCGCGGCCAGCGGATCGAACCGGGCGAAATCGAGGCGCTGCTGCGGGCGGCGCCTGGCGTGAACGACGCGGTTGTGATCGTGCGCGACGCGCAACTGATCGGCTATGTCGCACGCGGCGACGCGGGCGCGCTCGACCGTACAGCGCTGCTCGACGGGCTGCGCGCGCAATTGCCGGCCTACATGGTGCCGTCGCAACTGATCGAACTCGATGCATTGCCCGTGACGCCGAACGGCAAGTGCGACCGCCATGCGTTGCCCGCGCCGGTACGCGAAGCGGCAGCCGAAGTCGAACTCGCGACGGATACGGAACGCGCGCTCGCCGAGATCTGGCAACGCGTACTGCACGTGGACGCGATCGGCCGTGACGGCGACTTCTTCCTGCTCGGCGGCCATTCGCTGCTCGCGACGCAGGCCCATGCGCAGGCGAACCTGCACTGGGGGCTCGCGTTGCCGCTGCGCACGCTGTTCGACACGCGCACGCTGGCGCGCTGCGCGGAAGCGATCGACACGGCCTGCGCGGCACGCGGCGCGACCGATGCGGCGAGCGCGATCGATGCGCTGCTCGGCGAACTGGAAACCCAATAAGGACGACGGATGACGAAGGTTCAACCCGACTGGCTCGCGCTCGCGACGCGTTTCGCGCAACTGCCCGACGCGCAGCGCGCGGTCTTCATCGACAAGCTCGGCGCAGCCGGCATCGACTTCCGCGTGTTGCCGATCCCGCCGCGCACACCGCGCAGCGACCGCGTGCCGGCGTCGTTCGCCCAGACGCGGCTGTGGCTGCACGCGCGGCTGATCGATGCGCCCGACGCGTATCACATCACCGAGCGCCTGGCGCTGACGGGCCCGCTCGACGCGCATGCGCTGCGACTGGCGTGCGACGCGCTGATCGCGCGCCACGAGGTGCTGCGCACGACGTTCGACGAAGCGCCGGACGGCGTCGTGCAAACGATTCATCCGCCGTTGCGCTGCCCGTGGCGCGAAACCGATCTCGAAGCGCTACCGGGCACGCAGCGCACGACGCGCGCGGAAGCCGTCGCGACGGCCGATGAAGCCGAACCGTTCGATCTCGGCGCGGCGCCGCTCGTCCGCGCGCATCTGGTGCGCTTCGATGCGACCCATCACTGGCTCGCGGTGACCGTGCATCACATCGTGTCGGACGGCTGGTCGTCGGGCGTGATGCTCGAGGAACTCGCAGCGTTCTATCGCGCGTATGCGTCGGACCGGCCGGTGCCGCTCGCGCCGCTGCCGATCCAGTACGCCGACTACGCGTTGTGGCAGCGCCGCTGGCTCGATGCCGGCGAACGCGATCGCCAGCTCGGGTTCTGGCGCGAACGGCTCGATCCGCAACGTGGCGTGCTGACGCTGCCGGGCGCGACCGCGCGTCCGGCGCGGCGCAGTGCGCGCGGCGCACGCCATGTGTTTTCGCTCGACGCGCGCATCGGTGCGCAACTGCGCGCATTCGCGGCCGCTTCGGGCGCCACGCCGTTCGCGGTGCTGCTGGCCGCACTCGATGCGCTGCTGGCACGCGCGACCGGCGACGCACGGATCTGCGTCGGCGTGCCGGCCGCGAACCGCGAACGCGCGGAAGTCGCCGGCCTGATCGGCTTCTTCGTCAATACGCTGGCGATCGACGTCGACGTGCCCGCGCACGGCGATTTCTCGTCGCTGGTCGCGCGCACGCAGCGCGCGCTGGTCGACGCGCAGATGCATCAGGACGTACCGTTCGAGCAGGTGGTCGACGCGCTCGGCGTACCGCGCAGCGCGAGCCATCATCCGCTGTTCCAGGTGATGGCCGCGTATGGCGAACGTCGTGCGCTGCCGGCGCTCGGCGCGGCGTCGGCCGCGTTGCTGCCGTCGGGCACGCCGTCCGCGAAATTCGACCTGACACTTTCGGTCGAAGCGACGCCGGACGGCACGTTCGACGCCGCATTCCTCTACGCGCTCGACCTGTTCGATGCGGACGCGATCGCGCGGCTGGCCGCGCGCTTCGTCACGCTGCTCGCCGATGCGCTCGCGCGCCCCGACATGCCGGTCGGCGATCTCGACTGGCTGCCCGCCGCTGAGCGCGCGCAACTCTTTGCATGGAACGCACCGGCGGGTGCGACCGAAGGCGAAGCGTTCGTGCCCGTGCATGCCCGCATCGCCGCGCATGCGCAAGCACGGCCCGACGCACGTGGCGTGGCCGATATCGACCGCGCGCTGACGCGCGGCGAAGTCGACGCGCGCGCGGCGCGCCTGGCACGCCATCTCGTGGCGGCCGGTGTCCGGCCGGAAATGCGCGTCGGCGTCGCACTGCAGCGCTCGGTCGACCTGCTCGTCGCGCTGATCGCGGTGCTGAAGTCGGGCGCCGCGTTCGTGCCGCTCGATCCGGCGCATCCGCGCGAACGGCTCGCACAGATCGTCGGCGACGCGAACATTGCGCACGTGCTGACCGACGGCGCGAGCGCTGCGTCACTGCCCGAACTGCCGGACCTGCGAGTGTGGCGCGCCGATGAAGTCGACGCACTCGACGCAGCCGCGCACGTCGTGCTGCCGGACGTGCTGCCGGGCCATGCGGCCTATGCGATCTACACGTCGGGCTCGACCGGCAAGCCGAAGGGCGTGATCGTCGATCATGCGTCGTTCGCGCTGCATTGCGCGGCGATCGCCGAGCGCTATGGCGCGGGCGAAAACGACGTGTTCCTGCTGTTCCAGTCGGTCAACTTCGACGGCGCGCATGAAGGCTGGTTTTCGCAATACATGTCGGGCGCGGCCGTGTCGGTGACGGCCGACGTGCTGTGGCCGCCCGCGCAGACCTGCGCGATGATGGTCCGCGACGGCGTGACGATGACCTACGTGCCGCCCGGCTGCGCCGCGCAGCTCGCCGAATGGGCGCTCGCGCACGGCGCGCCGCCGACGCTGCGTTCGCTGACCGTCGGCGGCGAGGCGACGTCGCGCGAGGCGTTCGCGATGCTGCGCCGCGCGCTGCCGAACGTGCGCGTGGTCAACGGCTACGGCCCGACCGAAACGGTCATCACGCCGACGCTGTGGATGTTCCGGCCCGGCGACGATCTCGCGAAGCTCGGCGACGCCGCGTACCTGCCGATCGGCACGCTGGTCGGCGCACGCACCGCGCATGTGCTCGACGAGCGGCTGCATCCGCTGCCGGTCGGCGTGATCGGCGAGCTGTACCTGGGCGGCGAGGGGATCGGCGTCGCGCGCGGTTATCTCGACCGCCCGGCGCTGACGGCCGAGCGCTTCGTGCCCGATCCATACGGCGCGCCCGGCGCGCGGCTGTACCGCGCCGGTGACCTCGTGCGGCGTCGCGCGGACGGCGTGTTCGACTTCATCGGCCGCGTCGACCACCAGGTGAAGCTGCGCGGGCTGCGCATCGAACTCGGCGAGATCGAGGCGCAGCTCGCCGCGCACGACGCGGTGCGTGAAGCATGCGCGGTCGTGCACGGGCAGGGCGCGCTCGCGCAGCTCGTCGCCTATGTCGAGCTGACCGCCGACGCACGGGCGGCCGCACAGCCGGTCGAAGCGGCGACGCTCGACGCGCACCTGCGCCGCACGCTGCCCGACTACATGGTGCCCGCACAGCTGATCGTGCTCGACGCGCTGCCGCGCAACGCGAACAGCAAGGTCGACCGCGCACGGCTGCCCGCGCCGGTGCGGGTCGAACGCGCGTACGAAGCGCCGCACGACGGCGATGAAGCCGCGCTCGCGGCGATCTGGTGCGATGTGCTGAATCTCGAGCGCGTGGGCCGTGGCGATCACTTCTTCGATCTCGGCGGTCATTCGCTCGCCGCGGTGCGCGTTGCGACGCGCGTGGCCGAGCGGCTCGGCCGCGACGTGCCGGTGCGCGCGCTGTTCGAAGCGCCGGTGCTCGCGCAGTACGCGCGCCAGGTGGCCGATGCGCCGCGTGCCGCGCATGCCGGTGGCGCGGCACCGGGCGTCGCGGTGGCCAAACCGGACGCACACGGCGTGTGGCCGCTGTCGCCGGCGCAGCTCGGCCTGTGGTTTCTGTGGCGCGCGCAGCCGGGCAGCGCCGCATACAACATTCCGGTCGCGCTGCGTGTGCACGGTCCGCTCGACCTCGATGCGCTGCGTGCGGCGTTCTCGGATGTCGCGGCCGTGCATCCGGCGCTGCGCGCGCGGCTCGTTGCGCGTGACGGCGCGCTGCCGGGCCAGCGGATCGACGCAGACGTTGCGGTCGAACTGCCGCTGATCGACCTGTCGGCCCGAACCGATGTGCTGGCTCGCGCCGCCGCATTGACCGACGAGGATGCGCTTGCGCCGTTCGACCTTGCTGCCGATGCGCCGCTGTGGCGCGCCCGCGTATTGCGGCTCGGCGCAGAAGACCACGTGCTGTCGGTGACGATTCATCACATCGTGTCGGATGGCGAATCGATCGAGTTGTGGCTCGACGCGGTTCGTGCGCGCTATGTCGCTCGCGTGCAGGGCGCCGCCGTGCCGGCCGAAGCGGCCATCCAACCGGTCGCCCAACCGGTCGCCCAACTGGTCGTGCCACTCGTGCTGCCCGCGCCGTGCCATCCGGCCCGCGTGGCCTACTGGCGCGATGCGCTGGCCGATCTGCCGGCGCGCGTGCTGCCGCAGCGCGCGGACGCGCCGGCCGTGCCGCAATGGCGCGCGGCCCGCATCGCGTTCGAATTCGACGGCTCGTTGATCCGCGCCGCACGCGACACGGTGTCGGCCGCGCACGCGACGCTGCCGATGCTGCTGCACGCGGCGCTCAACGCCGCACTGTTCCGCGCGACGGGCGCTGCCGACCAGCCGGTCGGCGTGCTCGCGTCGACGCGCGAGCTGACGGGCGACGCGGCCCGCGACGCACTCGGCCTCTTCATCAATTCGGTCGTCGTGCGCACGCGGATCGACCCGGCCGCGCGTCGTGCGGACCTGCTCGCACAAGTGCGCGACACGGCGCTCGCGGCCTACGCGCACGCCGACGTGCCGTTCGCGGACGTCGTCGCGGCGCTGCGCGTGCCGCGTGCCGCGCAGGCCAATCCGCTGTTCCAGGTGATGTTCAACTACCTGCGCCCGGCCGGTGCCGCGGCGCGCGACTGGGCCGGCCTGTCGCTGGCCGGATTCGACGACGTGCGCCATCGCGTCGTGTTCACGCTGGAGCTGGACGTCGTCGAGCATCCGGACGGCCGCGTGAGTGCCGCGTTCTCGTATGCGGACGAACTGCTCGAGCGCGGTTTCGTCGATGCGCTCGTCGATCTCTATCACGACGAAGTCGCGCGTTTCGCCGGCGCGTCGGAAGCGGCGCTCGGCGTGCCCGATACGCATGCCGTTGCGCAAGCGTCGAGCATCGCGCGGGTGGAAGACAACGCACACGCTCATACGCCGCGCGCACCGCATGCGGTTGCCGTGCTCGCGGCGCTGTGGTCGGACACGTTCTCGACGGCCGCGCCCGAACCCGATGCCGATCTGTTCGAAGCCGGCGCGACCTCGTTCGACGTCGTGCGTTTCGTCGACGCGGCCGGTCGTGCCGGTCACGCACTGACGGTTGCCGACATATTCGCGTCGCCGACGCTCGCGGCGCTCGGCGCGCGGCTCGATGCGCTCACGGAAACGGGACAGGAGGCGCGCCATGCTGGCTGAAGTGCGTCCGGACGGATTCACGATGCTCGATACCTACCGCCTTGCATTCGCGGACGGCCTGTTCGCCGTGCGCGACGGCGCGGAGATCCGCGTCGCGCAGGGCGACGGCATCGGCGCGCAGTTGCTGCGCGCCCAACTCGGCGACGACGGCGCGCTGCGCCTCGTTGCATACAACCATCGCGCGGCGCCGGCCGACCAGCGGCGTGCGCTGCTGGCCGCGCTGGCCGCGGCGTTTTCGGACAGCGCGCGTCACGCGGCGATCCGGCTCGACCCGGCCGCGTGGCCGGCGGTCGCGCTCGATGCGCTGCGCGCGAGCGGCGTGCTCGCCGACGGCGGCCGCTGCATGCGCGAGGGCTGGGCGCAGCAGGCCGATCTGTGGCTCGTCGGCCCGCATCTGCCATGCGCGACGTTGCCGATGCTCACCGACGGCCGCCGCCATCCGCGCCGGCCGCCCGCGCCGCGCGGCGAGGTCTACGCGCGCGACCTGCCGGCGCTCGGCGTGCGCTTCACGCTGCGCGGCTGGCAGCCGGCGGAGGACCCCGGGCGGCTCGCGCGCTGGTTCGACGAACCGCGCGTGCGCGACGGCTGGCCGGGCGCGCAACCCGTGCAAGCCGGCCCGGACGGCGTGCAAGGTGCCGCGCCCGATGCCGATCCGCACGTGACGCCGCTCGTCGGCTGCTTCGACGGCGAGCCATTCGCGTATTTCGAAGCGTACTGGCTGAAGGAAGACGCGCTCGCGCCGCACGTCGCGGCACGCGACTACGACCGCGGACTGCGGATGCTGGTCGGCGAATCGCGCTGGCGCGGCCCGCATTGCGTGGCCGGCTGGCTGCCGTCCGTCGTTCATTACCTGTTTCTCGACGACCCGCGTACCGAAGCGGTCGGCTGTGCCGTTCCGGCCGGCCATGCACGGGTTGCCGACCATCTTGCGCGGCATGGCTTCGCGCGGCAGCGCCGTCTCGCGCTGGCCGACGCGCAGCCGCTGTGGATGCGCGCGCTGCGCGAGACGTTCTTCTCCGGCCGTCACGTCTGACGCGCCGGATTCACCGACAAGGGAGCTGAGACATGCAGAGAGAAACCGTATTCGACCTGATCGGCGTCGGCTTCGGGCCGTCGAATCTGGCGCTGGCCGTGCGCCTCGCGGAGCGCAGCGGCGCGCGGACGTTTGCCCATTGCTTCGTCGAGCGCCAGCCTGAATTCGGCTGGCATCGCGGGATGCTGCTCGACGACTGCCGGATGCAGATCTCGTTTCTGAAGGATCTCGTCACGATGCGCGATCCGAAAAGCCCCTACACGTTCATCAACTACCTGTTCGAACGCGGCCGGCTGAACGAATTCGTCAACCTGAAGAACTTCTATCCGACCCGCGTCGAGTTCCACGACTACCTGAGCTGGGTGGCCGAGGCGTTCGACGATCGCGCCCATTACAGCGAGACCGTCCTCGCGATCGAGCCCGTGCGTGGCGATGGCGCGAAGATCGACGCGCTGCGGGTGGTGTCGCGCGACGCCGCGGGCCACGAGCGCCAGCGCGTCACGCGCGCGCTGTCGGTCGGCGTCGGCGGCACGCCGGCGATTCCGGACGCGTTCGCCGCGCTCGGCCGCGACCGCGTGATCCACTCGTCGTCATATCTGACCGACATCGACCGGCTCGTCGCATCGCCGGACGGCGAGCGCCGCCGCGTCGCGGTGATCGGCGCGGGGCAGAGCGCGGCCGAGGTGTTCATCGATCTCGCGCGCCGCTTCCCGCATGTCGACGCGAGCCTCGTGATGCGCGCAGGCGCACTGAAGCCGGCGGACGACAGCCCGTTCGTCAACGAGATCTTCAGCCCGGAGTTCACCGATGTCGTCTATGCGCAGCCGCACGACGCGCGCCGCGCGCTGCTCGAGCGCTATCGCGACACGAACTACGCGGTGGTCGACCGGCCGCTGATCGAACAGATCTACGAAATGCTGTACCTGCAACGCATCGACGGGACGCCGCGTCATGCGCTGCTCGCGAACAGCGCGATCGAGGCCGCGGTGCGCGGCGCCGACGGCCGCATCGAGCTGACGCTGCGCGACCGGATGAGCGGCGCCACGCGCGTCGAGCGCTTCGACGCGCTGGTGCTCGCAACCGGCTACCGCCGCGACACGCATTCGGCGCTGCTCGAAGGGCTCGCGCCGCACCTGGGCGATGCGCTGGCACGCGGCGACGTCGCGCGCGACTACCTGCTCGCGACGCCCGAGCACTTCGCGCCGCGCATCTACCTGCAAGGCTGCTGCGAAGACAGCCACGGCCTGTCCGACACGCTGCTGTCGGTGCTGGCGCGCCGCGCGGACGAAATCTGCGCGTCGCTCGAAGACGGGATCGCAGCCGCCCATGACGAAGGCACGGCCCGGGCACCGCATGAAAAACGACAGGAAAACGGGGTGAGTGCAAGCCGGATGGCTTTCGCTCTTTGACAAAGGCGCGGTCGGAGACCGCATGAAAAAAGTGGAGCAGAGAAAGATGGAGTGGGCAACAGGCACGCGTTTGCGTGCGATCGCAGCCGCGGCGAGCGTGGCGTTCGGTGCGGCGGCAGGGCATGCGTATGCCCAGACGGCGCCGGCCGTGAACGCGGGCGCAGCGGCGTCGGCCAGCAGTGCGCAGAACGGTGGGTCGGCCAGTGCGGCGGCCGGCACGCTGCCGACGATCAACGTCAACGCGGCCTCGGCAGGGGACGGCACGGTCGGGCTCGTCGCGAAGCGCAGCCGGACCGGCACCAAGACCGATACGCCGATCAACGAGATTCCGCAGACGATCAACATCGTCACCGCGCAGCAGATCGAGATGACGGGCGCGACCGACGTGAACGCGGCGCTGCGCTACGTGCCGGGTTTCTCGTCGTACGGCTCGGATAACCGTTCGGACTGGTACTCGGCGCTGCGCGGCTTCACGCCGACCGCGTACGTGAACGGGCTGCAGGTGCCGAACACGCTGAACCTGTCGAGCTGGCGCGTCGATCCCTACATGATCGACAGCATCAGCGTGCTGCGCGGGCCGACCTCGGTGCTGTACGGCGCGGGCGACCCGGGCGCGATCATCGACGTGCAGACCAAGCTCGCCGACGGCGAGCGCGTGCGCGAGGCCGGCGTGCAGATCGGCAACTACGCGCGCAAGCAGTTCATGATCGACGTCGGCGACAAGCTTGATCCGGACGGCAAGTACGCGTACCGGTTCGTCGGCGTCGCCCGCGACGGCAACGCGGTGATCGGCCCGAACAACGACCAGCGCGTCGCGCTCGCGCCGTCGTTCCGCTGGCGCCCGAACGCGGATACGTCGCTGACGCTGTCGGCCACCTATCTGCAGGACTGGGGCGACATCTCGTCGAACTTCCTGCCCGCGCAGGGCACGGTGCTGCCGAACCCGAACGGCCAGATCAACAAGGACATCTACGAGGGCGACGGGAACTTCAACTACTACCGCAAGAAGCAGTGGTCGGTCGGCTATCAGTTCGAGCAGAACCTGACGCCGATGTGGACGTTCCGCCAGAACACCCGCCTGATGCACCTGTCGCTCGACAACGGTTCGGTGTGGGGCAACGGCTTCTCCGACGATACGCTGACCACCGTCAACCGGTGGGCCGGCGTGTTCCAGATGAACTACAGCCGCTTCGACATCGACAACAACGTCGAGGGCCGCTTCGCGACGGGCCCGCTGCAGCACACGCTGCTGCTCGGCTTCCAGTACAACCGGCAGACCACGACCGACAGCGAATGGCTGGCCGCCGCGCCGACGTTGAACCTGTACAACCCCGTGTACACGCCGGTCACGTCGGCCGTGTTCTCCGATCCGAACACCACGTATCCCACGAACACGTACACGACGATGAACACGTTCGGCCTGTACGCGCAGGACCAGATCAAGTGGAACCGCTGGACGCTGACGCTCGGCGGCCGCGAAGACTGGGTCAACATGCGCCAGGACGATCGCGCGGCAGGCACGTCGACGAAGGCGGACGTCACGGCGTTCACCGGCCGCGTCGGCCTCACGTACCAGGGCGATTACGGGCTGTCGCCGTACGTCAGCTACGCAACGTCGTTCAACCCGCTGATCGGCGTGAACCTGCTTGGCGGCGGGCTGGCGCAACCGACGCGCGGCAAGCAGATCGAGGCCGGCCTGCGCTGGCAGCCGCCCGGCAAGAACCTGATGCTGAACGCGGCGATCTACCAGATCAACCAGACCAACGTGATCACGCCGGCGCTGCCGAGCCAGGACAATACCGGCACGAAGTCGGTGCAGACCGGCGAAGTGCGATCGCGCGGGATCGAGTTGAGCGCGACCGGCAAGGTCACGCGCAACCTGTCGGTGATCGCCTCGTACGTGTATCAGGACGTGAAGAACGTGAAGGCCAACGACGTGTCGCTGAACAACTGGCCGGTCGACGTTCCGCGTCCGCGCCAGATCGCGTCGCTGTGGACCGACTGGACGTGGTACACGGGGCCGCTCGCGGGCTTCGGCCTCGGCGGCGGCATTCGCTACCAGAGCGCATCGGCCGGTGCGGCCGACAACTCGCTGACGGTATCGAGCGTCACGCTGTTCGACGCGGGCCTGCACTACGACACGCGTAACTGGCGCTTCGCCGTGAACGGGACGAACCTCTTCAACCGCCATTACATCAGCGGTTGCCAGTCGATGAACGTCTGCATTTTCGGTACCGACCGCACGGTGATCGCGACTGCGAAATACAACTGGTGACGATGCGCGCCGCGGCCCGCCGGCCGGCCTCCGTGGCCGGTGCGGGCCGGCCGCGGCGCCTTCGTCCGCTTTTCCACGACGCATCCATGCCGAAGAAAAATCTCGTCTACATCCAGTCGCTGCGCAACGGCGCGGCCGATCGTGCCGGGCAGCCGGTCGCTTATCAGGGCGGCACGCGCTACATGAAGGCGCCGCTCGAATTTCTCGTCGAACGGCTGAACGGCTCGCCGCTCGGCGAGCGTTACACGCTCAAGGGCGTGATCGTCGACGACGACGAAGGTTCGCCGGCCGACCGCGCGAAAGTCGCCGACTACGGCTTCGCCCGCACGCCGGGCCGCCCGTGGATCCTGCCGGACGGGTTGGCGGTGCAGGGCCGGCCGGTCGACGAACTGTTCTGCTCGATCCCGTCGACGTACCGGCGGCTGCCGCGCGACGCACGCGAGCGCGCTGCGGGCAAGCAGGCGTTCGAGCGCCGCCTGCTCGAGCGCCTGCTCGAACTCGAAGCCGACGTCGTCGTGCTCGACGGGCTGCTCGTGATCCTCGACGAACTCGTGCGGCCCGGCGCGCGCTTTCACCGGCGCATCGCCAACATCCACCCGGGCATCACCGCCGACGGTTCGCCGTACCAGCGGCGCGGCGCGTGGGCGACGCTCGACGCGCTGCACGGCGCGCGTGGCGAGCGGGTCGACTGGGCGAGCGGTGCGACGTCGTCCGTCGAGCCCGTGATGATGACGGGCGCGTCGTTTCACTACGTCGACAACGGCATCGATTCCGGCGAGGTGATCTGCGACGTGCTCGACACGCCGATCGCGCCGGACGACACGATTCTCGAACTGCGCTGGAACAACTTCCAGCGCAGCCTGTTTCCGGCGCTCGAGCGGGGGCTGCACGTCCTCGCCGACCGCCACGACGCGGGAGCACTGTGATGGAAGACACGCTGACGAAACCGGCCGGCACTGCTGACGCCGTCGAAGGTGAAGTGGCCGCCGCGCTCGACGGCGCCGCACACGGGCAGGCGATGGCAGTCGCCGAGCACACGCTCGACGCGTGGCGGCCCGACGACTCGCCGGACCGACTGCTCGCGGCGTTCGTCGTACTGTTCAACACCGACACGCGCTACGACGCGGCGACGATCACGGTGCCGCTCGGCGGCGCCGATGCGGCGGCAGTGGCGTCGTACGTCGCGCGCGCGGTGCGCGAGGGCGTGATCGATGGCGCGCGGGTTGCCGGCGACACGCTGCGCGTCACCGTGTCGCGCGCGACGTTCTGGCAGAACCCGCGGCCGTGGCTGAAGGCGCCTGCGTCGGGCGGGATGCCGTTGCGCCATGTCATCACGAACGGCCACCGGCATCCGGTGCGGCCGCCGTCGCCCGCCGGCGAGATCTATGCGCGCTACATGCCGCAAGTCGGGATGACATTCAGCCTGCGCACCGTCGATATCGACGAACATGCGCAATTGTTCAGCGACTGGATGAACCTCGATCGCGTTGCGCATTTCTGGGACCAGCGCGGCACGCGCGACGAGCACGCGGCGTATCTCGCCGAACGGCTCGCCGATCCGCACATGCACCCGATGATCGGCTATTTCGACGACACGCCGTTCGGCTATTTCGAGTTCTACTGGGCGAAGGAGGACCGTCTCGCGCCGTTCTACGACGCGCACGACTACGACCGCGGGCTGCACCTGCTGATCGGCGACTCGCGCTTCCAGAGCGCCGGCAAGCTGCATGCGTGGTGGAGCGGGGTGCTGCACTACATGTTCGTCGACGAACCGCGCACGCAGCGGCTCGTCGGCGAGCCGCGCGTCGATCACGTGCGGCACATCGCGTACATGCACCGGCTCGGGTTCTACACGCTGAAGGAATTCGATTTCCCGCACAAGCGCGCGGCGCTCACTGTGATCGAGCGCGATACATTCTTCAACACTTTCCGGTTGCCGTGACGGCGCGGGTGCGCGGCGCGGCGGCCCGCCGCCATCGGCCGTTCGGGATATGGACCGCGCGGCCTGCGTCGTGAAGAATGGATCGCTCTCCTCATCGACGACAGGCCCGCGACATGGCAAAAACATCCGCAATAGCGTGGGGCGCGACATCCGATTTGCGTGCCACCACATTGACATATGCTGGCATATGCCTAGAATGGACGCATCGTACTCCCATGGAGTGGCTCATGCGTACCGTTTCCATTTTCAAGAACGCCCGTAACCAGGCGATCCGCATCCCGAAGGACATGGAGTTCGAGGGGGTGACGGAACTCGAGATCCGCCGCGAGGGCGACACGCTGCTGCTGCGGCCGGTGCGGCCCACGTGGCTCTCGTTCGCGAGCGAACCGCTGGCCGACGCCGACTTCCTCGCCGAACGCCCGGCCATCATCGAGTCCGGCCGCTTCGATCTGTCCGATGACAGCGCTGCGCCGACGGAGTCCGGCCAGTGACGACGCTCTACATGCTCGATACGAACATCTGCTCGTTCATCATGCGCGAGCGGCCGCCCGTGGTGCTGTCGCGGTTGCAATCGTGCGTCAATGCGCAACACCGGATCGTCGTCTCGGCAATTACGTATGCCGAAATGCGGTTCGGTGCGGTTGGCAGGAAGGCGTCGCCAAAGCATGCGGAACTCGTGACGGCCTTTGTTTCGCGGCTGGATGGCGTGCTGTCGTGGGATACGGCGGCCGTCGATGCAACGGCCGCGATTCGTGCCGATCTCGCGGCGCGCGGCACACCGATCGGCGCGAACGACGCGTCGATCGCCGGGCATGCGATCGCGGCCGGTGCGGTGCTCGTCACGCACAACAGCCGCGAGTTCGGCCGTGTCGCCGGGTTGTCACTCGAAGACTGGGCGGCCTGAGCGCGACCTGGTATCCGTACGCGCACGCTGCGGTTCCGCAGCGGTGCATCACACGCGGGGCGCGGGTTGATCGACGAGAAAGGTGGTGCGGAACGCATCGAGATACCCGTCGACGTCGTCGCTGAATTCGCCGGGTGACAGCGCGAACGCGCGTGCCAGCAGGTCCTGGCCGAGCGCGGCGTAAGTCGCTGCGTCCGACAGCAGCGCGCGGATCGCGTCGCGCGTTTGCGGCGAAGCAATCCGCTGCGCATCTCGCGCGAGCAGCGCGGCCGCGGCGATGCCCGGCTGGAACGCATGGGTTTCGAGCAAGTCCGGCGCATCATCCCAGATACGTTCGCGATTGCCGGCGTCGTGAAAATTCCGCAGCAGAAACAGCAGGTCGTACGCGTCGCTGTTCTGGCGCGCACGCCGGTCCTTCCAGGCGAGCAGCTTCAGCAGCGTCAGCGCCGGCAGGCTGGCCACCGGCACCACGGTGCGCGCGTCGATCGACACCGGCTGTGCGGTGTCCACCGCTTCCTGGAATCCGAGTACGTTCAGCACGAATTCACCGCCGGGCGGCCACGCGATCTCGCCCGGCGGCGTTTCGAGCGGCCCGAACGGCACGAGGTCCAGCTCCGTGCGAAAACCCGGTGCGCCGCTGTCGAACAGCAGTTTCTGCTGCTGTTTCGGTGCACGCGTGAATTGCCCGGTGGTGACGAGTGCTTCGATGAGCTGTTCATGAAATGGCCAGCTCACCGCACATACCGCAACGTCGACGTCGCGCGTCGCGCGCACCGGCCGGATGCCTTGCACGTGCCACATCAGGATGTCGCGCGCGGTAGCGCCGGCGACCACGAACGCCGCGTCGAGGTGTGCGCAGGCCGAGCTGACGGCCTGCAGCAGCGCGACCGCCGCCGGCTCCAGCGGCCGGCGTGCGTCGACTTCAAGCGGGCGGGTGAGCGAGGTATCGGTCATGGATGCGATCGGCGATGGCGAGATTGCGGCTGTCGCCGGACGAGACGAGATCCGCGTAGATCAACAGCGGCGGCACGACCGGCCCTTCCTGCTCGCGCCAGTCGAGCGCGGCAGACGGTGGCCAGAACGCTTCGACGAGTTCGACATCGCCGCGCTCGTCCGGACGCAGGCGGCCCTGGAGCAGCAGCCGGTTCGATGCGGGGCCGTGCGTATAGACGGTGATCGCGGCCGGCTTCAGGTCGTGCGTCAGCAGGTCGGCCGCCGGCTCGCCGCCGAGCCGCGCATCGAATGCCGCGAAATCGAAGCCGCGCCACCAGTCGGGCGCGAGGCTGGCGAACCGGCGGCTCGGCAGTTTCGCGCGCAAGCGGCTCGGATACAGCGCGGCCCATTCCTGTACGAAGCGAGGCCAGTCGGGAAGCAGGCGCTCGCCGTTGCGGCGCTGCCCGACGAGGCCGCGCGCGATCAGATCGTCCATCGCCAGATTGACGGTGCCGAGCGCGACATCCGACGCGGCGGCGATCGCCCGATACGGTTGCGCGACGAGGCCGGGCTGCGTCGCGAGCGCGAACATCACGGCCAGCCCCTTCGGCGTCGTCGCGCGCGACGACTGCCGGCGCGGTGCACGGGCGGGCTTCGGCCGGCCCGCGATCATCACGGTCGCCTCCGGCTGAATCAGGCATGCGTTGCCGGCAGTATCGAGAAACGGGATGCCCTGGTCGGTCAGGCCGGCGGCCAGTTCGGCCGACAGATGCGGCGCGACCAGCATCAGCGGGCGCTCGCCGGGCACCGCGCAGCCGCCGCCGCGGCGCAATGCCGCGAGTGCGCCTGCCAGCGATTCGACGCGCAGCCGCACCGCGACCGGCATCTCGAATGCCTGCCCGGCAACGTCGAAGCGGATCATCGCGTCGGCGCGCGCCTGGTAGGCGGCCGGCACGCGCACGGGCCGCGCGCGAAAGCGCCGGGTCGCGTGTTCGAACGCGGCGCAGGCTTCGTCGAGCACGTGCTGTTCCGGCAGGGAGAGGGAAGTGTTCGCGGGCATCGAAGGGAATCGCATGTTCACTTTTTTGTCAGCGTACACAAAAAATGTACGGACGTCAAAAAGTGAACAAGGATTCACAAGTCTTTGATATGTATGCGCTATTTCATGCTTTAAAGCGATAGTCATCGGGCTCTCATACGCAGGAAATGGGTGGATAGCGCCCAGTTTCGCGCGTTCGGATCCAGTGCGGCAGTCGTCCGGATGGCCGGCTTGCGCGGGTCGTGCATCGCATTTCCCCATGGCAACCATCGGTTGCTACCACGACGACTCTCGGTCTTCCAGGTTGCCATCGAACTGACTATCCTTGCCTGCATATTCCCCAAAGGACAGGAGACGACACCGTGACGCACAGCGTGATTCCCGCAGGCCTCGCCGACGAAATGATCGAGATCCGGCACCGCATCCATGCCCACCCCGAGCTCGGCTTCGAGGAATTCGCGACGAGCGACCTCGTCGCGGCACAGCTGCAGTCGTGGGGCTACACGGTGCATCGCGGGCTTGGCGGCACGGGTGTCGTCGGGCAGCTGAAGGTCGGCAACGGCACGCAGCGCCTCGGCCTGCGCGCCGACATGGACGCGCTGCCGATCCACGAATCGACGGGCCTGCCGTACGAGAGCAAGATCGCCGGCAAGATGCATGCGTGCGGCCACGACGGCCACACGGCGATGCTGCTCGCGGCCGCGAAGCATCTCGCGCGCGAGCGCTGCTTCTCGGGCACGCTGAACCTGATTTTCCAGCCGGCGGAGGAAGGGCTCGGTGGCGCGAAGAAGATGCTCGACGAAGGGCTGTTCGAGCAGTTCCCGTGCGACGCGATCTTCGCGATGCACAACATGCCCGGCTTCCCGACGGGCAAGTTCGGTTTCCTGCCGGGGCCGTTCATGGCGTCGTCGGATACGGTGATCGTCGACGTGCAGGGCCGTGGCGGCCACGGCGCGGTGCCGCACAAGGCGGTCGACTCGGTGGTCGTCTGTGCACAGATCGTCATTGCGCTGCAGACGATCGTGTCGCGCAACGTGTCGCCGCTCGACATGGCGATCGTCACGGTTGGCGCGATCCACGCGGGCGAGGCGCCGAACGTGATTCCCGATCGCGCGCAGATGCGCCTGTCGGTGCGCGCGCTGAAACCCGAGGTGCGCGACCTGCTCGAGACGCGCATCAAGGAAGTCGTGCACGCGCAGGCGGCCGTGTTCGGCGCGACCGCGACGATCGACTACCAGCGCCGCTACCCGGTGCTCGTCAACGATGTGGAAATGACCGCATTCGCGCGCAACGTCGCCCGCGAGTGGGTGGGCGACGCGAACCTGATCGACGAGATGGTGCCGCTCACCGGCAGCGAGGATTTCGCGTTCCTGCTCGAGAAGCGGCCGGGCTGCTACCTGATCATCGGTAACGGCGACGGGGAGGGCGGCTGCATGGTGCACAACCCGGGCTACGACTTCAACGACGCGGCGCTGCCGACCGGCGCGTCGTACTGGGTGAAGCTGGCGGAGACGTTTCTGATCTGACACGGCGGCGCGGCGGCGTGGAAGCCGCCACCCGGTGCGCGGCATGCGCGTCCGCGGCATGCGCGTCCGCGACATCGGCCGCGACGGGATGCGCGTGAATTTGACGCTCCTTGACATCGGCGGGACAGGTCGCGTGCTACGCTGCGCGCGACGCCGAATCGGCTCGATGAATACAGGTGTGGACGAAATGCGAAAACAGCTTCTGACCGTGCTGACGGCCTGTGCGGTCGGCGTTCTGGTGGCCGGGTGCGACGACCAGAAGGTGGCTGACGCGGTCAATGCGATCAAGCCCGATCCGATGGCGTTCGGCAACCTGCAGCCGGGCGTCTCGACGATCGAGGACGTGCTCCGTCAGGCAGGCAAGCCCGAGATGGTCAGGCAGGGCGACGACGGCTCGCAGCGGTTCGAGTATCCACGCGGTCCTTATGGCACGAGCACCTACATGCTCGATTTCGGGCCCGACGGCCGGCTCGTGTCGATCACGCAGGCGCTGACAGCGGCGAACATCACGAAGGTCGTGCCCGGAATGTCGAAGGACGACGTGCGACAACTGCTCGGCAAGCCGACCGAGGTCGCGCAATACGCGTTGAGCCATGAAGAGGTATGGAGCTGGCACTGGGCCGAGGGCGGCGTATCCGGCGACGCGATGTTCAACGCGCATTTCTCGCCCGACGGCACCGTGATCCGGACTTCGCGTTCGGAAGCGCCGGGCCGCGAAAAACCCTGACCTGATGAACGACGCAACGCAGGCGGCGCAGCATCGAGCAATCTAGAACGCTTCGCCGCTGAACAACGCCACGACTGCATCCGGATTCGACGGCCAGTACATGTGCATGTACGTCGCGACGATCGCGCCGCTGCGATAGACGGCTTCGCCGCTGCCCGACGCGCCGTCGGGGCGCCTTGCGGTCGCGACCGGTTCGAGCGGCGTCGCGAGCCGCGAGTAGTGGAACGTATGGCCGCGCATTGGACCGGTGCGCGTATCGACCTGCTGCATCCCTAGCGCCGCGAACCGGCGCTGCATCGTCGCATGACCTGGCAGCACGCCCAGCATCGGCGTCGTCAAACCGTCGACGTCGGTCAGCGATTCGCACAGATAAACCATCCCCCCGCATTCCGCGACGATCGGCCTGCCCGCTGCCGCGTGTGCGCGAATCGACCGCGCGGTCGCGGCGTTCGCTGCGAGTGTCGCCGCATGCAGTTCCGGATAGCCGCCCGGCAGAAACAGCGCGTCGCAATCGTCCGGCACCGGTTCGTCGGCGAGTGGCGAGAAGAATCGCAACTGCGCACCGAGCGCGTCGAGCAACGCGAGATTCGCCGGATAGATGAACGAAAAAGCCACATCGCGCGCCACCGCGATCCGCTTGCCGGCGAGCGCACGCGGCAGCGGTGCTGCTGCATCCGGTTCCGCGAACGCAACAGCCGGCGGCAACTCGGCAAGCGCCGTTTGCGCGAGCACGTCGGCCGCTCGCTCGAGCCGCGCATCGAGATCGTCGATGTCGTTCGGCTGGTGCAGGCCGAGATGCCGCTCCGGCAGCGCGATGCCCGCATCGGCCGGCACGTGCCCGAGCCAGCGCAGGTCGTCGGGCAGCGCCTGTTGCAGCAGTTCCGCGTGCCGCTCCGAGCCGACGCGATTCGCCAGCACACCATGAAACGGCAGCCCCGGACGGAACCGCGCGAGCCCGAACGCGATCGCCGCGAACGTCTGCGCCATCGACTTCGCGGAAATCACCGCAACGACCGGCACGCCGAACACAGCCGCGAGGTCGGCGCTGCTCGGCGTACCGTCGAACAGCCCCATCACGCCTTCGATCAGGATCAGGTCGGCCTCGCGCGCAGCATCGGCCAGCAGCGCGCGGCAGCCGGCCTCGCCGACCATCCCGAGGTCGAGCGCATGCACGGGCGCGCCGCTCGCGCGTTCGAGCAGCATCGGATCGAGAAAGTCGGGCCCGGTCTTGAACACGCGCACGCGCCGGCCGAGCCGGCGGTGCAGCCGCGCGAGGCCGGCCGTCACCGACGTCTTGCCCTGGCCCGACGCGGGTGCACTGACGAACAGCGCGGGGCAGGCCGGCATGCTCAGAACTCCACGCCGCGCTGCGCCTTCACGCCTTGTTCCTTGTACGGATGCTTGACGAGCCGCATTTCGGTGACGAGGTCGGCCGCGTCGATCAGCGCATCGGGCGCATGCCGCCCGGTCACGACGACGTGCACCGAATCGGGACGCGCGGCCAGCGTCGCGAGCACTTCGTCGAGCGGCAGGTATTCGTACTTCAGCACCGTGTTCAATTCGTCGAGGATCACCATCCGGTAGTCGCCGCTTTCGATCATCCGGCGCGCCTCGTCCCAGCCCTTGCGCGCGGTCGCGATGTCGGCGTCGCGGTTCTGCGTGTTCCACGTATAGCCGTCGCCCATCGTCACGAAATCGCATTCGGCCACCGCGCCGAGGAAGTCGCGCTCGGACGTGTGCAGCGCGCCTTTGATGAACTGCACGACGCCGAGCCGCATGCCGTGGCCGAGCACGCGCACGGCCATGCCGAACGCGGCCGTGCTCTTGCCCTTGCCGTTGCCGGTGTTGACGATCAGCAGGCCCTTTTCATTGGTGGCGGCGGCCTGCTTCTTCTCGTGGCCCGCACGGCGGCGTTCGGTCATCCGTTGATGGGATTCGGCGTCGGTTTTCATCGGATTGGTCCTGTCGAAAGAAAGCGAAACAAAGGATTCAGAGCGGGCCGGCGAGTGCGACCGTCACGCCGTCCCGGATGGATTTGGGGCCCAGCAGCCGGCCGTGCGGCGCCGCGAGCTGCGCGCACGGCTCGGCCACGCCCGCGACGCCGAAGCGGGCGAGCGCGGCATCCGACGGGCCGCTTGCGGCCAGTTCCGGGCGGCTCGCGAGTTGTGCCGCGTCGAACGCGACGAGCGGCCAGCCGCGGCGCGCGCACAGCGTGCGCAGCGCATGGGCACGCGCCTTGTCGGCGAGCGTTGCGACGAGCGCCGGTTCGGCGCCCGGGTACAGCGTCAGCGCTGCGCGGATCGCGGCATCGAGTTGCGCGGCCGTCGCGCCCGCGCGGAAACCGACGCCGAGCGCGACGCGCATCATGCGCGGCTGCCGAGCGCGGCACGTACCGCGGGATCGTCGGCGAACGCGGCGACGCGGCCGATCACGACGATGGCCGGCGAGCCGATGCCCGTCGCGCCGATGCGTTCGACGAGCGTATCGAGCGTCGCAAGCACGTGCCGCTGTTCGGGGCGCGTCGCGTTCTCGATCGCCGCGCACGGTGTATCGCCGGGCAGGCCGCCTTCACGCAGCGCGGCTGCGATCGTGTCGAGGCGGCGAATGCCCATATAGATGACGATCGTCATGCGCGTGGCCGCGAGCGCGCGCCAGTCGGGTTCGTCGGCGCCCGCGCCGTGGCCCGTGACGAAGATCACGCCTTGCGCGTCGCCGCGTTGCGTGACCGGAATGCCGATTGCAGCCGGCGCGGCGATGCCCGCGGTGACGCCGTTCACGACCTCGACCGGGAATCCCGCCGCGCCGAGCGCGGCCAGTTCCTCGCCGCCGCGGCCGAACACGAACGGATCGCCGCCCTTGAGCCGCGCGACGCTGCGGCCCGCGCGCAGATGCGCGAGCATCGCGGCGACGATCGTCTCCTGCGGCGTCGAAGCATGACCGCCGCGCTTGCCGACGTGCTCGATCTGCGCATCGGCACGCGCATGGCGCAACACGTCGGGATTCACGAGATCGTCGACGAGCAGCACGTCCGCCGCGCCGATCGCGCGGACGGCCTTGAGCGTCAGCAGGTCGGCGTCGCCGGGGCCGGCGCCGATGAGCCAGGCGCGGCTCATCGGGCGCGGCACGGCGCGCACCGTGTCGAAACAGTGGAACAGGGCAGGCGGGCGGCACGGCGGCGGCCGGCAGACAGGAAATGCATGACGGATCGAACGAAGCCCGCGCGGAAGCGGGCGGAATGCGCACCCCCTCCGTCCCCCGCGGATCGGGCGTTCGGCGAGCCTCGGGCTCGCCCCTTGCGTCGGCCGGTATCCGGGCTGGCCGCTTGCCAGGCCGCAGCCTTCCCGCCCGGCTGAAGGGCAGTGGCATCGTGGGCGGCATGGGCGCGTGCGCGGGGAAGCGCGTCGCGCGGGCGGCGTACCGTTGCGGGGACAGCACAGGCCGGGCGGTGGTCCGCCTCCTGTTTCCCGTTTAACTGCAGGCGCGCAATGCGCGTGCGAGCACCGAACGCGGCGCATACGATAGCACAGGCATTGCGGCGCAAGGATGCCCATCCGGCGCTCCCCGCGGCCGGGTCAGCGTGATGCGGGATACCCGTGCCGCGCGTCTAGCGATACAGGATCTGCCGCTTCAGATCCTTCGCGATGCTGCGCGCGGCGTCCGCCCACTCGGCGAGCTTCGCGCCGCTGCACACGTTGCTGCCGAGGTTGCGATCGAGCACGCGTGTCACGTCAACGGTCCGGCCATCACGGTGATAAGTGGACTGATAGGCGATTTCCCCGGCTCGTACGGAGACGTCCGGCGGGATGGCGAGCAGGTGGGTGTCGGCCGGCAACGTGATCCGGTAGCGCTCCTCGAGCCGCGTTCCAGCGCACACGCCTTCAAATACCTTGCTTTTCTCCTGGAGCACGAAATCGGCGAAGCTCCGGATCTGGCCGAAGTTGGGCAGCGACGGAATCGCAAATGCCGCGGGGCCGGGCATCAACGCCAACTGGTTCAGATTGCCGCGCAGCGCGATCGAGAACGGCTGGTCGAGGTCGTCGAGATGACGCGGGCTCATCTGCAATTCGCCCGCGAGGCCGTAGCGGCGCAGCATCTCGTCGGCGAGCCGCTTCGGCTGGACGTGGATGAACATCTGGCGCGCCCGCTGGACTTCCTGGCCGGCCAGCGTGATGTCGCCCGTCATCGTTGCATTGCCGTCACGATCGAGATTGACCGCATAGGCCAGCGACGAACGGCTGTTGCGGCCGTTTTGCGGCGGCGTGACGATCAGCTTGCCGGTCGAGGTGTCGAGCGCGGGCTTGCCGCTTGCCTCGAACTGCAGTGCGCCGAACGGCAGCACGCCGACCGTGGTGTCGGCAAACACGTCGAATTCCGGCAGTCACGCGATTGCGTGATTGAACGTCAGGACATCGGGTACGGCCGGCAGCCGATAGCGGTTGCCGAGATTGACCAGCACGGTGTGGCTCTCGATCCCCTTTGCATCGAGCAGGGCGGACAGCAGCGTCACCTGATCCTTGCAGTCGCCGTAGCGGTTGGCGAGCACCTCGCCGGCGCGGTGCGGAACGACCGGCCCGGCACCGAAATACACGCCGACATAACGGATGTTGCGTGCGACCCACGCGTACAGCCGCATCGCTTGTTCGCGCCGGTCGGCGATCCCGCTGGTCAACCGATCGGCGAGCTGGCGGATCCCGTCGTCCTGCTGCTGCCTGTCGAACGCGCGCACCTGGTAGGCGTGGGCGATTTCCGGATAGCCGGAGAAGTTGCTCGCGATGAAGACAGGGCCGATATCCGTCCACGCCACCGTGTTCGCTTGCTCATCGAGCGGGCCGGACGGCGGTGTTTCGTAATGGTAGGAACGGATCCGGCGTCCGTCATGCGACGCATCGGCCAGCGGACGCATCCCGCGCGCGTCGATCGCGACCGGCATGTCGTCCGGCGTGTCGAGCGTGACGTTCGCCGAACGATAGTCCTCGATCGGCGGAAACGAGAGCTGCACGCTGAATTTGCCGGGAAACAGCGTGTCGGTGTCGGTCAGCGTGTATGACAGCCGGATCGAATCGCCTTTCGCGAGCGCGGGAAACGTGACGATGCGCAAATGCTCGGCGCTGAATTGCGGCGCGGCGATCGCGACGGGTGCCGGACGATCGAAGATGCCCTGCGCGGCATCGACCGACACCGTCGAGCCGTCGGCATGCACCGTCTGCGCCGAATCGACGTCAACTTTCCCGAACTGCGCGTTGTACGACAGCACGTACTGGCCGAAGCGGGCGATCGCCGCATCCGTCAGCAGCTTGATCGACAGATCGACCTTCACGACGCGCTTGCCGGATGCGTCGACCGTGATCAGGTTGTCGCATCGTTCGATCCGGTAGTCCACCGCGAACGCCACCGAAAGCCGAAGCATCAGCAGAGCCGCGATACCGTAGCGGGCGATGCGTGAGACGGTCATGTCGAATCCCCATCGATGGAAGTGTGACGATGCAGGCGGCTGCCGCAGCCGGTTCGGTCAGGCGCCGCCTGAATCGGGCGACACGGCGTCATCCGGACAGACGGTATCCAAATCCCCGCAGCCACGTCAATCGTCGGCAGGTCAGACCCTCGACGCCGCGTCATCCGGCCCCGACGCTGCCTTGACGCTCCCGCCCGCGCCGCCTACACTCGCACGCGTTTTGGTGCTCGCGCGCGCCGCTCCGGCGCGCGCAGTTAAACGGGAAACAGGGAGCCTGCCTGCGCCGCAGTCGAGCCAACCTGTGCTGCCCCCGCAACGGTAAGCGAACGCGTCGCGCGCAAGCGCCACGCAACGCCGCTTCGCCGCATGCCGCGTGCATGCGGACGACCGCCACTGGATGCCGCGCGCATCCGGGAAGGCGAAGCGGCGTGTTCGCCAGCCCGGATACCGGCCGAAACGTTGGGGTTCAGCGCCGCGGGGAGGCGGCGCATCGTCCACGGCCGCAGCAGGCCCGACGCCCGCGTGTTGCCCGCTTCGTCCGCCGATCCGTCCCTGCGCGAACCCGCGCCGGCCGGCATGGCGAACGGCAGGCGGCGCGCGCCGGGCCGGCGGCAGCCGTGTTGGCATTCACGATGTCGACCGTTCGCAAGGAAGCACCATGTCCGCTTCGTCGTTCCGCCCGTCCCGCGACTGTCCGTCCGGATCGCGCGGCGGCCTGCCTGCGATCCGCCAGATGAACTGCCACGCCGCCATCGCCGCGACGATCCCGGGCTGATTCCATTTTCGACACAGGACCTACCATGACCATGCGCAAGCTTCCCGTCACGATCGTCACGGGCTTTCTCGGCAGCGGCAAGACGACGCTGATGCGCCACATCCTGCAGCACGCCGAAGGCCGCCGCATCGCGGTGATCGTCAACGAATTCGGCGAGCTCGGCATCGACGGCGAAATCCTCAAGGGCTGCGGCATCGGTTGCGAGGATGCGGAAGGCGCGCAGGGCGAAGCATCGGGCCAGCTCTACGAACTCGCGAACGGCTGCCTGTGCTGCACCGTGCAGGAAGAGTTCTATCCGGTGATGGAAGCGCTCGTCGAGCGGCGCGCGGACATCGACCACGTGCTGATCGAAACCTCGGGCCTCGCGCTGCCGAAGCCGCTCGTGCAGGCGTTCAACTGGCCGACGATCCGCAACAGCTTCACGGTCGACGCGGTCGTGACCGTCGTCGACGGGCCGGCTGCCGCGAGCGGCCAGTTCGCGGAAAACCCGCAGGCCGTCGATGCGCAGCGCCGCGCCGATCCGAACCTCGATCATGAGTCGCCGCTGCACGAGCTGTTCGCCGATCAACTGTCGTCCGCCGATCTCGTGATCGTGAACAAGGCCGATCTCGTCGGCGACACGGAGTTCGCACAGATCGAAACCGCGATTCGCGACGAGATTCCGCCTCAGGTGAAGATCGTGCGCGCGACGCGCGGCGAACTCGATCTCGCGATGCTGCTCGGCCTCGAATCGGCATCGGAAGAAACGATCCACCTGCGTCACGACCATCACGGCTCGGCCGACGACGGCGACCACGATCACCATCACGACGATTTTGACTCGGTGGTCGTGTCGGGCGACGCCGGCACGCGCGAAGCGACGATCGCCGCGCTGCAGCGCGTCGTCGAAGCGCACACGATCTATCGCGCGAAGGGTTTCGCCGCGCTGCCCGGCGCGCCGATGCGGCTCGTGATCCAGGGCGTCGGCCGCCGCTTCGACAGCTATTTCGACCGTCGCTGGCAGGACGATGAAACGCGCGCGAGCCGCTTCGTGCTGATCGGCGAGGATCTCGACGCGGCCGTGCTGCAACGCGCGTTCGACGCCGCGTGTGCGGCCGAGCCGCAACAGGCGTAACGCACGATGCATCTGCTGCGCACCACGCCGGGCGGCTTCGTCGACGATACGCAGGGTGTCGTCCGGATCGACCAGCAGCCGGCCGACATCGTGATCCTGAGCTCGGCCGACACGACACTGTCGCTACTGGCAAGCGTCGTGCCGCACCTGCCGGCAGGCTTCCCGAGCGTGCGGCTCGCGAACGTCACGTTCCTGCGGCAGCCGGCGTCGGTCGATTTCTACGTCGACGACGTGCTGCAGCATGCGAAGTCGGTCGTGATCGATCATCTCGGCGGCGAGGCGTACTGGCCGTACGGGATCGAGCAGGCCGTGTCGCTTGCGTCGAAGCGCGGGCAGCAGCTCGCGATGTTCTCGGGCGACTTGCAGGAAGACCCGAACCTCGTCGCGAAGAGCACCGTCGCGCCCGACCTGTGCCGGCTGTGGTGGCGCTATCTGCGTGAAGGCGGCGTGCACAACGCCGAGGCGCTGCTGCGCAGCATTGCATTCCACACGCTCGGGTTCGGCGACGAACCCGAACTGCCGCGCCCGCTGCCGGCCGCCGCGCTGTATCACCCGGCGCGCGACCGCGCGAGCGTCGACGACTGGCGGCCGCGCTGGACGCCCGGCGCGCCCGTCGTCGCGATCCTGTTCTATCGCGCGCACTGGCAGGCCGCGAACACGGCCGTGTTCGACGCGCTGGCCGATGCGCTCGCCGAGGCAGGGCTGAATCCGCTGCCGATCGCGGTCACGTCGCTGAAGGACGCGGTGAGCCGCGAGGTCATCACGCAGCTCTGCGACACGCACGACGTCGCGCTCGTGCTGAACACGACCGCATTCGCGGCCGGCGCGATCGACAGCCCCGAGCACGATGTGCTCGCCGGCGACGCGCCGGTGCTGCAGGTGATCCTGTCCGGCGGCAATCGCGACGCGTGGGTGGCCGACAACCAGGGCCTGCATGCGCGCGATATCGCGATGCACATCGCGCTACCGGAAGTCGACGGGCGCATCGTCACGCGCGCGGTGAGCTTCAAGGGGCTCGCGTATCGCTGCCCGCACACCGAGGTCGACGTCGTGCGCTACCAGCCGGACGCCGAGCGGATCGCATTCGTCGCGGCGCTCGCGCGCGGCTGGTGCCGGCTGCGCACGCTCGACAACGCCGACAAGCGCGTCGCACTGATTCTCGCGAACTATCCGCAAAGCGAAGGGCGGATCGGCAACGGCGTCGGGCTCGACACGCCGGCGTCCGCACTGCGCGTGCTCGCGGCGCTGCGCGACGCGGGCTACACGGTGGCCGACCTGCCGCCCGACGGCGACGCGCTGATCGCGCGGCTCACCGAAGGCGTGACCAACGACGCGGCCGTGCATGCGCTGCGCCCCGCATTCCAGAGCTTCCCGCTGGCCGACTACGTCGCGCGTTTCGCGCGGCTGCCTGCTGCCGTGCGCGACGCGCTGAACGAACGCTGGGGGCCGCCCGAAGCCGACCCGACGCTGCGGCAAGGGCGCTTCACGATCGCCGGCTGGCGCGCGGGCAACGTGTTCGTCGGTATCCAGCCGTCGCGCTCGCGCGGCGAGAACGACTACGCGAGCTACCACGACGCGGATCTCGTGCCGCCGCACGCGTATCTCGCGTTCTATTTCTGGCTGCGCGATGCGTATCGCATCGACGCGGTGATCCATCTCGGCAAGCACGGCAACCTCGAATGGCTGCCGGGCAAGAGCGTCGCGCTGTCCGACGCGTGCTGGCCCGACCTGACGCTCGGGCCGCTGCCACACCTGTATCCGTTCATCGTCAACGATCCGGGCGAGGGCAGCCAGGCGAAGCGCCGCGCGCAGGCGGTGATCATCGATCACCTGATGCCGCCGCTCACGCGTGCGGAAAACTACGGCCCGCTGCAGGATCTCGAGCGGCAGGTCGACGAATACTACGAAGCGCTGATGGTCGATGCGCGGCGCGCGAAGCTGCTGCGCAAGACGATCCTTGCCACGATTGCCGAGCATCGGCTGCACGACGAACTGAGCGTGTCGCCGCCGCGCGATACGGGCGACGAGGATGCGTTGCTCACGCGCGTCGACGCGTGGCTGTGTGAACTGAAGGAAGCGCAGATTCGCGACGGGCTGCATGTGTTCGGCGCATCGCCGGCCGAGCGCCAGCGGCGCGACACGCTGCTCGCGCTCGCGCGTTTTCCCGTCGGCGATGGCAAGGGTGCGCGCGCAGGGTTGATCGGTGCGCTGGCACGCGATCTCGCACTCGGCGACGACTTCGATCCGCTCGCGGCCGACTGGGCCGCGCCGTGGGCCGGGCCGCGACCGGCGATCCTGCAGGCGCTCGACGCATCGCCGTGGCGCCATGCGGGCGATACGCGCGAGCGGCTCGAACGGCTTGCGCAGCAATGGCTGGACGGGCTCTGCGCAGCCGATGGCGGCAACGCAGATACCGACGCGACGCCCCCCGGTGACTGGCCGCACACGCTCGCCGTGATCGAGCGCGTCCGCGCGACGCTGCTGCCCGCGCTCGACGCATGCGGCGGCGAGGAGATGCGTCAACTGCTGCGCGGGCTCGACGGCCGCTTCGTGCCGCCGGGGCCGAGCGGCTCGCCGTCGCGCGGCCGCCCCGACGTGCTGCCGACCGGCCGCAATTTCTACTCGGTCGACACGCGCGCGGTGCCGACGCAGGCCGCGTGGTCGCTCGGCCTGAAATCCGCGCAGCAGCTGATCGAGCGCCATCTGCAGGATCACGGCGACTATCCGCGCGCGATCGGCCTGTCGGTCTGGGGCACGGCGACGATGCGCACGGGCGGCGACGACATCGCGCAGGCGTTCGCGCTGCTCGGCGTGCGGCCGAAATGGGCGCACGGCAGCCATCGCGTGACCGACTTCGAGATCCTGCCGATCGAGATCTTCGACCGGCCGCGCATCGACGTGACGCTGCGCGTGTCGGGCTTCTTCCGCGACGCGTTCCCGAACCTGATGCACCTGTTCGACGCGGCCGTGCAGGCGGTGGCCGCACTCGACGAGCCCGAGGAACTGAACCCGATCCGCGCACGGATCGAGCGCGAACGCGAGAAATGGGTCGCGCAGGGCATGGCACCGGACGAAGCGCGGCGCCGCGCCGGCTGGCGCGTGTTCGGCGCACGGCCCGGCAGCTACGGCGCGGGCCTGCAGGACCTGATCGACCAGCGCCGCTGGCAGACCGACGCCGATCTCGCCGATGCGTACCGCCAGTGGGGCGGCCATGCGTATGCGCAGAACAGTGCGGGCGACGCGGCGGCCGACGTGTTCGGCGAGCGGCTCGCGACGATCGACGTCGTCGTGCAGAACCAGGACAGCCGCGAGCACGACATCCTCGATTCGAACGACTACTACCAGTTCCAGGGCGGGATGACGGCGGCGGTGCGGCACCTGTCCGGGCAGCAGCCGAGCATCTACCACGGCGACCATGCGAACCCGGTCGCGCCGAAGATGCGCACGCTGCGCGAGGAAATCGCGCGCGTGATCCGCTCGCGCGTCGTCAATCCGAAATGGCTCGACGGCGTGAAGCGCCACGGCTACAAGGGCGCGGCCGAGATGGCGGCGACCGTCGACTACCTGTACGGTTATGACGCGACCGCGCGCGTGCTGTCCGACCATCAATACGCGCTCGTGGCCGACGCATACCTGTTCGACGACGCCACCCGCGCGTTCCTCGAGCGGCACAACCCGAAGGCGCTGCACGGCATCTGCGAACGCTTCGTCGAGGCGATGCAGCGCGGCCTGTGGCAGCAGCCGGGCGACTATCGCGAACGGATCGAAGCGGTCTGGCTCGCGAGCGAACAACTCCAGGAAGGGGGACGGCGATGACCGATCCGACGACGCACCGCGCCCGCGCGGTTTTTCCGTTCGCGGCGCTCGTCGCGCAGGATGCGTTGCAGCAGGCGCTGCTGCTCGCCGCGATCGACCCGTCGCTGGGCGGCGTGCTCGTGAGCGGGCCGCGCGGCACCGCGAAATCGACCGCGGCGCGCGGCCTCGCGGAGCTGTTGCCGGAAGGGCAGTTCGTCACGCTGCCGCTGTCGGCGAGCGACGAGCAGGTGACGGGTACGCTCGATCTCGCGCATGCACTCGCTGAAAACGGCGTGCGCTTCCGGCCGGGCCTGCTCGCGCGGGCGCATCTCGGCGTGCTGTACGTCGACGAAGTGAACCTGCTCGCCGACGGGCTCGTCGATACGCTGCTCGATGTCGCCGCGAGCGGCGTGAACATCGTCGAACGCGATGGCGTGTCGCACGCGCATGATGCACGCTTCGTGCTGATCGGTACGATGAATCCGGAGGAGGGGGAGCTGCGTCCGCAGCTGCTCGACCGCTTCGGCTTGATGGTCGAACTGGAAAACTGCTTCGACGCCACGCAGCGCGAGCGGATCGTGAAGGCACGGCTTGCATTCGATCTCGATCCGGACGCGTTCCGCGCACGTCATACATCGGCGCAGCGCGAACTCGGCGACCGGATTCACGCGGCGCGTGCACGGCTGGCGGCGCTCGATTTCAATGATGCAGTCCATGCACGCGTCAGCGCGCTGTGCATCGACGCGGCCGTCGACGGGCTGCGCGCCGATCTCGTGATGCTGCGCGCGGCGCGTGCGCTTGCCGCACTGGAGCAGGCCGATGTGGTGACGGTATCGCATGTCGAGCGTGTGGCCGACGCGGTGCTGCGGCACCGGCGCCATGCGGGGGCGCCGCCATCGTCCGGCGCGCCTCAACAAAACGACGAACGCGACGGTCGTTCTCCGCCCGATACGCGCAAGCGCCCCGACGATCCACCGGGTGCGGCGAAGAACGATGCCACGGCATCACAGGGCGATTGGGGCTACCTGCCGGCCGAACCGGCCGGGCTGCGCGACGTGAAAGGCGTGGTGCCGCTGCCGCTAAAAAAACGCTGAGCCATCGAGCCGGCGCCGCTGCGAACACCGTTCGCGGTCCTCGATGGCAATCAGGCGCAGCCGCGCGCGTGCCGGGCACGGCGCGCGCTGGCACGGCCGTGGCGTGGCCCGCGACGCTCGCCGCGAAACGCGGCGGCCCGCTGCATCGCGGCCATCTGCGCTTCCGCAAACGCGCCGGCACGCCGGACGCGCTGCATTGCTTCGTGCTCGACTGTTCGGCGTCGATGCTGTCGCACGAGCGGCTCGCATTGGCGAAGGGGCTGATCGTCGCGTATTTCGACCAAGCCGCGCGCGACCGTGTCGAAACCGCGCTGATCTGTTTCGGCGGCAACGGCGCCGCGCGCCGCTTCGGCCCGGCCGTGCCGCGCTGGTGGAATGCGCGCTGGCTCGAACCGGTCGACGGCGGCGGCGGCACGCCGCTCGCGGACGGCATTGCGGCCGCCGCGCAGTTGCTCGCGCGCGCGGCGCGGCGCGAGCCCGGCAAGCAGCGCTGGCTGTGGGTGCTGTCCGACGGACGCACGCGCGAGATGCCCGCGAAGCCCGCGGCGGCCGATCACGTCGTGTTCGTCGACTTCGACGATGCGGCCGTGCGGATCGGGCAGGGCACGCGGCTGGCCGCGGCGTGGGGCGCGCAGTGGGTAACGGCCGACGCGCTGTGCGCGGGCCGCGCCGGCTGATGGCCGGCCGGCGGTGCGCTATGATCGCCGCTTCTGCTTCAACCCATTGGAACAACCCGCCATGCAAGTATTGGTCGATGCCGACGCGTGTCCGGCCGTCATCAAGGACATGCTGTTTCGCGCCGCGCGTCGTGCCGAAATCTGCGTGACGCTGGTCGCGAACCAGTTTCTGCGTACACCGCCGTCGCCGTTCATCAAGGCGGTGCAGGTGCCGGCCGGCTTCGACGTGGCCGATGCGCGGATCGTCGAGCTCGCGGAAGCCGGCGATCTCGTGATCACTGCCGACATCCCGCTGGCCGCCGCCGTGCTCGACAAGGGCGCGCATGCGCTCGACCCGCGCGGCAACTGGTTCAGCCGCGAGAACATCGAGGAGCGCCTGTCGACGCGCGCGATGATGGATCAGCTGCGCAGCGCGGGCATCGACACGGGCGGGCCGGCGCCGTTCAGCGCGCGCGACGGCAAGACATTCGCATCGCAACTCGACCGGTTCCTGGCTCGGCACGGCAAGCCTTGAGGTCGGGTCGAGGAGACCGCGTGCCGTGATCGTCCTGCGAGCGGCGACACGCGCACGCGCCATGCGCCACATCACCGAATCCGCATTAAATCGCGCTCATCGCCCATGCCGGGGGTGCAGGTTCGTGCCGACGCTGCTATCGTGGCGCAAACCACAACACAGGAGCGCACGCGTGTCACCGACTCAACTTCTCGTTCCGACCTTCACCCAGATGCTGCGCGCGCAGTCCGCGTGGCTCGACAAGGCTGTCGCACATCGGCAGGCCGCGGGCGACGCGCCCGATGCGGCGATGTCGCTGAAGCTGGCGCCCGACATGTATCCGCTCGCGGCACAGGTGCGCTTCTCGTGCTTCCAGGCGATGGAGCCCGTCCACCGGCTGCGCGGCGAACCGTTGCCGGCTGCGCTGCTGGCCTTGCGCGAAGCGGGATGGAATGCGGATGCGCAGCCTGGCTCGCTGGCCGACGCGCAGGCGATCATCGCCGGCACGCTGACCTTTCTCGGCGACCTCGCGCCGGATGCGCTCGATGGCGGTGCCGCGCTGCCGATCGCGCTCGAAATGCCGAACGGGATCGCGTTCGACATGACGGGCGAACAGTACGCGCGCGACTGGGCGCTGCCGCAGTTCTACTTCCACGCGATCGCCGCTTACGCGATCCTGCGCCAACATGGCGTCGAACTCGGCAAGGCCGACTACGTGTCGCACATGCTCGCGTACGTTCGTCCGGGCACGATTCCGCAAGGGTGAGCAGGCAGGCACCCGGCCACCTCGAAGCGACATGACGCGGGCACTCTTCATCTGCAGCCGCAACCGGCTGCGCAGCCCGACGGCCGAAGCGGTGTTCGCCGCATGGACGGGTGTCGAAACCGACTCGGCGGGCCTCGCGCCCGATGCGGACACGCGCGTGTCCGCCGAGCAGCTCGACTGGGCCGACGTCGTGTTCGTGATGGAGCGGGCGCACAAGGCGCGGCTGGCGGCGCAATTCGGTGCGCATCTGCGGCACAAGAAGATCGTGTGCCTCGACATTCCCGACCGGTACACGTACATGCAGCCCGAACTCATCACGCTGCTCGAACGCAAGGCCGGCCCGTTCCTGCGCACGTGACCGGCGTGGGTGCTAGCGACGTCAGCGCAGCCGGCCGTTCGCGATCGCCGAAAAACAGTCGAGCCGCAGCAACTCGATGATCTTGCGCGTCGGCACGCTTGCACGCAGCGTGTCGAGCCGGTCGACGGTGAACCACTTGCAGCGGGCGATCTCGTTGCTCGCGCGCGGCGTCAGGTGCGCCGGCACGTCGGCCACGAACACGTGGTGGAGCTTCGTCAGCCCGCCGAACTGCACCGCGTAATCGAGCGCGAGCCCCTCCAGCCGCGTTTCCTCGGCGAGCTCCCGCAGTGCAGCATCGAGCGGTGTCTCGCCGCGCCGGATCGTGCCGCCCGGCAGCGACCAGCGCGACGCGGTGCGGGCGACCAGCAGTACGCTGCTGCGCTGACGGCACACGATCGTGGCGCGTTCCTTGATGACGGCGAGAGTGTCCGGCCCGGTACTCATGTTCGGCGAAACGGGTGCTGAATCGTGGAGAAAATGCGCGTCGGCGGCGCGTTATTCGGCGGCAGGCCGCGACGGCGTACAGGCAGCCGCAACGATCCTACCGGCGGTTCGTGACAGTTCCGTGCACGGCGCCGCGGGATGGCTGACGCGTTACGAGTGCGTATAGATCCCGTTGCGGGTCGGCTTCACATGGCGCGGATGGCGGCGCTTGTGAACGGCGCGCCGATGGTGGGGCGATGGCGCCGTCGCGTGCCGGCGCGCGGGTGCGGGCCGAGCGGTCGGCGCGGCGGCCTGCGGCGCCGCGCTCGGTACCCCGGTCTGTCCTTCGCCGAAATGGAATGTCTGGGTTTGCGCGTGTCCGACACCCAGCGTCGACACCAGCACGAAAGCCGCGAGCAGCATCCGTTTCATGAATAATCCGCCTTATTTTTTCGAGATGAAGGTTATCCGCCAGCTTAGCGAAAGGCAGTGCGCCACCGCAACCGGTCCGTGTTCGGTGTCGCCCCCACTTGCGCGCGGCGGCGTCATCCGCACGGACTCAGGGTGCCGCCGGGGTTGACAACATAATTCCCGAGTGTGAATATAAATTCACGTACAAGAATTATTCGCCGAATCCGGAAGGTCGCGCCGCAGGCGCCGGGCCGCCGGAGCCGGCAGTCCGATCAACCGGAACCAGGAGCGGGACGCATGGCGGAACACGAGCAGCAGGGCGCGCTGGCGGGATTGCGCATCATCGATCTGTCGCGGGTGCTGGGCGGCCCGTATGCGACGCAGATCCTGGCCGACCACGGCGCGGAGGTGATCAAGGTCGAACCGCCGTCCGGCGACGAAACGCGCATGTGGGGCCCGCCGTTCGACGGCGATACCGCGTCGTACTTCCTCGGCGTGAACCGCAACAAGCTCGGCATTGCGCTCGACCTGACGCAACCGGCCGACCGCGAGCGGCTGCTCGGCCTGCTCGAACATGCGGACGCCATCGTCGAGAACTTCAAGATCGGCACGATGGAGCGCTGGGGGCTCGGCTTCGATGTGCTGCACGCGCGCTTTCCGCGCCTCGTCCATTGCCGTGTGTCGGGCTTCGGCGCGGACGGTCCGCTCGGCGGGCTGCCCGGCTACGACGCGGCCGTGCAGGCACTCGCGGGGCTGATGAGCGTCAATGGCGAGGCCGGCGGTGCACCGCTGCGGGTCGGCGTGCCGATCGTCGATCTCGTCACCGGGCTGAACGCGGCGCTCGGCGTGCTGATGGCGCTGCGCGAGCGCGACGCGAGCGGCCGCGGCCAGTTCGTCGAATCGACGCTTTTCGACTGCGCGCTGTCGATCCTGCATCCGCATACGCCTAACTTCTTTCATTCGGGGAATGCACCCGTGCGCACCGGCAATGCGCATCCGAACATCACGCCGTACGACAGCTTTCCGACGGCGAGCGTCGACATCTTTCTGGCGGTGGGCAACAACGGGCAGTTTGCGGGGCTGTGCGACGTACTCGGCACGCGCGGCTGGCTCGACGATCCGCGCTTCGCGGACAACCGCGCGCGCAGCGCGAATCGCGCCGCGCTGCGCACGCTGCTCGAAACGGCGCTGGCCGGACACGATGGCACGGCACTCGCCGAGCAGCTGATGCGCCGCGGCGTGCCGTGCGCGCCCGTACTCGGGCTCGATGCGGCGCTCGACCATCCGCATGTCGCGCACCGGCAGATGAAGGTCGAGCTGGGCCGGCATCGCGGCATCGCGTCGCCGATCAAGCTCGGCCGCACGCCGGCCACGTACCGGCGGCCGCCGCCCGCGCTGAACGAGCACGCGGCGCAGGTGTTCGCCGACGCCAACGCCAACGCTAACGATAGCGACCACGACACACACCGGGACTGACCGGCATCGCGGCCGCCGGCCGTGCCGCGCGCCCGACGGCGCCGCACGGCCACGGGCACCGCCCGACCCTTCGAACCCCACGCCGGGCTCCGCACGGGCGCACCGGCTGAAGAGGAGACGCATCATGCTTGCATGGATCGGCGCGATCGCCATCGTCGCGCTGTTCGGCCTGATCATCACGAAACGGCTGTCGCCGCTCGTCGCGCTGATCGTCGTGCCGGTGGCCGCGTCGCTCGCGGCCGGGTTCGGGCTCGCGACCGGCAAGTTCATCGTGCACGGCGTCCAGAACATCGGCCCGATCGCCGGGATGTTCGTTTTTGCGATTCTTTTTTTCGGAATCCTCACTGATGCCGGGATGCTCGACCCGATCATCGCGGGCGTGCTGCGTGTGATCGGCTGCCATCCGCCGCGCATCGTGATGGGCTCGGCGCTGCTCGCGCTGCTGATTCATCTCGATGGCTCGGGTGCCGTCACGTTTCTCGTCACGCTGCCCGCGATGATGCCGCTCTATACGCGGCTCGGGATGGACCGCCGCATCCTCGCGTGCGTCGCGTCGATGGCGGCCGGCGTCAATTTCCTGCCGTGGGTCGGGCCGATGCTGCGCGCGTCGGCGGCGCTGCACATTCCCGGTTCCGCGATCTTCATGCCGATGATCCCGGTGCAGATCGTCGGGCTCGTGTTCGTGTTCGGCACCGCCTACGTGCTCGGTGTGCGCGAGGCGAAACGGCTCGGGCTCGATCGTGCCGGTGCGGCGTCGCTCGCGATTGCGCCGCGCGCGCTGACCGATGCCGAACGCGCGTTGCGCCGGCCTGAGCGCTTCCGGATCAATCTCGTGCTGACGCTCGTCGTGCTCGTCACGCTCGTGTCCGGCATCGTCGACCCGATGGTGATGTTCATGCTCGGCACGGTCGCCGCGCTCGTGATCAATTACCCGGACGTGCAGGCCCAGCGCGAGCGGATCGACGCGCATGCCAAGGCCGCGCTGATGATGGCGAGCGTGCTGCTCGCGGCCGGCGCGTTCACCGGCATCATGTCCGGCACCGGGATGCTGAAGGCGATGGCGGACGTGGTCGTCGCGCACGTGCCGGTCGAGCATGCGCGCCACATGCCGTTCGTGCTCGGGCTGCTGTCGATGCCGCTCAGCCTGCTGTTCGACCCCGATTCGTTCTACTTCGGCGTGCTGCCGGTGCTCGCGGAAAGCGCGAAGCTGCTCGGCGTGCCGCCGATCCAGATGGCACAGGCCGCGCTGCTCGGCCAGATGACGACGGGTTTCCCGGTGAGCCCGCTCACGCCCGCGACGTTCCTGATCGTCGGCCTGACCGGCGTCGAGCTGGCCGAGCACCAGAAATTCACGATTCCGTTCCTGTTTGCCGCCACGGTGCTGATGGTGTTCGCCGCCGTGATCGTTGGCGTGTTTCCGTTGTGAGCGGCCCGGGCCTGCCGCTTCGTGCCGGCGCTTCCCGCCAGGGGACGTCCGTCGGAGCGGAGATCCTGGCACCGCCTGGCGTTTTCTTGAGAGCGGCGCGGCCGCTCGGCTTTTTCCGGGAGAGCATTCCATGCAGTTCGACCTGACCGATGACCAGCGCGCGATCGAAAGCGCGATCGAGAAAATCTGCGCGCGCTTCGGCGATGACTACTGGCTCGAGCGCGATCGCGCGGGCGGGTTTCCGGCCGATTTCCACGCGGCGCTCGCCGAGGCCGGCTGGCTCGGCATCGCGATGGACCCGGCCCACGGCGGTGCCGGGCTCGGGATGACCGAGGCCGCGCTGATGATGCGCACGATCAGCGCATCGGGCGCCGGCCTGTCCGGCGCGTCGGCCGTCCACATGAACATCTTCGGGCTGAACCCGGTGCAGGTGTTCGGCAACGACGCGCAGAAGGCGCGCTTCCTGCCGCCGCTGATCGCCGGGCGCGACAAGGCGTGCTTCGCGGTGACGGAACCCGACGCGGGCCTCGACACCACGCACCTGACCACGCAGGCACGCCGTGACGGCGACCATTACGTGCTGAGCGGGCGCAAGATCTGGATCTCGACCGCGCAGGTCGCGAACAAGATGCTGATCATCGCGCGCACGACGCCGCTCGACCAGGTCGCGAAGCCGACCGACGGGCTGAGCCTGTTCTATACCGATCTCGACCGCTCGTGCGTCGAGGTGCGCGAGATCGAGAAGATGGGCCGCAAGGCGGTCGATTCGAACATGCTGTTCATCGACAACCTGCGCGTGCCGGAAGGCGACCTGATCGGTAACGAAGGCGACGGCTTCCGCTATCTGCTGCACGGGCTGAATCCCGAACGGATCCTGATCGCCGCGGAGGCGATCGGGCTCGGGCAGGCCGCGCTGCGCCGCGCGACGCAGTACGCGTGCGAGCGTGTCGTGTTCGGCCGGCCGATCGGCCAGAACCAGTCGATCCAGCATCCGCTCGCGCAGGCGTGGATGCAGCTCGAGGCCGCGTGGCTGATGGTGATGAAGGCCGCGACGCGCTACGACGCGGGGCAGTCGTGCGGCGCGGAGGCCAACGCCGCGAAATACCTCGGCGCGGAAGCCGCGTTCCAGGCCTGCCAGACGGCGGTCGCGACACACGGCGGAATGGGCTACGCGAAGGAATACCATGTCGAGCGCTACCTGCGCGAGTGTATGATTCCGAGGCTCGCGCCCGTGAGCCCGCAACTGATCCTGTGCTACATCGCGGAGAAGGTGCTCGGGCTGCCGAAGTCGTACTGACCGGTCCGACCCGGCGGCCGGCCCGGTGCGCGGTTTCCCGTTCCGACTCAAGCGCTCGTCATGGACGTCAAACTCGTTGCCCGTACGCTCGACCTGTTCGAGCTGTTCGCCGCCGAACGGCGGCCGCTGCCGCTCACCGAACTCGCGCGCCTGCTCAATGTGCCGGCGTCGAGCTGCCTCGCGATGGCGCGCACGCTCGTGAGCCGCGGTTACCTGTATGAAGTACGCAAGCGCGGCGGCTACTATCCGACGCGCCGCCTGCAGACGATCGCCGCCGCGATCGACGCGACCGATCCGGTCGTCGACATCGTCCATCCGCATCTCGTCGCGCTGCGCGACGCGAGCCGCGAGACGGCCGTGCTCGGCAAGATCCAGGGCGTGTCGGTCACGTACCTCGACGTCGTCGAATCGGAGCAGGCGATCCGCTATACGCGCGCGCCGGGCGAGCTGCGCCCGCTGCATGCGAACTCGATCGGCAAGGCGATTTTCGCGGAACTGGCGGGCGACGCGCAGCAGGCGCTCGGCGCGCAGCTGCCGTTCGAGCGCTTCACTGATTCGACCGTGGCAGACCTGCCCGCGCTGGTCGCGCAAACCGCCCGGTTTCGCGAACTCGGCTGGGCCGAGAACTTCGGCGAAAGCGCGCCTGAGTTGTCGGCGATCGCGGTCGCGCTGACGCTCGACGGCGACTGGTACGGGCTGTCCGTGGTCGGGCCGACCGAGCGGATTCGCCAGCATCGCGACATGCATGCAGCGCTGCTCGTCGACGCGAAGGCCAGGCTGCTGGCCGAGCACGCGCGCGGCTGAAAGCGGGCAGGGTACTGCCGACCAGCGGGCCGTCCGCCGGCGATCCGGTAGCTGGCGATCGCCGTGAACGGCCCCTGATGCGCCGGCCTGAAGCCTAGCGACGGCCGATATGCCGCATCACGACTTCACCCACACACCGCCCGCACTCGGGTTGTCACCTTGCGTCCACCATTTCGCGCAGTATTTCGCGCCCTGGTACATCACACAGGTACCGCCTGAATACGCGGTCGTTGCCGACCACGTGGCGGTGCCGCCGCCGACCGGCTTCCACACCGCAGCCTGGCCGGGTACGTCGCCCTGGGTCCACCATTGCGCCTGATACGTCGTGCCCTGGTAGGTGACCGTCATGCCGGCCGTATAGACCTGGCCGGCCGCCCAGGGCGCGCCCGGCTGCGGCGTGCCGCCGTCCGAGCCGCCGCCGTAGTTCGGATCCTGCGTGACGCCCGCGCCCCACTTGCCGTCGAGCTGCTTGAAGATCGTCGCGAACGCGTACGGCTGCTGCGCGACGCCCGAGCAGGTCGGCGACGCATACGTGCCGCCGGACGGGCACGCCTGGTCGCGGCCGACCGACCAGTTGCCGAAGAAGCCGTAGCCGTTGCCGACGGCCGCGTTCAGCACGCTTTGCGCATTCGCGAGCGTGAAGGTTTCGCCCTGCACGTCGTTCACGCCGATCATCGGCGTGACGCCGACCATCTGCCACAGCTGGGTATTGGTCTTCGGCTGGCCCGCCGACTTGAAGGCCGTATCGAGCTGCGCGTACAGCGCCTGCGCGGCACTGATCGCGGCTGCGCCCATGTCGAGGTTTGCGGGGCCGTAATCCATCGCCATCACGTTCACCGCATCGAACACGGTCTGGTTCGAGATCGCCGCGTTGACGATGTTCAGACCGTCCTGTGTGAGCCCGGTCGGCATCGTCGGCAGCGTCAACGTGACATGCAGCGGCTTGCCTTTCGCCGCGTAGCTCGCCTGCAACTGCGTGACCGCCTGGAAGTTGCGCGCGACGGCGGCGGTGTCCAGCTGCGACACGCCTTCGATGTCGAAGTCGATGTGCGTGAGGCCGTACGTATCGATCACGGTCTGGTATGCGCTCGCCAGCGCGGGGACCGTCGAGCATGCCTGCATCAGCGGGGTGCCGTTTGCGCCGCCGAACGACACGGCGACTTCGCCGCCTTTCGCGCGATAGCTCGCGATCGACGTCGACAACGCGGTCAGCAGGCCGCCGCTCGCGCCGTTGCCGATCGGCTGCACGCCGCCCCACGACGGCGTACAGCCGCTGCCCGCGACCACGAACGCGAGCGTGAATTGCTGGATGCCTTGCCGGACCCCGATCTGGTCGACGAGCGGCGTCGGATAGAGCGTCACGTCGACATAGGGCGCATAGACGCCGGCGCCCTGGGACACGCTCGCCACTGCAAGCAGGCAACCCGCGGCGAATGCGCGCGGAATGAAACGCGGCAACACATTGTTGTTCATTGTGTTCTCCAAGTGGAAGAAAGATACGCTGGCCTGCGTATCGCCGCCGGTCGTGCGACCGGGCATGCCCGGCCGGCGGCGTGCCCATCTTGGAGGATTCGCGTCGAATAGTGAATAGTCAGGAGTTCTTTTTGTTATTTGATTCCCGATACGTAACGATCTTGCCGATTCGACACAGTTACGGCATGCGTGACGCGGGTGAATTTCCCGATCGAACGATCGATCGCGCGTGGCCCGACGCGCGTCGTTCGCGTCGCATCAGGCCGATGCGGGCTGCGCAAGCGAGCGTGCCAGCGCGACGAAGCGCTCGACGCACGCCGACGTGAATGGCTCGTTCCACGACACGATCTGCTCGACCGCGCGCGTGCCGGCGAGCGGCACGTAGACGACGCCCGGACGCTGCAGCGTCGCCGTGAAACCGGGCACGATCGCGATGCCTCGCTCGGCGGCCACCAGCGAGACGAGCGTCGTGATCTGTGCCGCGGTCGCGCCGATCCTGGGCGCGAATCCGGCTTGCGCGCACAGGTCGTCCAGTGCGGCAGTCAATGCCGAACCGTAACCGGGTGGAAAAGTGACGAAGGTTGCGTGCGCAAGCTCAGCGACGTCGACGCTCGCCCGGCCCGCGAGCGGATCGCCGGCCGGCACGGCCGCGACGAGCGGCTCGCGCGACACGACGAGCGACGCCACCGGCACACCGGGCGCGCCGTCCCATGCCCAGCCGAAGCCGATGTCCATCGTGCCGTCCGCGATCTGCTGGCGCTGGCTGGCGGTCGCTGCCTCGCGAAACGCGAGTTCGACGTCGGGCATCGTCCGGCTCGCGACCCGGATCACGTCCGGGAACGTGTCGGACATCGGAATCGAACTCGCATAGCCGATCACGATGCGCCCGGCGATGCCCTGCGCGATCTTGCGCGCACTCGCTTCTGCCTCGGCGGCCGCGCTGACGACGTGGCGCGCATGCTCGAGGAACGCGGCGCCTTCCGGCGTCAGCCGCACCGCACGGGTCGAGCGCTCGAACAGCCGCACGCCGAGCTCGCTTTCCAGCGCGGCGATATGGCGCGTCAGCGGCGGCTGCGCGACCCGCAGGCGTAGCGCGGCACGCCCGAAATGCAGTTCGTCGGCAACGACCACGAAATAACGGAGGCGGCGCAGGTCGAGCATTGTTGTCGTTCCGGTATCAATCGCGATGAAAACGGTATTGGCGTGCACGCGGCGCGCTGGTCAGACTGTCGGCATCGACGACCAGGCAGCTCCGATGAACGACAGGACCACGCGCATCGCGTTCTTTCTCTGCGGCTTCGCCGCGTTTCTCAATCTGTATTCGACGCAGGGCATCCTGCACGAACTCGCGGCCACCTTCGGCGTCAGCGCCGAGCGAGCGGGGCAGGGCGTGAGCGCCACCACGACGGCCGTCGCCATTATCGCGCCGTTCGTCGGCGTGCTGGCTGCGCGTATCGAGCGGCGTGTCGCGATCTCGCTGGCGGCGGTGGCCGTCGCGCTGCCGATCGTGTGGTCCGCGCACGCGGGCAGTTTCGCGTCGTTTCTCGGTGCGCGCTTTGCGGCCGGTCTCGTCATGCCGTTCGTCTTCGCGCTGTCGATCGCCTATATCGCCGAGCGTTTCGATCGTGGAACGTCGGCCGAGATCAGCGCGCTGTTCGTCGCCGGCACGACGCTCGGCGGTTTCGCCGGCCGCTTCGCGACCAACCTGATGACGTCGATATGGGGTTGGCGGCATGCGCTCGACGTCGTCGCGGCGCTGTGTCTCGTCACGGGCGTCGCGATCTACGCGAGCCTTCCGGCGTCCGGAGCGATCGCACGGCGTGTCGAACACGATGCGGATGCCGGTGCGGGGCCGTCGTGGCGCATCGTCACGCGCGGCCCGCTGCTCGCGTCGTTCGCGATCGGCGCATGCGTGCTCGCGTCGCAGGTCGCGACGTTCACGTTCGTCGGCCTGCGCCTTGCGCGCGCGCCGTTCGGCTTCGGCACGGTCGGGATCGGCGCGATCTATGCGGTGTTTCTGGTGGCGGTGGTCGTGACCCCGCTGGCAGGGCGCCTCGCGCGGCATCGCGGCCCGCGCGCACCGGGCCTTGCCGCGGCCGCGCTCGCGATCGGCGGGGCGCTGCTGACGCTGTCCGACAACGTACCGGTGATCCTGGCCGGCCTTGCACTCAGCTCGACCGCCGTATTCGTCGAACAGGCATCGGCCAACACGTTCATCTCGCAGGCGGCGTCGAGCGCGCGCTCGACGGCGATCGGCATCTACCTGTCCTGCTATTACTTCGGCGGCAGCCTCGGCTCGATCCTGCCGGTGCCCGGCTGGCATCGGTGGGGATGGGCCGGCTGCGTCGCCTTCGTGGTCGTGGCACAGGCCATCGTCGGCGTGCTCGTGTACCGGTTCTGGCGAAGCGACGGCGCGGCCGGCATCGCACATGCCGGCGCGCGCAGCGTCACGCCGACGCGCTGACCGGGTTCAGCGATACCAGCGCGGCGTATAGACCCACTCGCGCGCATTGCCGATCGCAAAACGGCGCGTCGTCGACGAGCCGACGATCACCATCGTGCGCATGTCGACCTGGTCGCTGCGCAGTGCGCCGAGCGTCGTCGTCGTGAGCGTCGCACCCGGCCGGCCGATGTCGCGGCCGAGCACGACCACCGTATCGGCCGTGCGGTGCGCACGCACGACATCGAGCGCACGATCGAGCTGCCACGGCCGCGCACGCGAGATCGGGTTGTAGAACGCCATCACGAGATCGGCCTGCGCCGCATGCCGCAGCCGCGTCTCGATCACGTCCCACGGCTTCAGGTTGTCCGACAGCGAGATCGCGCAGAAATCGTGGCCGAGCGGCGCGCCGGCCTGCGCGGCCGTCGCGAGCGACGCCGAGATGCCGGGTTCGACGCGCAGGTCGACCGCCGCCCAGTGCGGATCGCGCGCTTCGTCGAGCGCTTCGAGCACGGCCGCGGCCATCGCGAACACGCCCGGGTCGCCCGACGACACGACCGCGACGCGCCGGCCCTCGGCCGCGAGTTCGAACGCATGACGTGCGCGCTGCATCTCCTCGCGATTGTCGGTGCCGTGTACGCGCTGGTCGTCGCGGAACGGGCCGGCCATGTTCACGTAGGTCGTGTAGCCGAGGATGTCGGTCGCGTCCGCGAGCGCGGCGCGTGCGGCCGGCGTGAGCCACGCGGCGCCGCCCGGGCCGAGCCCGAGCACCGTCAGGCGGCCGCGCGCACGGCCGAGCGCGGCCGGATCGACCGGGTGCGACGCGACTGCGCATGCAATGCCGTTCGTCGTGGCGCGCAGTGTGTGGGCGACACGCAGGGCGCTGCGGAGAAGAGCGGCAGCATCGATTGTCGCGTTGGTGTCGCCGTCGGCATCGACATCGACATCGACGAAGCGCAGCGGCACGTCGAGCGTTTGCGCTGCTTCTTCCAGTGCGGTATCACCGATTGCCGATGCGGGCGCCACGATGGCCGCGAGCGCCAGCCGCGCGAGACCATGTGCGTTGAGCGCCGCCTCGATGCGTGCGGCGAGCGCATCGTCCGCATGCATGCGATGCGCATCGACGCCCACCACCACACTGCGCGGATGAATCACGAGTTCGTCGCGCGTGCCGTGCCATGCCTCGGGTGTTACGCGGATCGCATGCGCGGCCGCGTCGTCGCGCGGCAGCGCGACATCGTCGAGCCAGGGCGCCGCGCCATCGATGCGCGTCGACGCACCCGCGAGCAGATCGGACACGAAGCGCTTGCCTTGCGCGAGATCGGCGAGCGCATAGCCTTCCGGCGGATTGAGCACGCACGCGCCGAAGCGCAGTTCGCCGCTCGTCGTGATCGCCGGCGCGACGCCGACGCACGCGGCGATTTCGCGCGCGATCACGTTGACGCCGGTCAGCCCGCCGAGCAGCGGCACGACCGCCGAACCGTCTTCCGCCACCGCGAGCACGGGCGGCTCGACGCCCTTGTCGGCGAGCGCGGGGGCGAGGCAGCGGATCACGATGCCGGCCGCGCACAGCGCGACGATCGGCAAGCCGCGGGCATAGAGCTCGCGCAAGTGCGCGCCGAGATCGTCGAACGGCACGTTGGCCGCGACGCGCGATGCGAGGCCATGCACGAGCGCACCCGGATAGCGCGCCTGGATGCGCCGCGCGGTATCGAGCGCGCCCGCGCCGAGAATCACGATCGCGGGCGGAGTCGTCATCCTTGCCATTTTTCCCCCGGCACGACGAGCAGCGAGAAATACGGCGACGCCATCGGATCGACTTCGTCGAGCGGCACGATGCGCTGGCTCGCCATCGTCGCGCGCTCGACATACAGCGCGCGCTTCGCGAGCCCCAATTCGTCGAGCACGCGCCGCACCTTGTCGAAGTTGCGGCCGAGCTTCATCACGACGGCCGCGTCGGCCCGCGCAAGCCGCTCGCGCAGTTCATGCTCGGGCAGCACGCCCGACAGCACCGACAGGCTCTGGTTGCGATAGACGAGCGGCTGGCCGAGCACGGCGGTGCCGCCGAGCATCGAGCACACGCCGGGGATCACCTCGGTGTCGTAGCGCGGCGCGAGGCGGTCGTGCAGGTACATGTACGAGCCGTAGAAGAACGGGTCGCCTTCGCAGATCACCGCGACGTCGCGGCCCGCGTCGAGGTGCGCGGCAACGATTTCGGCGGCCGTGTCGTAAAAGTCGGCGATCACCGTCTCGTAGCACAGCGGCGGCGGCAGCGCCTCGGTCGTCACCGGATAGACGAGCGGCAGTTGCGTCTGCGCGTCCTGCAGGTGTGCTTCGACGATGCCGTATGCATTGCCTTTCTTGCCCTTCGCGACGAAATACGCGACCACGGGCGCGGCCTGCAGCACACGCACCGCCTTGATCGTCATCAGTTCAGGATCGCCGGGGCCGACGCCGACCCCGAACAGGCGTCCGCGCGCGGTCGTCATTCGACCTCCGTCGCGAGCGCATTGACCGCAGCCGCCGCCATCGCGCTGCCGCCGCGCCGGCCGAGCAGCGCGACGTACGGCACGCCGCGGCTGTCGGCATCGAGCAGCGCCTTCGATTCGGCCGCACCGATGAAGCCGACCGGGAAACCGAGGATCAGCGCGGGGCGCGGCGCGCCGGCATCGATCATGTCGAGCAGGTGGAACAGCGCGGTCGGCGCATTGCCGATCACGACGACGCTGCCCGCGAGATGCGGGCGCCACAGTTCGAGTGCGGCAGCCGAACGCGTGTTGCCGAGATGCCGTGCGAGATCGGGCACCTCCGGCTCGCCGAGCGTGCAGATCACGCGATTGTCGGCCGGCAGCCGCGCGCGCGTGATGCCTTCGGCGACCATCCTCGCATCGCACAGGATCGGCGCGCCGGCGGCAAGGGCCGCGCGGCCCGCCGTGCCGGCACCGGCCGAGAAGCGCAGGTCGTAGACGACGTCGACCATCCCGCACGCATGGATCACGCGCACCGCGAGTTTCTCGAGGTCGGGCGGAACCTGCGACAGGTCGGCCTCGGCGCGGATCGTCGCGAACGACTGGCGGTAGATTTCCTGCCCGTCGCGAATGTAGTCAAGCATCGGTGGTGTCCTGGCTGTGCCGCGCGCCCGTCAGTCGGGCCGCGGCCTGGTCAATCGTCAGATGGCGCGCGAGCGGGGCGCCAAGGCCCGCAGCGGCGTCGCGCCGGTAAAGGTCGTAGTGCGCGGGCGCCACCGCGACGAGCGTGTGCGTCGCGGGATGCGGCAGCGCGCAGTGGCGCTCGCAGCCGGTCAGGTGCACGTCGACCGCGTGGCCGATGCGCGCGGCAAGCGCGAGCGCGTCGTGTTTGGTGTCGGCGCGCGCCTTCGCGCAGCCCGCGCTGCCGGTACATGCGACCAGCGACGCCAGCGGGTCGGACGGTGCGCAGACGAGGCCGAGCAACGCGAGCGCATCGAGCGTGGCCGGCGCGCGCTCGCGCGATACGCGATGCAGGAACACGCCTTGCCAGGGTGTCATCGACAGCGTGCCGTCGCCGTCGGTTTCGGCCAGCGCGGCGAGCCGTTCCAGTTGCGTGGCATCGAGCCGGCCGAGCACGAATTGCGCGCCGACGTTGCAGCGCGCCGCATCGAGCGACGGGCGCACGCCGAAACGCAGCGCTGCGTCGGCGTGCGAGCGGCGCCAGCCGACGAGTGCCGGATCGGCCGCGAGCGGGAAGGGCGAATAGTGCTGCGCGCGTTCGAGCAGCGTGCGTTCACCGCATGTTGCAAGCAGGGTACGCATCCGCGTGACGTCGGCCGGCGCAAGATCGAGGAATGCGAGCAGCAGCGCGCGCACCAGCGCGACACCTTGATCGGGCGCGACATCGATCGAAGCGGGCGGGTCGCCGTGCGCGACCGGCGGGCAGCCGGCCAGCCCGGCCGCGAGGCGCACCGCGCCGTCGCCGCGACGCCATGCGGCCAGCCAGATGTCGTGCGGGTGATCGAGCGCCGCCACCGATTCGCCGCCGTCGAGCTGGATCGAGAATTTCGGCGACAGCTCGCCGCGGCGTGGCTCGCGCGCCAGCATGTCGAAGAGCGGCACGGCGAGCGCGCGGCTGTCGACGAGCGCGGCAGGGTCGTGGCCGGCGAGCGGGCTGAGCATCACATTGCGGACGTCGTCGCTCGCTGCGAGCGCGGCCGCGTCGGCGGCCGCATTCGAGGTTGCATCGACGGACGGGCCGAGCCCCGCGTCGAGCAACGCGCGCGTCAGCGCGTCGGCCGCGCCGTCGCGAATGCCGCGTAGCTGGAGATTCGCGCGGTTGGTCGCGTCGATCGTGCCGGAGCCGAAGGCACGCGCGGCGGCGGCGATCGCACGCGCCTGGCGCGCATCGAGCCGGCCGCCCGGCAGCTTGATCCGGCACAGCCCGCCGTCGGCGGCCGCGACCACGCGCACGAGCCCCGGGCAGGCCGACGGGCGCACGACGGGCGACGCAGGAATCGAAACGGGGGCGGAACTCAACGGGGTACCGGGACAGTGTCGCGCCGCGGCCAACGCATCGGTACACCCCGCCCGACGCCGACTGGCACGCACGCACTTTCAGGCCGGCAGGTCTCCTGGCTGACAGGTCGGCGCCGGCTCCCGGCCTTCCCGGTGGAACCAGTGGCATGAGGGGGAGATCGGCTCGCTGTCTACAGTTGCGGGGGCAGCCACAGCGGCGCATGGCGCGCCCTGTGTTCCCTCTTCGGCCCCGAAGGGCACCGGCGAACGAACGGCCGTAGGATACCCGATTTTCACGACGATCCGGCATCGGCGATTCGTCGCACAACCGCGTCGCAGCACGGCCGCAGCCGGTTTTGCGCTGTCTCGCAAATGGTACGATTGGCGGCTCGACATCAGATCGGCGACCGCCGGCATCCGCTATGAAACTCGGCAGGACGGAGTTGTTCGGCATGGGCATTGCGCTGGGCCTGCTGGCCATCCCGGCCTGGATGCTGCTCGCGTGCCTGCTGATCCCGCTTGCACCGTCGGCCGAGTGGCCGAAGAATGTCGGGCTCGCCGGCCTCGGCGTGCCGATCGTGGCGGGCGGAACGTTCCTGTACAGGAAAAGCGGGGTGCGGCCGCTCATGTGGCTGCTGCTCGGCTGGCTGCTGATCGCGTCGATCGGCGGCATGTACCTGGGCTTGCTGGTCCTGATCGGCCCGCTGCCGCGCGGCTGACGTCGTCGCCGTATCGCATCGGCGGGCGGGCGACACGCACGGCGCGGGAGCGGATCAGGATCATCAACGAATCAACGCGCGGCGGCCCGGCCGCCGCGCATCGCAACAAACGGTAGGGAATCGAACGATGGGGAAGGGTGCATGACGGCGTGGCTGACGGTAGTGGGCATCGGCGACGACGGTTACGCGGGGCTCGGTCGCAGCGCGCGCCGCGCGCTGCTCGACGCGACGCTCGTCGTCGGCGCGAAGCGGCATCTCGACATGCTGCCCGCGCGGCTGCCGGCCGCGCGCGAAACGTGGCCGTCGCCGTTCGATCTAGCGGGCGTGCTCGCGCGGCGCGCGTCGCCCGTCTGCGTGCTCGCCAGCGGCGACCCGATGCTGTTCGGCGTCGGCGCCACGCTTGCGCGCGTGCTGTCTCCTGACGAATGGCGCGTGCTGCCCGCGCCGTCGTCGCTGTCGCTGGCGGCCGCACGCCTCGGCTGGGCGCTGCAGGATGTCGGCGCGGTCTCGCTCGTCGGCCGTCCGCTGGCGACGCTCGCGCGCCACCTGCTGCCCGGGCGACGCCTGTTCGTGCTGAGTGCCGACGGACGCACACCGGCGGCCGTCGCGGCCGAACTCGTCGCACGCGGCTTCGGGCCGACCCGCGTCAGCGTGTTCGAACATCTGGGCGGCCCGCTCGAGCGGCGTCTCGACGGGCTTGCACAGGACTGGAACGTCGACGAAACGGCCGCGCTCAATCTCGTCGCGCTCGACTGCCAGGCCGGCCCCGACGCGCCGCGCCGGGCACTCACGCCGGGCCTGCCCGACCATGCGTACCGCCACGACGGCCAGCTCACCAAACGCGACCTGCGCGCGATGACGCTCGGTCGCCTCGCGCCCGCGCCCGGCGAGCTGCTGTGGGACGTCGGCGCCGGCAGCGGCTCGATCGGCATCGAATGGATGCGCGCGCACCCGTCCTGCCAGGCAATCGCGATCGAAGCGCATGCGGAGCGGCAGCGCTTCATCGAGCACAACCGCGACGCGCTCGGCGTGCCGGGCCTGCAACTCGTCGCCGGCCGCGCCCCCGATGCGCTCGCGGGGCTCACCGCGCCCGACGCAATCTTCATCGGCGGCGGGGCGACCGCGCCCGGCGTGCTCGATGCCTGCTGGGCATCCTTGAAGCCCGGCGGCCGGCTGGTCGCGAACGCGGTCACGCTGCAGGGCGAGATGGCGCTTGCCGCCTGGCGCGACGCGCACGGCGGCACGCTCACGCGCGTGTCGCTCGCCCATGCCGAGCCGCTCGGCCGCTTCGATACGTGGCGGCAGCCATTGCCGGTCACGCTGTACGACGTGCGCAAGCCCGACGCGGCTGATATGGCCGACACGACCGCATCGTCGGCCACGACGAACACAACGGACGCGTGATGCGCGACGAGACCCCCGAACAGCCCGCGCCGCTGCGCTTCGGCTACACGACCGGCAGCTGCGCGACCGCGACGTCGCTCGCCGCCGCGCGGCTGCTGCTCGCGGGTCGTGCGGACGACGCAGTCGAGATCGTGTTGCCGAAGGGGCAGCGCGTGATGATGCGGCTCGAGTTCTGCCGGGCCACGGCCGACGGTGCGGAAGCCGGCACGATCAAGGATGCCGGCGACGATCCGGATGTCACGCACGGCGCGCTGATCTTCGCGCGCGTCGCGCTCGCAGCGGCACCCGGCGTGCATTTTCATGCGGGGCCGGGCGTGGGCACGGTCACGCGCGCGGGGCTGACGCTGCCGGTCGGCGAACCGGCGATCAACCCGGTGCCGCGCCAGATGATGACGACGCACCTCGAAGCGCTGGCGGCCGAGCACGGCTATGCGGGCGGCTTCGACGTGACGATCGGCGTCGAAGGCGGCGAAGCGCTCGCGCTGAAGACGATGAACCCGCGCCTCGGCATCGTCGGCGGGCTGTCGATCCTCGGCACGACCGGCATCGTGCGGCCGTTCTCGTGCTCCGCCTATATCGCGTCGATCCACCAGGGCATCGACGTCGCGCGGGCGAACGGCATCGCACACATTGCCGCGTGCACGGGCAACGCGAGCGAGGACGCGATGCGCGCGCACTATCAACTGCCCGACATGGCGCTGATCGAGATGGGCGATTTCGCGGGCGCGGTGCTCAAGCACCTGCGGCGCGCACCGGTCGCGCGGCTGTCGATGTGCGGCGGCTTCGGCAAGCTCAGCAAGCTCGCCGCGGGCCATCTCGACCTGCACAGCCGCCATTCGAGCATCGACCTGCCGCTGCTCGCGCAGTGGGCGGCCGACGCGGGCGCAAGCGACACGCTGCAGGCCGCGATGCGCGCCGCGAACACGAGCCAGGAAGCAATGAAGCTCGCCCACGCCGACGGCGTGCCGCTCGGCGATCTCGTCTGCGCACAGGCGCTGCGCGTCGCGCGCGACATCGTGCCGCCGTCGGTCGCCGTCGAGATGTTCGCGATCGACCGGCAAGGCCGCTTCGTCGGGGAAGCGCGATGAGCACGCGCATCCTGCTGCTCGGCGGCACCGGCGACGCACTGAAAATCGCACGCGCACTCGGCCCCCGTCACGTCTACAGCCTGGCCGGGCTCGGCAAGGTGCCCGACGACCTGCGCTGCGACGTGCGTGTCGGCGGCTTCGGCGGCGCTGCCGGGCTGGCCGCGTATCTGCGCAGTGCCGGCATCGGCCTCGTGATCGATGCGACGCATCCGTACGCCGCGCAGATCAGCGCGAATGCCGCCGCCGCCGCGCGTGAAGCGGGCGTGCCGCTGTGGGCGCTGCGCCGCGCGCCGTGGTCGCCGCAACCCGGCGACGACTGGCGCATGGTCGACGACTGGGCCGGCATCGAAGCGGCGCTCGCGCCGTTCAAGCGGCCGCTGTTCACGCTCGGCCGCGAACCGCTCGCGCATCTCGACGCGATCCCGCCGCACCAGTTCTGGCTCGTGCGCTGCCTCGACGCGCATCCCGGTAACGCGCGTGCGCAGATCATCGCCGCGCGCGGGCCGTTCACGCTCGACGGCGAGCGCGCGCTGTTCGCGCTGATGGGCATCGACGTCGTCGTCAGCAAGAACAGCGGTGGCGCGGCCACCGAAGCCAAGCTCGACGTCGCGCGCGAACGCAGGCTGCCGGTCGTGATGCTGCGCCGGCCGCCGCTGCCCGACGCCGACCGCGCGTTCGACTCGGCCGCGGCGCTCATCGACGCGCTCGATCCGGCCGCGCGCGCATGACGCCGCGCGGCCGGTCATCCCATGAATTGACGGAGATTTTTCGATGACGGTGTATTTCATCGGCGCGGGCCCCGGCGACCCGGAGCTGATCACGGTGAAGGGCCAGCGCCTCGTGCGCACATGCCCGGTGATTCTGTATGCGGGCTCGCTGGTGCCGGCCGCCGTGCTCGACGGCCATCGCGCGGAGCAGGTCGTCAATACGGCCGAGCTCGACCTCGACGCCATCGTCGCGCTGCTCGCCGGCGCCCATGCGAAAGGGCAGGACGTCGCCCGCGTACATTCGGGCGACCCGTCGCTGTACGGTGCGATCGGCGAGCAGATCCGCCGTCTCAAGGCGCTCGGGATTCCGTACGAAATCGTACCCGGCGTGACGGCCACGGCCGCGTGCGCGGCAACGCTCGGCGTCGAGCTGACGCTGCCCGGCGTCGCGCAGACGGTGATCCTCACGCGCTTCGCGGGCAAGACGACGATGCCGGAAGGCGAAGCGCTCGGCTCGCTTGCCGCGCACCGCGCGACGCTCGCGATCCATCTCGGCGTGCGCCATCTCGCCCGCATCGTCGACGAAGTGCTGCCGCATTACGGCGCCGATTGCCCGGTCGCGGTGATCTATCGCGCGAGCTGGCCCGACGAGGAACGCGTGACCGGCACGCTCGCCGACATCGTCGCCAAGGTGCAGGGCACGCAGATCGAGCGCACCGCGTTGATCCTGATCGGGCGCGTGCTGGACGCCGAAGGGTTCGCGGATTCGACGCTGTACGCGAGCGCGGGCTGATCACGCGCGGGCGGGCGCGAGCTCGGTACGGCGTTCGCGCAGGTGCGTGTAGAGCGCTGCGCCGATCGTGATTGCGCCGCCGACGAAGTAGATCGGCGACGCCGATTCACCGAGGATCAGGATCGACGCGGCGATGCCGACGACGGGGATCAGGTTGAGCACGACCACGCTCCAGTACGATGCGTTGTCGCGCGCGCCGCGGAAATAGAACAGGAACGCGAGCGTGAACTGCAGCACGCCGATCGCGAGCGCGGGCCACACGGCCGGCCACGCCGGCAACCGGTGCGGGCCGCCGCTGCCCGCATCGATGCCGAGCAGCACGAGCGCCAGCAGCAGCGAGCCGGCCTGCTGGATCAGCAGCATCGCGGTCGTGGACGGAAGCGTCACGGCCTGTGTCGACAACGACACGTAAAGCGCGGCCACCATCACGCCGGCGAACACGAACGCATCGCCGCGCAGCGACGCGTGCCCGTCCGCCGACGGGTCGCCGAGCGTGATGACGACGACACCCAGCAACGCGACGACGCCCGCCACCAGCAGCCGCCTGTCGACCCTGAACCGGAACAGCGCGATGTTGAACGCGAGGATGCCGAGCGGCTCGAGCGCGAAGATCACCGCCGTGTGCAGCGCGGACGTGGATTGCATGCCGACGAACCCGAGATAGTACGCGCCGCACGGTTCGAGCATGCCGATCAGCGCGACGACGGCGAGCTGCGCCGGCGCGATGCCTGTCAGGCTCACGCGTTGTGCGGCGGCGAGACAGGCGAGCACCGTGACGCTGGCGGCGATCTGCAGCACGATGAGCCACGCGGGCGACAGGGCCGGCAGCACCATCTTGCTGAACGGAATGGCGACGCCCCAGCACAGCGTCGCCATAATCAGGTATCCGGTCTTGCGCGCGTTGTCGTTCATGCGTGGACTCCACTCGGCCTGTCGACCCGTAGAATGCGGGCGGGCGGCCGCCCGGATCGAGCGGGCCGCGCCGCGGCTGACATCGGTGAAACGATGGTTTAAATTATATGCGTGACGCACACATATGCTAGGAGCGCCTACGTGAAAAAGCAACGCCTGAACAATTTGCTGGGCGCGCTCGCGCTCGGGCTGAACGACCGGGTAGAGGACGCAATCGCCCGCGACACGGGGCTGCACGGGTCGAGCGTGGATGCGTTGGTGCTGCTGTCGCAAGCGCATGCACTGACGATCGACGCGCTGGCGCGGCAATTGATGCTCGTGCATTCGTCGGCCGTGCGGCTCGCCGAGCGAATGGCGCAGGAAGGGCTCGTCGCGCGCGAGCCAGGCGACGACAAGCGCACCGTCGTGCTGACGCTGACCGAGGCCGGGCACGATGCGGTGCAGCAGGTGCTTGCCGCGCGCGGCACGGCGATCGCGGACCTCACGCGCACGCTGACGCCCGAGCAATGCGCGCAGCTCATGCCGATCTGCGAGCAACTGGTCGGCGCGCTGGCCGACGACATGCAGAACGCGATCCGCGTGTGCCGGCAGTGCGACGAAGACGCGTGCGATTTGCGACGCTGCCCGTCCGAGTGCGCGTATCGGCGGCTCTCTGCGGAACAGGAAGCGGGCGGCTGACAACGACGCAGTGTCTGGGCGGATCGGGCGCTTTCGGGCAGACTGGGCCACTTCGCCGGATCACGGCGCGCCATCCCCCTTACAAGGACAACGTTGAATGGGTACCCGTATTCGATCGGGCATTTTCGGCCTGGCGGGATTGACGGCCGCGCTGCTGGCGGCATCCGCGGCCCACGCGGCCGGTGAAGCCACCGAAGCCCGCGCCGTGCCATTCGTCGCGGTCGCGAAAACCGCCGTGCCCGATCGCGACTGGCCGCGCAAGGTGTGCGAGTTGGCGTCGGCGTCGTGCGGCGCGCCCGGCGATGCGGACAACGCGCCGTCGCTGTACCGGGCCAGGAACGACGCGTCGGGCATCTACTACGCGATCCTGCCGGGCCCGCAGCTGTTGAAAGTGAGTTTCGCGTCCACCGCGGGCTGGCAGGTCGTTCAGCAGTGGAATTTCTCCGACTACCAGCCCGCCGACCGGGTCGACGGCGACGGCGAGCCGCCGCCGCTCCGGATCTACCCCGCGCTGTACCCGCTGGGCGGCGAGCGCTTCGCGGTCGCGGTGCTGGCCGGTTGGTCCGAAAGCTATTCAGGCGGTGGCGGAAGCTGGGAAAACGCCGACTTCGTCGAACTGTGGCCGAACGGCGGCCATGCCCGCACGCCACGCGTCGCGAAGCTCCCGTTCAGCTGCGACAAACAGATCCGGGCCTGCTTCACCGAGCACGACTATCAGCACTCGCCGCATTGCAGCGAAGACTTCGACGGTTCGCTGCGGCTGCGCTTCGTGCCCGGCGCGAGCGCCGGCCATCTCGACTGGATCGCCACGTGGAAGGAGAACCATTGGCCGGGCCAGGAACCGCGCAGCAAAACCGGGCATACGTCGGTTTCCGTCACGCTGCCGGCAGGGCGGGACCCGGTCGCCGCAGGCAACGCGCTGCGCGACAAGATCCCGTTTTGCGAGCCGGTCAACTGAGCGGCGCCGCTGCTACGCACGCGCGGCGTGCAGCACCCGCTTCGGTGCAAACCCTGCCGCGAGCGCGAACAGTGCGACACACAGGCAGGCCATCGCGATCCACGCGGGCGACAGGTCCGCGAGATGCTGGCGCACGATGCCTGCCGCGAACGGGAACAGCGCGGCGATCAGGTAGCCGATACCCTGCACGAACCCCGTCAGCGATGCGGCATCGGCCGGCGTCGCCGCGTGGTCGACCGTGACGATCAGCGACAGCGGAAACAGCGCGCCGATCCCCGCGCCCATCAGCAGCGCGGCCGGCAGCGCAAGCGCTTCCGGGGCGGCCAGCATCACGAGCAAGCCGACGAGCAGCGACGCGATTGCCGCATGCAGCGCGGGCCGGCGATCGGGCAGGCGGTCGATCATCGCCGAGATCGTCAGCCCCGCGACGACTTCCGCGAGCGTCACGCCGCCGAGCAGGCTGCCGGCCGCCGTCGGCGACCAGCCGAGCCGCATGTAGTAAGGCGGCAGCCACGCGAGTACGAGCGTGTACGCGCCGGTCGCGATGCCGAAGAACAGCGCGAGTCGCCACGCACGCGGCGAGCGCGACGGCTGCGCATTCGATGCGGACGCCGGCCCGCCGGCGAGTGCGTTGCCGCCGCGGCTGGCCAGCGGCCAGGCCAGCGCGGCCACCGCGGCCGGGAGCGCCCAGCCCGCAAGCGCGACGAGCCAGCCCCAGCGGGCCGCGGCGAACGGCGCGACGACGCTCGCGAGCACCGCGCCACCCATGATCGACGTCGAATAGACGCCCATTGCGCCGCCGATCCGCGTCGAGAAATGCGCCTTCACGAAGCCGGGCAGCAGCGCCTGCACCATCGCGATCCCGACGCCCGCGCAGCAGGCGCTCGCGAGCAGCAGCCACGCGTGCTGCGCGCCGACGCGCGACACGCAGGCCAGCCCGATCAGCGCGACGCCGAGCCAGACGCCGCCCGTGATGCCGGTTACGCGCTGCAGACGCCGCGCACTCAGCGCGCCGAGCCCCATCAACAGGATCGGGATCGTCGTCAGCAGGCTGGCCGCACCGTCACTGATGCCGGTCGTGCGCTGGATCATGTCGAGCAGCGGACCGACCGCGGCGAGCGCCGGCCGCAGGTTCAGCCCGACAAGCACGATGGCGGCGAGCCGCCATCCGGGGGAGGTGAAGCGATTCATTGCAAGGCCCTCGATATCGGTGTGCGACCCCGGGGAGGCGCCGCACGTTTTTCATGTAAAGTATCTCGACATCAAGATAAACGCCGATTTATCTCGACGTCAAGATAACTGCCAAGCCGAGGAGGGTTAATGGATCGAGCCGCGCATGCGCTCGCACAATGGCGCGCCGAGCGTCCGGATCTCGACGCGTCGTCGATGGTCGTGATGGGGCGGCTGCAGGAAGCGGCGCTCGTGATCGCGCGCGACCGTCTCAATCCGTTGTTTGCGCGCTACGGGATGCAGCCGGGCGAATTCGACGTGCTCGCGACGCTACGGCGCGGCGGAGCGCCGTTCGCGCTGACGCCGACGGCACTGTACGACGCGCTGATGATGTCGTCGGGCGGGATGACCGCGCGCATCGACCGGCTGCAGAAGGCTGGCTGGGTGGAGCGCCGGCCGAACCCGGCGGACGGGCGCGGCACGCTCGTCGCACTGACGGATACCGGCCGCGCGCTGATCGACGAAGCGGTCGTCGCGCACATCGACAATCAGCGCGAGGTGCTGGCCGTGCTGTCGGACGATGAGCAGACGCAGTTGTCGCGACTGCTGGAAAAGCTGCTTGCTGGGCTGGGGGACGGGGCGCTGGAAGGGGCGGAGGGAAAGTAGCGCTGAGGAATGCGTGACGCAAACGGAAGGGGCGGGCCAACAGGTTCTTCGTGAATTTTCTCGGACGTCGCTTGCCGACCCATTGCCGACGGTCGGCGCGTCAGACGCACTACGGCGGATATCAGGGCCAAACGGTCGCTCGGTACGGCTACTCGCGGACAAGTATTCGGTGCGGACGCATATCGTCTTGCCGATACGGCGGCGTTTGCGATCGCGTTTCTCGCCGGTGCTGACGAACGTCAGCACGCCAGCACCGGGGTTCACCTGAGCGGCAACCGACGCGGGCATGAAAACATGCCCGACTGCGGGCCGGCAATGGCACCCATGATTTGACGGATGATTGCGAGCGGTTCGTCGCGAGGTGCGAGGATGCTGGCAGTGACCCGGTTGCCGATGTCGCGCAGGAAAGCTGCCCGCTTACTACAACCTTTCCGTACAAGCGGCGCCGTTCCTTGTCGTTGATCGACCACCGGGAGCGTAGAGCTGCGCAGGCATCCGGCTCATGTCGAGGCGCGCGAGAATGGCGTCACGCTACACGCTTGCCGCCCGCATCGCCGGCCTTTGCCTGCGCTATTCGTCTGGCTCGTGAGCAATACCCGTGACGCCACGATGCGACGGCGACCAGCCGGCTTCCAGGACGCCTGTTTCATCTATGTCGATGGCCGTTCTGTCGATGGCTGTTGCATCTCGCGCGTCAAGGCTTCACTTCATGCCGCCGACGATCCTCTCCATCTCCGTCTCGCCGAAAGCACGCATACTGACGGTTCGAACATTGCCCAATTGCGCCACCATCAGTCCCAGCCGCGTCGCGGTTTCGTCGTCGGGCGCGTCGAGTGTTGCGACGATGTCGTAGGGCCCAAGTGTCCATTTGAGCGAGGTGACGGTGACGCCCATCGCCTGCGCCCCTTCCTGAAACGATCTCGCTCGCTGGACCGTGTCTTTCACGGACTGCGCGCCTTGTTCGGTCCAATTCATCAATACGATGTAAGTCGCCATATTGCCTCCGATGGTTGAGGAGCCCATCCACGTTCTCCCGTCCATACACGGGACGAACTTCACCGACCAGCCGCAAGCGTTTGCGGCAGGTGCAGTTTTCGTTTACCCCGGGATTTGTCGGACGTGTGCATTGCTGACGCACGCACGCCCTTGATAACTCGGCAACATAAACAGTATAGAAAGCGAATCAGCCGCCAGCGGGGCAATGATTGCGTCGTGTGCGATACCCGCGTCGCCGCAGATCGCATGTCATGTCAGGGCATGTATCGCGGTGAAGAGAATGAGCGCAACCAGAACGGTGGCAGCGGGGGACTCGGTGCACCCTGTGATGCGCGGCGAGGTTCATCTCGCGCTCGTGATCGGCATAGGGTACCGGCCGTTCGCGACATCTCTCGTCAACACGGCGATTGAGCGACGCTCCACCGTCGAAGTCGAATGACCGTTTGCGAAGTATGCGCCGACGTCCGAGCGTCCTGACCTCTGAACGCGTGGGATATGCGTCATGGCCGAACCAGAAAACCTGGCCGGCGGTGATACACCATCGTATGGACCGGTGACCTTCCGCTGCCGACCCGAAACAGCCGCTCGGCTGACTCCAAGCGGCCACTCATCTGTAAGTCAAAACTTACTCGTTCATGCGTCAGTCAGTTCGTTGGCAATCCGCAATTGCCGCCCCACGGTCGCATGCATCGACATGCATCACTCACCTCATCGGCTTGTTTGGTCTGCTGCACAATCGTTGTTTGGGATGAAAGTGATTTGTTGCAAGCAGGATTGCATACCCGACTGCAGAAATTCGACCTGCCCAAACTCGTACCGCCCAAGGGGGGGCAACAGGGTTTGCATCACAGCAGTGGAGAGTCCATCTGAAGAGCGGATTAACTCTTCCACTGCGGACCGCTTAAAGCATGCCCGTGCATGCGGAACCTCCGGTGGAATAGTTATCGAGCCCACTATCCCACAAGGTTTTTGAGCAGGAGGGAGAAGAGAATCCGGCCCGACCAACACAGAAGCTGACGGGGCGGCAACCGCCCCTGAAGCAGCTATTGCCAAGGAAATGAGTAAGTTGGCATCAACCCCTCTTTGTTGTCGCTACGGCTATTTCCATCAAACACGCTTCGCAAAGAGAATTGCGGTTGATCTCAGTTGATGGTTGGGGGCGCTGGACGAGGCAACCACGTAAGCGAGAGTCAATCCCGAGGCATCGGCTTCGTCGCGAAAGTGTGCAACGCATCCGGCTACAGATTGATGGCCGCTGCCAACCCAGCGTGGATTGTCATCGATCCGGGTGCTTGTGTCGAATGTCCCTTCATGGCCGATTTTCGCCGACGTGATCAGGCTGAATCGTTACAATCGCCCAGATGCCCCCTTCGACAGCGTCGAATTCGAAACATGCTGACTTCCTATTTCTGGAGCGGCGACGCCATCCGCAGTCGACGCGTAAGTGACATCGTTCTATCAGGCACGGTCGACGTGCCCGTTCCCTCCGCACGCGTGCTTGCAGACTGGGAAAGAGAAACATCGTCGCGGCTCGTCCTGGAACCCGGGGACGTCGAGGCTATGCCTTTGGCGCGAACGCAAGCGCGCTGGCCGGACTATAAGCGCTGCGTGCAGGCAATGTCCGACTGGACGTGCGCACTAGGACTGCCCACCGTGCTTGCCTCCAGTGACGTAGCCCTCATGGCCTGTCGTGGCGCGAAGTACCACCATGACGGTGCGCAATATGGCGGTGCGGCCTTCTGCAATCTATTCCTGAGCGAGGACCGGGGGCTGGACTTGCATTTTCCATCTACGGGCCGCCGCATTCCCCTGACTCGGGGGACAGCTGTGATATTCGATACCGGCCAGCCTCATGGCGTCATTCAGCGCCGCAGCAGCGGCTTTAATGCGGTCGACTTCGCGACGGACCAGGATTGCATCCAGATATTCCTGACTTGGGAGCTTCCCATCGAAGATGCCCATGTTGGGCAAGCACTTAAGGTAGTCTTCGACACCGCCCCTTCGACCTCGCTGCACCTGGATGAGGAGCAAGTCTGGTCGAACGGCGCACCAGCCGCTGTGTGTCCAGAATCTGGTCGCTGGTACCGGGTTGACTGATTGTTCGGGTCACACCTCTCGGCGTTGCCGTGGCACGCTGGACAGACTTCTGTTCAGCACGATGGACGCAAGCAGCGAGCGCCGTTGGGCTAACGTCAGCGATTTCAGCCTTTGCAATCGAACGGATGACGCGGTGCCGCCACGCCGTAAAGTACCGGGCCATCTCTAAAAGTTCGGCGAAATGATCGCTGCCGGCAGTCTGCCGCTTATCAATGATCGACGGCTCACGACCCTGAACGGCCGGTCGCGGGAGCAAGATTCGACGCTTGTTACCAGTCACTCAGATGGTTCAAGCCGGCTCCGTGCCCTTTCGCAATGCGGCCCCCTAAGCGTCATGCCTCGTTTAGGGCAAGCGCCCGCTCAAAAAATGTTTTGCCTCCGGAAGAAAAACCACCGGAATCTTGCTTGGCGATTCGCTCTTTCGCGACATCAACAGCAGAACTCTTTTCTCCTTGCAGCATGTGCACGAGCAGACGCTCCCTCCAGATGGTTACCGCCGCACGTGGGTGCTTCCGCATAAAGATTTCGTGCTCTCGATCGAGGAAGCGAATGTAGGAGTCCAAGGAGTCAGCCTCCAACGCTACCTCTTCCGCCCTAGATGCTGCTTGTCGGGTGGCGATCTCAAGCTGATGTTCCAGCAGCCCTGGTTCCCACACAAGATCACGGACTGTAAAACTTTGAATTTCCCAACCGGTAAGCACGAAGGCTCCGTTGGCGTGAAGACTGAAGGGTGCGTTCTCGTTGCTTGACATGCCGAGGACGCGCCAGAGTAGATGATCAAGTTCAAGCCACTTGAAGCGCAGCCAAGAGTGAAATGAACCCTCCTTCGCCCCAGCGGACAAGGTCATGGAGAAGAAGAGAGGGCCATTCGTCCAGTAAGGCGTGGTGCCGACTGACTTCCAGCGCCTCGCTTTAGCTTCTGCCTTTACCAGCAGTCGAAGTTCTCGGTCGATTTCGGATTGCTTCATTGAGGGAGTCGGGTCTCTTACATCAATTCTTGATCGATTGCGCCGCCAGATACCGGTCATCCGGCAACGGCTGCTCTTGGCCGTCAGCCGCCGGTCGTGATCTCCTGCAACGGGCCGAACGGCGAATTTCGAGTGGTCCCGTGCGGCCCGCTGGTAACTCAGGCACCCATCGCGGCATGGCCCAACGAGAAGGAGATCGAGGCAGGAAAGGTCGCTGGCTCCAAAGCGACAGCGTTCCTTGATAGCCTCGACACCGGGCGCGACGGATGGTGAGGGGAGCAAGACCGCAGGGTCGGCGTAAAGCGCGAAGTCATGCATGCGACCACGCAGATCGTCGAAGGGCTGGAACACTTGTTAAGCACCGCCTTGCTGCCCGAGTACGCGATACGCGGATGCGGTGCTTGGCCGAGATCCGCACCTTGGTCAGACGTCTGAACGCTCCACCACCACCTCACTGATTTGCAGCACGGGTTGTATATCCGTGTAATTGGCGATGTCGGCCATGATCTCCTGCGCGTGCGGATCGCGGGCTGCCTGGAAAGCTTCGACAGACGTGCAGACGAAGTCGCACTTGGCCACGTAAGCCGGGGCAGTGCCCGGAGCACCGCCTTCGATGCCCTTGTCCACCGTGTAGTACAGACATGCAGCGCCGAGCCGCTGTTTCACCATTGGCATATGCCTTTCGCGGTAGTACGCATGATCGAATCGCGCGCCTGCGGCGTACGGGTACATGACACTGACTTTGATCATCGGGTTCTCCTGTTGCTGCACGGTAATCGAGGCACCGCCGCCCGCGAGACGACACCGGGGTCGCCGATATAACGCGTGTCCAAGGCTTCTTCGAGAAACGGCGGACTCATTCTTCTCATCCCGGCGTTCCCCGGAAATTCGCGATAAACCGCAAAAACCCGCCGCGCAATGCGGCGGGCGTTGCAGTTCGCGGCCCGCACAGCGTGCGGCCGCGTGGCAGGTCAGCCTCGTGCAGGAATGTTGAGCCCGCGCGCGACAGCCGGACGCGCAACGAACGCGTCGAGCACCCGCTTGACGTTCCGGAATTCGCTGAAGCCGACCAGATCACCCGCTTCATAGAAGCCAACGAGGTTGCGCACCCACGGGAAGATCGCGATGTCGGCGATCGTGTAGCTATCGCCCATCACCCACTGGCGGTTCACGAGATGCGCGTCGAGCACGCCGAGCAGGCGCTTCGATTCGCCGACGTAGCGGTCGCGCGGGCGCTTGTCCTCGTAGTCGCGGCCGGCGAACTTGTGGAAGAAACCGACCTGGCCGAACATCGGCCCGATGCCGCCCATCTGGAACATCACCCACTGGATCGTCTCGTAACGGCCCGCGAGATCCTTCGGGATCAGCTGGCCCGTCTTGTCCGCGAGATAGATCAGGATCGCGCCCGATTCGAACAGCGGCAGCGGCTTGCCGTCCGGGCCGTTCGGATCGATGATCGCCGGGATCTTGTTGTTCGGGTTCAGCGACAGGAACGCGGGCGAGAGCTGGTCGTTCGTGTCGAAGCTCACGAGGTGCGGCTCGTACGGCAGGCCGGTTTCCTCGAGCATGATCGACACCTTGACGCCGTTCGGCGTCGGCAGCGAGTAGAGCTGGAGACGGTCGGGATGCTGGGCCGGCCACTTTTGCGTGATCGGGAAGGCGGACAGGTCGGGCATGGAGGTTCGCTCGTCGAAGTGGGAGATCCGCGCTCCGTCCATGCTGCCGCGCGCGCCACGGTCGATGGCGCGGCGGCGGGGCGGAACGCGCCGAAAACGCCCACTGTAGCCGATCCCGGCGATCGATGCCGATAGCGGCCGCCACACCGCCGGGAGCCGCCGCCGGCAGAGATCAGAAGTTGTGCCGCAGCCCGACCATCGCGGCCGTCGTGCCGACGCCCGGCGCGACCGGCTGCCCGTACACGAGCATCTGGTCCATCGTGCCGCGGTTGTTCACGTGGCCGACCTGCGCGTAGACCATCGTCCGCTTCGACAGGCTGTAGTCGGCCGCAAGCACGACCGCCGTCGACCGGTTTTCGGACTGGTTACGGTCCTTCAGGTAGTACACCGCGGAAGTCACCTGCAACGCGGGCGTGAAGCGATAACCGATGCCGGCCGACAGCATGTCGAGGTTCACCTTGTCCGCATGCGACGGATTCCGGCCGTTGCCGTACGACGCCGACACCGAGAAATCGTGGATCGTGTATTTCGCGCCGACGTAGAGGAAGCGGTTGTTGTCGACGCCGGTCGGCGCGACGCCCGGCGCCGGGCTCGTGTCGTGGCCGTTGTAGTAGGCGGCCGATGCGTTCAGCCCGTAGTTCGCATACCTGAGCACGACCGATTCGCGCGTGCCGCCCTGGAACTGCCCGGCCACGCCCCCCGGCGCATATTCGAGCGCGATCGACGCGCCCGCGAAGGTCGGCGACTGGTAGACGAGCGCGTTGCTGTCGTACAGCGCGCCGATCGCGGCGTTGGTGCTCGTGCCCGACCAGCCGGCCGCCGTGTTCAGGCCGAGCCACGCGATCAGCACGCTGCCGAAGAACTGCGCGTTGCGCACGTCGGTGTCGGCCATCGCGTAGATCATCGGCACGATCTGGCGGCCGGCCGTGAACGTGCCGAACGGGCCCGACACGCCGAGCGATGCGACCTGGTTGAAGATCGCGACGGCGCCCGGCGTATCGCTCAGCTGCAGCTTGCCGGTGCCGCTGTCGAACGAACCCTGCAGCTTGAAGTTGACCTTGTAGCCGCCACCGATGTCCTCGCTGCCCTTGATCCCCCAGAAGCTCGAGTAGATGCCGCCGTCCTTCATGCGGAACACCTTGCCGGTATTCGGCGCGGTCGGGCTGAACGACGCCGCCGACGTGCTCTGGTACAGCAGGCCCGAGTCGATCACGCCATAGAGCGTGACGGAGGATTGCGCGTGCGCGAGTGCCGAACAGCCGGCAAGCGCCGCGAGCGCGGCCAGTTTCGTCTTCATGAAGTCTCCAGGGTCGTATTGGACCGGACGGGATCGAGCCCGTCCGGGTGAAGCGGGGAAGCAAGAAGGCTGGCGGGAAGGTGTGACAGGCGATGCCCGCGTGAGCCATGCGGAGAGACTACGCACCGGCGGGCGGCCGCTCCCCCCCATGCGCGGGGGGCAGGGTTGCGGAGAATCGGAGGAAGGCGGGCGTGGCAGCACGCCCGATTGGCGAAACCGGCGTTACAACGTCAGGGCGCGCTTTCGAGGAGACCCAGCACCAGTGCGCGGCGCACCGCATGCTTGCGCGAGCTGGCGTCGAGCTTGCCGAACAGGTTCTTCAGGTGCCACTTCACGGTTTCCTCGCCGACGGCGAGCGCCACCGCGATCTCCTTGTTCGACAGATTGCGCGCGAGCAGCTCGAGAATCGCGCGCTCCTTCGGCGTCAGCACGACGCTCGGCACCGCGCGCGGGCTGGCCGCGGCGCGCGGGGCAGGCGGCACGATACGCGGCTGCGGCAGCGCGTGTCGCGCGGGGCCGGCGCCGGCTTCGTCACCCGCGCGGCGCGCCCAGTCGGCGATGGCCGGATGCGCGTCGACGAGCGTGCGCGTCAGCCCGAACACGTCCGCGAGGTTCATCGCCTCGTCGAGCAGCGCGCGGCCGGCGCCCCCCGACTGTTCGAGCGCGAACGCGCTGAGCGCCATGATCTCGATGCGCGCTTGCCCCATGCTCATTTCACGGGCCAGCACGGCTGCTTCGTCGAGCGCCGCGCTCGCATCGTCCCAGCGGCGCGCGGCCAGCGCCGCACCCGCGTGCGCGGTCGCCTGCAGCAGCACGACGGGGCGCCGCCACAACGGCCCGTGCGACGGAAACTCGGCCGCGGCGATCGCATCGATCCGCTCGACGAGCGCATGGCAGGTTGCCTCTCGATAGCGCGCCGCATGAATGCGCACCTGCTCGGCGAGGCTCGCGACCGACAGGCGCGGCAGGCGCCGCGCGACGCCCATCGCGTCGAGCGCTTCGAGCAGGTCGATCGCACGGTGCTCGACGCCGCGCAGCAGCGCGATGCGCGCGGCGGTGCGATAGCCGAGCAGCACGGTATCGGGCGTGCCCGTATGTTCGAGCACGTCGAGCCGGTTCGCGAGCAGCGCGGCGGCCTGGTCGACGCGGTCGGCCTCGTATGCGAGCGCCGCGCACATCGCCGCGAGCATGCAGGTCAGCGGATGGCGGCGCCCGAGATCGGCTTCCGCCCGCGCCAGCGCCGGCGACAACGCGTCGTCGGCCAGCCGGACCTGGCCTTCGCGCAGGTAGCTCAGCCCCGTGATCAGCTCGCCCCAGCGCGCGACATAGCCGAACCCGGCCGCCGTCTCGCCGCGCGGCGCGGCGTGCTGGAAGCGGCGCGCCTGCGCCGGCTCGCCGACGATGATCGCGCGCGCCGACAGCCGGTTCGCGTGCATCTGCGCGAGCCAGGTCGCCGCCGGCGGCGTGAAGTCGGCCCACGGCTCGAACAGCTCGACGAAGCGGTCGATTTCGTCGGCGTAATACGCGGCCGCGCTGAGGATCAGCGCGCATTCGTAGCGCATCGCCGCAGGCGTGCCGGGATCCGCGAGGATGCCCGCGATCTGGCGCCGCGCCTCGACATGGCGCTCGCCGAGCGCCAGCGCCCACGCGACCTCGACGCGCAGCGTCGGACGCTTGTCGAGTTCCGCATCGGGCAGCAGCGCGAGCCAGTCGAGCACGTCGTTGATGCGGCCCTGCTTGATCGCATCCTCGAGGCAACGCTGCGCGAGCGCATACGCCACCTCGAACTGGCCGGCCGCATACGCGTGGCGGGCGGCTTCCTCGGTCATCCCGTGCGCGCCGAGCCATTCGGCCGCACGCGCATGCAGCGCGCTGTGCTCGGTGTCGGGGCCCGCGGCCAGGCGGTCGCGCAGCGTATCGCGCACGAGCGGATGCAGCCGGCACCAGTCCGAATCGTCCGATGCAATGAACAGCGGCGTGTCGCGGGCGAGCCGCGCGAGACGGTCGGGCGCGTCCGCGTCGTCGAGCAGCGCGGCGCACAGCGACGGATGCAGGCGATCGGCGACGCTCGTGCGGGTCAGGAACGCGGTGTCGTCGGCCGACAGGTTCGTGAGCAGCAGCTCGACCAGCCGGTCGCGCGTGCCGTCCACGCGGGCGGCGAGCGCGTCGACCGCCTGGCGCGGATCGGCCGAGCGCGCCATCGCGGCCATCGCGAGCTGTAGCCCGAGCGGCCAGCCGTCGACGCGTTCGAACAGCCGCGCGCACGCGTCGGCGTCGACCCGCTGCGCAAAGCGCGCGCCGACCAGCGCAATCGTCTCGTCGAGCGTGAAGCGCAGCCAGTCGGGGCCCGCGAGCGTGCATTGCCCGCCGGCGAGCAGGTCGCCGGCCACGTGATCGAGCCCGCGCCGCGCGGCGACGACGACATGCAGGTTTTGCGGCGCGTTGTGCAGCACGTAGGTCAGCGCGTCGAGGCCGGCGGGTGGCAGGCGCTCCGCATCGTCGACGATCAGCAGCGCATCGATCGACAGTTGCGCGACCTCGGCCAGCCACGCGGTCACGCCTTCCAGCGCGCGCGCCGCGTCGGCCGCGCCGACCGGGATCAGGCGCCCGAAGCCGGGCCGCGCGCAGCCGGTCCGCACCGCCTGCACGAGCCCCTGCAGCAACCGCGCCGCATCGTCGCGCTCGTCGGCCGACAGCCATACGACCGCGCGGCCGAGCGCGAGGGTTTCGCGGCGCCATTGCGCGAGCAGCGACGTCTTGCCGTACCCGGCCGGCGCCTGCACGAGCGTGACCGGTCGACCGTCGAAAGCGGGCGCAGCGAGGCTCAGCCGCGCGCGAGCCAGCAACTGCGCCGGCACGCGCGGCGCGGTCGTCTTCAGGACCAGTTCGGTGGGGGGCGCGTCGGCGCGATCGGGTGGGTGGGCCATCGGGGCAGCGGTCGGAATCCGGCGGTGCCGTGCAGGCCAGCGTCCGGGGTGGGTGTGGGGGGAAGGATCGGTCGAACCGCGCTCGCGCGTCAATCCCCCCCGCGACGAGTGGGGCCGCACCGGCACCGCATCGATAGCATGGGTTCCGAGGCATGACGAACGCAACGAGGAGAGGGCCATGAACATCGTATCGACCGGCACGCGGCGCAGCGCGCCGCTCGCCGGATAAGCGGAGCGGCACGATGTACCGCCATCTGCTCGTGACGGTCGACGGCACGCCCGGCGGCATCGACGCGATCGGCCATGCGCTCGAACTGGCGCGTGCGGTCGGCGCCCGGGTCACGTTCATGCTGACCGGCGCCGCGCCGGACTCGCGTTTATCCGGAGCGCGGCTGCCGGAGCACGGTGCGAAAGTGGAAGCCGCCGCGCGGGCGCAGGGGTTGTCCCATGTGATCGCGGGGGCCGGCCACCCGGGGGCCGGCCATCCGGGAGCCGGCGACGCAGAGCCCGGCGTGCTGGCGGCCGAACTCGGCTGCGACCTGATCGGCGTCGCGGCGCTGCCGCACGATGCCGATGCAGCGGCTTGTGCGCAACGGCAGCACCTGCTCGCGACGAGCGGCGTGCCGGTGCTCGTGTGCACGTCGCGGCGATCGCCTGCCGAGGCGCGCGTGATGGCGCGTTGTCTCGATGCGCATCGCGCGGTCGGTGGGTTGCTGCATGTGCTGATGGCGTCCGGCGCGAAGGTGGGCGGGGGCGTGGATGCGCAGCAGCAAGGGGCCGACATGCAAGATGCTCTGACGTCGCTCGCCGCCCTGCAGCGCGCCCGGGTCGGCACAGCCGCCGAAGCGCGCCTCTTCGCGGCATTGCGCGTCCGCGCGGAGTGCGTCGCGGCAGAACTGGACGAACTCGACCGCCAGCGGCGGCGCGACGCGCAAGCGCTCGATGCGCTCGTGCGGATCGCCGCGGACGGGCTGCCGTCGGCCGCGTTCGATACGGCGCTCGCCCGCTATGCGCACGGCGCGTTCGAGCAGATGGGGCGGATGGAAGGCGTGATTTTCCCGGCCGCGCGGCGCTATCTCGGCGACGCGGACTGGGCCGGACTGGATGAATCGCTGGCGGACGGCGCAGCCGCGACGCCGCCACGCGCGAACGAACCGAACGAACCCGACGATGCGCGACGCGCATCCGACTGACACCATACGGAGAACAAAGATGGCACATGCAGTGCGATTCCACGAAACCGGCGGCCCCGAGGTCCTGCGCTGGGAGGAAGTCGAGGTCGGCGACCCGGGCCCCGGCCAGGTGCGCCTGCGGCACGACGCGGTCGGCCTGAATTTCGCCGACACGTATTTCCGCAGCGGCCTGTATCCGGTGCCGCTGCCGGCCGGCCTCGGCGTCGAGGCAGCAGGCGTGGTCGAGGCCGTCGGCCCCGGCGTGACGAATGTCGCCGTCGGCGACCGCGTGACCTACACAGGCTTCCTGAACACGCTCGGCGCGTACAGCACCGAACGGCTGATCCCCGCCGCGCCGCTCGTGCGGCTGCCGGCCGGCATTACGTGCGAAACGGCGGCGGCGATGACGATGCGCGGCCTGACGTCGGCTTACCTGCTGCGCCGCATCCATGCGTTCGCCCTGGGCGATACGATCCTGCTGCACGCGGCCGCCGGCGGCGTCGGGCTGATCGTGTCGCAATGGGCGAAGCTGCTCGGGCTCACGGTGATCGGCACGGTATCGAGCGAGCACAAGGCCGGGATCGCCCGCGCGCACGGCTGCGACCATACGATCGACTACAGCCGCGAGGACGTCGCGAAACGCGTGCGCGAACTGACGGACGGCACGGGCGTCGACGTCGTGTTCGACAGCGTCGGCAAGGACACCTTCGAAGGCTCGCTCGATTCGCTGAAGCGGCGCGGGCTGATGGTGTGCGTCGGCACCGCGTCGGGCCCGATCCCGCCGTTCGATCCGCAGCGTCTCGCGATGAAGGGTTCGCTGTACCTGACGCGCCCGGCGCTGGCCGACTACATCGCCGATCCGGCCGAGAAGAACGACCTGGCCGGCGAACTGTTCGCGCACGTCGCGGCCGGCCGGATCCGGATCGAGATCAACCAGCGCTACGCGCTGCAGGACGCCGCGCAGGCGCACCGCGATCTCGAATCGCGCAAGACGACCGGTTCGTCGGTGTTCATCGTCTGAGGAGACGCGCATGCGAGTCGAACCCCTGACCTGCGCGATCGGCGCGGAACTGCTGGATGTGAGCCTCGCCGACGCCGTGCACGACGACGGCCTGTTCGCCGAGATCCGCGCGCAGCTGCTCCGGCATCGCGTGCTGTTCCTGCGCGACCAGGACATCACACGCGCCGAGCACGTAGCGTTCGCGCGACGCTTCGGCGAGCTCGAGGATCATCCGGTTGCCGGCAGCGATCCCGAGCACCCGGGGCTCGTGCGGATCTACAAGTCGCCCGACCAGCCGAACGACCGCTACGAGAATGCGTGGCACAGCGATGCGAGCTGGCGCGTGGCGCCGCCGTTCGGCTGCGTGCTGCGCTGCATCGACGGTCCGCCGGTTGGCGGCGACACGATGTGGGCGAACATGGTGCTCGCCTACGAGCGCCTTCCGGAGCACGTGAAGCAGCAGATCGACGACTTGCGCGCGCGCCACAGCATCGAGGCGAGCTTCGGCGCGGCGATGCCGATCGACAAGCGCCTCGCGCTGAAGGCGCAGTATCCGGACGCCGAGCATCCGGTCGTGCGCACGCATCCGGAAACGGGCGAGAAGGTGCTGTACGTGAACGCGTTCACCACGCATTTCACGAACTTCCACACGCCGGCGCGCGTGCGGGTCGGGCAGGACGCGAATCCCGGCGCCGGCCAGTTGCTGCAGTACCTGATCAGCCAGGCCTACATCCCCGAATACCAGGTGCGCTGGCGCTGGAAGAAGAACAGCGTCGCGATCTGGGACAACCGCAGCACCCAGCATTACGCGGTGATGGACTACCCGCCTTGTGTGCGCCGGATGGAGCGCGCGGGCATCGTCGGCGACGTGCCGTTCTGAGCGCGTCCGCACCGTAACCGATCCGCAACCCTGAACCACGCGCCGGGCCTGCCGCCCGGCGCGGCGGGATACGCACGCCCGTACGCCCGACATACAACGATTTCCACTGGAGGACGACATGCAATTTCTCGACGATTCGCTGCACCCGGAAAACCAGGACAAGGTAGTCATCACGGTCGCACCGTATGGCCCCGAATGGATGCCCGCCGATTTTCCGGAAGACATTCCGGTGACGATGGACGAGCACGTGCAGAAGGCCGTCGACTGCTACAACGCGGGCGCGACGGTGCTGCACATGCATGTGCGCGAGCTCGACGGCAAGGGTAGCAAGCGGCTGTCGAAGTTCAACGAGCTGCTCGGCCGGCTGCGTGAAGCGGTGCCCGACATGATCCTGCAGGTGGGTGGCTCGATCTCGTTCGCGCCGGAAGGCGAGGGGGCGGACGCGAAATGGCTGTCCGACGACACGCGCCACATGCTCGCCGAGCTGACGCCGAAGCCCGACCAGGTGACGATTGCGATCAACACCGTGCAGATGAACATCACCGAGCTGATGAACCGCCAGGACATCGCCGGCACGTCGCTGAACGAAGCCGCGTACTGGGACGCGTACCGCGAGATGACCGTGCCGGCCGGCCCCGGCTGGGTCGACGAGCACCTGCGCCGCCTGCAGGCGGCCGGCATCCAGCCGCATTTCCAGCTCACCGGCATGCACGCGCTGGAAACGCTCGAACGGATCATCCGCCGCGGCGTCTATCGCGGCCCGCTGAACGTCACGTGGGTCGGCATCGGCGGCGGCTTCGACGGCCCGAATCCGTACAACTTCATGGAATTCGTGCGGCGCTGTCCGGACGGCGCGTGCATCACGCTCGAATCGCTGATGAAGAACGTGCAGCCGATCAACACGATCGCGATGGCGCTGGGCCTGCATCCGCGCTGCGGGATCGAGGACACGATCATCGACCAGAAGGGCAACCGGATGACGTCGGTGCAGCAGGTCGAGCAGTGCGCACGGATCGCGCGCGAACTCGGCCGCGACATCGCCACCGGCAAGGAGGCGAAGGCGATCTACCGGATCGGCGTGCAGTACGACGGCATCGACGAGACGCTTGCGCACCTCGGGATGGCGCCGAACCGCCGGCCGGGCCAGGTGAACGTGCCGCTGCGGGCCGCCTGACGCGCCGCGCATCCGCGCATCCGGGTAGGCGGCCGTGACGGCCGCCGCCCGCCGATCGTTGTGGCGTGGCACCCACCCCTGCGCAGCGCGCGGGAGCGGACTCCGGTCAACGGAGCGGGGCCACGCAAGCCGCGCCGGAGCACGACCGCTCCGGTGCCGGAGGAGACACGCATGCTGATCCATCATGTCGAGCCGTCGATGCAGGACGTCGCCGCCGCCGGCCGGCGCGCGCCCGCGTATGCGTGGCTCGTGTTCGGGCTGACCGTCGGCCTGCTGCTGTCGGACTACATGTCGCGGCAGGTGCTCAACGCCGTGTTCCCGCTGCTCAAGCACGCGTGGGCGCTGTCGGACACGCAGCTCGGTTCGCTTTCCGGTGTCGTCGCGCTGCTGGTCGGGTTGCTGACGTTTCCGTTGTCGGTGCTCGCCGACCGCTTCGGGCGCGTGCGCAGCATCGTGCTGATGGCCGCGTTGTGTCGGTGCTCGCCGACCGCTTCGGGCGCGTGCGCAGCATCGTGCTGATGGCCGCGTTGTGGAGCGTCGCGACGCTCGGCTGCGCGCTGTCGACCAACTACGCGGAGATGCTGGTCGCGCGCGGCCTCGTCGGGCTCGGCGAAGCCGCATACGGCAGCGTCGGCGTCGCGCTGATCCTCAGCATCTTTCCGGCACGGCTGCGCGCGACGCTGACCGGCGCGTTCATGGCCGGCGGCGCATTCGGCTCCGTGTTCGGGATGGCGCTCGGCGGGCTGGTCGGCGCGCATCTGGGCTGGCGCTGGTCGTTCGGCGTGATGGCCGCGCTCGGCATCGTGCTGCTCGTCGCGTATCGCTGTGTCGTGACCGAACGGCGGCTCGCCGCGTATCGCATCGAACCGTGCCGGCGCGATGCCAGCGCGCCGCGCGACCTGCGCGGCAGCGTGCGCGCGCTGATGTCGGGGCTGTTCGCGTCGCGTTCGGTGATCTGCGCGTATCTCGGCAGCGGGCTGCACCTGTTCGTGCCGGGCGCGCTGTTCGCATGGCTGCCGAGCTACCTGAACCGCTACTACGCGATGGCGCCCGACCGCGCGGCCGTGCTCGCGGCCGGCTTCGTGCTGCTCGCGGGTGTCGGGATGGTCGGCTGCGGGATCGTCACCGACCGCGTCGGCAAGACCGACGGCAAGCGCAAGTGGCTGACCGCGATCACGTATTGCGTGCTCACGGGCGTGTGCCTCGCGATTGCGTTCCGGCTGCCGCCCGGGCCGCTGCAGCTCGCGCTAATCTGCGTGGGGATGCTGGTCGGTGCAGGCGCGTCCGGTGCATCGGGTGCGATGGTCGCGAACCTGACGCCGGCCGCGATCCACGCGTCGGCATTCGCGACGCTCACGCTCGCCAACAACCTGCTCGGCATGGCGCCGGGCCCGCTGCTGACGGGGTGGGTTGCCGATCGCGCCGGGCTCGTCGGCGCGCTGCAATGGATTCCTGTCGTGCCGCTCATGGCCGCCGTGCTGTTCGCGATCGGACGCGCGAGCTACGTGGCCGATCTCGCGCGCGTCGAACGCGAACGGCGCGCCTCCCAACTTTCCTGAACGCTTCGGAGACTGCATGACCCTGACGACCCCACCCACCATCCTGATCGTGCCCGGCTTGCGCGATCACGTCGAAGACCACTGGCAAACGCACCTCGAACGGCGCCTGCCGAACGCGCGCTCGGTCGCGCCGCTCGAAGCCGACAAGCTGAGCCGCGCCGCACGCGTCGCCGCGCTCGATGCGGCGCTGGCCGAGATCGACGGCCCCGTGATCCTGGTCGCGCACAGCGCGGGGGTGATGATTACGGTGCACTGGGCACGGCAGGCCACGCGCCGGATCCACGGCGCGCTGCTCGCGGCGCCGGCCGATCTCGAATCGCCGATGCCCGCCGGTTATCCGGCGCCCGATGCGATCGACGCGAACGGCTGGACGCCGATACCGACCGAACGGCTGCCGTTTCCGAGCATCGTCGCCGCGAGCCGCAACGATCCGCTCGCGCGTTTTGAACGCGTCGAGGCGCTGGCGGCCGGGTGGGGTAGCCAGCTCGTCGATCTGGGGGAGGTCGGGCACCTGAATCCGGCGTCCGGGTATGGCGAGTGGCGGGATGCGGAGCGGTTGATCGGGGAGGTGATTGCGCTCGGTGAAGGTGGTGCCAGCTTTTAGGCATGACCTTTCAGCACCGCTTGCCAGTGTTGGGCCGTCTTCGGCAGTTTGTCGAGCGCTATGATTGAAAGCAACGTGGCCGCTGCGTCCAAATGAGGACAAGCGGCCGATTGCGATCAATTTTTAGAGCGGGATGCTTGATGGTTCCCAAACGAAAGGTGCTGTACGGGGTTGCCTTGAAACCCCGCACGATCATCCGTCCTACCACCGAAGTCAAAGCTTCGACTCAAGCCGAGAAAGACGACGTGCTTCGCTCGGCTCGAAAAGTCATATCCGAGCATCGGGATGTGCTGATTGCCTTAAAGAATCGTTGATTCCGGCGAGCGCGATCCCTGTCGGATGCCTGCCGTTTCGGTTTCACGTAGGGAAGCGTCTTGGAGATATGACGTCACAAGACACATCCTCATCTAACGCCGGTCACTTGATTCGCATCGGTTGGTAACCAAATCGCCATCCACCGGAAGGTGTTTGTCAGGGAAAGTCCCGCCCCGCGCACGGTGGTTTTTTGTTGACCGACATCGTATAACGCCGTCATGATTTCCTGAAAAGAAAGGTCCCATCCACCGACCGAAGTGAGGAGACATGAACGCCACCACGATCGCTCGCCGTGTCCGCCGGATCGCACTCGCCCTGGGTTTCACGCTGTCGGCCGCGGCAGCCGTTGCCGCCCCCGTTTCGCTGAACATCGTCGACGTCGCGGGCAACCTGCAGCTCACGCAAAAGGCCATCGAGGCCTTCAAGGACAAGAACCCGAACCTCGTATCGAACGTCACGTTCACGAATGCGCCGGCGCCGCAGTTGCCGGGCAAGATCAAGGCAATGCAGGCGGCGGGGCGCTCGGACATCGACCTCGTGCTGACGGGCACCGACGCGCTGGCCGCCGGCATCGAACAGAACCTGTGGCTGAAGCTGCTGCCCGACGACGCGGCCGCGTTCCCCGGCGTGCTCGACAAATACGCGCCCGGCCCGCGCAAGATGCAGGATCTCGCGCAGGGCTTCGGTCTCGAAGTCACCTACATGCCGGCCGGCCCGCTGCTCGAATACAACCCGGCGAAAGTCAGTAACCCGCCGAAGACCCCCGATCAGCTCCTCGCATGGTGCAAGGCGCACCCGAACAAGCTGATCTATGCGCGCCCGGCAAACTCGGGCCCCGGCCGCACGTTCCTGATGGGGCTGCCGTACGTGCTCGGCGACAAGAATCCGCAGGATCCGATCAACGGCTGGGACAAGACCTGGGCGTTCCTCAAGGCGTTGAACGACTGCGTGCCGTACTACCCGGGCGGCACGTCGGCCGTGATGAAGGAGCTCGGCGAGGGCACGCGCGACATGACCGTGACCGTCACGGGCTGGGATCTCAACCCGCGCGCGCTCGGCATCGTGCCGGCCGAATTCAGGATCCAGGCGTTCGACAACATGACGTGGGTGAACGACGCGCACTACATGGTGATCCCGAAGGGCGTGCCGAAGGAAAAGCTCGACGCGCTGTTCAAGCTGATGAACTTCCTGCTCGAACCGGCGCAGCAGGCGATGACCTACGACGACGGCTACTTCTATCCGGGCCCGGCGGTGAAGGGCGTGACGCTCGAGATGGCGCCCGCGCACAGCCAGGAGGTGGTCCGCAAGTTCGGCCGCCCCGAGTACGCGAAGCTGCTCGCGGATCGCCCGCACGTGCAGCCGCTCAGCGCGCAGGCGATGGTCGCCGCGTTCCAGAAGTGGGATCGCGAGATCGGTTCGCAGAAGTCGAAGTAACGCATGGACCGGCGGGCGCCGCGGCGCCCGCGTCGATGGAGTTCGCGCAATGAAGCACAGTTTCGAACGGTTGCGGCTCGATGGCGTGTGCCGCAGCTTCACCAATGCGGAAGGTGCGCAGGTCGCCGCGCTGAACGGGCTCGATCTCGAGATCCGGCGCGGCGAGTTCATCGCGCTGCTCGGCCCGTCGGGTTGCGGCAAGTCGACCGCGCTCAACTGCATCGCGGGGCTGCAGCCGCTCACGCGCGGCGGTATCTGGCTCGACGACACGCGCATCGACGTGCTGCCGCCCGAGCGCCGCGGCTTCGGGATGGTGTTCCAGAACTACGCGCTGTTTCCGCACATGTCGGTGCTCGACAACGTCGGCTTCGGCCTCAAGATGCGCGGCGTGCCGAAGCAGGAAACGCGGCGGCGCGCGCAGCAGGCGCTCGAACTCGTGCAGCTCGTCGGGCACGAGGGCAAGCTGCCCGGGCAGTTGTCGGGCGGGCAGCAGCAGCGCGTCGCGATTGCGCGCGCGATCGTGATCGAGCCGCCGCTCGTGCTGATGGACGAACCGCTGTCGAACCTCGACACGAAGCTGCGCATCGAGATGCGCGCCGAGATCCGCCGCATCCACACGCAGCTCGAACGCGCGACGATCTACGTGACGCACGACCAGGACGAAGCGCTGTCGATGGCCGATCGCATCGTCGTGATGAAGGAGGGCGTCGTGCAGCAGGTCGCGACGCCGAAGGACGTCTATACGCGCCCGCACAACCTGCATGTCGCGCGCTTCATGGGCTATCGCAACGTGCTGCCGTTCATGCTCGAAGGGATGGCCGGCGATGATGGCGTGCGCGTCGCCGCGGGCGGCGTGCAGCTCACGGGCGTGCCGATGGCCGGTTTCGACGCGAAGGAGGTCGTGGTCGCGCTGCGCCCCGACGACATCGAGCGCGCGGACGAAGGCGACAACAACACGTTCGATGCGACCGTCGAAACGGTCGAGTACGGCGGCCGCGATTCGCTGATTCGCGCGGTCACACCGTTCGGCGCGATCTGGGCGCGCGTGGCCGGCGAATTCGTGGAAGGCGAGCCGCTACGGTTGCGCGTTGCGCCGTCACGCACGCTCGTCTATCCGGGAGCGCCGACATGAGCGGCGTGGCCGCAGCGCGGTCACACCGGGAGGCCGCATGAGCACGCTCCCAGCCAGTACGCCGCGCGACGCGAAGGCCTGGCTCGTCACGCCCGCGCTCGCGTTCATCGTCGCGCTGTTCATCTATCCGTTCGCGTACGGCCTCGTGCTGTCGTTCCAGCCGATGAACGGCGGCGGCGCGCTCGCGAACTACGTGCAGTTCTTCACCGACACGGCCATGTGGCCGACCGTGCTCGTCACGCTGAAGCTGGCGGTGCCGGCAACGCTGATCAACGTCGGCATCGCGGTGCCCGTCGCGTTCGCGCTGCGCCGCCATTCGCCTTACCAGAAGTTCGTCACGACGCTGCTCGTGATTCCCGTCACGCTCGGCACGGTGCTCGTCGCCGACGGGATGCTCACGTATTTCGGGCCGAACGGCTGGTTCCCGCAGGCGCTGCAGGGGCTGCACCTGTACACGGACGAAGTGCGCCTCACGCACAACTACTGGGGCGTGCTGCTGTCGCTGATCGTGTCGGGCTTTCCGTTCGCGTTCCTGCTGATGCTGTCGTACATCAGCGGCATCGACCCGACGCTCGCGCGCGCGGCCGCGACACTCGGCGCGAACCCGTGGCAGCAGTTCCGGCAGATCTACTTGCCGCTGCTCGTGCCGGGGCTCACGATGGCCGCGTGCCTGTCGTTCGTGCAGGCGTTCTCGGTGTTCCCGTCGGCCGTGCTGCTCGGCGCGCCGGCCGGGCCCACGCGCGTGATCTCGATCGCGGCGGCGGAAGCCGCGTTCGAGAGCTACGACTATTCGCTCGCGTCGGCCATCGCGATCGTGATGGGCTTCGTGCAGTTGCTGGTGGTCGCCTCGATGCTAGGCGCGCGCCGCTTCTTCTATACCGGCGCGGTGACGGGGGGCAAGGGCTGATGGCGACCGACAATCGTGCCGCGCGCACCTGGCCGCCGAAACACGATGCGTCCGATACGCGGTCCGTCGATGCGAGGAACCTGCGCAAGATGAAAAGCAACCTGGCCGGCCGTGCGTGGAAGGCGCTCGTCTGGGGGCTGATGGCGTTCTTCCTGCTGAACGTGATGCTGCTGATCGCGACCGTCGCGGTGAATTCGATCGCGACCCGCTGGTTCGGCACGCCGCTGCCGCAGGGCTTCACGCTGCACTGGTATGCGAAGGCGTGGGAAGACTTCCAGCTCGCGAGCGTGCTGTGGGTGACCGTCGAGGTCGTCGGCGCGGTGGTGCTGCTGTCGATCGCGCTCGGCGTGCCGGCCGCGTATGCGCTCGCGCGCGTGCAGTTTCGCGGCAAGCGCTTCGCGCTGCTGGTGTTCCTGCTGCCGCTGATGGTGCCGCCCGTCACGTACGGGATCCCGATGGCCACCGTGATGTACAAAGTCGGGCTCGCGGGCACCTTGCCCGGCGTGATCCTCGCGAACCTCGTGCCGGCGCTGCCGTTCGTGATCCTCGTGATGACGCCGTTCATCGAGCAGATCGACCCGAATCTCGAAGCCGCGGCGCGCATCTTCGGCGCGAACACGTGGCGCTATTTCCGCTATGTGCTGCTGCCGCTGCTCGTGCCCGGCATGCTCGCGGCGGGGCTGCTGGTGCTGGTGCGCACGATCGGGATGTTCGAGCTGACCTTCTTCACCGCGGGGCCGAGCACGCAGACGCTCGTCGTCGCGCTGTATTACGCGGTGTTCTCGACCGGCGTGCGCGCGCCGCAGTCGATCGACGCGATGGCGATGATCTACATGGCCATCACGCTCGTGTGGGTCGTGATCGCGCTGCAGTTCGTGAGCCCGACGCAGCTCGTCAGCCGCGTGAAGCAGGAGCGGCAGTAGGCGAGCGCGACACACGGGCACGCGATGCCGCCTGCGTATCCGTGCAATTGGTTACAAATGGATACCGCGCACGACACGCGGACGTTGCAGACTACGCGGCGTTCACCCGATTACGGATATCCATGAAGCTCCACACGCTGCTGACACTCGCCGGGGCATCGACGCTGCTGGCTGCCTGCAACCTGCTCCACGACGGCCCCGGATCGAGCGACGTCGACGCCGCCGTGCGCCGCGCGCTCGAGGCGGAAAACCACGGCGGCCTGAACGCGCTGTTCGGCCAGCCGCTGCCCGTCTCGGCCGATGTCGTGTCGGCAAAGCCCGACGGCGACTGCAAGAAGCTCGGCGACCGCACCTACTCGTGCGATGTCGTGGTCACGTGGCGCAATGCCGACTACAAGCCATCGCGCGCGAACCTGACCTTCGTGAAGGCCGCCGACGGCTCATGGCAGACGTCCGGCGTCGACGCAGCACTCGTGACGGGCACCGCGAAATCGCTGATCGACAGTATCGGCAAGGCGTTGCCGGGCAACGCGGCGAGCGGCGCGTCGGCGCCGCAGTGACGCAAGCAGGCGGCGGGCGGGTCGTTTCGGTCCCGCGATGCGCGGCCTGTCGCGCCTGACGGCCGCACGGTTCCTTCTGCTCCGCTGACGGCACGCCATCGACCGATTGCCGCGCGCACGTCGCAGCCTGCACCGGGGCGGGGGCGGGTCAGCGCCCGCGACTCGGCTGGCCGGACACGGTTGCCGTTGCCGGCAACGCCGGGCGGCCGGACGCAGCCGACCCACCGGCTTCCGCGCCGATCCCCGACGACTGCGCGATGCGTGCTTCGGCCGCCTGGATATCTTCCGGATACTGGCCTTTCAGCGGCTTGTAGCCGGCCTGTTCGACCTGGCGCAACTGCGCGACGACTTCGGCACGCGTGACCGGGCCATTGGCCGTCTGCGCAAACGACACGGCGGGTGCCGCGATCGCGGCGGCGAGGGCAAGCAGGGAAAGGGCGGTTTTCATCTTCAGGATCTCCGAACAGGACAGGGTGGCCGGCACGGCATGGACACCGCAACCGGTCGACCCATCTTGTTCGACCGGTGCTTAAGTGCGGATTAACGGAGAAAAAGGGCATGAGCATCGGGGCCGCACGCGATTGAAGGCATCCTCGGTATGCGGGCTGCCTTATAGGGAAAACCCTTATTTCGAGATATAATCACGGCCTAAGAGATAGGTCGAACCATGCCTGAACGTTTCCAAGCCCTTGAAAAATTTGTGTTTTCCCTCGTCGTGATGTCCGCAGTCGTGTGCTCGGCATTCCTCGCGTACGAGCGTCACCCCGAGATCAAGATCGCGCTGCACGAAGGCGAAGCGCTGATGCGCGAGAGCGCCAAGTATTCGGTCATCTGCTCGCCGTCCAAGGTCGATCCTTGCGTCGAGATGTCCGCTTACTGAAATTCGCGCCGATAGCGGTGCGCTGCTGTCGAAACGGGCGTTTTCAGCATTCGTCCCATTCCGTTTCAGACTGGCCCTACAACGTTGGCGGCCCGGATTCCTTGGCGTAGAGCCCATCAGGAATTCGAAACCGGCCGCAAGACAGGACAGATGCGCGAGCCCGCCACGTGCCGAGTCGCTGACGTAAGCAGCCCCCAAATTCAGCCGGCCCCGCTTCGAGCCATCGAGCGGGGCCGTTCTGTTTGCGCGGTTCGAATGACTTCCCGCCACGCGATGCGCCGCGCACGTCACACCACATGCCGCGGCGTGCCGCCCACGAACGCGGCGACATTGTCCACGAGCTGATCGGCGAGCGCCTGCATCGCTTCGTCGCTCGCCCACGCAATGTGCGGCGTCAGGATGAACGCCGGATGCGACAGGATCGCGTGGAACGGATGCGCGGCCGGCAGCGGCTCCTGCGTGACCACGTCGAACCCCGCGCCCGCGATCTGCCCCGACTGCAAGGCGTCGACGAGCGCGCTTTCATCCACGAGCCCGCCGCGCGCGGTATTGATCAGCAGCGGCCGGCGTGCCATCCGCTCGAACGCGGCCGCGTCGATCAGGTGCCGCGTCGCGGGCGTGAGCGGGCAGTGCAGCGTGATCACGTCGCTGTCGCGCAGCAGCGTGTCGAGCGGCGCGTAGTCGTCCCCCGACGCATCGCCGTGCGCCGCGAACCGCACATGCATGCCGAGCGCACGCGCGATGCCGGCCACCGCGCGCCCGAGCACACCGTCGCCGACGATCCCGAGCGTCGAGCCGGCCAGGTCGCGAATCGGATGATCGAAAAAGCAGAACTGCCCGCTGTCGAGCCAGCGCCCCGCGCGCACCGCGTCGCGGTACGCAACGAGACTGCGGCGCAGCGCGAAGATCAGCGCGAACGTGTGCTCGGGCACCGTTCTGACCGCATACCCGCGAATGTTGCTCACGACGATGCCGCGCGCCGCGCACGCGTCGAGATCGACGATATCGGTGCCCGTCGCGGCGATCGCGATCATCCGCAGGCGCCGCGCATCGGCGAGCGCTGTCGCATCGATCCGCACCTTGTTGGTCACGACGATGTCCGCGTCGCCGATCCGCGCGGCAATCTCGTGCGTGGCCGTCCGGTCGAACGTGCGCAACACGTGCGGAAACGGAAACGGCTTCAACACGGTGTGCGGCGACAGCGTCGCGCGGTCGAGAAACACGATCTTCGCGGGAGAGGAAACAGAAAACATGGCGGGTCTCGCTGACAGGCGCCCGGCGGGCGCGGAACGGGTTCGATTCTGCCGGCGGCGCGCGTTCCGTCGTTTGACCGTTGCGCGAGCGCACTTTCCCGGATGGAAAGGCTGACGCATCGCAAATTTGAAGCTGCACGACACACGCCTTTCCGTTTCGGAAAGGCTGGTTGAGCATCGATCGATTTTCGCCGGGCGCGAACGCCGTCATGATCGCCGTCATCGACACCACGATTTCATCGGAGACAGCCATGACACGCCCCCTGGACGGCATCCGCGTGCTGGAACTCGGCCAACTGATCGCCGGGCCGTTCGCGGGCCGGATGCTCGCCGAATTCGGCGCCGACGTGCTCAAGGTCGAGCCGCCCGGGCTCGGCGACCCGCTGCGCAAATGGCGGCTGCTGCACGACGGCACGTCGGTCTGGTGGGCCGCGCAGTCGCGCAACAAGACCTCGCTTACGCTCGACCTGCGCACGCCCGAAGGGCAGGACGTCGTGCGCCGCCTCGTCGCCGAGACCGACGTGCTGATCGAGAACTTCCGGCCCGGCACGCTCGAAGGCTGGGGGCTCGGCTGGGATGAATTGTCCGCGATCAACCCGGGGCTCGTGATGCTGCGCGTGTCGGGCTTCGGGCAGACGGGCCCGTACCGGGACCGTCCCGGCTTCGGCGTAATCGCCGAGGCGATGGGCGGCCTGCGGCACCTGACCGGCGAGCCCGGCCGCACGCCGGTGCGCGTCGGCATCTCGCTCGGCGATTCGCTGTCGGCACTGCACGGCGTGATCGGCGTGCTGCTCGCGCTGCGGCATCGCGAGCAGCAGGGCGGCAAGGGGCAGGTCGTCGACGTCGCGCTGTACGAATCGGTGTTCAACATGATGGAAAGCCTGCTGCCCGAATACTCGGCGTTCGGTGCCGTGCGCGAGGCGGCCGGCAGCAGCCTGCCCGGCATCGCGCCGACCAACGCGTATCGTTGCCGCGACGGCAAGTACGCGCTGATCGCCGGCAACGGCGACAGCATCTTCCGGCGCCTGATGGAGCTGATCGGCCGGCCCGATCTCGGCAACGATCCGGCGCTCGCGCACAACGACGGGCGCGTCGCGCAGGTCGAAGGCATCGACGCGGCGATCGGCGAGTGGAGCGCGCAGCATGATCTCGACGCGGTGCTGGCCGCGCTGAACGAAGCGCGCATCCCGTCCGGGCGCATCTACGACGTGGCCGACATCGCGGCCGATCCGCATTACCGCGCGCGCGACATGCTCGTCGATGCCGCGCTGCCCGACGGCACGCCCGTGCTCGTGCCCGGCATCGTGCCGAAGCTCGGCGCGACGCCCGGCCGTATCGAACACGCGGCGCCCGCGCTCGGCGCGGACACCGACGCGGTACTCGAATCACTCGGCATCGATGCGGCGACGCGCGGCGACTGGCGCACGCGCGGCGTGATCTGAACCCGAACCCGGAGACGACGACATGAGCAGCGAACACAAACGGCTCTACATCCACGAAGTCGCGACGCGCGACGGTTTCCAGAACGAAGCGGCCTTCGTCGACACCGACGACAAGATCGCGCTCGTCGACGCGCTGAGCGCGTGCGGCTACGCGAAGATCGAAGTCACGTCGTTCACGTCGCCGAAGGCGATCCCCGCGTTGCGCGACGCAGAGGCCGTGATGCACGGTATCGCGCGCGCACCGGGTGTCGTCTATACGGTGCTCGTGCCGAACGTGCGCGGCGCCGAGCGCGCGCTGTCGTGCGGCGTCGACGAAGTGAACCTCGTGATGTCGATGAGCGAAAGCCACAACCGCGCGAACCTGCGGATGACGCGCGAGCAGTCGTTCGCGCAGTTGCGTGACGTGATCGACGCAGTACGCGGCACGGGTGTCGCGATCAACGTGTCGCTGTCGACCGCGCTGGGCTGCCCGATGGAAGGCGACGTGCCGGCCGAAGGCGTGCTCGCCTGGATGCAGCGCTTCGCGGATCTCGGCGTGCATGGCTTCACACTGTGCGATACGACGGGCATGGCGTTTCCGTCGCAGGTGCGCGAACTGTCTGCACGGGCACGCGAGCGCTTCGGTGCGCTGCAGCTCACGCTGCACTTCCACAACACGCGTGGAATGGCGCTCGCGAACACGCTCGCGGCACTCGACGCCGGGATCGACCGCTTCGACGCATCGCTCGGCGGGCTCGGCGGCTGCCCGTACGCGCCGGGCGCGACCGGCAACGCGTGCACCGAAGAACTCGTGCACATGCTCGAACTCGACGGCTACGATACGGGCATCGATCTCGCAGCCGTGCTGGCCGCGTCGGCGCGGCTGCCCGCGCTGATCGGTCATGACGTGCCGAGCCAGATCCTGAAGGCCGGGCGCCGCTCGGACCTTCATCCGCCGCCGCGCGCGGACGCCGGCGACATGCCCGCGCAACGCGCTTTCTCATGAACAACGAACCGGAGCGAATCTCATGGCGCTGATCGACCACCTCGACCATCTCGTGCTGACCTGCGTCGATCCCGACAGGACGAAGCATTTCTACACCGAGGTCCTGCAGATGCAGCTCGAAACCTTCGGCGCCGGCCGGATCGCATTCCGCTTCGGCAACCAGAAGATCAACCTGCACGTGCGCGGCGCGGAATTCGAACCGAAAGCGCATGTGCCGGTGCCCGGCGCGCTCGACCTGTGCTTCATCGCGTCGGTGCCGCTCGACGACGTGATCGCGCACCTGAAGCGTGTCGACTGGCCGATCGTCGAAGGGCCCGTCGAACGCACGGGTGCGACGCAGAAGATCCGGTCGGTCTACGTGCGCGATCCCGACCTGAACCTGATCGAGATCTCCGAGTTGATCTGACCGTCGGCGCACCACCGTGCCGTATCGTGCAGTCGCGCATGCGGCACGGCGCGCGCCGGTGCGGCCGCATGCCGCGCCGATCTCCCGCCGAAAACGGACAGCCGGTTTCCGCGCTCGCCGATTCCGGATAGCCGGCCCGTACCACGCTGCGGATAATGCATGCATCGGCGACTGAGAAGCCGCCTTCGCGCCGGACGCGATGCTTGCGTCCGCGCTTTCCGCATCCCGACCCAGGCGATTCCCGATGACGATCCTCTATCGCGGCATGGACCGCGCGGCGCTCGACGCCGCCTATCTGAACACGAAGGTAGTGCCCAATTTCCCGGCGTTGCTCGCATCGATGCAGGCGCGTAGTGCGGTGCTTTACGAAGCGGCATCCGGCAGGCGCGACCTACGTTACGGCGCACGACCGGCGCAGCGTTTCGACTGGCTGTCGTGCGGTCAGCCCGATGCGCCGCTGTTCGTGTTCATTCACGGTGGCTACTGGCAGCACTGCGCGAAAGAGGATTTTTCGTATGCGGCAAGCGGGCCGCTCGCGCGCGGTTTCGACGTGATACTCGCCGAATACACGCTTGCGCCGATCGCGACGATGACCGACATCGTCGGCGAGATCGGTGCGCTGCTCGACTACCTGGCGAACGACCCCGACGGCCTCGGCACCGCGAAGCGGCCGATCCACCTGAGCGGCCATTCGGCGGGCGGCCACCTGACGGCCGTGCACCGCGCGCATCCGGCCGTCGTGTCGGCGCTTGCGATCAGCCCGCTCGTCGATCTCGAGCCGATCTCGCTGTGCTGCCTGAACGACAAGCTGCAGCTCACCTCGCACGAGGTCGACGCATACAGCCCGTTGCGCCATATCGGGCCCGGCGCAGCGACGGTCGTTGCGGTCGGCGACGCCGAGCTGCCCGAACTCGTCAGGCAAGCGCGCGACTACGCGACGGCCTGCGACGCGGCCGGCGAACGGACCGCCCACGTCGGGCTGCCCGGCATGAAACACTTCGACGTGCTCGACGATCTGGCGAAGCCGGACGGTGCGATGCTCGCCGCCTTGCAATCGATCGCGCCGCGCTAGAGGTGCCATTTCGCGCTCACACGGCCGGGCGTATGATCGGCGCTAGGCCGCCGCGCTGACGGCATGCGCCGGCACGGCCTTCCCAGGACCCACGACATGGTGAACCCGCTTCATTTCGATCTGCAGTCGCTGCGCGTGTTCGCGCTCGTCGCCGAGCACGGCAGCCTGACGAAAGCGGCCGAACACGGCCAGCTCACGCTGTCCGCGGTCAGCAAGCGCATCGCCGAGCTCGAAAGCGTGACGGGCAGTGCGCTGTTCGTCCGGCATGCGCGCGGCGTCGAACTGACGCCCGCGGGCCGTGCGCTGCTCGACCATGCGGCGAAGGTGATCGAGCAGGTCAACCGGATGGCGCACGAGATGAGCGACTACGTCGCCGGCGTGCGCGGCCACATCCACGTGTGGACCAACACGTCCGCGATCGTCCAGTTCCTGCCAGCCGATCTCGCCGCGTTCCTCACCGACAATCCGGGCATCAAGGTCAGCCTCGAGGAGCGGCTGAGCCACGAGATCGTCGACGCGCTCGCGTCCGGCAAGGCCGATCTCGGCGTGTTCGCCGACAACGTGCCGGCGCCCGGCATCGAACGGCGGCTGTACCGGCGCGACGAGCTCGTACTGCTCGTGCCGCGCACGCACCGGTTCGCCGCGCGCGACAGCATCCGCTTCGCGGATACGCTCGACGAGGACTACGTCGGGCTCAGCGACGGCAGTTCGCTGCTCGCGCGCATGACCGACGCCGCGTTCGCGGTCGAGCGCTCGCTGAAGCTGCGGATCCAGGTATCGAATTTCGACGGTGTGAGCCGGATGATCGAGGCGGGGCTCGGCATCGGCATCCTGCCGCGCGATGCGGTGACCGGCGAGCGCGCGGCGCGGCTCGGGGTCGTGAAGCTCAACGATGCGTGGGCCACACGAACGCTGTGGGTTGGCGTGAAGGCGGGCAGCGTGCTGACGACCGATATCGCGAAGCTGTTCGATTTCATGTCGGCACGGTGAAGCGGTCGGCAAGCGTCACAAAATGGCGCGGCATGGCCTCCAGGGCATGCGATCACCGGTGCGCGTTCCGAGGCTCATGCCTGAATCGTCGCGGAAGCTGACTCAAGCGGCACCGAGGCGTGCAAGCGTGGCGCGTTCCTTCGATGCGCTCAGCGCGTCGACCAGCAACGGCGATGCTGTCTCGGCGCCGGCTTCCCGCGCCCATTCGAGCGTGTCCCGAATGGTTCGCGCCAGAGGCGAAAACGCGAGACCACACCGTAGCGCGCGGCGGTTGTCGGCGTGGAATATGCCGCCCGCGTCACCATCGCTTTCCGCGATCCAGAGCGGAAGCTCCGTCCATCCCTCGATCCCCGCGTCGAGAACCTGTTGATCCGTGAGCCATACCAGCTGTGCGCGGCTTGACGCAACCTCGATGCACCGGCTGAGGAACTGCTCCATCGTCAAAGTCGATGCGGGACCCACCGCGTTCAATACGGTATTCGCGTTGCTTTCCGTCATCTGCACGCACCATTGCGCCAGGTCGCGCGCATCGATGAACTGGATCGGGCGATCACGCCGCCCCGGTGCAAGGATGCGGCCCCCTGTCGCGACGCGGCGAATCCAGTACGTGAACCGGCCGGTGGGATCGTGGGGGCCAACGATCAACCCCGGCCTCAGAATCGCGACACACCCCGGCATGGCCGACTGAATGGCCGCTTCCGTCCTGGCCTTCAGCGCACCATAACCGTCGTGGCCGGGAAGGGTGTCCGCGTGCTCGTCGTAGCGCATGCCGGGCGGGAAGCTGCGATAGACAGAAATGCTGGAAATGAACGTGTAGTGCTTCGGCGGGGCCTTCAGCGCAGACAGCACGAGGTCGACGTGTTCCGGGCGATACGCGGAAGGGTCGATCACCGCGTCAAATTGCCGGTCCGCCAACGCAGAGAGATCCGAATCCCTGTCGCCAACGAGACGCTCGATCTCGGGAAATAGTGATGGGTTTTGTCGCCCCCGGTTGAATATCGTTACATCGTGTCCGCGCTGCACGGCCGCTTCGACAATGTGCCGGCCGAGAAACAGTGTCCCGCCCATTACCAGTATGCGCATAGTGGTTACACGTTAGCCCCGAGAATTCAACGATATTAATCGGCTGCCAATTCGGGGGCAATCACCTCACGAAGCCTGCACGCTCGCTTCGCTGCGATTTCAAAAAGAAGAGTGGCAATCGGGCCCGTTGGTCGGTAGTCGGCCACGACAAGACACCCAGTCCGACGCGAAAATCGTCAACAATCGCCTTGAGCATTCAAAGGTTATCAAAGCGATTCCGGTACACGGTCAATCGAAGACAGGTTGATTATTCGAATCAAGATTGACGTTCCGTTGGTGAATTCGCAAGATTCCGTCTGTCAATGTCGACTGAACGAGGAATGCGAATGGACCGACTCGAAGCTTGCATGGTTGCCGCCGATGCCGCGCCGCGCACAAAACCTTCAAACTACCCGGAGCCGTTTGCGTCTCGCATGGCGGGGCGGGAGAAGAAACCGCTTGGCGATCCGTTCGGTTTGAGTCAATTTGGCGTGAACTTGACGATATTGCGTCCCGGGGCAGTATCCGCTCTACACCATCGACACTCGAAACAGGACGAGTGGGTGTATGTGCTCAGCGGCGAGGTCACGCTCTACGTCGGTGACGATCACTATCTGATGCAGCCGGGAATGTGCGCAGGCTTTCGCGCGAACGGCACGCCGCACCATTTACAAAACAACTCGACGGGCGATGCCACGATCATCGAAGTCGGCAGTCGAGTAGCGGGCGACGCAGTAAGCTATGCAACCGACGACCTCGCCGCAGTGATGAATTCAACCGGCCAATGGGTTTTCGAACACAAAAACGGTGAGCCGTATTGATTCCAGTGTCTGGTTTGGACGAGGCCGGGCGTCCATATCGGGTCAACCACGGCTTTCAGCATCGGGCAGCAATCAGCCACGACGGGTCGTTCGACATACCGGCGCAGATCGCTGACAATCGTACGTCGACGATATGGGGTCGAGCGAAACCGAACCGTCTTTTATGAACGAAAACACCTTGCAAGCCGGGGTTCGCATGAGCCCGCAATCGAGCGACCGAATTCGTGACGTCATCTTGCTGGTACTCGGATTGCTCATGTTCAGCCTCGCCGGCGAGGCACTGGCATACACGGACAATATCTGTCGGGAATACTGGTATCCGCTGGCGCGTGCCGGCAAAAGCATGGGCGGGCTGTCTGCCGAGCGCGAGGGGCCGTGCACGCATCCGCCCGTCAAGATGCTGAGCGACCAGTATGGCGTGATCAATGGCCAGGGGTATTTCATCTCGGCATTGCACGAATTACATGATGCGTGTTCGCATGGCGGGCCGGTACCCGACATGTCCTGTCTTTTACCCTCGCGTATGCGTCGTCATGAGGATGACGAGGCACGACATTATTATCTGCTCACGCAACGCGGTTCGGCGCTGCGCGTTCTGGATCGACTCCACGCCACCGACGGCCAGCAGGTATTCGACGGCGCCGACGTGATTCCGGGCGCCGATCCCGCGACCTTCAAGACCTTTGTGCCCAAGGGCGCAAAGGCCGATGATGGATGGGCGTACGACCGCAACCACGTGTATATGGAAGAGCGAACGGACCCGAAGATGGTGCCGGGTCCGGTCGAAGTTATCGGTAATACCTTCGCAGTCAATGCTGGGCGCGTATTTTCAGTCGACGCCCTCGAGGGTCCCGTTTATCAGCCGGAAATCAAGGCGCAGCTGAAGCTGCTTAGCCCGCCGGCCTCACTTCAACCCGCCATCATCAGCGACGGCGAGCGCGTCTACCTGGGCCGGAAGCCGCTTGACGGCGCGCGGGCGGCCACGTTCCAGATGCTGGCCCCGGTGTGCCCGGTGCCCGGCGCCCCCGATTTGAAATGCGTCCGCAATGCCCAGCCGGACGAGTTCCGGGTAGCCCGAAGTGGACTGGATGTGCTGTATTTCCACGAGTTCGACGATATCAAGCGCATCGCCAATGTGCCCGACTTCGTTTATTTTGTGATGCCGGGTTCGTCGTATCTCGGTATCGGTGGAAAGCAGATCTTCGATCTTGACCCGTCGCATCAAGCCTACGGTGCAGGCGCCATGACAAGTCGCGTGCAAATCGCAGGCCGTTTGAGTGGCCCGGTAGCCGGCTACCTGGCCGACGATCTCGGGTTCATCAACCTGCGGAGTGCCGTGTCGAGGGACGATGGACCGTTGTGCGGCGCGCTCGCGAAGCTCGCCGCGCCGACGCCGGCGCACCGGTTTGGTCCGCTCCGGCCCATCGCGCCACAGAAATTGCCGGCTGGCTATTCGATCGGCTATGAAAACAACCGCTACCGGTATCTTTTCAAGACTGCTGACGATACGACACTCGAGGACACCGTGGTTGATCTCGGCAACGGCAAGCGGATGCGAGCTACGTGGTGCGGGGACGATATCCAGCTGCAAGGGCCGACCACCACGAGCAACAATTAGGCAGGAAAGGACCGGCTGTCCGGTCTTGCTGAATGAGCAGCGTCGGCCAGTCGCAGTCAGTCGGCGCCGGCCTCAAGATCGTTGATAGTCGGCACGAGCGCAGGTGGTTATCGCGCTTGGTTTGCGTTTCGTCCATTGGGAGGACTCGTGCGAGTTGAAGTTCAAATCGTCAATGCGTTGACAGACGGAAAAGCCGGGGGCAATCCTGCCGGCGTGGTGATCGATGCCGATGAGCTGACGGCAAATCAGAAGTTGCACGTTGCCCAACAGGCCGCATTGTCAGAAACCGCATTCGTATCGAAATCGGATATTGCGACGGTCAAGCTGGAATTTTTCACACCGACGCGGCAGATCGCGCATTGCGGCCATGCCACTATCGCCACGTTTTCTCTGTTGAGAGCAATCGGCAGGGTGGATGACGGCCAGTCGTCGAAAGAGACGATCGACGGATGCAGAGACATCATGATCGAGGGCGATACCGTTCTGATGGAGCAGCGTTCCCCAACTTATCGTTCAATCGAGGCGGAATCTCCGCTCTCTGCCAGAATCGCTCAATCGCTGGGCGTCTCGACTGCCCAAATCCATAGCGTGGAAAGCCCGACCGTCGTCAATACCGGCAACAGCTTTCTGATGATTGCGTTGCCCGACGAGCCGTCCGTGGCTGCGATTCGTCCGGACCTGCGAGCGATTGAATCGATCAGCGACGATCTTGATTTGATTGGTTACTACGTCTTCTCGACGACGACGAAAATACCCGGGCGCCATGCAGGCACCCGCATGTTTGCGCCGCGTTTCGGCATTGCCGAAGAGTCGGCGACCGGAACGGCAGCCGGGCCGCTGGCGTGCTTGCTATACGAGCGGATGGGGGCCGGCGACACGGACATCATCATTGAACAAGGGCATTTGATGCCGCAACCTTCGCCGAGCGTCATCAAAGTCATGCTCGATGTCGACGGCGGCAGGATCTCGCGATTGATGGCCGGCGGTACCGGCGTCGTCACGCGGTCGATCACTGTCGAGATCTGAGGTTGCTTTGAACGTCCGCTTCCCGGGTGTCCGAATGGCTTCGATGGGGCGGTTGGTTACCTGCCGATTTGGTTGGCTACATCGACCGCCTTTCGATGTCGAAGCCCATCCGGAGAGCGTCCCTTTCGCGCCAACTCGCGATGAACTCACCTCGCGAGCCTTTTTATGACGATCTGGCCATTATGACGATCTGGCCAGTTCGATGACTGGGAGAAGGCGATAGACCGTCAAGGTGGCATCCTCACGCCACTTCCATTACCGCCTGGCGAGACGGGCGAGGTTCTTGATTGCGCGTGCGGAATCGGAGCCCAGGCGTTGGGTCTCGCGCGTGCGGGCTACGACGTCGAAGGGCAGACCTGTCGACGCTTGCAATCGAGCCGGCATCTCGGGAGGCGGTAACGCGAGGGCTGCGCATTCCGTTCTCGGGCTGCGAAATCCCGGGCAGAGGAATTCCATCAGGCATCCTTACATCCCGAGTGCCTCGATGACCTTCTTGCCGAATCCCGCATACCGGTTCACCGGCTCGTTCGCGAAGACGAAACGGATATAGGCGCTTCCATGTTGCCGACCCCAGCCCGTCATCGCCGTCGCGCATACGTCCAGTTCGAGCAGCCGCTCCGACATCTGTTCACCCGTGAGACCGAAATCCGACACGCGCAGCAGCATCGACCAGCCGCCCGCAGGCATGCCGAACGGCAGGCCGTGAAGCTCGGCGGCAATCGCGTCGCGTCGACGCTGCAGTTCCGCGACGTAATCGGGCAGGTCGATCGTCGAGCGCTCGAGCGCGATGGCGGCGGCCTCCTGCGCGATGCCGACCGGCACGACCACATTCGCGAGCGACACCGCAACCAGATCGGGGATGAGCGCATCCGGCGCCACGATCCAGCCCACCCGCCAGCCGATCATCCGCAACTCCTTCGACGCCGAGCCCACCGTGATCGTGCGCTCGGCCATGCCGGGCAGCCGAGCCGGATGAACGACCTGGCGCCCGTCGAACAGCAACCGCTCCATCGCGCTGTCGACGATCAGCAACAGGTCGTGCTGCACGCACAAACCGGCGACGAAAACCCAGTCCTCCTCGTCAAGCACCGCGCCGGAGGGCATCGACGGGGACATCAGCAGCATGGCGCGCGCCTTCGGGCCACACGCGGCGGACATCGCCGCGCGATCGAGTTTCCATTCGGCGCCCGGGTGAAAACTGAACGGGATCTGCACGGGTGAGCCGCCGGCCAGCCGCACGCGGTTGAGCAGCCCCGCATAGGTCGGGTCAGTCAGAATGACCTCGTCGCCGACTTCGAGCACGGCCAGCAGGACGTTCAGGATGCCGGACAGGCCGCCCGCCGATACGATGACGTTGTCGGCCCGGTAGTTCACCCCCGTCTGCACGGTGACGTGCGCTGCAACACTGGCGCGCAGCCGGTCCTGGCCGACGAATGGCAGATACGAATTCGCGGCATCCTCGCTCGCCGCCGCGCGCGTTCGCGCGAGCGCATCTGCGTGCGGCGGGATATCCGTATCGAGATTCTCCAGCCGGAGCACGTCGCGGCCGGCGTGGTCCGCGATTGATCCCATGCGGTCGACGCCGATGCCGGCGATCTCCTGCAGTCGGGCGGGGCGGCGGTGGCGCATGTCTGTCTCCCGATCTGTTACTATAGATAATAGATAATCTATTCTGATGGTGGTTGAGATGAATGGCGATGTCAAGGACGATCGCTCGGTCGCGGCGCATATTGCGCAGTCGATTGCCGCCCGGATCGTTTCGGGCGAGCTTGCGCCGGACGAGCGGCTCAAGCAGGACGAGTGGGCCGACGCATTCAGCACGAGCCATGTACCGGTGCGCGAAGCGTTTCGTCGGCTCGAGGCACAAGGCCTGGTCATCGCGGAGCCTCGGCGTGGCGTTCGCGTGGCGCCGCTCGATGTCGAGGCGGTCATTGAGGTCTCCCGCATGCGGGCTGCGCTCGAACCGCTCGCGCTCCGGTACGCGATTCCCCGCTACACCGAAGATGACCTGGCACGCGCGGCGTCCTTTCTCGAGGCCGACGCGCCATCAGGAGACATCGCCGCGCTCGAACGCATCAATCGAGGCTTTCATCAGGCGATCACGACGCCGTGTGGCATGCCGCGGGTCGTCTCCGTGATCGCGGATCTGCATCAGGCCAGCGCGCGCCATCTGTTTGCCGCGTGGAAATGGCTCGACTGGCGTGCGCGCTCCGATAACGAGCATGTCGAGATATTCGATGCCGCATGCGCTGGCCGGGTCGACGAAGCCTGCGAGCGCCTGGCCACACACATCGCTGACGCCGGCCAGGCACTGACTGACGCGCTACGCCACAAGGCGATCCCGGCGGAGCCGGATGCCTGATACTTGGTCAATCACGCAACGACGGAGATGCACATGGTGTTCTTTGCCAACTCCAGGATCGGCGTCACCGCGTTCGAAAGTCTATGGCGCGACAACCAGGCTCACCGCCTGTGGGTGGATGCCGGCGTACTGACTGAAGCGGAGATGGCTGCGCTTCGCTCTGCGGGCATGCACGTCACGAATTTCACAGGCCGTGCTCGCGCAGGAGACGTCCATGAAATGGCGCGCGCAGTTGCCGTCATTCAAGAGCATCATCCTGCAGAGCCGATCTGGATCGAGGCTGCGTGACACGCGAAGTCTTTCTCGCACGAGACGTTCGCTGAACGTTTTCACTCGGCCTCGGCCGGTCGCCGCAGCCTGGGTCCGGCGGCAGTCGGAGGCCTTGCACGGTGGGTCGTGACCTTTTGACCGTCGTCGCCGGCCCGTTGCTTTCACTTTCTTTACGCGGCGCCCTGTTGCGTCAGCGATGACGTCCGGGCCGGACCAAACTCGGGTTCCCCGGCTTGGCGCCGCACGCGCTATCCACCCGTAAAGCCTGCGCGCTCGCGCAGCAGATTTTCACACTCGACACAATATTCGCGCGCCTGAAACGTCTACAGGCACATGGACCGCCACTCACTTCACGCACGATGACCGACCCAGACCGCGACATCACCGCGATCGTGATGCGTGAACGAACGAGGCTCGTGAGCTTTATCCGGCGTCGGATACGCGACCCGGACGATGCCGAGGACGTTCTGCAGGATGTGTTTCACGAGTTCGTTCAGGCTTACCGGCTGCCGGCGCCAATCGAACAGGCGAGCGCGTGGCTTTTCCGTGCCGCGCGCAACCGTATCGTCGACCGCTTTCGCAAGAAGAAGGAGCAGCCGCTGGCGGATCTGTTCGAGGCCGAGGATGACGCGAACGACGAGTATCGCCTCGACCTCGCGCTCCCCGCGCACGATGCCGGCCCCGAGGCGCTCTACGCGCGCACGCTCTTGCTCAAGGCCTTGCAGGATGCGCTCGACGAGTTGCCGGCCAATCAGCGCGAGGTATTCATCGCGCACGAACTGGAGGGCCGCTCCTTCAAGGAGATGGCCGCGCAAAGCGGAGTCGCGCTCAATACGCTGCTCGCTCGCAAACGCTATGCGGTCTTGCATCTGCGTGCCCGGCTGCAGCCCGTTTATGACGAACTGGACAATACCTAGAGGAGTCGACAGATGAATTTTCGAATCAGATGTGCAGGCAAGGCGCTGCTCGTGGTGATCGCCATCGCGGTGCTCGGATGGGTCGTCATGATGTTGTGGAACTGGGTGATGCCGGCGCTATTCATCGGCGCCCGCACGATCGACTTCGCCCATGCACTGGGCCTGCTCGTGTTGAGCCGCATCCTGTTCGGCGGATTCCGTGGACACCGCGGCTGGCGCGGTCGGCGCCACTGGCGCAAGTGGGAATCCATGACACCCGAAGAACGCGAGCATTTCCGGACCGCGTGGCGATCCGGCAGCAACCGGCCTGACGGGGAGTGAACGTGCGCGAAAAATCAACGGGCGACTGCAAGCAGAAACCGGGGGTGATCGCGCCGGTCGTCGATCTGAAACGTTGCGAAGGCAAAGGGGATTGCGTCGCGGTCTGCCCCGAGAATGTGTTCGAGGTCCGGCGCATCGACCAAGCCGATTACGTCGGCCTCGATCTGATGCATCGCTTGAAGCAGCGCGTGCATGGCATGAAAGTCGCCTACACGCCGAACGCGCACGCGTGCCGGTCATGCGGACTGTGCGTGACGGCGTGCCCCGAACACGCAATCACGCTCGCCCGAACGGCATAGCGACCTCCGTTATCGCCGATATCGAGCGACGGCGCAGAAGCCCTGACGGGATAGGCAGTCGCTGGATACATCGTCGAAGTGATCAATTTCGCCAAGGAACGCACATGGCTTCACCCACCACCGTTCTGCTGCGACGGCTCCACGAAGAGAGCCGGACCGAAATCGTCGCCCGCGCCCGCGCGCAGTTCCAGGGATCGAGCGAGGATTTTCTGTCGTTAGCCGAAGAATATGAAGCGATCGCACCCCGTCTGCGGGGGCGGTTTCTCGAAACGTTCGGGCTGTCCAGCGACGACTTCGCGTCCCCGGAAGGCAGTCCGCTGTCGCTGGCCGTGTCGCCGGAAACCGGCGGATTTTTACGCAACCTGGTGCTCTCGCAACGACCGGCCAGAATCCTCGAACTCGGCAGTTCATGCGGCGTGTCCACGCTGTATTTCGCCGAGGCGCTGCGCACGTTGGGCAGCGGCGTGGTCGTCGCGACCGAACGCGATGCGCTCAAGTGCACGCGTTTGCGCGATCACGTCAGCACGGCGGGCCTGGACGCCTATGTCGACGTGCGAGAGGGCGATGTCTTCCAGACCATCGCCGAGCTGGACGGTACTTTCGACATGGTATTCATCGACGTATGGGCCGACGTCTATCTGAAGGTGTTCAAGGAGATCGAGCGCCTGCTGCGCCCGGGATCGGTCGTACTGGCCGACAACATGTACACGGCCGAGGACGCCGTTCGACCGTACAAGCACTACCTCGACGACGATCCGCGGTTCTCGACCACGACGCTGGATTTTGAATCGGGGATCGAATTTACGGTCGTCGTTTCTCAAGCGGGAATATCATCGTAGCGTCCTTGTCGCAAAGCCCCAGGCATGATGCGGGAGCGCGTTCCCACGCGCCCGCATCGACAACCGCTCAAACCGGATTGATCTCATCCTGGCTGCGCCGCGTAGTCAGCGGCCCGAGCACGCGCAGCGTGACGGCGACGATACCGAGCGCAATCGAGATCACACCGAACATCGCACCCGCGCCATAACTGGCGAGTACCGGCAGCAACACGAACGGCAGCGCACCGCTGACGATCCGCGACAGCGCATAGGTACTGCCGATCGCCGTCGAGCGCACGCGCGCCGGGAAAATCTCCGCCTGGTACACGTGATACGCGTTGCTGAACACGTTCGACGCGCAGGTCGTCAGGAACCCGAAGCCGACGATCAGCATCGTATGGCCCGAGTAGGCGAAGCACAGCCCGAACACGGCGATCGACAGGATCGACACGATCACGAGCGTGCGGCGTTCGATCCAGTTGAGCAGCGGAATCGACAGCAGCGAACCGATCGGATAGCCGATGAACGACAGCGCGATGAACAGCGTACTGTCCGTCACATCGAAACCGCGGCTCTTCACGACCGTGCCGGCCAGCGTACCGAAGCCGTAATAGCCGACGCCCTGGAACAGGTGAAAAATCGCGAGCATCAGGTAGCGCGCGCCATAGGGCTCGCGGCGCAGCAGCGCGATACGCTCGCCGAGCCCGAGCGGCCGCTGCGGTTCTACCGGTTCCGCGAACTGCTCGGGCACGCGCACGCCGGTCCCTTCCGCGAAGCGCCGCAATGCCGCGTGCGCATCCGCGGTGCGCCCCTGCGCGAGCAGCCAGCGCGGGCTTTCCGGCAACCGGTGCTGGACGAGCAGAACATACACGGCGCCGAGGCTGCCGATTGCGAGGATGATGCGCCAGCCCGCCACGCCACCCACCTGCAGCGGGTTCAGCCACAGCGCGAGGAAGCCGACGAGCGGCACCGCGACATAGGAAGTCGTATAGGCCCACGCGGCGAGCCGCCCGCGCTTTTCTTTCGGCAGGATCTCGGACAGGAAGCTGTCGGCGACCGGGTAGATCGCGCCGACGCCGATGCCGGTCAGGAACCGGCACGCGACGAGCATGTCGGCATTCACCGAAAACGCGCCGACCAGCGAGAACGCGCTGTACCACGTGAGCGTCAGCAGGAACGCCTTGCGCCGGCCGATGCGGTCGGCAAGGCTGCCGAGGCACATCGCGCCGACGAACATGCCGATGAATGCCGATGCCAGCAGCAGCTTGAAATCGGTGCTCTGCCGGCTCAGGCCGTATTCGTTCTGCAACGCGGACCCGATCGTGCTGACGAGAAAGATCTCGTACATGTCGAAGAACAACCCGATGCCGATCACCCAGACGACGAACCGGTGCAAAGCGCCAACCGGCAGGTCGTCCATGAAATCGCCGAGCGTGACACGGCGGGCGGGGAGGGCCGACGCATCGGCGCCGACGCCGGCGGCAGTGGCCGGCGGTCGTGCGGGCGCGGGTCCGCCCGCGTTGCCGCCGAGATCGAGGGAATGGCTGTTCATCGCGTCTCCTGATTATCGATACGCCGTGGCGCGTGGCCCGGCCGTTCGCGACCGGCGCACTGCACCCGGTCGCACGACGTGGCGGCAGGCACCGCACGGCCCGAGAAAGGGCCGGATAAGCGGGCTGTACCGATCGTCCGACACATGGTGGGCAAATCCGCGGCACGTGATAATTGCGGATGTTTCAAGCGTCCTTTCCTGCGCAGAAAGGGTACGGAACACGCGGCAGGCGGCACGCGCGCGGCAGGCCCGTGCGGCCTGCGTGGCGCACGGTCACGCGCGGGAACCGGTTACGCTTGCACGCTGCCGGCGGGCCGGGAAAACCATGAGCGCCGTTGCGTGACCGCCGGCGCAACAGCCGCCGGCGGCCAGGCGCTCATGCTCAGTCAGCCGGCACGAACGCCGCCCCGTAAAACACGCGCACGGGGTTGCCGCGCTCCAGCGCAAAGTGCTGCATTCGCCGTTGCCGGCGCGCATCGGACGCATGACGGTCGGCTTCCTGCTGCAATCGCACCTGCAGCAACTGCAGCGCCAGGCGCTTGTTCGCGTGCTGGCTGCGCTCGCTTTCCACACGCACCGACAGGCCGGTCGCAACATGGGTCGCACGAATCGCGGAGCTCGTCTTGTTCACGTGCTGGCCGCCCGGCCCGCGTGCGCGCATCGCTTCGAACCGCACGTCGCCATCCGGCAGCGGCTGCGCGTCGGCACAGCGCGTGACGCCGATGAACCAGTTCTTGCGCGGATGGCGCAACCGGTACGGGCTTGCGCAAATCCATTGCAGCGTGCCCGTCCAGCGCTCGGCAAGCGCCTGCGCGCCATCGCCGTCGAGATCGAGCAGCGCCGAGCGCAGCGTGCCGGGCCGCTCGCCCGGCTGCGCATCGAGCACCGTCACGACGACGCGCTGCGCGTCGGCTTCCGCCTGCAGGCGCCGCAACGCATTGGCCGCAGCGAGCTGGCACTCCAGCGGGCCGTGCGCTGAAGAAATCTGCATCAGCATCGGTCAGCCTCCGCGGACGTCTTGTAGGTCAGCACCGGCGCGAGCCGCGCGAGCTTGCGCAGCAGGCCGGCCGCCTCGAGCGCGTCGACGACGCTGTCGATCGGCTTGTAGGCCTGCGGCGCTTCCTCGTACAGCAGTTCGCGGTCTTCGCAGATCACGTGGCTGCCGAGCGGCGTGCGCGTGAGCTGCGACGGCGTGAAGCGCCGTTCGAGGCGCCCCTTGCAATCGCCGCGCGCCCACTTGCGGCCCGCACCGTGCGCCAGCGACGCAAGGCTGGCCGTATCGTCGGGCCGCACCGGCGCAACGAGGTAGCTGTAGTCGCCGCGCGACCCGGGAATGACGACCGGCCCTGCATCGGCCGGCGTCGCACCTTTGCGATGCAGCCAGCCCGGCTCGCCGCCGACGTTCGCGCGGCTTACCAGGTTGTGGTTCACGTCGAGCACGCACTGGCCGTCGGTACGCCAGCGCGCCAGCATGCGCCGCGCGATCAGGTCGCGATTCGCGACCGCATAACGCAACGCCGCATCATGACGCGCGAGGTACGCGGTGCAGGCGGCATCGGTGTCGTCGAGACCGTTGTAGCCGTGCTCGCGCATGTGCTGCTCGAGGATCGACTGGCCGAAGCCGCGCGACCCGCTGTGCACCAGCAGCAGCAGGCGGTCGCGGTCGAGACCGAGCACCTGGACGGCATCGGCGTCGTACACCGCGTCGATCCGCTGTGCCTCCGCGAAATGATTGCCGCTGCCGAGCGACGCCGCGAACGCGTGATCCGCGAACCCGGCGGCCGCAATGCACGGCTGCCAGCTGGCATCCGGCGTGGCGTCGATCGAGCCGAGCCGGCTCGCGAGCTTCGACGCGCTGACGCGCCGCGCATCGAGCGCGGTTTGCCACAGCGCCATCCCGCAGCCGATATCGCCGCCGATCAGCGCCGGATACAGCTGGCCTGTCGAGAAGAACGCAGCGCCGACCGGGTAGCCGCGTCCAGGATGAAGATCGGGCATGCCGGCGACGCGCCGCATGCCGGGGAGGGTGGCAGCGTGTTCGAGCTGCCGGATCGCCTCACCTTCGATCCAGGTGGTGGCACAAGCGCACAGCGTGATGTGCTTGGCCAGGTATTGCATGGAATTGCCCATGGAGGTTTCCGTTCGATGAAAAAGTAGAACGGCGGGCCATGGCGCAGGCAGCGCAACCATGCGCTGCCCGACATCGGAAGTCGGGAAGAGGGCGGCACGACCGGATCGGAACGACCCGGCTCATCGCCGTGACGGCGATGTGTGGTGCTGCTTGGCGTGAACGATGAAACGAACGGACGCGAAAAACCCGAACTACGACCCGCGACGGGAGGAGTGTTGGCGTGACGTCATGATTTTTTTCTCCTTGCGAGTGAGGGGTTGATCGGAATGGCGGCGACTCTAGCATGCCCGCGACGGGCGCAGCAAGCGGGCAGCGCCGCGTTGCCCATCGAATCATCGCCCGATGTGGTGAAAAACACACAAATAGGAATCCGGATCATTTCCGTATCGATCGGGCGCCAAGCACGCCTCAGCAGGCATCCGGCGCTTGCAGACGGCCGCAACGGATGCCTCCCGCCACGCTTGACAGCGCAAAAGCCGTTTCGTAGCATCCGCCTGCTTCATCCCTGAACCCTCATCGAATCGGTGATCCAAGTGCCCGCAAACATTCGTCCCTTCGCCTGATACGCCGACGACTGCCGTCCCGGCCGCGTGTCGTCCTGCCCGTTTCCGTCTGCCTCGCGGCGCCGGAACGTCGATCGCAGGAACGCGCCCGGACCCGCACTGACACCGCAACGCACACCCCATCGTTCGTTCACGTCGTCGGCTTTTTCCCCTGTTTCCGGAGAAAGACCATGACGCTGGATTTTCGCGCCTACGCGCAATCGCTCGACCTTGCCCGCTACCCGCGCACGCCGCATCTCGAAGGCTCGCGCCTGCAGGACGGCGACGAAGGTCACGACCACGTTCCCTATCGCACCCTCGCGGGCGCCCATCTCGTCGTCGAGGAAAAGCTCGACGGCGCGAACACGGGCATCAGCTTCAGCCCGGCCGGTGATCTGCTGCTGCAGTCGCGCGGCCACTACCTGGCCGGCGGCGGCCGCGAGCGGCAGTTCGGTTTCGTGAAGACCTGGGCCGCCGCCCACGCCGGCTGGCTGCTCGATCGCCTCGGCGATCGCTACGTGATGTACGGCGAGACGATGAGCAAGAAACACACGGTGTTCTACGACGCGCTGCCGCATCACTTCTTCGAATTCGACGTGTTCGACCGCACGACGGGCCGCTTCCTGTCGACGCCTGCGCGTCGCGCGCTGCTCGCCGACGGGCCCGTGCTGTCGGTGCCCGTGCTGTACGAAGGCATCGCGCCGGCGCGGCTCGCCGACCTGAAGGCATGGCTCGGCCCGTCGCTCGCGAAGACACCAAACTGGCGTCGCGCGTTCGAGGAAACGGTGCGGCGGCAGGGGCTCGACCTCGCCCGCGCATGGCAGCAGTGCGACCAGTCGGAGCGCTCCGAAGGGCTCTACGTGAAGGTCGAGACGGACGACACGACGACCGCGCGCCTGAAGTGGGTGCGCCACGATTTCGTGCAGGCCATTCTCGAATCGGCGCGCCACCACTCGGAGCAGCCGTTCATCCCGAACCTGCTCGCGCCGGATGTCGACCTGTATGCGCCGCGCCCGACGGTAACGTGGGCATCGATCCCCGCTGCGCAACCGAACCCATGAATGCGGAACGGTCGATCGCCGTTTCGAGAGGAGTCTTGATCATGAAGTACGAACAACTGCAGGCACTCGTGCCTGCGCCCGGCCGGCAGCCGGACTATCGTGCGTGCCTCGCGGCGTTTCCCGCGCTCGAACACGCGAAGACGACCCCGCAGGCGCCTGCGCACCACGGCGAAGGCGATGTGTGGACGCATACGATGATGGTGATCGATGCGCTGCTTGCGCTGCCCGGGTACCAGGCCGCGTCGCGCGCGGATCAGGAGATCGTGTTCCTGGCCGCGCTGCTGCATGACATCGCCAAGTACAGCACGACGGTCGTCGATCCCGTCACCGGTGCGATCGGCCATCCCGGCCACTCGCGCAAGGGCGCGATCGATGCACGGATCGCGCTGTGGGATGCCGGCGTGCCGTTCGCGGTGCGCGAAGCGATCTGCCGGATGATCGCCGTACACCAGGTGCCGTTCTTCGCGATGAGCGGGTCGCGCCGCGGCACGCCCGAGTTCATCGCACGTGAGCTGTCGTGGCAGGTCAGCCTGCCGCTGCTGTGCCTGCTCGCCGAAGCCGACATGCGCGGGCGTATCTGCGACGACACGCAGCGCGTGCTCGACAACATCGAACTGTTGCGCGAACTGGCGCGGGAAGAGGGCTGTTACGGCCAGCCACGCGCGTTCGCCGATGCGCACACGGCGCTCAGCTACTTTCGCGGCGCGGACGTGCATCCCGACTATCCGCTGTTCCGCACGCCGGGCTCGCAGGTCATCGTGATGTCGGGCCTGCCCGCGTCGGGCAAGAACACGTGGGTTGCGCGGCATCATCCGGCTCTGCCGGTCGTGTCGTTTGACGATGCACGCGACGCATTGGGGCTGCGCCACGGCCAGAACGAGGGCGCGGTCGCGCACCATGCGGTCGACGCCGCGAAGGCGTTGTTGCGCGAACAGAAACCATTCGTGTGGAACGCGACGAACCTGTCGCCGCTAATGCGCAAGAAGACGCTCGACCTGCTGTTTGCGTACGGCGCCGACGTGACGCTCGTCTACCTCGAACAGCCGCGCGCGGAACTGCTGCGTCGCAACGCGCGGCGCGACACGTCGCTGACGAATCGCGCGCTCGAGGCGATGCTGCTGCGCTGGGATCTGCCGCTGCCTACCGAAGCGCACGCGGTGCGGTACGAAGTCTGATGCGACACCGTCACCACACGAGCCGGTACACCGCACGTCATCGCGGCGTACCGGCTCGCTTCATTTGAGCGCCGGATTCTGCTGCGTCGCGCAGGCGCGCAACGCGGTGACGAGATCGGTCTTGCCCAGCTTGTCGAACAGGTCGGCCATCTCCATCTGCGCGACCGGATCGCCTTCGCGGGCCGCGCGCCAGCGCAGCGACGCGATCATTCCGCTCATGCCCTCGCCGGGCGTTTCGCCGTCGTAGCCCGACATTGCCTGCAAGACATCCGCGAGCTTGTTGTAGCCGGCCGGCACGTGATGAACGAGCAGCCACGCAATCGCAGGCTGCGCACCTTCCCAATCCTCGTCGTCGAGCGAACTGCTCGCCAGACGCGCGGCCGCGCGCCACGAACCGAGCGATGCCGCCTTCGCATACGCGATGTCGGCGTCGCGGCCGCGCGGCGACGGCGCCGCGTCAAACGCGGCCTGGGCTTCGGCCGATGGCGGCGGCAACGAGAGCTTCGTGCACTGGAACGCACCCGCATCGGGCGCGTTGCCGGGCTGGCCGGCCCAGCGCGCCTGGTCCTTCAGCGCGCGATCGAGCGTGGGCCGCACGTCGCTTTCCTTCATCGACGCGAACACCCAGTCGGTACGGACATGACGCGCCGCGTCCCAGTCGCTTTCGGCGAAGGCGTGTTGGGCGAAGGCCAGGCAGGTCGCCACGCAGCCGATTCGGAACATCGTACGGGCAGGGGATTTCATCCTGGATTCCGGTCTCAACTCGCTACGATGATGAAGGTGGTGAGCGCGATCGGGAACAGGGCGAGGCCGAGCAGGCCCAGCGCGCCATCGGCCGCCATCGCGATCGGCGACAACGCCAGCTTGGCGCCGTGGCCGACAGCCGTCAGCTTGTCCGTCACCGTGACATGGTAAGGACGATTGAACGCCTGCGGGACCGACGAAGGCGTGACATCGTTCGGCAGATAGCGCTTGCCGCTGATCGTGCCTTTCGACGCCAGGTAGCCACTCTCCTGCTTGAAACCGTCCGCGAGCGCACGCTCACGCACGTCGGAGCCGGTTGGCGCATCCGAGTAATCCAGCCTCATCGCGTATCGACCGGTGATCGTGTCGCCGTGCGTCTCGAAACCGTTGAACGCCGTGTGGATCTTGGGACGATAGGGCGCGGTGAGTACCGTCGCGAGGCCCGGCGGCATCTCGAAGATGTAGTGATACTTCTGGCCGAGCACGACGAGTTGCTTGCCGTCTGCGGTAATCAGGAAGGTCGACAAGGTTTCGTCGTATTTCGAATCCTCCATCCACGCCTTGGTGACGGGACCGAAATCGGCGCAGCCGGCGAGCATGCCGGACGCTGCCGCGGCGGGCAGCGCGAGAAATGTTCTTCTTTTCATGAGTGCTGTTATGGATGTTGTTCGTTATTCAGCGGAACCGCTTGAATGTCGGACGCTGCGTTCGAGGAACGCGGCACCCTGACGGCCGGTCATGCGGTTACTTCGCCTGCGCATTGTAGGGCCAAAACCGCACGTGCAGTGTCCCCCGGGCAAGGCACCGCGCCGGCGTGCGGTAGACTGGTCGCTCGCTTGCCTGCCGCCCATCACACGACCGTTCGCACCCAGCCCACACAGACCATGGATCGAATCGATGCGATGAAGGTGTTCGTCGCCACGCTGGACGAGGGCAGCCTCGCGGGCGCGGGCCGCAAGCTCGGCCGGTCGCCGGCGGCGGTCAGTCGCGCGATTGCGTTCCTTGAAGAACACACGGGCACCGCGCTGCTGTACCGCACGACCCGGACGATCCGGCTGAGCGAGGCCGGCGAACGCTATGCGGCCGCGTGCCGCCGCATCCTGTCCGATCTCGAGGAAGCCGACATGCTGGTCGCCGATGAACGCTCGGCGCCGCGCGGCCTGTTGACGGTCACCGCACCCGTCGCCGCGGGCGAAGACGTGCTGCGCGCGCTGCTCGACGAATTCATCGAACGCCATCCGGCCGTGTCGATCCGCCTGCAGTTGCTCGACCGCCCCGTCAGCCTGATCGACGAAGGGATGGACGTCGCGCTGCGGATCGCGCACCTGACCGATTCGACGCTGGTCGCGATTCCGGTCGGCGCGGTGCGGCGGGTCGTCGTGGCATCGCCCGATTACCTGGCGCAGCATCCGGCGATCGAAACACCGGCCGATCTCGCGCAGCACCGGATCATCTCGATGACGCACTTCGGCCTCGACTCGTGGAGCTTTCCGCCCTCCACGCCGTCGGCACTGCCGCAGGTCGTCCCGTTCGCGCCGCGCTTCATCATCAACACGATCCGCGGCGCGGTCGCGTCGGCTGTCGCCGGGCACGGCGTCACGCGGCTCTTTTCGTATCACGTCGCCGAACCGGTACGGGACGGCACGCTGCGGATCGTGCTGCGCGACAGCGAACACGCGCCGTTGCCGATCCATCTCGTCACGCCTTACGGACGCCTTTCGGTGCCGAAGGTGCGCGCCTTCGTCGATTTCGCGGCGCCGCGCCTGCGCGAGCACTTCGCGCGGCTGGCGGCCATCACCGACGGCGATTGAACCGGAATGCGGAAGAATGGCTTTCGCATGACGAGGATTCTCCCGGCATTCGACTCAATCTAGACTTCCTTCAACCGATGGACGTGCCTGGCGTCCGTCCAGCGAATGGAGGTCAACATGCATCAAGCGCTTCCCGCCCCGCCTCGCGCCCGTGCGTTCGGACTGACGCACCGCGTGGTGTCCGCTATCGGCATTGCCCGTTTCGCCTGCGTGCCGTTGCCGGTGATCTTCACCGCGCAGGGCGTTCCCGCACCGATGACCGCGACGGCGAGGGTGCAATGAGCACGATCTCGCATGCATCCGCCGCGGCACTGGCCGAACGGCCCGCCGCCAGCTATGCCGAACGCAACGCGCGCTACTGGCGGCGCAATCTCGCCGTCTGCGTGTTCGGCTCGTTCACGACGCTCGTCAGCCTGAGCATGCTGTTGCCGTTCCTGCCGCTGTACGTGCGGCAGCTCGGCGTCGATACGCAGTCGGCGGTGATCCAGTGGTCGGGCATCGCGTTCGGCGCGACGTTTCTCGGCACGGCCGTCACCGCGCCGCTGTGGGGCCGCCTCGCGGACCGTTTCGGCCGCAAGCCGATGCTCGTGCGCGCGGCGATCGGCATGGCGATCGTGATGTCGCTGATCGGCGTCGCGCACAACGTGGCCGAACTCGTCGCGCTGCGGCTGCTCGCGGGGCTCGTCGGCGGCTATGCGTCGGCGTCGACCGTGATGGTCGGCACCCAGGCGCCGCGCGAACGCGCGGGCTGGGCGCTCGGCATCCTGTCGACCGGCGCGCTCGCGGGCAATCTCGTCGGGCCGCTCGTCGGCGGGCTGCTGCCGGGCTGGCTCGGCATTCGCGGCACGTTCTTCGCCGGTGGCGCGATGATCGCCGTCGCCGCGCTGCTGACGATCTTCGTCGTGAAGGAAGACTTCCACGCGGGCACCGATGCCGGAACGCGCTCCGCGAGCGCGGCGGCCGGCACGCCGCATCGCACGAATCGCGCGGCGGTCGCCGCGCTGCTGGTGACGGCGATGATGGTGCTGCTCGCGAACATGTCGATCGAGCCGATCATCACCGTCTATATCGGCGGCCTCGGCGTGGGTGGCGATCACCTGGCGCGCGTCGCCGGCGTCGTGATGGCGTGTTCGGCGCTCGGCAGCATGCTGACCGCCGCGCGCCTCGGCGCGCTGGCCGACCGGATCGGCAGCTGGAACGTGATCATCGGCTGCCTGCTGCTGACCGCGCTCGCGATGGTGCCGCAGGCGTTCGTCACGCACTGGTGGCAGCTTGGCGCGCTGCGTGTGCTGATGGGCATGACGCTCGCGGGGTTGCTGCCGTCGATCGGCAAGCTCGTGCGGCAATCGGTCGACGAGCGTGCGACCGGGCAGATGCTCGGCTACCTGCAGTCCGCGCAGTTCAGCGGGCAGGTGATCGGCCCGGTGATCGGCGGGCAGATCGGCGTCGCGCTGGGGCTGCATTCGGTGTTCTTCGTGACGGGTGCGCTGTTGGCGGCCTGCGCGGGGCTCGCGCATTGGGCGCGCGGCCGATAGCGGCTGGCCGGCGGATCGCGGGCTGGCGTAGGATGGGCGCAGTTGCGGGGGTGCGCGCCGGGAAGCGGCGGCTGCGTACACGTTCACCGCGCGTCGCGGACGCCGCAGTCGCAGACACCGCACCGCACGGCCGCCCATCGCTTTCGACATGGCTTTCACGTGACCGGTTGCGCGCAAAGCACGACGAACGCGCACCGATCCGCACCCGACTCACGCGTTTCGGCCCCCATCCGGCCGAAGCATTTCGATGACGGATCTTGCAGGAGGCAAGCAACATGAATCAATCGACCGACAACCGGACGCCGTTGCGCGCGCTGGGCATGCGCGCACCGATCGTCCAGGCGCCGATGGCCGGCGTCAGCACGCCGGCGCTGGCGGCCGCCGTGTCGAATGCGGGCGGGCTCGGCTCGCTCGGCGTGGGCGCGACGAACGCCGACGGCGCCCGCAAGATGATCCGCGACACGCGCGCGCTCACCGACCAGCCGTTCAACATCAACGTGTTCTGCCACCGGCCGGCGCACGCCGACGCGGCCGTCGAACGCGCGTGGCTCGACTGGCTCGCGCCGGCATTCCGCGAATACGGCGCGACACCGCCCGCATCGCTGTCGGAGATCTATACGAGTTTCATCGCGGACGACGCGATGCAGGCGATGCTCGTCGAAGAAAAGCCGGCCGTCGTCAGCTTCCACTTCGGCCTGCCGTCCGCGGACGTGATCGCCGCGCTCAAGCGCGCGGGCATCACGCTGTTCGCGGCCGCGACGAATCTCGACGAGGCGCAGCAGATCGCTGCGGCCGGCATCGACGCGATCGTCGCGCAGGGAATCGAAGCGGGCGGGCACCGCGGCGTGTTCGATTCGACCGCGCACGACGATCGGCTCGGCACGTTCGCGCTCACGCGCCTGATCGTGCGCGAATGCGCGCTGCCGGTGATCGCCGCTGGCGGCATCATGGACGGCGAGGGCATCGCCGCCGCGCTCGCGCTCGGCGCGCAGGCCGCCCAGCTCGGCACCGCGTTCGTCGCGTGCCCGGAGACGTCGATCGACGACGGTTATCGCCGCGCGCTGCTTGGCGATGCGGCACGCCGCACGACGTTCACGGCCGCGATCTCCGGCCGGATCGCGCGCGGCATCGCCAACCGGCTGACCGCGCTCGGCGACGACCCGCACGCACCGGCCACGCCCGCTTATCCGATCGCGTACGACGCCGGCAAGGCGCTGCATGCGGCTGCGAAGGCGAAGGGTGAATTCGGCTACGGCGCGCAGTGGGCCGGGCAGGCGGCGCCGCTCGTGCGGTCGCTGCCGGCTGCCGAGCTGTTCGCCGCGCTCGAACGCGAAACGCGGGCGGCGATCGAGCGGATGCAGCACGTGCTGGATTGATCGCACGATTCGCGAGCGGCGGGACGCAAGCACATGCCGGCGATCGGCGAACGCACCCCGATCGCCGCGCCGATACTTCGCCGACCGCCGCCGATTTGCAATGTTCTGTATCTGTACGAACCGCGGATACATCGCGATACAACGCACGTTCGGGCGTCCGCTATAAAGCAGGCATGACCTCTTCTGGAGTGCATCATGTCTGCAACCTGGTTCAAAGGGTCCTGCCATTGCGGGGCCGTCAAATTCGAAGTCCGAACCGCCATTACGCCGGCGGTGCGCTGCAACTGCAGCCTGTGCCGCCGGCGCGGCGCGCTGATGAGCCCGATGTTCGCCGCCAACGAACTGAAGATCGTCGAGGGCGAGGGCGCGCTGACGTGCTATCAGTTCAACACGCGCACGGCCCGTCACTATTTCTGCAGCCATTGCGGCATCTATCCGTTCCATCAGACGCGCAAGGACCCCGCCTGCTGGCGCGTCAATCTTGGCTGTCTCAACGGCATCGACCCGTATGCGCTCGACGCGACGGTCGCCGACGGCGCGAGCCTCTCGGTCGTGGAGGACGCATGAAGCGCTGGCTGATGATCCTGCTGTTCGCAGCAGGCGGGCTCGCGACCGAAATCGCGCATCCGGTGCAATGCACGCTGATGTCGTCCAGTCGCGCGCAGACCGGCAAGCGCCGCAGGGCGGACTGACGGCCCGCCGGCAGGGTCGCGCCACTCCGCCGGTTCATCGAGGCCGATTATCATGCTTACGATAAGATCGCACGCGATATATAATGCGTCTATCTGCGACCGTTCGCGTCGCTGGAGGACGTTCATGAAACCGACCGAAGCACCATCGGCCGCCGCGCCGAAGCTGTCCGAGTTCCTGTGCTTTGCGATCTACTCGGCGAACCTCGCGTTCGGCAAGGCCTACAAGCCGATCCTCGAAGAGCTCGGCCTCACCTATACGCAATACATCACGATCATTGCGCTGTGGGAGCAGGACAACCAGACGGTCGGCCAGCTCGGCGAGAAACTGTTCCTCGAATCCAATACGCTGACGCCGATCCTGAAGAAGCTCGAAGCGATGGGCTACCTGGAGCGGCACCGCGATCCGTCGGACGAACGCCAGGTGCTCGTCAGCCTGACGAAGAGCGGCCGCCGCTTGCGCGAGAAGGGGCTCGACATGAATCTGGTCGAAGCCACCGGGTTGAAGCCGGACGAATTCGCGAAGATGCAGAAGGCGATCGTCACGCTGCGCGGCAACCTGATCCGGTCGACCGACGAATAAACGCCCGGACAACCAGCGGCCGGCACGTGTATCGCGCCGGCCGCATCGTCATGCTTGCGCGTCGCCCAGCACCAGCAAGTGCATCTCGCGGCGGACGACGAAACCAAGGGCGAGATAGCGCTCAATCGCCACCTGGTTCGACGTGAGGACATGCAGGAAAGGCGTATCCGCGCGCGCCTCGATCTCCGCAATCAACGCCCGCATCAGACGTGCCGCCAGCCCTTGCCGCCGGAACGCGGCATCCACGCACACGGCGCTGATCTCCGTATACCCGTCGACCTGCATCCGCTCGCCGGCCATCGCGGCCAGCCGGCCTTCGCTGCGGATGCCGATGTAGTGGCCGAGCTCGAACGTGCGCGGGCCGAACGGGCCGGGCTGCGCGGCCGTGGTCAGCGCGAGCATGTCCGGCACGTCGGCTTCGGCGAGCGTGACATGTCCGGATTCGGGCGCCGGGTCGAGCGTCCCTTGCCAGACCATTTGCAGCAGGTTCGCACGCCGGATCGCCGACAATCCCGCCGGCAGCTCGACCTCGTCCGGCGTGACCAGTGCCGCCGGCCCGTGCGCGGCAATCAGTGCGCGCAACGCGTCGAACGAAGCCGCGCTCGTGTCCTCGATCGCGGCAAACGGTGCGACGGTCGCCGGAAACCGCCATGCACGGTCGTTGCCGAGCGCAAAGCGGCGCTGCCGGCCCGTCAGCGCATTCCACACCACTCGGTCGAGCGGGTGCGCACTGCCTGTCGCGTTTCCGGTCGTTGCATCGGACATCGGCTGCTCCTCGATTGAAGGTGTCGGTGGCACAGCATAGACCGGGAACGGACGGGCAGGGCACGGCGCGTCGCCGACACGGCACGCCGCGCTAGCGCTGCCAGCGCTCCGGATCCACCCAGATCGGGAACGACAGGATCACCGCCAGCCCGTTCCCGCCGATACCGGCCGCCACCTCGACCGACCCACCGTGCGACTCGGCGATGCGCGCGACCAGCGACAGGCCGATGCCGCTGCCCGGCGGGGCCGTACCCGGTACGCGGTAAAAGCGTTCGAAGATCCGCGTGCGCTCGCCGGCCGGTACGCCGGGCCCGTCGTCCGCGATACGCAGCTTGACCCGCGCCCCATCCGTATCGGCAGGGATGTCGCACGTGATCTCGACCCGTCCGCCGTCACGGCCGTAACGCAACGCGTTGTCGAGCAGGTTGCGCACCGCAATCGCGATCTCGTCCAGATCGCCCCAGACGCGCACCGGTTCGACCGCGACCCGCACCGTCTGTCCGCGCGCATGCGCGGCCGCGTCGAAGTCGCTCGCGATCAGCGCAACGAGCCGCGACAGTTCCACCGGCCCATGCTGTTCGGCGCGCGAACCGGCATCCAGCCGCGCCAGTTCGAGCAATTGCCCGGACAGCCGTGTGCTGCGCTCGACGCCCGTGGCGAGCCGACGCAGTGCTTCGTTCTTGTCCGCCAGACTGTTCGCCTGCAACGCCACTTCTGCCTGGGCCGACAACGCCGCGAGCGGCGTGCGCAACTCGTGCGCCGCATCGCCGATGAAACGGCGCTCGGTGTCGACCGCCTGACTCAGCCGCGCGAGCAGCCGATTGAACGACTCGACGAGCGGGCGGAGTTCGCGCGGCAGCGTCACCAGCGGCAACGGCGAGAAATCGAACGCGGCCTTCCGCTGGATCGCCTGCTGGACGTCGCGCACCGGCCCGAACGACCAGCGAATCACCCACCAGATCACGACGCCCAGCATCGCGAGCATCACCGCCGTATTGAACAGGCCGAGTTGCAGCGCGTTGTTCGCCTTCTCCTGCCAGGTCGTGGCCGGGCCGCCGGTCTGTACGTGAATCCGGCCCGCCGGATCCGACAGCGAGTAGACCCGCCAGGTCTCGTCGTGCGCGGCGCCGCGACCGGTGCTCACGCCGTATCCGTCCCGCAGGTCGGCCTTGAGTGCCGGCCCCGGCGCATCCGCGCTGTGCATCACGTTGCGGCCGTCGACCCAGACCTGGAACGCGACGTCGTATTTGCCATACGCAGTGTTCGGCACCACCGCCTGGGCGTTCGCCGCGGGCAGGCGATCGATCGCATCCGGCAACGACAGGAGCAGCAGTTGCGCGGCGCTCTCGAGCATGCTGTCGCGCCAGCCGCGCTGTTCACGCCACAGGCCGATGCCGAGAAACGCCCCCCAGCTCGCCCAGAACACGACGACCGCCGCCATCACGGTCGCGAGCAGGCGCACGCGCAGCGACTTCATGCGGGGCTCTCCCCGACGCGATAGCCGAAGCCGTGCACCGTCACGATCAGTTCGTCGCCGAGCTTGCGCCGGAGTTGATGGATGTACACCGCGATCGTGTTGCTTTCGATTTCGCTGTCGTTGCCGTACACGCGCTCTTCGAGCTGCGTGCGCGTGACGACGCGGCCTTGCCGCTCCATCAGCGCGAGCAGCGTGCGGTATTCGTGAATGCTGAGCGCAACGGGTTCGCCGGCGCGCGTGACGGCCTTGCGCGCCGGATCGACGTGCACGTCGCGGTAGATCAGACGCTCCGACACGCGGCCCTGGCTGCGGCGCGTGAGTGCGCGCAGCCGCGCATAGAGCTCGTCCAGCTGGAACGGCTTCACGAGATAGTCGTCGGCACCTGCGTCGAGGCCGCGGATCCGGTCGCTCAACTGATCGCGCGCGGTCACGATCAATACCGGCGTCGGGTCGTAGTTCGCGCGCATCGCGGCGAGCAGCGTAAAACCGGACGCGCCCGGCAGCTGCAGGTCGAGCAGCACCGCATCGTAGTCGTGGCCGACGAGCGCGAGCCGCGCGGCCGGCACGTCGGCCGACCAGTCCGCGCGCCAGCCGTTCTGCCGGAGGCCGGCACAAACCGCGTCGGCCAGCATGACATCGTCTTCTACCAACAGGATATGCATCGGTTTCGCTCCTCGAATGTCGAGGTCGCCAGCCTGACCGACCGCGATTAAAAACTTCTTAAAGCCTGGGGGCCACGATGCGTGCCATTCGCCGCATTGCCGGTGCAATGCATCTGGCGTTTTCTCGAGAGGCTCGCGATGACCGTGTCACGTCCTTCAATTCCGTTGCTGCAATGCAATGCGGCTCGAAGCGCCACCTTCGCACCGCCCCGGTGCGGGCCATTCTGGCATGGAAGGTCGCGCACGTTGTGCGCGTTGTACGTGTTGCGCGCCCGCCGCGCGGGAGTGGCGCGATGAACCAGCTCGCCACGCTCGTCCCGTTCGGCGTCGCACTCAGCCTGGCCAGCGCCAACAGCATCGCCTGCCTCGTCGGCCTGTCGCTGATCGAACGGCTGATCCCCGTACTGCCGTCCCACGTGCTCCTGACGATGATCGGCGCCGCGAGTGCGCAAGGCGCATGGACACTGCCGGAGGCCATCGTCGTCACGGCGCTCGGCAGCTTCGCGGGCTGCCTGCTGCATTACGCGCTCGGCAACCTGTGGCCGGAAGACAGCGTGCTGACCCTGCTGCGCCGCGTCGCGCCGCTGGGCAGGCTGCAGCCCGCAAGAATGGATGCGCTGATCGACGGCATCCGCACGCGGCCCACGCGGCTCGCACTCTGGTCGCAACTGGTGCCGTTCGTCCGGCTCGTCGCCCCGGCGCTCGCCGGCCTGCTGGAAACGAGCTTCACGCGATTCGCGTCGGGGGCCGCGGCCGGCATCGCGCTATGGAACACGCTGTTCATCACGGCAGGCTACCTGGCCGCGCAAGCGGCCGCCTAGCCGGACATGTCGTTGACCGATCGATCCCGCCTGGAGCCTGCCGATGCGAATCCCTGATTGGATGCTGTTCCTGCGTACCTGGTTGCGCAATCCGCGCCGGGTCGGCGCGCTCGCGCCGTCCGGCCCGGCGCTCGCCGCGCTGATCACCGCCGATATCCCGCACGACGGCGCCACCGTGATCGAACTCGGTGCGGGCACCGGCGTGTTCACGCGTGCGCTGCTTGCGCGCGGCGTCGCGAGCGACCGGCTGGTGCTGGTGGAAGCCGATCCCGCTTTCGCGAACGCGCTGCGACAGCAGTTTCCCGCGTTACGGATCATGCAGATGGATGCCGCGCAACTCGGCATGACGGGCGACTTCTTCGGCGGGGCGCGCGCGGATGCGATCGTGAGCGGGTTGCCGCTCGTCGCGATGCCGGTCGAACAGGCCGTCGCGATCGTTCACTGCGCGTTCGCGCGTCACCTGGCCGCCGATGGCGCGTTCTACCAGTTCACGTATGTGCCGCGCTGCCCGATCCCGGCGCGCTACCTGGAGGCCATGCGCATGCGTGCCGTCCGGGTCGGCGTCGCGTGGATGAACTTTCCGCCCGCCATCGTGTATCGCTTCGAATGCCGGATCGATGCGGCCGGCCATCCATCGCCCGGCGCGCGGCCGCTGCTCGATACGGTTGCGGAAGCAACGACGTCTCAATGACCGAAGTAGATCGAGCGCTCGACGGGCCGAACCGCGCTGCGACTGCCGGACTGCATCGCACCGCCTGCGTCGCTGCCGTAACCGGACGCCTGCGACTCGGCCGCGACTGCATCGTTGTCGTGGACCCGGCGCAGCGCGGCCTGCAGATTGTCCGGATAGTTCGGGTCGTTGGGCCGGTTCGGCAGGTAGCCGGCCTGCTGCAGCGCGGCCAGTTCCGCACGTACCTGCGCACGCGTCACGGTGCTTTCGCCAGCAAACGCCGGCGCAGCAACGGCGGCCGACACGGCAACGAGAAGGGCAGCGATCAGTGGGGTCTTCATCATTCACCTCGACAAGAAAATGGGGATTCAACGGTTGCGCACCACGCGCCGGCAACCGGCGCCGAGCGCGGTTTCGTTCAATGACCGAAGTAGATCGAGCGTTCGGCGATCCGCGTCGCGGGCCGGCTGCCCGACTGCGTCGCGGCGACGGCATCGCCGCCGTAACCGGACGTCGCTGCGTCGGCCACTGCGGTGTCGTTCGTGCGGATGCGCGTCAGGGCGGCCTGCAGATCGTCCGGATAGTGCGGATCGTTCGCGCGGCCCGGCCGATAGCCGGCCTGTTCGAGCTGGACGAGCTCGGCACGCACCTGCGCGCGGGACACGACGGTTGCATCGGCGAACGCCGGTGCGGCAGCGGATGCGGAAACGGCCACGAGAAGGGCGGCGATCAATTGGGTTTTCATCATTTGCCTCGACAGGACAGGGATAGAAAGGAATCAGGGTTCGCGTATCGACGATGCGCCGCGCTCAATGACCGAAATACACCGAGCGGTCGGCCACGCTGACCGCGTGCCGGCGGCCCGATTGCGTTGCCGCATCGCCGTTGCTGCCGTAGCCGGAAGCCTGCTCGGTCCTTGCGACCGCATCGGCCGCATGGATCTGCGTGACTGCCGCCTGGAGATCGTCCGGATAGGTTGCGTCGGTCGCGCGATTCAACGGGTAGCCGGCCTGTTGCAGTTGCGTGAGCTCGGCGCGCACCTGCGCCCGCGTCACGGTGGATTCGCTGGCAAACGCCGGTGCGGCAACAGCGGCCGAAACAGCGACGAGCAGGGCGGAGATCAGTCGGGTATTCATCATTCACCTCGAAAAGAAAGACAAGAAATCGGGCATTCGGCAGGCGGCACTTGGCCGCCCGATGCATCGTTCAAGCGATACGGATGTCGACGTCGATGTTGCCGCGCGTCGCCTTCGAATACGGGCAGGTCTGGTGCGCGGCATCGACGATGCGCTGCGCGACGTCGCGATCGAGCCCCGGCACGCTCACGTTCAGCCGGGCCTGCAGGAAGTAAGCGTTGCCGGCGGTGCCGAGATCCACTTCGGCGTCGACCGCGAGGTCGGCCGGCAGCGTCACCTTCGCGGTACGCGCCGCAAGCTGCATCGCGCCGATGAAGCAGGCCGACCAGCCGGCCGCGAACAGCTGCTCCGGGTTGGTGCCGGTGCCGGCGCTGCCCGGCGACGACAACTGGATGTCGAGGCGGCCGTCGGAACTGCGCGCCGCGCCATCGCGACCGCCCGAAGTCGTATGCGTCTTGCCCGTGTACAGCACTGTTTCGATCTTGCTCATCATTTGCTCCGTCAGTTGGCTGGTTTGTTTCAGATGCGATTCGATCGCATGCGATGGAGTTTCGTCGCGGCGACCACCCATGTCAAGCGCGTTCGATTAAATCGCATGCGATATTTTGTATTTCAATGTATCTGGAACGTGTGCAGCTTTGCCAGACAAGGATTCCCGGCGATCGATCCCTGATATTCGAAGGATCGGCACAATCCACGCATCCGGGCAGGGCGGGCGCAAGCGCCCCCGGAAATGGCTGGCCGCCCCGTGGGGCGGCCGAACCGTCACGCCGGGTCGATCTCGGCGATCACGACGAGGATCACGGCCGCATCGGCCGGCAACTGACGCTGGGAGAATGCCGAGCGCGCGTGGCCCGCCTTGCCGCCCAGCACGGCGGCGAACAGGTCCGACGCGCCGTCGATCACGGCCGGCTGCCCGAAAAAGCCGTCGGCCGAACTCACGTGCCCCTCGACGCGCACGATCTTGCGCAGACGCTCGAACCCGCCCAGGTGCCTGCGGATCTGCGCGAGCACGTTCAGCGCCGCGAGCCGGGCCGCATGCTTGCCTTCGTCGGCACTCAACTGCTCGCCGACGCGGCCGGTATAGGCGATCCTGCCGTCGACGAGCGGCAGCTGTCCCGAGATGAACAGCAGGTTGCCGGCTTCGCTGACGGCCGTATAGCTGCCGAGCGGGTTCGGCGGTTCGGGTAACGCGAGGCCGAGATCGGCCAGTTTCTGTTCGACGGTCATGTCGTGCTCCTTGCGGGAAAAGGGTTCGGGCGATCGGTGCTGCCTGTGAATCACTGTAGTCACGCGGCCGAAGCCGGTAAATGTCGGCGGCGCAATTGATTCACGACGCGGTGTAACGAATCGCGCCATGCGTGCCCGCTGGTTTCCCGCGCGAGATTCATGCACACTCGGCGTCATCGCGCGCCACACGCCGGAGACGGCAGGAATCGCCCCATGCAACGACAATTCGACGATCTGCTGCTGGGCAGCATCGAGCTGTTCTGTCTCGCTGCCGAACTCGGCAGCTTCACGCTGGCGGCCAACGCGGCGAGCGTCACGCCGGCCGCCGTCAGCCGGTCGGTGGCGCGGCTCGAGGAGCGGCTCGGCGTGCGGCTGTTCGTGCGCACGACGCGGCAGATCCGCCTGACCGATTCCGGCCGCCGCTATTTCGAGCAATGCCGCGACGCGCTGTCGCAACTCGTCGACGCGGAGCGCGAGGCGACCGGCCAGCAGGCCACACCCGCCGGCTTGCTGCGGATCAGCATGCCGACACCGTACGGGCACTATCGCGTGCTGCCGCTATTGCCGGCGTTTCGCGAGCGGTATCCCGACGTGCGCGTCGAAACCCACCTGAGCAACCGCAACATCGACTTTGCCGAGGAAGGCTACGATCTCGCGATCCGCGGCAGCGCGCCGGCCGATTCGAACCTGGTCGCACGCAAGCTGGAGGACGCCGAACTCGTGATCGTCGCGACGCCCGGCTATCTGAAGCGAGCAGGCATGCCGACCGCCATCGACGACCTGCATGCGCACGAATGCATCCAGTTCGAGCTGCCGAGCAGCGGGCGGCCGATTCCGTGGCTGTTCAACGATGGATCGGAGGGAATCGATGTCGCCACGACCGGCAGCTACAGTACGTCGGGGGACTACATTGCCGGTGTGACGCTCGCGCGCAGCGGTGCGGGCCTGTTCCAGACCTATCGCTTCATCGTCGAGCAGGATCTGCGTGCCGGCACGCTCGTGGAAGTGTTGCCCGGCCTGGGTGGCCGGTCGCGGCCGTTCATGCTTTTGTATCCGCATGCGCGCTTTCTGTCGTCGCGCGTGCGTGTGTTCGTTGATTTTCTCGTCGAGCATCTGGCACACGCGCCCGCCAGGCCGGTGGCCGCGACACGCGCCAAACGGGCCGGCGCATCGCGATAGACGCGCCGGCTCACGGTTTCGACGCCGCGCCTCAATGTCCGGCGCTCTGGCCGCCGTCGACATGCAGGATCTCGCCCGTGACGAACGGCGCCGAGTCGAGATAGAGGATCGCGTCGACGATGTCGCTCATCTCGCCCATGCGGCCGACCGGATGCAGCGACGCGAGCGTCGCATGGGATTCGGGCGCATGCATCGGCGACTTGATGATGCCGGGCGATACCGCATTCACGCGAATGCCGGCCTTCGCATACTCGATCGCGAGCGACTTCGTCGCCGCATTCAATCCGCCTTTCGTCAGCGACGCGAGCACCGACGGCACGTTGCTGTTCGCGTGATCGATCAGGCTCGTCGTGATGCTGACCACATGGCCGCTGCCGTGCTTCTGCATCGCGGCGATCGCATGCTGCGTGACGTGGAAGAAGCCGCTCAGGTTGACGCTCGTGATCTGCGCGTAGTCGTCCGCGGTGTACTGCGTGAACGGCTTCGCGATGAACACGCCGGCGTTGTTGACGAGCGTGTCGACGCGACCGAAACGTTCGATGGCGGCGTCGACCACGCGCCGCGCGACGGCCGCGTCGCCGATGTCGCCCGCGACGGTGACGAGATCGGGATCGTTCGACGGCCCGATCGAACGCGACGTTGCGACGACGCGATGGCCGCGGGCCCGGAATGCGTTGACCGTTTCCGCGCCGATGCCTTGCGATGCGCCGGTGACGATGATGACTTTGGATGCGCTCATGATATGCCTCGATAGGTGAGTGGTTCTCGGCTTCGGTGCCGACCGGATCGATGAATCCGATGGGCCCACTGTAGGCGCGCCAGCCACGATCTCGAACACCCACCGTGGAGCAACAGTCTTGCGTCGGGGGAACAAATGGGGAGGAGGGAGGCGGCCGGCGCGTGGCACATGCGTGAACCGCGTCACCGGCCGGGATCGCGGGCGGTACGGGGGGCGACGGAAATAGCGTGGCGATCGGGGCGCCGTGCGAACGGCGCTCGATACGCGTGCCGGCTGTCGTCGCTCGCCCCGGGTTGCAGCCGAATTTCAGCCAGCCTGGTCGCTGCCGAGACCGCGATAGGTGCGCGGCGCGCAACCCACGATGCGCTTGAACGCGTGTCCGAACGCGCTATCCGAGTCGTAACCGAGCTGCTGCGCAATCGCCGACACGGACACGTTCGAGCGGCGCAGTTCGCGCATCGCGAGCTGCATCCGCCAGCGCAGCACGTACTCGAGCGGCCCGAATCCCATCCGCCGCTTGAAATGCAGCGCGAACGTCGAACGCGATACATGGCAGCACGCGGCGAGATCGTCGACGGTCCAGCGTCGTGCAGGGGCCGCGTGAATCGCGCTGAGCGCCGCCGTGACCCGCGCATCCCCGAAGGCGGCGAGCCATCCGGTGTTGTCAGGCGCCCCCTCGGTCACGTAGAGCCGAAGGATATGCACCAGCATCATGTGCCCGAGCTGCCTGACCATGAGCGACGCCCCCGGCGACGACGCGCCGAATTCGTGTGCGAGCTGCTGCAACGCCCAGCGCATCACCGCCGCCTGCTCGGACTCGCCGTTCACGACCACCACCGGAGGCAGGCCGCCGAGCAACAGCTGCGCACCGTCTTCGTACGAGAAGCGGCCGCCGATCAGAAAACAATTCGTCGGCTCACCGTAGTGCGCGATGCCGCTCTCGGTATTCACGTACACATCCGCCGCGGCCACCGGCGCGACGGCGGGATCGCTCGCCAGCCAAAACGCGCGAGGCGCCGTGAGCAGAAAGCAATCGCCCGCGCGCAGCCGGACGGGCGGACCGGCACCATCGACCGTCAGCCAGCACGAACCTTCGACGATCGCATTGAACTTGATCCCGTCGGGCGGGGGAATGGCGATCGCCCAGTCTCCGCCGGCGCGCAGGCCAGTGAAATAGGAGTCGCGCGTTTCCAGCAGCGACAGCACCTCCGATAGCGGATCCATGCATCCCTCGGACGATCTCGACGAAAAACCGGATTCTATTGCATTCACAGTCCAGGAACGTCACCCGACAATGAATGCCATGCATCGACGCGGCCGACGAACGGCCGCGCGCGTCATGCATCCCTTCAGGAGTCTTCCATGACGAGTCATCAGATACCCGTGCATTCCGGTTTCAGTGCCGCATCGACTGCCAGCGACGTGCTGGCCGGCCTTGATCTGGGCGGCCAGACCGCGATCGTGACGGGCGGCCATTCGGGCCTGGGCCTCGAAACGACGCGCGCACTCGCGCAGGCGGGTGCGCGCGTCGTCGTCGGTGCACGGGATCCCGAGGCCGCGCGCGCCGCGACGCACGGGCTGAACGGCGTCGAGATTACCGCGCTCGATCTCGCCGATCTGGCCAGCGTCACCGCATTCGCCGCGCGTTTCGTCGACGCACGGCGCGACGTGCACATCGTGATCAACAGCGCGGGCATCATGGCGTGCCCCGAGACGCGCGTCGGCGCTGGCTGGGAAGCGCAGTTCGCGGTCAACCACCTCGGGCACTACGCGCTCGTCAACCGACTGTGGCCCGTGCTCGCTCATGGCCACGGCGCACGCATCGTCGCGGTGTCGTCGCTGGGGCATCGGCTGTCGCCGATCCGCTGGGACGACGTCCAGTTTGCGCACGGCTACGACAAATGGCTCGCATACGGACAGGCCAAGACCGCGAACGCGCTGTTTGCGGTGCAACTCGATGCGCTCGGCGCGCGCAGCGGCGTAAGGGCCTATTCGCTGCATCCGGGCAAGATCGCCACGCCGCTGCAGCGGCATCTGACACACGCGGAAATGATGGCGCAAGGCTGGGTGGACGAGCACGGGGTGCCCATCGATCCGACGTTCAAGACAACCGCACAAGGTGCCGCGACCCAGGTGTGGGCGGCCACGTCGCCGCGCCTGGAGAATCTCGGCGGGGTCTACTGCGAGGACTGCGACATCGCGACCGTGACCACGGGCGACGAGGAAGCAGGGGTGCGACCGCACGCGATCGATCCCGGAGAGGCCGCACGCCTTTGGGCGCTGTCCGCCGAGCTGACCGGCATCGACGTCTTCGCCACGCGGCGCTGAGATTCGCCTGCGTTGCGACGATGCGTGCCATGCCGCAGTCGTTTCACGTTTTTTCCGGTTCGGTTGAGTGGCCGGACCGGGTTTTTCGCAGGGCCTGGTTTCGAGAATGGCGATGCCATTTGGATAACTTTTCTTATCACAATAGCTCTATTAAATATCCAAACTCGCCGTTTCAAAAACGCGTCTGGTGTTCGACTTCCCGGCCCATCCCCGCGTGTTCCTCGATCGATTCGATGGAGGGGAGGGCGACCATACGTTGCGCCCGCATTCAATCCGGCGCGTTCACGCGTACCGGCACGACATCGTCAGCCCGTCGGCCGGTCGCACGGCGGCTGTAGCAACGTCAAGGCAGGTGCTGTACTGGCAGGAGGATAGGGGCGGGGCAAAGCCGCGGCGCGTTATGGCTGCGCGCGCTTCGCGAAGTAATGCGCGGGCGAATCGCCGAACGCGCGACGGAACATTGCGATGAAGTTGCTCGGCGTCGCATAGCCGAGCGCATCGGCGATATCGGCGACGCGCTCGCCATTCGCGAGGCGTTCGAGCGCGTGCGTCAGACGCGCCTGCTGACGCCATTGCGCGAAGCTCGTGCCGGTTTCCGCGACGAACAGCCGGCTCAGCGTGCGGGCGGACAGCCCGGCCCATTCCGCCCACGCTTCGAGCGTGCGGCTGTCGTGCGGCTGCCCGAGGATCCCGTTGGCGATGCGCAGCAGCCGCCGGTCGCGCGGCATCGGCAGGTGCAGCGGCTCGTGTGGCGCGCGACGCATCTCGTCGAGCAGCACGACGCTGATGCGCGCCTGCTCGACATCGAGCCGATCCTGGTCAGCCCACGACACCGCGCGCCGCACGAGCGCGCGCATCAGCTCGGTGATCGCGATCACGCACGGCCGGCCCGGCATCCGCCGGCTCGCGGCCGGTGCGATCACGACGCTCCAGCCGCTCAACGCACCGCTGATGCTGACCTTGTGCTGCTCACCCGGCGGAATCCAGCCCGCGCGATGCGGCGGCAGCAGCCACGAACCGTGCGGCGTGCGCACGTGTGCGAACCCGCTTTCCACGCAGAACACCTGGCCGCGCAGATGACTGTGCCAGTCGACCTCGCGGGTGCCGAGCCGGTACGTATTGCTGCCGTCGTCTTCGCCCCAGACGGCGATCAGCGACGGGCCGTCCTCGCGCTCGCTCGGATCGGAGTCGGCGCGCTGCACGGTGCGCGGGGGAGAAGGGTCTCGGATGGGCATGGCCGGAATTCATTATTTTTTGTCTAAACAACATTATCAGCTTTGTCCGGGAGCGTCCAACAATGCGTGTCATGTTCAAACCGATACGAAGCAGAGGAATGCGATGCATGCAGCACTTGCTCCCTGGACACACCATGCCGGCGCGCGGCGTAGCGTGTCGCGAATGGCAGCCGCCGCGGCGCTCGTCATGCTCGGCGCGTGCGCGAGCCGCGACGGGCTCGCGCCGGCCGGCACGTTGCGCAATGCCGATGCGCTCGCCGCATCGCGCAGCCTCGCGCATGCGCCGGCCGCCGCCTGGCCGGCCGCCAACTGGTGGCGTGCGCTGAACGATGCGCAACTGACTGCCCTGATCGACGAGGCGCTCGCCGGCAACCCCGATCTCGCGACTGCCGATGCGCGCGCCCGCGAAGCGCAGGCGCTGGTAGTCGAGGCGCAGGCCGCGCGGCTGCCGCATCTCGTCGGCCGCGCGAGCGCGAAGGCCGAGCGGCTGTCCGGCACCCAGTTCTCGTCGGGCGAGGGCGGCGGCTTCTTCAGCCACACGCGCGAGATCAATCTCGGCCTGAGCTGGGATCTCGATCTTTGGGGCGGCCGCCGTGCCGCGTGGGAAGCCGCACTCGGCGAAGCGCGCGCCGCGCAGATCGATGCGCAAGCCGCACGCGTGCTGCTGTCGGTGAACGTTGCGCGCGCCTACGTGAATCTCGCGTACGCATTTGATCAGCAGGACGTCGCGCAGGCCGAATACACGCGCGCCGACGAAGCGCTCGTGCTCACGCGCCAGCGCGTCACGAAAGGCATCGACAACGTCGCGCAGCAACGCCAGGCGGAAAGCGAAGTCGCGGCCGCGACGCGCGAGCAGGCCCGCACCGCGCAGGCGATCGACAGCGCGCGCATCGCGCTCGCGATCCTGCTCGGCGCGGGCCCCGATCGCGGCCTCGCGCTCGTCCGTCCCGTGCCGTTGCCTGCCGCCGCGCTCGCGGTGCCGGCCGACCTGCCGGCCGCGCTGCTCGGCCGGCGCGCCGACCTCGTCGCTGCGCGCTGGCGGGTCGAGGCAGCCAGCCGCAATGTCACGGCCGCCCGTGCGGATTTCCTGCCCAACGTCAGTCTCACCGCGCTGATCGGGCTCGCGACGCGCGGCGGCGCATCGCTGTTTCTGGCCGCGTCGCGCACCTACAACGCCAGCCCGGCCGTGAGCCTGCCAATCTTCGACGGCGGCGAACGGCGCGGCGTGCTGCGCAGGCGCGACGCGCAATACGACCTGGCGGTTGCCGGCTACAACAAAGCACTGATCAGGGCGATCGGCGAGGTCGCCGACGATCTGCACCGGCTGCATTCGCTTGCCGTGCAGGCCGATGCGCAGCGGCGTGCGTTCGACTCGGCCACCGATGCGTGGCGGCTCGCGGACGCGCGCTACCGGGCCGGCGTCGGCAGGTATCTCGACGCGCTCGTCGTGCGCCAGCAACTGCTGGTCGCGAGCCGCGAGGTCGCCGCGCTGCGCGCGCAGCGAGCGGACCAGTCACTGCAGCTCGTCGCCGCACTCGGCGGCGGCTTCCGCGCCGAGCCGGAAGACGCCGCGCTCGCCACCACACCTACCCACCATCCCTGACATCGAACCATGAGCAGCGACAACTCCCTGCAGACTCCCGCGCGGCCGGCCGCCACCGAATCCACCCGTACCGGACAGCAGCCGGCTGCCGATCACACCGGCGCACCGCGCGTACCGGGTGGATCGGACACCCGCACGCGACCGGCGCCGGGCGGGGCCGCTCCCGCGACGCCGCCGCCTGCCCGACGCAAGCACCTCGTGCGCGCGCTCGTCACCGTGTTCACGTTCGGCCTCGTCGGTTGGGGCATCTGGTACGTAATCGCCGGACGCTGGTACGAATCCACCGACAACGCATACGCACAAGGCAACGTCGTCGAGCTGACGTCGCAGGTGACGGGCACCGTCGTGTCGATCGACGCGGACGACGGCGACCTCGTACACGCCGGCACGCCGCTCGTCCACCTCGACCCGAGCGACGCGCAGATCACGCTCGAGACCGCGAAGGCCGATCTCGCGGCAACGGTCCGCAAGGTGCGCGGCCTGTACAGCAACGAGCGCGGGCTTGCGAACAGCATCGGCGGCGCACGCGCCGAACTCGACACGCGACGCACCGCGCTCGACAAGGCGAGGGCGGACTACAGCCGACGCGAGGATCTCGGCCGCTCCGGCGCGATTTCACGCGAGGAACTCGCGCATGCACGCGACACGCTGACGTCCGCGCAAAGTGCATACGCGGCTGCGCAGAGCGCGCTCGCGACGCTGAGCGAGCAGCACCAGACGAGCAAGGCGCTGATCGACGACACCGCGGTCGCGTCGCACCCCGACGTGCAGGCCACGGCCGAACGGCTGCGTGCCGCTTTCCTCGCACATGCACGCACCGACGTCGTCACGCCCGTCACCGGGCATGTCGCGAAGCGTACGGTGCAGGTCGGGCAACGTGTGTCGCCCGGCGTGCCGCTGCTCGCGGTGGTGCCGCTGCGCGAACTGTGGGTCGACGCGAACTTCACCGAGAAGCAGCTCGAACACATGCGTATCGGGCAGCCGGTCGAACTGACCGCCGACCTGTACGGCGACGCGGTGCGCTACAGCGGCCGCGTGCAGAGCCTCGGCGTCGGCACCGGCAGCGCGTTCTCGCTGCTGCCCGCGCAGAACGCAACGGGCAACTGGATCAAGATCGTGCAGCGGCTGCCGGTCCGCATCGAACTGACGGATCCAACGCAGCTCGACGCGCATCCGCTGCGCATCGGCCTGTCGATGCACGCACGCGTCGACCAGCACGACCGCAGCGGCGAGATGCTGTCGCGTCGCGAGCAGCGCGATCCGGTATTCCACACCGACGTGTACCGCGACGAGCTCGCACGCGCCGACAGCCTGATTGCCGATGTCATCCATGCGAACCTGCCGGCGGCAGTGCGCGCGGAGGCAGGGCGATGAGCGCCCCGATGGCGGCCGCCGATAGCGGCTTTCGTCCGTCGAGCGTCGCGCTGACGACCTTCGGCCTCGCGCTCGCGGTCTTCATGCAGGTGCTGGACGGCACCGTCGCGAACGTGTCGCTGCCGACGATCGCCGGCAACTTCGGCGTGAGCACGACGCAGAGTGCGTGGGTCGTCACGACGTTCTCGGTCAGCAACGCGATCGCGCTGCCGCTGACCGGGTTTCTCGTCAAGCGCGTCGGGCAGGTGCGGCTGTTCGTGTGGGCGACGCTCGCGTTCACGTTCGCGTCGCTACTGTGCGGCCTCGCGCAGAACCTGCCGCAGCTCATTGCGTTCCGCGCGCTGCAGGGCCTGGTGGCCGGGCCGATGATCCCGACCACGCAGGCGCTGATGCTGTCGATCTACCCGCCGCAGCGGCGCGGCTTCGCGCTGTCGATGATCGCGATGGTCACCGTCGTCGCGCCGATTGCGGGGCCGGTGTTCGGCGGCTGGGTCACCGAGCACTACTCGTGGCGCTGGGCGTTCCTGATCAACCTGCCGATCGGCGTGTTCGCCGCGATGTGCGTGTTCGCGCAGATGCGTGCCCGCGTCGAGACGACCGTTGCCGCGCGCGTCGACTATGTCGGCCTCGCCGCGCTGATCGTCGGCGTCGGCGCGCTGCAGATCGTGCTCGACAAGGGTAACGAGGCCGACTGGTTCAACTCGACGTTCATCGTCGTGATGTCGGTGGTCGCCGCGTTCGGCATCGCGCTGTTCCTGATCTGGGAGCTCAACGAGCCGAACCCGATCGTGAACCTGCGGCTCTTCGCGCATCGCAACTTCGCGGCCGGCACGCTGACGCTCGTGCTCGCGTACTCCGCATTCTTCGCGGTCAACGTGATCGTGCCGCAGTGGCTGCAGCGCACGCTCGGCTACACGGCGTTCTGGGCCGGGCTCGCCGTCGCGCCGATGGGCGTGATCCCGGTGCTGATGACGCCGTTCATGAGCAGGTACGCGCCGCGCGTCAACATGCGCATGCTCGTGTGCTGCGCGTTCGCGATCCTCGGCACGTCATCGTTCCTGCGCGCGGGCTTCGTGCCCGACATCGACTTCACGCACATCGCGCTGATCCAGTTGCTGCAGGGCCTCGGCCTCGCGCTGTTCATCATGCCGATCAACAGCATCCTGCTGTCGGACCTGAAGCCGGACGAGATCGCCGCCGGCTCCGGCCTGTCGACGTTCCTGCGCACGCTCGGTGCGAGCTTCGCGGTGTCGATCACGTCGTTCCTGTGGGATCGCCGCGCAATCCTGCACCACGCACAGCTCGGCGAGCACGTGAGCGTGTTCGATCCGGCCGTGCGCGCCGAAGTCGCACGGCTCGGCGGCGGCGATCCGCAACGCGCGGCCACGCTGCTGGGCAACCTGATCGATGCGCAGGCGTACCAGATCTCGTTCAACGACGTTTCGTTCGCGCTCGGTTGCGTGTATCTCGCCGTGATCGCGGTGGTCTGGCTCGCCCGTCCGCCGTTCGGCCCCGGTGCCGCCGCGAAGCGGTGACGAAGCTGCGCGGCCTCGGACGACGCGCCGGTGATGCCGTCAAGCAGACGAGGGCACGGGCCGGGGCGGTGCCGGCAGTAGTGGTAGTTGCCGGGTAGGGGTACGGCGGGGGCAGGTGAATTGATTGCGGACCTCGCGCGATGCGTTCGGTCGCGCCGCGGTCGCTTGGGTTCAGGCGGTCACCGGAGCCGGAAACAGCGTTCGTGACGATTCTGTCGCTCGCGCTGGATGTTCTGCATCAGTCGCCCTGGATCCGGGTAACCGACGCAAACCCTTCCGCAACGGTCGGCGGCGCAAAGAGGGATGCAACGCTTTCGATACTCGCATCGGGGACGCGCTGGTCCGCCGGCCTCCGCGCGTTCCGTTCTTTTGCGATATCCAGCGGAACGTCAATCCAGATCGCATGAACTTCCGCATCGTACCGACGGGCGACATCGATCACAGGCTTGCGGTGCCTTGCGCCGGGCAACGCGGCGTCAAAGCAGATGCACGGCGCGTACGCATGCGCGTGCCGGTCGATCCAGTACGATTTCCCGGCTCCTTGCACACCGCACACGACCAGAAGCCGCGGGGGATTTTTCCCGTGACCGGCCAATGCATCTTCAAGCGCCGCGAAGCTGCTCGACCATGCTGCCTTGCTTCTCTCCGGCGTCCATAACCGCCCGACGGGCGTCTCCAGAAACGTGTCCGGATTGATGACCTGCAGGTTCGTCATGCCATTCTGAGCCGGAAAATGGGTCGACTGGAACTATAGAACTTTTCGGGAAGACACGGACGGTGCCGGCGAAGGTTCGTCGCAGGGCGCGCTCGCCCGCGCGCTTTCCGTGATGTATCCGTACCGGAAAGCGACGAGAAAGTAGCCGCTAGTGCAACGCTGCCTCTTCCGTGATGCAGTCGACGAACGCTCTTACCTTCGGCGAGCGCTGCCTGCTCGGCGGCCAAAGAATCCGGTAGGTCACGGAAGGCGCGGCGTCCCCTTCGAGGACGGGGCGCAAGAATCCGTCCCGGAGTTTGTCTTTGACTTCATGGTCCAGCAGGCAGGCGATGCCGGCGCCGTCACACGCCAACGCGAGAAGCGACGGGCTCATGTTCGAGACGGCGGCCGCTTTGAGCTTGATCTCGGCCATCGGCGTTCCATCCGGGAACGGCCAGGGCTGGATTTTCCCGGTACTCGGATATCGATACAGCAGCACCGCATGATGCTCGAGATCCCGAGGTCGTTCCGGTATGCCGTACCGTTCGAAATAGTCCGGCGACCCGACGATGATACGGCGGCAGGATCCCAGCACGCGTGTGATCAAGCGCGAATCCCGCGGCTGTCCTGAACGAACGACGACATCAAAACCTTCGTCGATCACATCGACCAGCCGATCGGAGTAATCCACCTCCAGCTCGATCTCCGGGTAACGTCGATGAAACCTGGACAGGAGCTGCGGCGTCACCACGCTGGTGAGCGGCAGGCTGATCCGCAACTTGCCGCGGGGTGCGCCGGCGCGCTGCTGAAGCTCGACCTCCGCAAGATCCAGCTCGCCCAGTATGCGGCGGCACCGATCCAGAAAAATGACGCCCTCGGGGGTGAGCGCCACGCTGCGCGTACTGCGGTGAAACAGCCTGACGCCGAGGTGCGCTTCCAGCCGTGCCACATTCTTGCCGACCGCAGAAGCCGATACGCCCAAATGCCGGGACGCGGCGACAAAGCTGCGGGTATCGGCGACCCGCACGAACGATTGCACCCAGTTCAGGTTATTCATCATCGGCGTGTGAATTATTCCGGACAGGCAGGTTCATTCTGTATGGAATCGCATCCCGTTTATCCACGATAAACCGGCTTGTAGGATGGCCTGGCGAACTTGAGTCGTTTCCCTGCTGTTCGCCCCTTCATATCCATCCGAATCGAGCGAGCCATGTTCATCTCCGATACCCGCAAGCATGCCGTCGTATTGGCTGCGGTCAGTCTGGCCGGCGTCATGTTTCACCTGGAAATATCCAGCGTGCCGGTCATCCTCCCCACGCTGCAGACCGTCCTGCACGGCGATTTCAAGTCCATGCAGTGGGTCATGAATGCCTACACCATCGCCTGCACGACCGTCCTGATGGTCACGGGCACACTGGCGGATCGTTACGGGCGAAAGCGCATGTTCGTCCTGAGTCTTGCCTGGTTTGCAGTGACGTCCCTGATGTGCGGTCTCGCGCAAAGCATGTCCTTCCTGATCGTCAGCCGATTCCTCCAGGGCCTGGGCGGCGGTGCGATGATCATTTCCCAGATAGCGGTGCTGTCGCATCAATTCCAGACGGGAAGGGCGCGTAGCCGGGCGTTTGCCATCTGGGGGCTGGTCTTCGGCATCGGCCTCGGCCTGGGGCCGCTTGTCGGCGGCCTGATCGTGGCGCTCTCGAACTGGCGCTGGATCTTCCTGATACACGTGCTGCTCGCCGGGCTGACCGGCGTGCTCGTTTTCAACCACGTTGAAGAATCGAGGAATCGCCACGAAACGAAGCTCGATCTCGCGGGGCTGTTCACGCTGGTGCTCGCGGTACTTGGCGCGACCTTTTTCATTACACAAGGATCGTCTGCCGGCTTCACCGGCAGCATGGGTGTCTTGCTGGCGGCAACGATCAGCCTCGTTGCATTCATCGTGATCGAATTCAGGCATCCCCAACCGATGTTCGATTTTTCCGTATTCAGGATACGTCCGCTTTCCGGCGCGCTCGTCGGCTCCATCGCGATGAATGTCAGCTTCTGGCCGCTCAATATCTATCTGCCGATCTACTTTCAGGGTGCACTGGGCTACACGCCCGCCGTCGCCGGCGCGTGCCTGCTGGCCTATACGCTTCCTACGCTGGTGATGCCGCCGCTCGCGGAACGACTGATGCTTCGGTACAACCCGCGCCTGATCATTCCCGCTGGTTTGTTCACCATTGGCCTAGGCCTTTTCCTGATCCGGATCGGAAGCGGCGCGGCCAATGCCGGCTGGCTCACCGCGATTCCCGGTTGCCTGGTAGCGGGGTGCGGACTCGGTTTCACCAACACGACCGTCACCAATACGGTCACGGGCTCGATATCGAGCGACCGCGCAGGCATGGCCGCCGGTATCGACATGAGCGCGCGGCTGATCACGTTCGCGATCAACATTGCATTGATGGGATCGATCTTGTCTCAAAGCATCTTCGCGTATCTGAAAAGCGCCTGGCCGGACGCTCTAGATGGCCTGCAATTACGCGCGTTGACCGAGGTCATTGCCACCGGCAATCTTGCCCACCTCGCGCAATTCGCCCCGGTGTTGCCGACGCTCGATCCGTCCGGGCGCATTACCCACGACGCGCTTGTTCATGGCTTCGGCTCGGTCATGCTTTACGGCGGCCTGGCGGCATGGTTGCTGGCTGCCGTCAGTTTCGCGATCTTCGGTCCCGCCAGTTCATCCGCACGAGTCGTTGACGTCAACTGGAATCCTGACGACGACCGGGAATTGAACTGATCGGCAGGCCGCGGCGCGGCACATCCCCGGCACCCGTGAGCACTCTTCACGTTCGCGCTTCGGCGCATGCCGCCCTGAAGCGCCGCGCCTTCACAATTGTCGAGCGGGTTTCCGACACATCGGGTGCGTATCAGGTGTTGACGACCTTCGCTGCCGTGACGGTCACTTCGACCAGCCAGCCCGGCTCGACCAACCGCACAACTTGTGCGCGAGTGCGAGCAGGCAAATTCGGTTGTGCTTTTGACCCGAAGTAGTTGCGATAGACCGTTGAAAAGCCGTCGAAGTCCGGCATGCCGTCATTCGCCTGATCCGCGACGAACAGGGCCTGTACAGCAACGACATCGCCAAGTGCATATCCCCTGGCTTCCAGGATCTGCTGAATCTGGTCCAGGACGCTTCTTGTTTGCGTCTGCATGTCGCCGAAATACTCGACCGTGCGCGACCCGGCATCCCGATTGGACGGCAACGCGCCTACACCGCTCAACGTTATGGTTTTCGCCCCTGCGGGCACTTCGATCGCTTCGGAGAATTCGCGAGCCCAGGATTCCTCGCGGGAAAGGGGAGTCGGGTATCGTAAAATTGCGTCGCTCATTTCATGTTCCGGATTGAATCTCACGGGTTCGGGCGCTGTCAGCCAGGTCGCGCTTGTGCCGCATGCGCCCACTCCCGACAACACGACGGATGATAGGTGAGCGTCGACGATCTAAAAAATGAATTAATTGGATGGATTCGTTCGACAGTTTCGATCGATGTTGCTACGCTGGCGCAATCGAATTGCACGCTCTCTCGGGCGTGCGCGGCATCGTGAAAAAACTCCACGGCAGGCACCTATGGAACTGCGACACCTTCGCTATTTTCTGGCCATCGCTGAACTGAACAACCTGTCGCGGGCCGCCGAAACGATGTACGTCGCGCAATCCACGCTGTCACACGCGCTGCATCAGCTCGAAGAGGAACTGGGTGCCGCGCTGTTCGACAGGGTCGGGCGCAGCATCCGGCTCACGCAGGCAGGCCGCATTTTTCGCGACTACGCGGCTCGGGCATGCAACGAAGCGATGCACGCCAAACGGGCCGTGCAGGAACTCAAGGCACTCGAGGCGGGTACTTTCACCCTCGGTGCAATCCCCGTGTTTCCGCTTGCATTCTTGCCGGATGCCGTTGCGACCTTCAATCAGCGGTATCCGAAAGTGCGGATCTCGGTTCGGGATCTTCTAGCGGCGGAGCTTGAAGACAATCTGGCGCTGGGCGCGCTTGACCTCGGCATCGCATTTCATCCCGCGTCGCGCGACGATGTCGAATCGGAGTATCTGTTCACGGAGCGACTCGTGCTGGCGGTCGGCCGAAGCCATCCTCTCGCGAAGAAGCACCGGATCCAGTGGAAAGCACTCGATTCGATCCCGCTGGCACTGCTCACTTCGAGATTTTCGACACGAATCCTGATCGAGGAAACGTTCAGAAATGTCGGCGCACATCTGGCAGTCGCCGTAGAAATGGATACCGCCGAGTCGCTTCTCGCCGTCGCGGCGCAAGGACAGCTTGCCGCCATCGTTCCCGAAAGCGCCGGTGCGCGCTTCGAACACGTCAATCTGTTGCGCATAACGGGCCCTGAGCTGTCGCGTGATTTGGGCTTGCTATGGTCGAACAGGACAGGGCGAACCCGCGCAGCGAGCATGTTTGCAGACATGCTGAGGAGCCTGTCCGCCGAGCCGGCGGATCGTTCGCCCCCTTGATTCGTGATCGCGTAGCGGGAACGTCAGCGCCCCGTCGCACGCAGACGTGCGTCAACATGCGCCATTTCAATTCGATGCCAGGTTTCCGGATCGCGGCTCCCACGACCTTGTGGCGATCCGGTTCCGGCGCTCAACGAGACGCCGGAAGTGCGGTAGCGTCCCAATCGATCCGGTAGGCGTGGTCGGAAGCCAGCCGCTTCGCCGGATTGAAAACCGTCTTCATACAGGCAGATGCTGCTGAAAGCCGAGATCAAATGGCTGGACGGATTGATCGCCGAGCTTGAGTCGGGCGCGATGACCTGGAGCGAGAAATATCTGCGTGAACTCGCGGCGCAGTTCGGATGATGCGTCCCGGGGTTTGCGGCTGATTTGCGGTGGCTGTTCCGCGGTGGCTGAGGTTCGGCCGCTCGGCCGCGCGGCCGAGCTGACCAGCCCCCCCTAAATCGAAACCTGCCGCCCCAGATCGACCACCTGATCCGCTGGCACCCGCAGATAGTCGGTCACGCGCGTGCAGTTGCGCAGCATCAGCGCGAACGCCCACTGCATCCAGCGCGGAATGCCCTGTCCGTCATCGCGGTGCGTGATGCGCTCCATGCCGATGAAATACGTGAGTGCGGCCGGATCGAGCGGGCAACCGTGCTGCGCGGCGATCTGCGTCATCAGCGCCGGCAGGTCCGCGCGCTCCATGAATCCGTAGGTGGCAGTCACCGTCCAGTAGCCTGGCGCCGGCTGCGTGACGGCAACGCGGCCGGCGGCGTCGACCCAAGGCACCGACGCGATGTCGAGCGTGACGGCGAGCACGTTGCGGTGCAGCGCCTGGCTGTGCCTGACGTACCAGAGCAGCACGGGCGGCACGCTAGTCTTCTCCCGGGTGAGGAACACCGCGGTGCCGGGCACGCGTGCGAGAGTCGCGGCGTTCGACTGCATGAACGCGTCGATGGAGACCGGGTCCTCGCCCAGCCGGTTCACGACGGCCTTGATGCCGCGATGCCAAACGTACATCACGAGGTACACGAGTGCCGCCAGAAGCAGGGCTTGTGCTCAACGACTGCGCCTTGATCGATTTCGGCCAGGCGGTCGTACTGCCTGTAGGGCAACGCACGACCATCAGCCCGGAGTTCGATCCGTCCATCCGGGTACTCCCAGACCTCGATCTGGCGGTCGATCAGCTTCCGGTTGGCCGGCGTGTCCTCCAGCAAATACATCACCCGGTCGTACTGCACCGTGAGCGACTTCGTCACTTTCCGCGGCTCGCGCCACGTCAGCACCAAGTCGAGACTCTCGTCGGTCCGTAGCGGCCGATGCGCATCGAAGTCGCTCTTCGGCGGCTTCGCGAAGCGCGCGTTGTAGGCGGCCATGAAGGAGGGCGCGTAAGCATTGGCGTCAACCACCGTGTTGATGCCGCGCAATCGCATCTCCTTGACCAATCGGTCCTGCAACGTCAGATGTGCTCGCTCGACTCGTCCCTTGGCTGAACTGCTGTTCGCGCAGAACGTGTCGATGTTCAGCTCGTACATCGCCCGACCAAACGGCGTCACGCGATTGCCAGTCTTGCCCGGCGTCACATTGCGAAACACGCTGGCCTTATCGCTGTAGAACGCTCCCGGCTTGCCGTGGCGTTCGATGTACGCCCGCGTGGCCTCGAAGTAGCTGAAGGTCGATTCGGTCTGCGTGAAGTGCAGCATCATCAGCCGGCTCGTCGCGTCGTCCACGTACACCAGCAGCGTGCAGGCCGGCACCCGTTCCTCGAACCATCGATGGTCGCTGCCGTCGATCTGGATCAGTTCACCCAGGCACGCCCGGCGCGCTCGCGGCTGATACACCTTCGGCGGTCGTTGTCGGCGCGGAATCCACAAACCAGCCTCCGTCATCAGCTTCCTGACCGTTTCCTTGGCCAGCCGAATGCCGTGACATTCCCAGAGCTTCTCGCAGGCCAGCGTCGGTCCGAAATCGGCGTAGCGATCGCGAATGATCGACAGCGCACGATCGGCGGATCCTGGATCCAGGCGGCGGTTGCCGGGTTTCGCTCGGTGTCCCGACACCAATCCCGCCGGCCCGTGCTCACGCAGCCGGGCGACCAGCCGGCGAACCTGGCGTGTCGTCAACTCCAGCCGTTCCGCCGCTCGCCAGGGCTTGAGCTTGCCGTCGGCTACGTCCTGGATGACCTTGAATCGGTCCAGCTCGCGCATCGTCATCGTGATCCGTTCCGTTGCAGCCATCGCAGCCTCCGGCGCCGGACACCCGGCGGCCGGTCAGCTTACGCGGCCCGAAAGCGGACATTTCTATGTAGCCAAAAGCGGACATTTCAATCTAGCCACTACAACGGAAAATGTCGATAACTATGATTATGTCAAATCACATTACTAGCGTTGTAGACGACCCCACTGACCCGTCCGTCCAAGCAATTTCGTTCCCATTTCCAAGGTAATGTTCGGCCAACCGCGATGCCAAACCAGTACAGACCTACTGGCCATCGGCGGATTTTGGTTAGTCCGCCACTTCTCACTTTCGCTCCGCAACCTTCTCGAGCGCTTTGCGAGCATCCGGAAAGTGCTCTTTGGCCTGCTCAAGCGTAAGAAAATACGGAGCACGAGCTTCCGCAACTATCTCTAGAAATTGGCCACAATTCATGCACTGGTACAACTCCGCATGCCTGGAAATATTTATACCCAAATATTCATAGTTAGAGCGCGTTCCACCAAAGCTGCGACACTTTTCGCACGACATCAAAGCCTCCCAATTGGAGTCCAGCTTCCATCTTGTGCGCGTCGTCGATGAACCGCATGCGGTCGATGCTTCGCCATCGCCCGTCCTTAGCGCATCAGCATCGCAAAGGAGATTGCGGCGAGGTACAGCGCAATGCCGTAGTACAGGTGCGTGATAACGCCCTGGCGCCGTGCCGCCCAGGGATCCGGCGTGCGCGAGCACAGAACACCCATACCGAACGCAGGCACGACGATGAAAAACGGTACCGCGAGCGTGAGAAATCCTGCTGCGATCGCGGCTGCCCACGTTGGGCTGGCAATCCAGTCCGTGCCGCCACCGAGCAGGATCGGCAAGAACCCAAACGCCGCGCCCAATGCGTAATGAGCGATCCAGCCGATCGCTTTTTCGCCCGGAATCGGAGGCGACGCGAAAATCGGCTTGTGGAAGAATTGCCCGCGTGCCATGTGCCCGATCCAGCGGCCCACGACATCGAAGCCGTAATTCGGTACCTTGAACGCCTTTTCGAGAAACACGGCCCACACATCCGACAGCGCCGTGGCAGTCAGGCCGATAAAAACGCCTGCGATGATGATGTCACTCATGGTTTTTCTCTCTGCTTTCTGGATACGAAGCGCGTCGACGCCAGCTGCATCGAGTCGCGCTGTCCACGTATCGGGACGAAGCCACCACCGAAGGATCGAGCGACGGCGGCGCACGTTGCGCCGCCATCGCTGAAACGCCCTGTTCGCCGGCAACCTACTGCGCGTTCAGAATCATGTTCAGCACGCGCCGCAGCGGTTCAGCCGCCCCCCATAGCAATTGATCGCCCGTGGTCAACACGCTGTACATCTGCGGCTCGACGTTGAGGCGGCGCAGTCTGCCCACGCCGATCTTCAGCGATCCGCTGACGGCGGCCGGCGACAGCCGCTGGATCGTTTCCTGCCGGGTGTTCGGCACAAAATCGATCCACTCGTGCGCATCGCGAATCAGCGTTTCAAGACGATCGAGTTCAACGTTCTCCTTCAGCTTCAGCGTGATCGCGGCCGAGTGGCTCTGCAGCGCAGCGACGCGAACGCAGAGTCCGTCAACCCGGATCGTGCCCGGCGGCAGCCCGAGGATCTTGTTCGTCTCGACTTCACCCTTCCATTCCTCACGGCTCACGCCGTTGCCGAGGTCGCTGTCGATCCACGGGATGATGCTGCCCGCGAGGGGCGCGCCGAACGCTTCGATCGGGTAGTCGCTCGCGCGTGACGCTGCGTGTGCTTTCGCCAGCACGTCGAGCACCGGCGTGCCGGGATCAGCAAGATCGTTATCGACGCACCTGGCGACGGCCGACATCTGGCCGAGCAGTTCCTTCACATGCTGTGCGCCGGCGCCCGACGCCGCCTGGTAGGTCATCATGCTCATCCATTCGACGAGTCCGGCGCGGAACAGCCCGGTCAGACCGATGAGCGAGAGCGTGATCGAGCAGTTGCCGCCGATGTAGTTACGCACGCCCGCAGCGATGCCGGCCTCGATCTGTTCACGGTTGACCGGGTCGAGCACGATGATCGAATCGTCATCCATCCGCTTCGCGGACGCCGCATCGATCCAGAAACCGCTCCAACCCGACGCGCGCAGCACCGGATACACCGCCTTCGTGTAGTCGCCGCCCTGGCAGGTGATGATGATGTCCATCTCGCCGAGGCTTTCGACCGAGTTCGCATCGAACAGACGGTGCTCGGCGCCCAGCGGGTCACGATACGTGCGCCCTGCCGCCGACGTGCTGAAATATGTCGGCGATATTCTCGAAAAATCCCCCTCTTCGCGCATCCGCTTCAGCAGCATGGAACCCACCATGCCGCGCCAACCCACCAGTCCGACCTTCATCATTGTTTCCCCTGCCTTATCAAAATTGTTTCCATCCTCTTCAATCCCGGTATTCAAGATGAATCCAGATTTCAACTGCGCATGCACCGTCCTCGGGTCGAGAGGCCCTAATCTTAATCATTTGCATATTTTCAGGTATTGATTAATTAAAAACCCCATACAACGGGAGGTTTCTAATGTCATTAATCCACACCCCAAGCCGAAATCGAATTCGAGTGGTAATCAATTGCGTCGAAATCACCTTCCGGGGCGGGGTGTGCGCCACCCTGACCTGCCACCCGTGGCGGTGCCCTGAAGGATTTTTCGGGCGAATCATTGACTGGCACCTGCCCGTACACGCCGAGCGCCACGATGAAGCGAGACCGGACGGTTCGGGATACGGCGACGCTCAACGCGACGAGCCGGCCATCGCCAGGGCCGATGAACGTCCCCGCAGCCATTTGCCGTCACGTGAAAATATTCACGCCCGCCCGCGCACAAGTTGCATCGCAACCTCAGCCACGCGTTGCCCCAGATGGCGCGCCGTGGCCAGATCCGATTCCGGCGGCACGACATCGGCGGCCTGATCGACATTGGATTGCGCCCCGGCACCGAGCCAGAATCCCAGGCGATTCAAGTCCTGATCCGAGCCCGTAGTGGAGTTGTTCGCCGGCGGCAGCGCAAGGTTGACCCAGTGCATGCCGTGCTGAGCGGCAAACAGCGCGATCTGGATCAAGGTGGCCAGTTTGTCGCCGGCGTGAGCGCCCGAGTTTGTAAACCCGGCAGCGACCTTGTCTTTCCATGCGCCCTTGGCCAGGACGGCGTTCGAGGTCGCTTCCTGAAAAGTCTTGAATGCTGCGGACACGCTGGCCATATAGGTCGGCGAGCCAAATATGATGCCCTCCGCCAATGCCAGATCGTCCCAGCGAGACGGCGCCTCCTCGGTGGTCAGGAGAAGCGCTTCTGCGCCTTGAATGCGTTCTACGCCCGCGCGCACCGCGTCGGCCTGCCTGGCGGTGTGGCCATACAGGCTGTGATAGATGATTGCGATTCGGACAGTCGACATACCTGCTATTCCTTGAACGTGCGGCCGAAGCCGATGGCTTGCGCCGGGCAAGCATGACCCCTGGGGCCGGCCGGCCGGCAGGCCCCATCGGGAAGAAGAAAGCGTTGATGTTCAGTCGCCGGAACTAGCCGATGAGCTGATCCAGTTTGTCGAGAAAGCGAGGCCAGGCCGCGCCGAGGCGCACGTAGCTGAGCGCGGTTGGAGAAGGAAAACCCGACTGCTCCATGTGCAGCAAGGTGCCGCCCTCATGTGGCGTCAAGGTCCAGGTGACGATCGTCTTCAGCCCGCTCGCGGATTCCGTGCCATCGCCCCAGCGATAGCTGAGCAGCCGCTCCGGCTCCACCGCGATGACCTGACAATTCGTGATGCCCGACCATCCGGGCAACGGCGTCGCGCGCAACGTAAAGCGGTGACCGACCTCAGGCACAAAGTCGTTGGCCATCAGCCACTCCTCGATCAACCACGATTGCGTAAGTGCGCGCCACACTTTTTCGGGCGGATGCCGAAGGCTCCGCTCCACGACCAGGCTGTGCGATTCTCGCGACGCAGTCATGTGTCCATCCTGTCCAGCAGGTCGGACAACGCGTCGATTCGATCCCGCCAGAAGACGCCGTAGACGCCGAGCCAGTCGATCAACGGCGCGAGCCCCTCCGAACGGGCACGGTAATAGGTTTCTCGTCCTTCCGGGCGCCCTTCCACCAGCCCGGCCTGTCGCAACACGGCCAGATGCTTGGACACGGCGGGCTGCGATACGCCCGCATGCGCGGTCAGTCGTCCGACGGTCTGCTCGCCTTCATGGGAAAGCCGTTGAAAAATAGCCCGGCGGGTCGGCTCGCTCAACGCGGCGAACAGGTCGTTGGCAGTAGGTTCCAATCCATAGCTCAAAGGTTATGAATCTGAATGATAACTGCAGAGTTATGGATTTTCAACCCCGCGACCTGTCATTTGCCAGGACGAGTCGATGCAACGGATTTCGACGCATCGTCGCCCGTGTCGCCGAGCGGGATGTGATGCTCGTTGCCTTGATCGCCGTCGTGTTGATCATCGAAGGGTTGCACTAGCGCGAACACGTCACGGCAACGTGTTGCGCTCACGCAGCCCGATTCATCCACTCCGTCAGCCCTTCGCGCGCATTCAATTCCAGGAATGTCGGCATCCCGCGAAGGTGCTGGATATAGCGCGCCAGATGCGGCCACGTCGTTGCCGGGCGCGGCATGTTACGCGTCCAGCGCATGAGCATCAGCGCCAGGAAGTCGACCGTGCTCAACCGATCGTCGATCAAATACGACCGACCGTCGGACAGCAGATTGTCGAGATGCGCCATCGACGCCTCGACTTGCCCCTGCGAAAACGCCTTCACCATGTCAGCGCATCGCGGATCGCCATCCGTCTCCGCATAAAACCAGTTTCGCATTGCGGGCAGAACGGAATTGGCAAGATAGATCATCATCTCGAACCACGCGGCACGTTCAGGCGAGCCCGGATGCGGAGCCAGGCCCGGCTCCGGATGACGTTCGGCGAGCAGCATCAGCAAGGCGGCCGATTCGGTCCGCGGCATGTCGTCGACGACCAGCGTCGGCACTCGGCCGGCGGGATTCAACCGCAGGTACTCGGGCGTATGCTGCGCACCCGTATCGATATCGACGAGTCGCGTTTCGAACGGCACGCCGAGTTCGATCAGCATCCAGTGCACGGCCATGCTTGCCGCGCCGGGCGAGTAATACAGAACGTAGGACATGGCCTGAGTTCGTCTCCTTGAGTTGAACCATCCGTGAGCCGTCTGCACGACGACCGTACGTCACCAAACGCACGAAAATCAGCTAGCGAAGCTGCGTCACTCCCCCACCGCCTCCGCCTGCCGATCGTCCCGCTTGGCCACCGCCACCCGCCGGCCGCGCCGGCCAGCCGATGCCACGACCCGAAACGCCACCGGCGCAAACACGAGCCCGAATACCGTCGCCGCCAGCACGCCTCCGAACGCGCCCGTGCCGATCGAGCGCCGGCTTTCCGCCCCCGCGCCGGTCGCCAGCACGAGCGGCACGACCCCGAGCAGGAACGCCATCGACGTCATCACGATCGGCCGGAATCGCGCAGTGGCCGCGTCGACCACCGCCTGCCGCAACGGCACGCCGTGACCGGCCAGGTCGCGTGCGTACTGCACGATCAGGATCGCGTTCTTCGCCGCCAGCCCGACCACGGTGATCATCCCGACCTTGAAGTACACGTCGTTCGGCATCCCGCGCGCGAGCGCCGCCGCGATCGCGCCGATCATGCCGAGCGGCACGATCGTCAGCACCGACAGCGGAATCGTCCAGCTTTCGTACAGCGCGGCCAGCGCCATGAAGACCGCGAGCACCGACAACCCGACGAGCAGCGGCGTCTGCCGCGCAGCGACCTGCTCCTCGCGCGCCGCATCGACCCAGTCGAAGCCGATCCCGGCCGGCAGCGCAGCGGCAAGCCGCTCCATCTCGGCCATCGCCGCGCCCGAACTCGTGCCGGTTGCCGCCCGGCCGCTGATGTCGAGCGACGGATAGCCGTTGTACCGGTTCAGCATCACCGGCCCGATCGTCCAGTGCGGCGCGGCAATGGCCGACAGCGGCACCATGTCGCCGGTGCGGTTCGGCACCGTCAGCGCCATCAGTTGCGTATCGGTCGCGCGGGCGACCGGATCGGCCTCGATGATCACCCGCCGCATCCGGCCCGACGCCGGAAAGTCGTTGATGTAGTTCGAGCCGAACGTGCCGCCCAGCAGCCCCGCGATCCGCTCGAACGGTACGCCGAGCGCATACGCTTTCGCGCGATCGACATCGAGCTCGATACGCGGTGCGTCCGGTAGGTCCTCGAAATGCACGGCTGACAGCAACGGGCTCGCCTTCGCGCGTTCGGCCAACTGCTCGCGGGCCGCCTTCAACGCGTCGAGCCCGACCCCGCCGCGATCCTCGAGCCGGAACGTGAAGCCGTCGGAATGCCCGATGCCGCGCACCGACGGCGGCAGCGCCGCCTCGACGTCGCCGTCGAGGATCGCACCGAAGCGCCCGTTGAGCCGGTCGCGCAACGCCATCGCGTCGACGTCGCGCTTTGCCCAGTCCTTCAGTTCCACGAACGCCATTCCGACGTTCTGCCCACTGCCCACGAAACTCCAGCCGATCACGCTCGTCACGTTTGCAATCGCCGGCTCTCCATGCAGGATTGCCTCCACCCGCTCGACGACGGCGAGCGTGCGCGCCTGCGTGGCGCCGGCCGGCAACTGGATCATCACCTGCAGTTGCCCCTGGTCCTCGGTCGGCAGGAAGCCGCCCGGCATCATCCAGTACAGCAGCCCGCACCCGATCACGAGCGCCGCATAGACGGCCACGACCAGGCCGGTGCGGCGCACGGCAAACACGGCGATACGGCGATAACCGGTTTCGGCGCGCGCGAAGGCCGCACCGAACCGGTCGGCGAGGCGCGCGCCGATGCCGCGTCGCCGCGCACGGCCGCCCCCGCCATCGTGTCGCGCAACCGGTTTCAGCAGGTTCGCGCACAGCGCGGGCGTGAGCGACAGCGCCATGAACGACGACACCAGCATCGACGCGATCATCGCCACCGCGAATTGCCGGTAGATGCCGCCGACGCTGCCCGGGAAAAACGCCATCGGCACGAATACGGCGGTCAGCACCGCGGTCACGCCGACGATCGCCCCGCCGATCCGCTTCATCGCGCGGCGCGTGGCGTCGCGCGGCGACACGCCCTCCTCCATCACGCGGTGCACGCTCTCGACGACGACGATCGCATCGTCGACCAGGATGCCGATCGCCAGCACGAGGCCGAACATCGTGAACACGTTGATCGACAGCCCGAACGCCCACATCGCGACGAACGCGCCCATCAGCGTGACCGGAATCACGACAGTCGGCACGAGCGTGTAGCGCAGGTCACGCAGGAACAGCCACATCACGCAGAACACCAGCACGACGGCCTCGACGAGCGTCAGCACGACTTCGTGGATCGCGATCTTGACGAAATGCGCGCCGTCGAACGGAATCTCGACCGCGACGCCCGGCGGCAGCGTCCGCGACAGCTCGGCGAGCCGCGCACGGATCGCATTCGACGTTTCGAGCGCGTTGCCGCGCGGGCCGAGCTGGATGCCGACCGTCGCGGCCGGCCGGCCGTTCAGCCGCGAATAGAACGAATAGTCGTCGCGGCCGATTTCGACGCGCGCGACGTCGGCGACGCGCACCGCCGAACCATCCTGCTTCGACTTCAGCACGATCCGGCCGAACTCCTCCGCCGACGTGAGCTGCCCCTTGACGACGATCGTCGCGGTGAGCTGCTGGCCGCGCACGAACGGCGCGTCGCCGATCGCGCCGGCCGTGACCGTCGCGTTCTGCGCGCCGATCGCGGCGATCACGTCGTCGGCGCCGAGATCGTATTCGCGCAACCTGACCGGATCGAGCCAGACCCGCAGCGCCTCGTCGGCATCCCACAGCTCGGCCGCGCCCACCCCCGGCGCGCGCTTCAGCTCGCGCAGCACGTAGCGGTTCAGGTAATCGCCGAGTTGCGCGGAATCGCGCGTGCCGTCGGTCGACGTCAGCGTGACGAGCATCAGGAACGTGTTCGCCGCCTTGAACACGCCGATCCCCTGCTGGACGACCTGCTGCGGCAGCCGCGGCTCGACCTGCTTCAAGCGGTTGTTGACATCGACGAGCGCGATGTCCGGATCGGTGCTCGGCGCAAACGTCACGTCGATCTCGAGGTTGCCGTGGCCGTCGCTGCTCGTCTCGTAGTACAGCAGCCCGTCAGCACCGTCGAGGCTTTCCTCGATGATGCTGCCGACGTCGGCATCGACCGTCTCGGTCGACGCGCCCGGATAGGACGCGGTGATCACGACCCGCGGCGGCGCCAGGCGCGGATACTGCGCGATCGGCAACTGCGGAATGGCCAGCACGCCCGCGACGACGATCGCGAGCGCGACGATCCACGCAAATACCGGACGGTCGATGAAGAATGACGGCATCGGCGCGTGTCGGCGAACGCGCTACAGCGTGAGCTCGAACGAACGCGCGAGCAACCCCGGCAGCTGCGCGCCTCCGGTGGCGCGCTCGCCGTACGTGTCGTCGTTCGCAAGCAGCGCCGGTGCCGCGCCGAGCTGCTCGAGCTCCGACCCGAACAGCCGGTAGAAGCTGTCGTCGAACCGCATCGCGTCGACCGGCGCGACGATGCGCCCGCCTTCGACCCAGAACGTCGCGAACCGCGTCATCCCCGTCATCCGGCACGCGATCGGGTCCGAGAAGTTCAGGTACCAGAGGTTGCCGACGTAGAGCCCCGTGTCGAGTGCGGCCAGCACGTCGGCATCCGCGAGCGTGCCGCCCGCGATGGTCAGCGACTGCGGCGATTCGCCGTTGCCCGCGCCGTTCGGCGTGCACCCTTGCTCGCGCGCGGTACGTGCGCATACGAGCTGCCCCGCGCCCCGCCCTTCGACGACGAGCGGCACGCTGTCGCGCCGGTAGCCGTCCGCGTTGAACGCCGGCGCGATGCCCAGCGAGAAATCCTCGGTGATCGATACGCGCGGATCGAGCGCGACCTCACCCGCGTACAGACGATGCAGCGGGCTGCGGGCGCTCGCCAGCGCACGCGCCGAAAAACCGCTCCAGCCGAGCAGGCTCGTCATCTCGTGGACGGCGTCCGGCGCGAAATACGCGCGGTAGCGCCCGGGCGCCAGCGCCTTCGGCGTGCGGCCGAGCACGGGCAGCCGTGCAGCGGCCGCGTCGACCTTGGCCGCGAACGCCGCATCGCGCCAGTCGTCGCCCGCATAGACGGTCTTGATCGCGCGGCCGCTCGGGTCGTACAGCGACCAGCTGAAGTTGAAATTCTCGACCTCGTACCAGCCGCGGCTGCCGGTCGACGACGCGAAGCCGCGCGCCAGCGTGCCGCCCGCGTAAAAGCCGACGAAGTCGAGCCCGTGCGCGCATTCGGCCACGATTCGCGCGAGCCCGTCCGCATCCGGCAGGCGCCCGGTGCGGCGCGTTTCCTGCACCCACGACGAGGTATCGAACAGCAGGTGCGGATCGTCCTGCGCATCGCGCAGGCAGTCGCGCAGCACGGCAACCGCGTCCGCCAGTTCGCGCAGGTCGGCCGCGGGATCGCCGCAGACGGTCAGCGCCGAGTGCGCCTGCCGCGCCCCGTCGACGAGCCGCACGGACAACCGCCCCTGCGTGACGCGCCCGGTCTGGCGGATCCTGCCGCCATTGAAGCGGACGAAGTCGGACGTTTCACCGGAGAAGCCGAGCAGGACGGTTTCGGTCGGCGCCGTCAGCCGTTGCGCGTCGTCGGCGAGGCGGGTGAAATACGCGTGCCAGTCGATTCCGGCCTGGCGTGCCATCGGATCGAATCCCGTCATCACGCGCCTCCGAATACGTCGACGCCGGCGAACACGCAGGCCGGCGCGGCGTGGCCGACACGGATGATCTGTGCGGGTTCGCCCTTCCCGCAGTACGGCGTGCCGTAGATACCGAACGTGCTCGCATCGCCGACCGCGCGCAGGCTGCGCCAGAACTGGGCGGAGATGCCGCGGTAGTTCGGGCGCTTGACGACCTGCGTGAGCCGGCCGTTCTCGATCAGTTGCCCGAATTCGCAGCCGAACTGGAATTTGTTGCGGTGGTCGTCGATCGACCAGGACGTGTTGGTGCGCATCAGGATCCCGTGCTCGGTGCCCGCGATCAGCGCATCGAGCGACTGGTCGCCGGGTTCGACGTTCAGGTTCGCCATCCGGTCGATCGGCGCGCGGTTCCAGCTCGACGCGCGCGAGTTGGCCACGCCCGGCAGGCCCGCGCGCTGCTGCGACAGCGCCCCGCCGAGCAGCCGTTCGAGCACGCCGTTGCGAATCAGGTACTGCTTGCGCGCCGGCGTGCCGTCGTCGTCGAACGCGTAGGACGCGGCTTCGGCCGTCGGCTCCGGATCGAACGTGACGTTCAGCAGCGGCGAGCCATACTGATAGTGGCCGACCATCTCCGGCTTGACGAAGCTCGATCCGGCGAAGTTGCGCTCGTCGCCGAGAATCCGGTCGAGTTCGAGCGGATGGCCGATCGACTCGTGGATCTGCAGCATCATCTGGTCCGGCATCAGCAGCAGGTCGCGCGGGCCGGTCGGGCAGTTCGGCGCGGCGAGCAACTGCAGCGCCTCGTCGGCAACACGAACGCCGGCGCCGTCGAAGCCGTAGCGTGCCAGCACGTCGACGCCGCCCTGCGCCAGCGTGCCCGATTGACCGAGTGAGCGCGTCTGCGTGTCGCCATCGCCGTGCGCGACGGCCTGCAGTTCGGGCATCAGGAAGCGGAAGCGCTGGTCGATCCGCACCCCGTCGCTCGTCACATAACACTGCTCGGTGTGCACGATCATCACGCTCGCCGCGCGCTCGACGATGCGCGCGCCGAGGTTCGCCGCCGCGCATTCGTGCGCGAGACGCTCGATCCATTCCGCGCGCGAAGGCAGTGCCGCATCGACATCGGGCGACGCATACGTGCCGCTCGCCTGCGGGCGCGCGGCGTGACGATGATCAACCAGCGCCCACGGCGCACTGGCTCGCGCCCGCGCGGTCGCGATGTCGAGCGCCGCCTGCAGCCCGGCCGGGGACAGGTCGGGCGTCGCCGCATAGCCCGCGCCGGTGCCGGCCCAGGCCGTCAGCATCGCACCGCGCTCGCGCGTGCGAGAAAACGGTTGCGCGACGTCGTTGCGCACCGCATGTTCGTCGATCGTCTCGTCGACGATACGCAGCGACCAGAAATCGGCGTCGCTGCGTATCGCACGTGCGGCCTGCGCCGCTTGCACGGCTCGGGCGCCCGGCGCCCGGTTCTCGTCAATCATCGGTTCTCTCTTGCCTCTCATGCGGGCCGCGCTCCGGCGCCAGCATGGACGACGCGAGCAGCGCTCGCGTATACGGATGGGACGGCGCGTGCAGCACGTCGAGCGTCTCGCCCGCCTCGACCACGCGCCCCGCCTTCATCACGATGACCCGGTGGGCCATCGCGCGCATCACCGCCAGATCGTGCGTGATGAACAGGTAGCTGAGTTTGTACTTCTTTTGCAGATTCGTCAGCAGATTCAGCACCTGCTTCTGGATCGATACGTCGAGCGCGCTCGTCGGCTCGTCGAGCACCAACAGTTCCGGCTCCACCGCCAGCGCCCGCGCGATCGCGATCCGCTGCCGCTGCCCGCCGGAAAATTCGTGCGGATAGCGCAGCATCGCCTCGGGCAGCAAGCCGACCTCCTGTAGCAACGCAGCGATCCGCGCCCGCCGCGCGTCGCCGCTCACCTGCGGCCGGTGCACGCCCAGCCCCTCGCCGACGATCTGCTCGACCGTCATGCGCGGCGATAGCGAACCGAACGGATCCTGGAACACCACCTGCATGCGCCCGTACAGCGTGCGGCGGCCCTGGGTCGTGCGCAGCGACGCGAGCGGCATCCCGTCGATCTCGATCGCGCCCGACGCCGGCCGCTGCAGGCCGAGCACCGCCGACGCGAGCGTCGACTTCCCCGAGCCCGACTCGCCGACGATCCCGAGCGTTTCGCCGCGCTTCAGGGTCAGCTGCACGTCGTGCACGGCGCGGAACGTCGTCTTGCCGAGCACCGAGCGCCAGCCCTTTGCCGCGATGCGGTAGTCGACGGCGAGGTGCTGCACGTCGAGGATCGTCTGCGCGCCGGCGGCGACCGGCTCGATCGCCCGTTGCGGCGCACTGTCGAGCAGCCGGCGCGTATACGGATGCTGCGGCGCCGCGAACAGCGCGGCGGTCGTGTTGGTTTCCACCAGCACGCCCTTCTCCATCACCGCCACGCGCTGCGCGAAGCGCCGCACGAGGTTCAGGTCGTGCGTGATCAGCAGCACGGCCATCCCGCGCGCGGCGGCCTCCTGCTCCTGCAGCTCGATCAGCAGGTCGACGATCTGCTGGCGCACCGTCACGTCGAGCGCGGTGGTCGGCTCGTCGGCCAGCAGCAGGCGCGGCCGGCACGCCAGCGCCATTGCGATCATCGCGCGTTGCCGCTGCCCGCCCGACAGCTGGTGCGGAAAACTGTCAATGCGGCGCTCCGGCTCCGGAATCCCGGTGCGCCGCAGCAGCGCGATCCCGCGCTCGCGCGCGTCGCCCGGGCGCAGCCCCTCGTGCAGCCGCAGGCTCTCGGCGATCTGCTTGCCGATCGTATACAGCGGATTGAGCGCCGTCATCGGCTCCTGGAACACCATTGCGATATCGGCGCCACGGATCCCGCGCATCTGCTGCTCGGTTTTCGCGAGCAGATCCTCGCCGTCGAACAGCATCCGCCCCGACAGCGTCGCCTGCTGCGCGAGCCGCAGGATCGACAGTGCGGTCACGCTCTTGCCCGACCCCGACTCGCCGACGAGCGCCACCCGCTCGCCGCGGCCGATCGACAGGCTCAGGTCCTGTACGGCCACGTTCGCGCCGAAATGCGCGGAAAACCCGTCGATCTGCAGCAACGGTCTCGTCATCACCGCCCTCCGCCGAATGCCGAACCGCGCGTGCGCGTGTCGAGCGCGTTGCGCAGCGCATCGCCCATGAACGTGAGCAGCAGCAGCGTCACCACCAGCGCCGCGAACGCCGCGATCGAGATCCACCACGCATCCAGGTTGTTCTTGCCCTCCTGCAGCAGCTCGCCGAGGCTCGGCGTCGGCGGCGGCACGCCGAGGCCCAGGAAGTCGAGGCTCGTCAGCGACAGGATCGCCGCGCTCATCCGGAACGGCAGGAACGTGATCACCGGCGTGAGGCTGTTCGGCAGCACATGGCGCCACATGATCTGGGCGTTCGTCAGCCCCATCGTGCGCGCCGCTTTCACATAGTCGAGCCCGCGGTTGCGCAGGAATTCGGCGCGTACGTAGTCGGACAGCACGAGCCAGCCGAACATCGACAGCAGGATGAACAGCAGCCACAGCGACGGCGTGAAGATCGACGCGAAGATGATCAGCAGGTACAGGTCAGGCAGCGCGCTCCAGATCTCGATCAGCCGCTGCCCGACCAAGTCGGTACGGCCGCCGTAGAAGCCTTGCAGCGCGCCCGTCAGCACACCGACCAGCACGCCCGACACGGTCAGCGCGAACGCCATCAGCACCGACAGCCGGAACCCGTACAGCAGCCGCGCGAGCACGTCGCGCCCGAACTGGTCGGTGCCCAGCCAGTTGCTCGACGACGGCGGCGCCGGATACGGCCGCGACGCGAAATAGTCGATCGTGTCGTAGCGATAGCGGTTCGGCGGATAGATCGCGAAATTGCCATGCGACTCGATCTTCGTGCGGATATACGGGTCGAGATAGTTCGTCATCGCAGGAAAGTCGCCGCCGAACGCAGTCTCCGGATAGTCCTTCATGATCGGGAAGTAATAGTGCCCGTCGTAGCGCACGATCAGCGGCCGGTCGTTCGACAGCAGGTCCGCACCCAGGCTGAGCGCGAACAGCACCGTGAAGATCACGAGGCTCCAGTAGCCGAGCGGCTGCGCGCGAAAGCGCAGCCACGTGCGCCGCCACGGTGACGGCGACGCCGCGCACGCGGCGCATGCCTGGTCAGTGGTCCAGGCGGTTGAACTGGATACGGGGGTCGACGAGGACATAGCAGATATCCGCGATAAGTTTGGTCAGCAGGCCGATCAGCGTGAACAGGAACAGCGAGCCGAGCACGACCGGATAGTCGCGGCGGATCACCGAGTCGTACGACAGTTGCCCCATGCCGTCGAGCGAGAACAGCGTCTCGATCAGCAGGTTGCCGTTCAGGAACGCACCGACGAACGCGGCCGGCAGCCCGGTGAGCAACGGGATCGCCGCATTGCGCAGCACGTGCTTCCACAGCACGTCGCGCTCCGGCGCGCCCTTCGCACGCGCGGTCAGCACGTACTGCCGGCCGATTTCCTCGAGGAACGTGTTCTTGGTCAGGATCGTGACGATCGCGAAGTTGCCGATGACCGACGCCGTCACCGGCATCACGACGTGCCACAGATAGTCGAGCGTCTTGCCGATCAGCGTCAGGTCGTCGAAGTTGTCGGACGTGAGCCCGCGCATCGGGAACACCTGCCAGAACGTGCCGCCGCCGAACAGCATCAGCAGCAGCACGCCGAGCACGAAACCCGGCACCGCGTAGCCGGCCAGCACCAGCACGCTCGTCACGGTGTCGAACCGCGACCCGTTGCGCACCGCCTTCGCGATGCCGAGCGGCACCGACACCAGGTAGGTGAGGATCACCGTCCACATCCCGAGCGTGATCGACACCGGCAGCTTCGAGCGGATCACTGCCCACACGCTGCGATGCGCGAAGTAGGACTGGCCGAGGTCGAACGTCGCATAGCTTTTCAGCATCAGCATGTAGCGTTCGAGCGGCGGCTTGTCGAAGCCGAACTGCTTGCGGATCTGCTCGATCTGCTGCGGGTCGACGCCCTGGCTGCCGTGGTAGCCGCCGCCTCCACCGCCCGCCTCCCCGCCGCGTGCGCTGCCGTGGCGCAACTGCGCGAGCACCTGTTCGACCGGGCCGCCCGGCACGAACTGCGTGACCGCAAACGTGATCGTCACCACCCCGATCAGCGTCGGGATCATCAGCAACAAACGCCTGAGTATGTATGCCAGCATCGTCGTTCCCCCGTCAGGCGGCAGGTGCGGATTTCGCCGCCGGTTGCTTCACGTACCAGTAGTCGATGATCCAGTCCTCGTATTGATAGGAATCCGGCACGATCGCCGGGTGGCCAAGCGTCGCCTTGTATGCGATCCGTGCATTCGGCAGGTAGTACTGCGGGATCAGTGCGTACAGGTTGATCAGCACGCGGTCGAGCGCGTGCGTGGCCGTCTCGAGATCGTCGAGCGTGTCGGCCGCGAGCGCCGCGCGGATCAGCGCATCGACCGCCTTCGACTTCACGCCCGGATAGTTCTCGGAGCCCGGTTGCGACGCGGCCGCGCTGCCGAAGCGGCGCGTCAGCTCCGCCCCCGGGATCGTCACCGGCAGGTAGATGTACGTCGTCATGTCGTACTCGAAATTGTCGAGGCGCTTCAGGTAGACCGCGCTGTCGATCTCGCGCAGGTACGCGTGGATGCCGAGCATCGCGAGTGCCTGCGTGTACGGCAGGATCAGGCGGTCCATGCCGGGCTGGTCGTCGATGATCTCGATCGTCATCGGCGTGTCGTTCGCGTCGCGCAGCGCGCCGTCGCGGTAATGCCAGCCGGCCTGCGCGAGCAGGTCACGCGCTTCCTTCAGGTTCGCGCGCAGCGAGTCGGGCGGCAGCGTCGACGGCTGCTGGACCATCGGGCCGAACACCTCGGGCGGCAGCGACGAACGGAACGGTTCGAGCAGCGCAAGCTCCTTCTCGCTCGGTATGCCGGATGCCGCGAACGGGCTCGCCTCCCAGAAGCTGTTGGTACGGCGATACTGCCCGTAGAACATCATCCGGCTCATCCAGTCGAAGTCGAACGCCAGCGCGAGCGCATGCCGCACCCGCACGTCCTGGAACATCGGCTTGCGCATGTTGATCAGGAAACCCTGCATCTGTGCGGGGCCGTCGGGAAACTCGCCGCGCTTCAGCATGCCGTTGCGGAAATTCTTGCCGACGTACTTGCGCGCCCACTGCGTCGCGCTGTATTCCATGCGCGCATCGATGTCGCCGGCCTTGAACGCCTCGAGCGCCGTGTACTGGTCCAGGTACAGCTTGAACGACACATGCGCGAAGCGGAACATGCCGCGTCGCGACGGCAGGTTCGCCGCCCAGTAGTGCGGGTCGCGCACGTAGCTGATCTGCTTGTCGTTCTTGCGCTGGTCGATCAGGTACGGGCCGCTCGCGATCGGCGGCACGTTCGCGATCTGGTCGAACGGCGGGCGCGTGCCGTCCGCGCGCTGCCCCCACTTCGGCGAGAACACCGGCAGGTCGCCCGCGATCAGCGCGGCGTCGCGCTCCGCATGCTTGAACTCGAAGCGCACCGTGTGGCCGTCGACGACCACCGCACGCTTGACGATCGAAAACTGTGCGTTGTACAGCGGCGAGGCCTGCGGGCTCGTCAGCGTGTCGAACGAATATTTGACGTCGGCCGCGGTGATCGGGTCGCCGTTCGAGAAGCGCGCGGCCGGGTTGATGTGGAACGTCGCCGACAGCCCGTCGGGCGCGACGTCGACGTCGTCGGCGATCAGCGCGTATTCGGACGCGAGCTCGTCCCAGCTGCGCTGCATCAGCGTGTCGAACATCAGGTTCTTGATGTCCGGTGCGGGCGCGCCGCGCACGAGGAACGGGTTCAGCGAGTCGTAGCTCTGCGCTTCGTCGTAGTTTTCGAACTGGAGCGTGCCGCTGTCCGGCGCATCCGCATTCGCGTAGTCGAAATGCGTGAAGCCCGGCGGATACTTCGGATGATCGTATTGCGAGATCGCCTGCACCGCGAGCGCAGCCTGCGGCATGAGGCCGCCCGAGACGAGCCACGCGGCGCACACGAGCAGCGCGGCGCGCGTGGCGGCGCGCATCCGCATAGGCGTGCGCTTCAGGTGCGCGTGGCGCGGTACGCGTGCCCGTCGCCATTTCAACAGTCTCATGGTCAGTCTGCCCGGAAGCGTGCGGGCGTAATGCCTGCGCGCGGTCGATGCCTGTGCCGGACGCCGCATGCCGGCTGCGTCCCGCGGATGGTTCGTGCTGGTCACGATCGGATAAGCTGCGTCGCCGCGCGTCCCGATTGAGGGCCGTCGTGGCGCCAGGCGAAAAAAGGCCGCTCCGAAAAGGGGGTAGTGGACGTGGAGCGGCCGGTCTAAAGCCTGTCAGTGCATCGCGATCGCCATCAGAACTTGTACGTCGCGCCGATCTGCGCGAACCGGCCGATGTACGAATACACCGACGTGTCGTACCCGCTCTGGTCCAGCGTGCCGTTCGCGAAGATCGGGTCGTACGGCGGCGTGCGGTTGAAGAGGTTGTTGATGCCGCCGTAGATCGTCCAGTTCTTGAAGCCCGTGTACGACATCATCAGGTTGAACTGGCTGTACGAACCGACCTTCGACGGCGCGGGCGCCGGCGTGAGGTTCTGCGCGTACGGGCCCGTGAACTGCCACGTCAGCGCCGCATCGAACTTCCGGTAGTTCCAGTCCAGCGTCGTGTTGCCGCGCCAGCGCGGGAAGCTGCCGCCGAACGGCTGCGTGATCGTGAAGTTGTTGCCCGCGCCGTTGACCGGCGTACCGCCCGGGAAGCCGATCTTGTAGCTGTTGATGTACGCCCAGTCGCCCGACAGCGTGACCGTGCCCCAGCCCTTGAGCGGCAGGCCCTGGCGGAACGTGCCTTCGAAGCCGTTGGTATCGAGGTAGCCGAGGTTCTGGTACGGGATCACCTTGTACAGCAGCTGGCCCGTCGTCGGGTCGGTCGCGATCTGCGACGGTGCGCCCTGGCCGATCACGTTGTCGATGCGGATCTTGTACCAGTCGAAGCCGAGATCCGTGTAGCGGCTCGGCGACACCTGGAAGCCGATGTTGAAGTTGCGCGTGCGTTCCGGCGCGAGGTTCGGGTTGCCGACGGTGATCGACGTATAGTTCTGGCCGGTGGCCGGATCGACCTGGATGCCGAGCGTCTGCGACTTGCTGTCCTCGACGAAGGTCGGCGCGCGGAAGCCGCGGTTGTACGACGTATACAGCGTGAGCGCCTTGATCGGCTGGTAGCGCAACGCAAAGCGCGGCGAGAAGGCGCCGCCCACGTCCGTGTAGTGATCGTAGCGGCCCGCCTGGCTGAACGTCAGGTTCTCGAGGATCGGCACGTTGATCTGGTAATAGACGGCCGCGACGTTGCGCTGGCCATCCACCGTCTCGAGGTCCGGCGTGACGACGGCCCCGCTCAGGTATTCGGCGCCCGGCGTCAGCGTTTCGCTCTGGTGCGTGAACTGCGCGCCGAAACCGATGCCGACGTCGCCTGTCGGCAGATGAAACAGGTTCGGCGTCGATATCGTCGCGTCGATCGTGTCGAGCTTCGAGATGCCGAGGTTGTTCGCATTCTGATAGAGCCCGTTGAACGCGTTCGGCGTCGCCGCCGGATTCGCGAAGTTCAGCGTCCCGTTCTGGTAGATGTTGTTCAGCGCGTTGACGTTCAACTGGTTCGTGAACACGTTCGACACCGTGCTCTGCGAGTGACTGACGGACGTCGCCCAGTCCCAGTCGCCGTACGGCAGCGTAAACGACCCCTTGATACCCGCGGCCGCACGCCAGTAGTTGGCCCAGGTCTTCTGCGCGACCGTGTTCGGAAACGCATAGGTAAGCGGCGTGGCCGCGCCCGTCGTGTTGTACGGGTTGCTGACCGGTACCGTGAAGTTGAACGGCGACAGCAGCTTCGTCTGCGGATTCCAGACGAGCGCCGGGTTCTGCGAGTTGCCGATCACGTTGTTCCACAGGCCGTCGTTGGTCGTGGTCGTGTTGTAGCTCTCGAGGAAATCCGCGAACGCGGTTGTCTTGTCGTCGATCTTGAAGTCCCCGTGGAGCTTCGCATTCAGGCGCTCGGTCATCGGCAGGATCGACGTGCTTTCGGCCGTGTTGTATGCGCAGACCGTGCCCGGCGAACCGGCCGACAACGAATTCGACACGGCCGGCCGGACCGAGCCGCCAAACGGGCAGCCCCCGCTCAGCGCCTGCGCGACGCCGCCGGGCATGTTCCAGTACGACGGCGCGAGCAGCGAGAAGCCGCCCGGCTTGCCCGTGAAGTCCTGGTTGCGCGTCGAATCGCGGTCGGCCAGCGTGAAGCCGTTCGACTTGTAGTAGCTGAGCGCGGCCGTCACGTTGAAGCGGTCGGCGTTCAGGTCGCCAAAGCCGCCGAGTACGCCGAACTTCACCGTGCCGTCGCCGTTACCGGCGTTGATCGCGCTGCCGAGGCTGCCGTCGAGCTGCAGGCCGCGGAAATCGTGTTTCGTGATGATGTTGACGACCCCGCCGATCGCGTCCGAACCGTACTGCGACACGGCGCCCGTCTTCACGATTTCGATCCGCTCGATATCGTTGAGCGGAATCGTGTTGAGGTCGAAGAACGAGTCGACGCTGTTCGAGAAGAATGCGTACGGTGCGACGCGCTGGCCGTCGACCATCACGAGCGTGTACTTCTCTGACAGGCCGCGCAGCGCGATGCCGGCCGCACCGGCCGCGAAGTTGCCCGATTGCCCTTCGCCCCAGCTGTTCGCCGAGTTGGCCGCCGCATCGCGCAGGAAGTCGGTGACGGTCACCGCTCCGCTGGCCTGGATTTCCTTCGGCGTGATCGTCTGCACCTGCTGAAAACCGGTCTTGTCGGCCTGCCGGATCAGCGAACCTGTCACTTCGAACCGCTTGATCTGCGCGACCTTGCCCTGCCCGTTCGCAGCGGGTGCGGCGGGCGTCGCCTCGGCTGCCGCGCCGGCCGACGCATCAGGTGCCGCGGGCGCTGCGGTGCCCGTGGCAGACGCGGCACCCGGCGTACCGCCCGCCTGTGCAACGGTCACGGGCGCGCCGTTCGCGACCGCATCCGCGATCGCGACGGCGCCCGGCGCCGGCTGGCTCTGGGCGAACGCCGGCGGCGCCAGTGCGGCCGTCAACGCCAGTTCCGCCCAGACTATCCTCTTGATGGCCAACGCCAAAACTCTCTGCTTCATCTTGTTCCCTCTCGCTCGTAGTAAGACCCCACCTGCTGCGCGCCGGAACCTTGTGAATTCCTTGCGCGTCCTGGGTGCCCGTGTGCCGGAACCCGCGATTGCCACGCTTTCGACTGCCACGACTCGAACGGATCGGCCTCGGGTCACCCGCACCATCCAGCATCACCGTCGTTTTCTATTTTGATTCGTCATACTAAACACCTACATTGAGCGCATTGCCTGCTTCCGCCCGATTCGACGAGCAACGGGTTCCGTACAAGGCGAGCCGGTGCGCACGCCTTGATGCCCCTCCGCTGCCGATCGGGTACTTCTCCTTCGAGGCGGCCCGCCGCGCCGGCCGCCTTCGCTAGAACAGCCTGGGCGTGCCGACCCAGACGATCACCGCCTCTTCGTCGGCCGTGTTGCGCCACGCATGCGGCATCGTCGATTCGTAATGCGCGGTATCGCCCTCGTTCAGCGTGAACGTGCAATCCTCGAGCGTCAGTGCCACCTGCCCGCGCAACACGTAGACGAACTCCTCGCCCGCGTGCGTCGTCATCTCGGACGACAATTGCCCCGCCGGCATCCGGACGAGAATCGCGTCGAGCTTGCGGCCGTCCACCAGGTTCGTCAGCCTGGCAAACAGGCTGGCCGAGTTCGTGAACTGGAAATACTGCAGCGCGTTGCCACGGCAGACCGAGCGCGCTTCCGTCGGCGTGTCGATGAAGTACTGCATCGTCACGCCCAGCGCCTTCGCGATCCGGACCAGCGACGTGATCGACGGCGTCGCCCGGCCGCGCTCGACCTGCGACAGGAACGGCTTCGAAATGCCCGCGATCGTGGACGTTTCGTCGAGCGTGAGTTTCAGGCGCTGGCGCAGCGCCCGGATCTTGTTGCCTAGCGACACGGCGACGAGCACCGACTCATCAGGGGGCAAAACCATGGAAAGACGGACCCTCGCAGTCGAAATCGGTTTGATGTCGTCAGGACGCGACCCATGCCGTGACGCAACCGGCCCGGCGCGATACCCGGCAGCACGCTTCCGTGGCCTGCATGCCACGCGCGGCGCGGCATGGCACCCGCATCGCGCGGCCATGCAGCCCTCGTACATTTCGTTCGGTTTACTAATCAACAAGGCTGCCCCTTTCCGTCGGATGACCTGCCCGTCGTGCATCGATGCTGTCGCGGCGGCACACCGCTTGTCGACCGCGCCCGCGTTGCGCGCCGTCGTGCCCTTCCGTTGCGTTACCGGGATGCCACCACCGTCCAGAGCCGCGCCAGGTCACCGGAACCGTCGGCCCCCTTGACCGTGCGCAGCACCTGGACCGCGCGCGCCTTCTGGCCGGCCACGTAGTACGCCTCGCCGAGCCGCAGTCGCGCCGCATCGGGATGCTCGATCCCGCCTTTCGCGATCGCCTGCTCCATCATCAGCAGCCCCTGTTGCGCATGGCCGGCAAAGACGAGGTTCATGCCTGCGTCGATCGGTGCCGCGGGCGTCGCGGCGTCCCCGCCCGATTGCGCGCGTTTCGCGGCAAGCGTCTGCAGCCGCTTCTCGCGGTCCGCTTGCGCATCCTTGCCGAGTACGCCGGACGAGAACCCCTGGTCGATCACCTGCTTGCCTTCGACGGGCGACCCCGCGACCAGCGCGAGCTGCGTCATCTCCATGTACGCGTTTGCTGACGCGAGCGAGCCCGTCGCCCGGCGCAACCGGTAGATGTCGAGGTCGAGCGACGGCAGGTAGCCTGGGTTGCCGCGAATGGCCGTGACCATTTCGTCCCAGTACGCGGGGCTCGGGTGGTAGGCCACCAACAGCCCGAGTGCGCCGCGGTACGCGTTGCCGTCCTTCACTTTCTGCGCGCAGGTCGCCAGCATCTGCAACTGCCCTTCATCCGGTGCGTGTCCGCCATTCGCCTGCGCGTCCGTGCTCGCTTTCAACTGGCTCACGAGCGGTGCGCAATCGTTTGACAGGTAGTACGACTGCGTGAGCAGCGTGCGCATTTCCGGATCCGATCCGCCTGCCTTCAGGTAGCGCTGTGCAATCCGGATCGCGAGCGGGTAGTTCTTCTGCTGGAAATAGATGCCGGCCAGCGCCGCCGTGGTCCGCTGCTCGTCCTCGCCCGACAGCCGCCCCGAGTTCAGCACGCTCTCGTACGCCTGCGCGGCCGTGCCCGAGTCGCCGGCCGCCATCGCGGCCGCGCCGCGCATCTCTTCCACCATGTAGGTCTCGTACGGCGTCCGGTTCGGCACGGCGGCCGCCTGCGCGATCTTGCCCAGCGCGTCGCGATACTTGTGCGCCCGGTACAGCTCCTGTGCGGCCGCCAACGGTTTCGCCACGTCCGGCCGCAGCGCGTCCGCCGGCAACGCCGGGCGTCCGAGCATGCCTGCCGCGCCGAGCGCCGTCACCGCCATCATCCGTTTCCATCGTCGCTGGTTCATCGGCTCGTCCGTGTCGTCATTGCATGAACTGTTCGTTACCGATCAGGCCGATCTTGGTCGCGCCCACGCGTTGCGCGGACGCGAGCACGGCGGCCACATCCTTGTACGGCACCAGCTTGTTGGGGCGCAGATGGATCTCCGCCTGCACGGGCTCCGCCGCCACCTGGGTCAGTTTCGCCTCGAGCGCCGTGCGGTCCGGCACCGGCGCGCCGTTCCATGTCGTCGTGCCGTCGAAGTCGATGTCGATCTGCACGATTTCCGGCGGCGTGGCCGGCGGCGGCGGATTACCCACCGGCAGATCCATCTTCACCGAATGCATCTGAATCGGGATCGTGATGATCAGCATGATCAGCAACACCAGCATCACGTCGATCAGCGGCGTGGTGTTGATATCGACCATCACTTCCGGTTCGGCGTTGCTTCCGCCCGAAGGCACATTCATTCCCATCGTCGACTCCTGTCGATCCACGTTAGCGCTTTAGCGCTTACGTGGATCCCATGCTTCGCGGTCGACCAGCGTTAGCGCTTTAGCGCTTACGCTGGTCCCATGCTTCGCGGTCGATCCACGTTAGTGCTTTAGCGCTTACGCGGATCCCATGCTTCGCGGTCGATTCACGTTAGTGCTTTAGCGCTTACGCGGATCCCATGCTTCGCGGTCGATCCGCGTTAGCCCTTTAGCGCTTACGCCGACCCCATGCTTCGCGATCGCCCCGCGTCAGCGCTTCAGCACTTACGCGGATCCCAACGTTCACGGTCGACCGGCGTAATCGCTTCAACACTTGCCGCCAGCCCCCCTGTTCCACCACGATTCCGGCGTGCGACTACCCACTTCGCGCAGGCGGCTCCGTAATGAACGACAGTTTCGCAATCCCCGCGCGCTCGCACATCGTGACCACCCGGCCGATGAACTCGTAGCGCGTGTTCTGGTCGCCGCGCACGTGGACACTGGGCTGCGGCTGCTGCTGCGACACGTCCTTCAGCTTCGCAAGCAGCGTCTGCGCGTCCACCAGCTGCTCGCCCCAGAAGAAATCGCCGTCGCGGTTCACCGCGATCTCGATGCTCTTCGGTGTCGTCTGCAGCGGCTGCACCGTCTCCTTCGGCAACTGAAGCTGGATCGTGTGCGTCACGACCGGAATCGTGATCAGGAAGATGATCAGCAACACCAGCATCACGTCGACGAGCGGCGTCGTGTTGATGTTGGCGATCACCTCGTCGCTATCGTCCTGCCCGACGTTCATGGCCATCGCGCGTCTCCGTCAGCCGATCAGTTCGCAAGCGACGCGGCTGCCGGCGACGCCGCCGCACGCACCGGGCGCCGATTGCCGGCCAGCAGCACCGTGTGCAGTTGCGCGCCGAAGTTGCGGACTCGCTCCATCACCGACTTGTTGCGTCGGACCAGGAAGTTGTAGCCGAGCACCGCCGGCACCGCGACGGCGAGGCCGATCGCGGTCATGATGAGCGCCTCGCCCACCGGGCCCGCGACCTTGTCGATCGACGCCTGGCCGGCAATGCCGATGGCCGTCAGCGCGTGATAAATCCCCCAGACCGTGCCGAACAGCCCGACGAACGGCGCGGTGGAGCCTACCGTGGCGAGGAACGCGAGCCCGTCCTGCATCCGGTTCGACACGTTCGTGATCGAGCGCTCGACCGAGACGTCGATCCACGTGTTGCGGTCCACCGCTTCCAGCAGCGCGTCTTCATGGTGCTCGCCGGCCTCGATCGCCGTTTCGGCGATGAACCGGAACGGCGACGCCTCGTCGAGCAGCCTGGCGCCCTCGGCCAGCGACGGCGCGGACCAGAGCTGCGCGTCCGCCAGCTTCGCGCGGCGATTCGCGCGCAACTGTTCCACGAACTTCGTGATCATGATGTACCAGCTTCCCATCGACATGATCACCAGCAGGATCAGCACGAAACGGGCGACGAAGTCGCCGTTCTTCCATAGCGCGCCGAGCCCGTACGGATTCTCGACCGCTTCCGTCGTGGCCGGTGCAGGCGGCGGAGCCGGCTCGGCTGCGGCCGGAGCCGGGGCCGGTGCGGCCGACGGCGCCGCGGCCTGCGCCGACGTGCCGGCCGCGCCGCTTGCCTGCGCGTGGGCGAGCTGCGGCGCAACGAACCCGTCGATTGCGGCGACGGACATCAGGATGCTTGCCGCCAGCGCGGCCAGTGAACGCTTCGTCATACCCCACTCCAGTTATTTCGGTGAACTTAATACACCAGTTCGAGATGGTTTTCCCCGGCCCGGTTTGCGCCGGGCCGCCCACTGCATCAATTCAGATTGAACGAGAACGGTACCTGGACCCGCACCGACTGGCCCTGCGCGACACACTTGAATCGTTTCACGGTGTTGTAGGCCGCGCGATCGAGGATCGGATCCGCCGACTGCGCCACGCGCTCGTTCGTGATGTTCCCTTCCGCATCCACGACGAACTCGATCGTCACGTCGCCCGTGATGTTGTTTTCCTGCGCTTCCTTCGGATACTGGATCGACGCGCGAAGCGTGTCCGAATTCGGGCAGACCACCCCCACGTCATGGCTGACGGGCTTGGCCGGGGCCGGAGGCGCCACGACCGGCGCCTGGACGGCCGGCGCGGACGGTACCGGGGCCGACTGGTGCGTGATCGTCGCCTGCGGCGGCGCCTGCACCGGCACTTCCGGCGGCGGGACGAACGGCGGCGGCGGCGGCGCGAATTTCGGCGGCGGGAGTTTGACCACGGGCATCGGCGGTGGCGGCGGTGGCTTGACCGGCTCGATGATGCGGGTTTCGATCGGGTGCTGGATCACCTGCACGACTTTCGTCGCAAGGCCGTTGAGCAGCGCGTAGATCAGCACTGCATGCAGCACCAGGACGATTCCGATGCCACCGAACCGGCGCACCGGATTCTGTTGCTTCTTGCCGAACTCTCGCGGGCGGCCCAGCGTAGCCAGTCCGCTGTTCGACGTAACCAGACGTTCTTCGACTTTCATGCCCACCATCCATCCCCCAAGCGATTCGCCCAGTTTCGGATCGCTGCCGGCGGCGAAGCCAGGTCGGCATCGCCACCGCATCAACCCGAACATTTCATTTCAAATTCAATTAGCAATCCGAATTGAAAGAATTACATTCGAATTCCAATTCATTCTTTTTCAAGGAATCGTTCCGGCCGGCGCGGCCCGGTGTCTCTCCGGAAAACCACACGCCTGCACGTTCAGGCAATTGTCAGCTGAGCAGGCGGCACCTTACATTTCGTATGACGATCCGCCGTTCGTTACACGGTGATGTCATTCGCGCCGTTCACTTGGGTGCAGAAGATAGCAAGGAAAAAATTTTGACGTCAAACTTTATTTGATACCCGAATACAAAGTTTGGAGGGTTTATTCAAATAATATTCCGGTAAGCATAAATCAAACTTTTATTATTAAAACGGTAATTGAATTGTATGGTTATATGCAAAACCGGATATTAAGCTGCTCCAACATAAATATCGGCATATTTCCCGCGCCGCACCAAAATGGGCCGCCCGGGAAGCGACCGGCAGGACACGCGCCCTCGCCTCGTCGACGCCCGCGTCGGTCACCCGATACGCTTGTCGACCGCCTCGAACTGGCCGACACCGCTTCCTCAGAACGCCCCAAGCGCCACGCATATCCAAATAGTTAATCTGCAATGCGATGCAAATCCAAAGATTCACTTTCTCCCTTGAAGCCACGGCCAATAATTTCGCAAACCGAATTAACCATCTCGCGACCTACCCCATCCTCCGACACGCAACGCTGTCAGGCAAGCATCGGCCAGCGCCCACGCGCCATGCGCATCACGACTGCATGCCCTGCATCTTGTGCGAAAAATGCGCACGCTCGGCCGTCTCCATCAGCATCAGGAATTCATCCTGCATCATGTGGATCAGCGCTTCGTGGTCGCCGGCCTCGAAATAGACTTCCGGCTGCTGCGCGAGACGTTCCTCGAGAAACGTCTTCATTCCGTACGCCATGCAGACCGGCGGCAGCGCACCCATGTCGCAATCCTTGAACAGCTCGCGCAGTTCGACTTCCCGGGCGAGCACGAGATGGCGCCCCGTCTTCACCCAGAGATCCGACAGGCGCACGGCATGTGTGGTCGGCAATACGGCGGCGACGTAGCCTTCGTCGTCTTCAAGGAGCACGGTTTTCGCGAGGCGATCGCCGGGAATATGCGCAGCGGCGGCCGTCTCCATGCTCGTATGGCTATAGGGGTGGTACAGCACTTCGTACCGCGATGACTTCTGACGCAGGCAATCCTGCAGGGTGGCTGACACAGGCATGGCACACCTCGTCTGGGCGAATCGGGCGAACGGAGTTCGCTCCGGATTCGTTCAGCATAGGTCGCATTCGCGCGGATGGAAATCCTCCCTCTCCCGCGCCGCACACCGGCTCAACTCCCGGGTTCAGTCCCCGGATCCAGTCCCTTTTCGCGTAGCCATTCCCGATTGAAAAGCCGCGCGCGATAGATGTCGCCACGGTCGCACAACAAGGTCACGATCGTGTGCCCCGGGCCCATCCGGCGGGCCAGCCAGACCGCGGCCGCGACATTGATGCCGCTCGATCCGCCGACGTACAGCCCTTCCTCGCGCAGCAGTCGGTAGACCATCGTCACGCACTGCTGATCGTCGATCCGCACGGCGTCGTCGATCGGCGTGTCCGCCAGGTTCATGGTGACGCGCGTCGATCCGATCCCTTCGGTGATCGAGCTGCCTTCTGCACCGAGGTCGCCCGTTTTCACGTAACCATAGAGCCCGCTGCCGTGCGGGTCGGCCAGCACGATCGTGACGCCGGGATTCTGCTCTTTCAGATAACGGCTCACGCCGGCCAGCGTGCCCCCCGTACCGGTCGCGCAGACGAACGCATCGATCGTGCCCGCCGTATCGCGCCAGATTTCGGGCCCGGTCGTCTCGTAGTGCGCCTGACGATTGACGACGTTGTCGAACTGGTTGGCCCACACGGCGTTGTCGAGTTCGCCAGCGAGCCGCCCGGCAATCTTCTGATAGTTGTTCGGGTCACGGTAAGGCGCCGCCGGCACCGGGCGCACCTCGGCGCCGAGCGTGCGCAGGATCGCCATCTTGTCCGGCGATTGCGTATCGGGAATCACGATCACGCAGCGATAGCCGCGCGCCGCGCAGATATGCGCCAGACCGATACCGGTGTTGCCCGCCGTGCCCTCGACGACGGTGCCGCCCGGCTTCAGCACACCACGCCGCTCGGCGTCGCGGATGATGTAGAGTGCCGCGCGGTCCTTCACCGACCCGCCCGGATTCATGAATTCCGCCTTGCCCAGGATCTCGCAGCCCGTCTCGGCGCTGAGCTTCGCCAGGCGAATCAGCGGCGTGCGCCCCACGCAGTCGACGAAGCCTTGTCGCACGTCCATGTCGCCCTCCGTTGCCTTCGTGCAGCGCGCGCCACACACAACGAAGGATAGGCCGCCCGCGCGGCTTTCGTCGCCGGCCGCCGCGTATTAAGCTTGAAGAGCCCATTGCGGCGCATGCGCCGCATCGCGAGACGAGGTCCGCCATGCTGCAACTGCAAACCGTTGCCGTCGACAAGCCCGAGACCGTGAACTTCATCCTCGGCCAGTCGCATTTCATCAAGTCCGTCGAGGACATCCACGAGGCGCTGGTCGGCACCGTGCCCGGCATCCGCTTCGGGCTCGCCTTCTGCGAGGCGTCGGGCAAGCGGCTGGTGCGCCACTCCGGCACCGACGCGGCGCTCGTCGACCTTGCATGCCGCAACGCCAGCGCGATCGGCGCCGGTCACGCGTTCATCGTGTTCCTCGGCGACGGGTTCTATCCGGTCAATGTCCTCAATGCGATCAAGGCCGTGCCGGAGGTCTGCCGGATCTATTGCGCGACCGCGAACCCGACCGACGTGATCGTCGCGGAAACCGCGCAAGGACGCGGGATCGTCGGCGTCGTCGACGGCTTTGGGCCGCTCGGTGTCGAAAATGACGACGACGTCCGCTGGCGCAAGGAACTGCTGCGCACGATCGGCTACAAGGCGTAGGGATCGCCCCCCGGGTGGCCTGTAGACCTGGCTGCATGGAAGGCGCGTTGCGGCCGGGATTCCAGGACGGTGGACGCGCAGACCGTTAGTTGCGTTTATAGGCACGGGAGCGCGCCGCCGTCCGGGTCGCGCCGCACCCGTTCGCCTGTCCTATACTGGCCCCTGCAGACTGACTGACTGACGGCCGCGCCGACCCACCCGGCCGCCGCGATTCCTCCCGGAGCCACCATGCATTACCAGTTGATCTACGAACTCGTCGACGATTACCTGTCCCGTCGCGAACCGTTCCGCGCCCAGCACCTCGCGCTGGCACAGGCCGCGACGGAACGCGGCGAGCTCGTGCTCGCCGGTGCGCTATCGGACCCGGCCGACCAGGCCGTGCTCGTGTTCGAAGGGGATTCGCCGGAGGCGGCCGAGTCGTTCGCGCGCGCCGATCCGTATGTGCAGAACGGCCTCGTGAAATCGTGGCGCGTGCGTCCGTGGCGCGTCGTGATCGGCAAGCACGCGCCGCGCTAGGCGCGACGCAAAACTACAGCCACCCTGCCCGCTTGAATCGCCACCACAGCGCGAAATCGGCTACGGCCATCACGACGATGCAGCCGTAGAAACCGTATTTCAGGTGAAGCTCGGGCATGTTCGCGAAGTTCATCCCGTAGATGCCGGCGATCATCGTCGGGATCGCAAACAGCGCGGCGAACGAGCCGAGCCGCTTCGTCACCTCGCTTTCGGCGAGCGAGATCATCCCGAGGTTGACCTGGATCGCCGTCACGACCATCTCGCGGCGCCCTTCGATCGTCTTCACGATCCGCTGCAGATGGTCGTACACGTCGCGAAAGTACGGCTCCATGCCGCTGCAGACCTGCGGAATGCGCCCGCCGGTGAGTTTCGCGAGCGGTTCGATCAGCGGCGCCGTGTGCTGGTACAGCATCACGAGCCGGCGCTTCAGCGAATAGAGATCCTCGATGATCGCGCGCGACGACGCGGGCGTCGCCTTCGCGAAAATGCGGTCCTCGAGTGCCTCGAGCTCGGTGCCGAGCGTTTCGAGGATCGGGAAATAGCGGTCGACGACCTGGTCCATCAGCGCGTAGAACACGAACGCCGAACCCTCCTGCAGCAGATGCGGCTCGCGCTCGCAACGCTTGCGCACATCGCGAAAGTCCTGCTCAGTCTGATTGCGGATCGACAGCACGTAGTTCGGGCCGACGAACACGTTCAGTTCGCCCACCTTGAGTTCGTCGTCATCGTCGAGTTCAACCATGTGCAGCACGGCGAACAGCGAATCGCCGTACTCCTCGATCTTCGGCCGCTGGTGCCCCTTGCGGGCATCCTCGAGCGCCAGTTCGTGCAGCCCGAACTCCTCGCCCATCAGGTCGATTTCCTCGGGCGTCGGATCCTTCAGCGCGACCCACACGAAGCATTCGGGCCTCGACACGTAGTCGCTGATGGCGTCGATATCGATGTCGGCCAGCTTGCGGCCGTCCTGGTATGCAGCACAGTTGATCAGCATGTTGTCCGTGATGTTGCGGTTTGCGCATCAGTTTACCGGTTTGCTGCGCACGCGGCCCGGCTTGCGCGGCACGGCGATATTGGTCATGATCGGGCTGCATGCACCGCAGCATGCGCATCAGGACACTTCGAACCACACGCCGCACGGCCGTGCGGCCCAACCGTCAAGGAGACAGACCCATGTGGTATTTCTCGTGGATACTCGGCATCGGCGTGGCGCTCGGCTTCGGCATCATCAACGCGATGTGGCTTGAAGCGGAAGTCTTCTCGCGCGGCGACAAGCGCAACGGCGCGTCGAGCCCGCAGCCGGGGGGCAAGGTTTCGTGACGCACCTGGTGTTCTTCTGCGGTCACGCCGGCACCGGCAAGACCACGCTCGCGAAGCGGCTCATCGGGCCGCTGATGCGCGCGACCGGCGAGGCCTTCTGCCTGCTCGACAAGGACACGCTGTACGGCCGCTACAGCTCGGCCGCGATGGGCGCGCTCACCGAGGATCCGAACGACCGCGACAGCCCGCTCTACCTGAAGCACCTGCGCGATCCCGAGTACCAGGGCCTGCTCGACACGGCCCGTGAAAATCTCGCGCTCGGCATCGGCGCGCTCGTGGTCGGCCCGCTGTCGCGCGAAGTGCGCGATCGCCGCATTCTCGACCGCGCGTGGCTCGGCATTGCGCCCGACGTCACGCTGACGGTCGTCTGGGTTCACACGTCGGAAGACGTCGCGCACCAGCGGATCGTCGCGCGCGGCAACCCGAACGACGCATACAAGCTCGCGCACTGGGACGAATACCGGCAGCGCCGCTTCGTGCCGACCGGCCACGAATGCGACGGCATCGTGATGTTCGACAACACCGCCCCGTCCGATACGGACATCGGTGCGCTGCTGTACCGCATCGCGCCGCCTCCGCCGGCGGCGACGATCGTCCCGCCGCTGCCGGCCTGACCGTCCCGCCTTTTTCGTTACCCGCAAAAAACAACGCCGGCAGCGCTGTTGCGCTCCCGGCGTCGTAAGGCCCTCGTGCCAAAGGCTGGCAGGTGGTCAGGCCACCGCGTGCGCGTGCTCCATCGTGCCGCCCTCGTACAGCTTGCCGAAGCGGTTCGACAGGAATGCCTTCAGCGACACCTTTTCCTGCGGGATGAAACCGCTCTGCGGCAGCTTCTTCTCGCGGAACAGATCCAGCACCGCGCACATCGCGCCGGCCGTCGTGATCTGGATCGCGCTCATGTGCATCCCGCACACGTCCTTCGCGAAGATCTTGCGCGTGAACACGTCCTGCACCAGCTGGCCGTCCTTCACGCCCGTCACGGTGATGAACACCAGCACGACGTCCTGCTTCGTCGACGGCACTGCGCGGCGCATGATCGACTTCAGCGTGTCGCGGTCGGTCGACAGGCGCAGGTCCTCGAGCAGGAACTGCACGAGATCGCGGTGGCCCGGGTAGCGCACCGACTTGTAGTCGAGCGTCTCGACCTTGCCCGACAGCGTTTCGCACAGGGTGCCGAGGCCGCCCGACGTGTTGAACGCTTCGTATTCGGTACCGTCGAGCGAGAAGTGCTCGAGGCCTTCGAGCGGCTGCACCCACTGCTTGCGGCCGTCACGGATCGCTTCGCACGGCTGGCAGTATTCGTTGATCAGGCCGTCGACGCTCCACGTCAGGTTGTACTTCAGCGCGTTGGTCGGATACTCGGGCAGCGCGCCGACGCGCATCTTCACGTCACGCACTTCGCTGAAGCCGTTCACGAGCTCGTGCGCGGCAAGACCGATGAAGCCCGGTGCGAGGCCGCACTGCGGCATGAACGCGCGGTCGGAGCCTTCGGCCAGTTCGCGGATCGCGTGGGTGGCACGGACGTCTTCGGTCAGGTCGAAGTAGTGGACGCCGGCAGCCTTCGCAGCGGCGGCCACGTTGACCGCGAGGTAGTAAGGCAGCGCGTTGACGAGCGCATCGAAGCCTTTCACTGCTTCGCGAATCGCGTTCGCGTCGGCCGAATCGACCCGTTGCGTCGCGATGCCTTCGCGCGACAGCTTGGCGAGCGCATCCGCATCGCGGTCGAACGCGACGACTTCGTAGTCGCCCGTTTCACGCAGCATGTGAGCAATGGTGTGGCCGATCAGACCTGCGCCGACGATGGCGATTTTCATGCGCTTATCTCCTGATGATGGGTTGGTGTTGTGAACGGCGTTGAGCCATGAACACAGTGTAGGGACGCTCAAAATCAGTTCCAAGACGAAGAATGATGCGAAACGACCGATAATTTCGACGCTTCGACGACACATTTCGTCGAAACGTCGAAATGACGTTTTTTTCCCGCTGCCGGCCTCGCTATGGCTGGCCTAAGTCTTCCGTTTCAGACTGCATGCCGACCACCCGATCGCCAAGGAGGCATCGCATGCAATCCCTGCTCGTCAACCGCTCGTCGCACTGGCTGAACAAGGTGCCCGACGTCGCGCTCTCGTTCTGGATCATCAAGATCATGTCGACCACGGTCGGCGAAACCGGCGCGGACTTTCTCGCGGTCAACGCGGGGCTCGGCCAGACCGTCACGCGCATCGCGATGGCGTCGCTGCTTGCGATCGCGCTGTGGCTGCAGTTGCGCACGCGCCGCTACGTGCCGTGGATCTACTGGCTCACGGTGGTGCTGGTCAGCATCGTCGGCACGCAGATCACCGACCTGCTCACCGACGGCCTGAACGTCAGCCTCTATGCGAGCACCGCCGCGTTTGCCGTCGCGCTCGCCGCAATCTTCTTCGTGTGGCATCGCGTCGAAGGCACGCTGTCGATCGAGACGATCGTTACGCCGCGGCGCGAGCTGTTCTACTGGGCCGCGATCCTCTGCACGTTCGCGCTCGGCACCGCCGCGGGCGATCTCGCGACCGAGGCGCTCGGGCTCGGCTTCACGCTCGGCGCGCTGTGCTTCGGTGCGTTGATCGCGGCCGTGTTCGTCATGTGGCGGCTCGGCGTCAATGCGGTGCTGGCGTTCTGGATCGCCTACATCCTGACGCGCCCGTTCGGCGCGTCGCTCGGCGACCTGCTCACCCAGGCGCGCACCTATGGCGGGCTCGGCTTCGGCGCCGCCTGGACGAGCCTGCTGTTCCTGACCGTGATCGTGCTGCTCGTCGCCGTCGCGCAGTTCGGCAGCGGCCCGCGTGCCGGCGCCGCCGAATGACGCCCTTTCCTTTCCGTTCTTTCCGTTCATCGACTCGAGGACACGCCATGCGCATCCCCCATCCCGTTTCCCGTCTCGCCGTTGCCGCAGCCACGATTGCGCTGCTGAGCGCCGCCGCCGGCTGTTCGAAGCAGCAGGATGCGAACGCATCGACCCCGGTGTCCGCCTCGGCCGCAGCGTCGCCGGCAGCGGCCCACGCATCGAAGCTCGGCGACCTGTCCCAATTCCGCACGATCGCCGTCGACGTGAACGCGCTCGTCGCCAAGGGCGACCTGCCCGGCGCGAAAACGCGCATCAAGGATCTCGAGATCGCGTGGGACTCGGCCGAAGCCGGTCTCAAGCCGCGCGCCGCCGCCGACTGGCACATGGTCGACCAGGAGATCGACCGCGCGCTCTCCGCACTGCGTGCGGACCATCCGACCCAGGCCGATTCGGCCGCCGCGATGAAGAGCCTGCTCGCTGCCCTCGACCGGTTCAGCGGCAAATAAGGATTGCCGCGCGCGCGACGCGTGACGCACGTGCGGGAATCGCATACGCTGGCGGCGTTTGCGCGGCACGGAGAACACGCATGCGAATACTGCTCGTCGAAGACGACCCGATGATCGGCGAGGCCGTCCATGCCGCGCTGAAGGATGCGTCGTACGCCACCGACTGGGTCACCGACGGCGCGCGCGCGTTGACCGCGTTCGCCGCGCAGCCCTACGACCTGATCCTGCTCGACCTCGGCCTGCCCGGCCGCGACGGGCTCGACGTGCTGGCCGCCATCCGCGCGAAGGACGCCAGCGCACCGCTGCTGATCGTTACGGCCCGCGACGGGCTCGACGATCGCCTGGCCGGCCTCGACGGCGGCGCCGACGACTACATCGTGAAGCCGTTCGAGATGGCCGAGCTGCTCGCGCGGATTCGCGTCGCGATCCGGCGCCGGGCCGGCTCGGCCGCGCCGCTGCTGAGCAACGGGATCGTGTCGCTCGATCCGGCGACGCGCGAGGCCACTGTCGACGGGCACGCGCCGGTGCCGCTGTCGAATCGCGAGTTTTCGCTGCTGCGCGCGCTGCTGGTGCGCCCGGGCGCGATCCTGTCGCGGCGCGAGCTCGAGGATCGCCTGTACGGCTGGGGCGAGGAAGTCGAAAGCAATGCGGTCGAATTCCTGATCCATTCGCTGCGCCGCAAGCTCGGCAGCACTGTGATCAAGAACGTCAGGGGTGCAGGATGGATGGTTTCAAGAAACGCCTGAGCGAATCGATCGGGTTCCGCCTGTCGGTCGCGCTGTCGGCCGCGATCCTGGTCGTCGCGACAGCCGCGGCCGCGTTCGCGTTTTCATCGGCCTTCGACGAAGCGCACGAACTGCAGGACGACGTGCTGCGCGAGGTCGCGACACTGCTCGACCGCCAGCGCGCACCGTCGCTCCATGCCGGCAGCACCGGGCCCGCGCGCGAAAGCGACGAGCTGTCGCGGGTGTTCGTGCAACCGCTCGGCGGCGCACCGCAACCGGGCGGCGACGGCACGCCGCGGCTCGCGCTGGCGCCGACGCTCGCCGACGGGCTGCATACGGTCGATGCCGGCGGCAGCACGTATCGCGTGATGGTCCGGACCTTCGCGAACGGCGAGCGCATCGCGGTCGCGCAGGAAGCCGGCATGCGCGACGATGTCGCACGCGAAAGCGCGTGGCGCACCGCGTTGCCGCTGCTGATCCTCGTACCGATCCTGCTACTGCTCGTCGCCGATCTCGTGCGCAAGCTGTTCCGCCCGGTGGCCGCGCTGTCCGCCGGCATCGATGCACGCGACGAGCACGACCTGCGCCCGGTGCCGGCCGATCGCGTGCCGGTCGAGGTGCGGCCGTTCGTCGTCGCGATCAACCGGATGCTCGAGCGCGTCGCGCAGTCGGTCGCCGCGCAGCGCCGCTTCGTCGCCGATGCCGCGCACGAACTGCGCTCGCCGCTCACGGCGATGTCGCTGCAGGCCGAGCGCCTCGCCGATGCCGACCTGCCGGACGATGCGCGCGCGCGGCTCGCCGCGCTGCGCGGCGGGCTCGACCGCAGCCGCCACCTGATCGGGCAGCTGCTCGCGCTCGCCCGGGCGCAAAGCGCGCCGGCCGCGCCGCCCGGCGATGTATCGGTTCATGCCGTCTATCGCCGCGTGCTGGAAGACCTGATGCCGCTCGCCGACGCGAAAACCCTCGACATCGGCATCGAAGACGGCCCGGACACCGCCGTGCCCGTCGACGAGCTCGAACTCGTATCGCTCGTGATGAACCTGGTCGACAACGCGATCCGCTACACGCCGCCGGGCGGACGCGTGGATCTAGCGACGCAACGCACGGACACGCATGCGTGCGTGACGATCACGGACACCGGGCCGGGCATCGCGCCGCACGAACGCGAGCGCGTGTTCGATCCGTTCTACCGGGTGCCCGGCAACGCGCAGATCGGCTCCGGGCTCGGCCTGTCGATCGTGAAGATCATCGCGGACCGAATGGGCGCCGGCATCACGCTCGCCTATGCGAACGACGCGGAATCGCGCGGCTTGCGCATCTCGGTGCGGATTCCGCTTGCACGGCCGCCTGGTGCGACGCAGCCCGACAGCCGGACCGATACGCCGGCGCAGCACGCACGGCGCGACGGACACCGCGCTTGAGCAGCGTCAGCCGCCGATCGTCCCGCGATCGATCTTGCGCGACAGAATGATCGACGTCGTCGTGCGTTCGACGCCTTCGAGCGTGCCGATCTGGTCGAGCAGGTCGTTGAGCCGTTCAGGGGAATCCGCGCGCAGCCACGCGACGTAGTCATACTCGCCGCTCACCGCGCACAGCAGCTGCACTTCGGGCATCCGGTCGAGCTTGCGCAACACGTCCTTGCCGAACTTCGGCGTAAGGATGATGCCGACATACGCGTAGATGCTCGCGTCGAGCACGTCCTGCCCGAGCCGGACGCTATAGCCGGCGATCACGTTGGTGCGTTCGAGCCGCGCGATGCGTGCGACGACCGTCGTGCGCGCAACGTCGAGCTGGCGCGCGAGATCCGCGACGCTGGCGCGCGCATCGGCTTGCAGCAGCGCGACGAGTTGCCGGTCGAGATCGTCGAGTTGGTCGAGGCGGGGTGGACGCATGAGGCTGGGCCGGGGCACGACGCGCCGGCTGAGTGGAAGGTGACGCGATGATAGCGCCGAACGCCGGAGCGCCCAAACGCCATCGCCCGGATCCGATACGAACCTTTCAATTTCGATTCGTATCGGATGTAAGCAAGTGTCGCATTCACTGCTGCGCCGCACGCAACGTGCTACTAATAACGGGCGACGCGAGATGCGCGCTTGCGGCAGTTGCCGCCGCGCCCGCTCGCACGACACCACCCCGGAGAGCCAACCATGAAGAAAATCTCGCTCACCCTCGCTACGCTCGCCGTTGCAGCCAGCGCGTTCGCGCAAACCCCGGCGCAGCCGCAAGCGCCCGCCCAGGCCACGACGGCCGCGGCGTCGGCCCCGACCGCCGAGCAGCGTGCGGAACGTCACGAAGCGCGCGTCGAGCAGCGCATCAAGTACCTGCACGATCAGTTGAAGATCACGTCGGCGCAGGAACCGCAGTGGAAGACGTTCGCCGACACGATGCGCGACAACGGCGACACGATGGGCCGCCTCTATCGCGAACGGATGGCCAAGCACGACGTCTCCGCGCTCGACGACATGAAGCAGTATGCGGAACTGTCGCAGGCGAACGCCGACGGCGCGAAGAAGCTCGCCGACGCGTTCGCACCGCTGTACGAGAGCTTCCCGGCCGACCAGAAGGCACTGGCCGACACGACCTTCCGCAGCTGGCTGCATCACGGCGGCGAGCACCGCGGCAAGGGCAAGACGAAGGGCAAGGACGGCAAGGCGGCAGCCGCGCAGGCCGCCAGCACCCCCGCGCAGCCCTGACGCCCGCCCCGCCGGCGCCGTGCCGCCCGTCCGGGCCGAACGGCGCCGCGCCGCTAACGGCGACCGGCGCGTCACACGGCGCGCCGGATTCGGGATAAGCTCCCGGCTTTTCCAGCTTTCCCGCACTTCCCCGCCATGCTCGAACTCAAGCACATCGACCTGCGTACCGACCCGCAGGCGCGTCGCGTCGTCAAGGACGAAACCGTCGCTGTTTCCTTCGCGGATGCCGATGGCGAACTGATGAGCCTCGAAGGCCCGAACCGCTATGTGACGGGCGACGCGCTGATCACGGGCTCGACCGGCGACCGCTGGGTCGTGTCGCGCGCACGCTTCGACGCCAAATACCTGCCCGCCGATCCGGCACTCGCACACGGCGCACCGGGCGCTTACCGGAACCGGCCGGCCATCGTGCTCGCGCGCCGGATGGACGAGCCGTTCACGATCGCCCGCTCGGAAAACGGCGACACGCTGCGTGGCGTCGCCGGCGACTGGGTGATGCAGTACGCGCCCGGCGACTACGGTGTCGTCCAGGCGCAGCGCTTCGCGCAGGTCTACCGCGACGCGTAATGCGGCGCGCCGGCATCGCGCCGGCGCGAACGATCACGCGAAGTCTTCGTCGAGTTCGAGTTCGGCGTCGCGCTCGACGGCCTCGCCGGCCGCATGCCGCTCCTCGAGCGACCCGAGCATCGCTTCCGTATACGCATGCAGCACCGCATGGCTGCGTGCCCGTTGCATCGGCTTGAGCGCCAGGTAGCGCGCGAGCGCGGCCGGCACGATACGGATATCGAGCGTCATCCGCTTCGGCGCCGAGCCGAAACGCATCGCGAGCCACTGCACGGACAGGAACCGTCCGCGTGCGTCGCTGCTTTCGGCGAAACGCGTCTGCTCCGGAAAGAGATCGCAGATCACGCGTGCGAGCGCGTCGAATTCCGCGCTCTGGCATTCGATCAGATAGTCGTCCATCCCGTCTCTCCCGTCAGGCTGCCGATCGCGACGGCCGGCATGCCTTCACCAGCACGACGACCAGGATTGCGGCCAGCACGAAATACGCGGCCTCGACCCAACCGGCCGGCAGCACGCGCACCTGGTACAACAGCGCCGGCGCAGCCGCGAGCGCATGCAGCACGATCGCGAGCGGCAATACGCCAGCACGGCCGGCGCGCACGCCGCGCCAGACCAGCACCGACAACGCAAGCTGCAGCACGAATGCCGCACAGCGTTCAAGCAGCAACAGCAGGATCGACTGCGCCGACAACGTCGCGAGCATCACGTGCAGCCGCACGACGGTGTCTCCCGGCAGGTCGGCGAGTTGCGTCTCGAGCTGGCCGCGGCTCGCGAGCCACGCGAGATATGACCACTGGCCCCACACGAGTACGCCGACGAACCACGCTTCGGCACCGCCGTGACCGATCCCGTAGCCGATTCCGCGGCCGTCGCCGGCCGACGGGCCATTGCGGCGGCTCAGGAACCGCATCCCGAGATAGCGGCCGACTTCCTCGAACACGGCGGTCGCGAGCGCGCTGTACGCGACGAACGCGAGCGGCTGCGTGAGCCAGCCATCCGGCGGCGTCTGGCTCAGCACGAGCCCGTGGAACGCGCGTTCGAGGATCATCGCAAACAGCGTGAAGACGGCCACGCCGACGATCGTGTCGCGGCGGTTCAGCGCCAGCGGCTTGCGCAGGAGTCGGTAGAGGACGAGCGGCAGGAGCGCGATGATCAGCGTGGCGGCGATCAGCACCGCCAGCGTGACGGGAGCGACAGTCATGTATTTCCTTGTTCGGGGCAGCGCACCTGGCGCGCTGCGTGCCCCGAATGATACTCAGCTTGCGGTCGACGCGCGCGCAACCAGCTCGCCCGGCAACAGCGAGACGCGGACGTCGCCCGCCGCGCCGTCGATCCGCTCGTGCACGAATTCGACGGCCTTGTAGCCGATTTCATAGGTCGGCTGCCGGATCGTCGTGATGCCGATCAGCTCGGCCCATTCCGGATCGTCGATCGACAGCAGCGCGGCCTTCTGCTGCCATGCGGTGCCGAAACGCGCGCGCAGGTGGCGCGCGATCGCAAGCGCGACCGGCGCGTTCGCGGCGAACAGTGCCGCGCGCACGCCGCGCCGTGCCGCATCGTCGATGCGGGCATCGATGTCGGCAAGCGCCGACGCGGTCGCGTCGGACGCGTCCAGGTCGAGCACGACCGTCGACGGCACCGTCAGCCCGCGCGCGCCCAGTGCCGCGCGGAACGCGGCCTCGCGCAAGCGCCGCGAGCTGACACGCTCGAACGGCTGCACGACGAAATGGATCGCATCGAAGCCGTGTTCGACCAGGTGCGCGAGCGCCATCTCGATCGCGTCGGCGTTGTCGAGGCCGATCAGGTCGGCCTCGAAGCCTTCGACCGTCCGGTCGACGAGCACGGCCGGGATGCCGGCGCCGCGCAGCGGACGCAGCACGTCCTCATCGGCGCCGAGCGCGTTGACGATCAGCCCTTCGACGCGGTAGGTCGTGAGCAGCTGCAGGAAGCGACGCTCCATCTCGACTTCGTTTGCCGCGTGACAGATCAGCGGCATGTAGCCGAGCGCATGACACGCGGCCTCGACGCCCTGCAGCACTTCGATGGTGTACGGATTGGTCAGGTCGGCCGCGAGCATGCCGAGCAGCCGGTTGCGGCCGCGCTTGAGCCCGCGCGCCATCTGGTTCGGCCGGTAGTTGAGCCGCGCGATTGCCGCTTCGATCCGCTGGCGCAGATCGGTGGACAGCACGTGCGTCTCGCCGTTCAGGTAGCGCGACACGCTGGTTTTGCCGGTGCCGGCCTCGCGCGCGACATCGCTGATCGTCGCCGGACGCGTCGTGGTTGGTTGCGAATCGGTCACTGTCGTGCCTCGCGACGTACGATCCGCGCCGCTTCGTGAGCAGACGGACCTTTGTTGTTGGAAACGTAAGCCACCCGGTGGAATCTCCTGTCGGTCAGCGTTAGCGCTTCAGCGCTTACGCTGACCCCATGCTTCGCGGTCGATCCGCGTTAGCTCTTTAGCGCTTACGCGGATCCCATGCTTCGCGGTCGATCCACGTCAGCCCTTTAGCGCTTGCGCGAACCCCATGCTTCGCAATCGACCAACGTAGCCCTTCAGCGCTTGCGCCGATCCCCTGCTTCGCGACGATCGGCGCCGGCGCGTTGGCACCCGCCCCGGTCACGTGCAAAAGCAGTCGGCCGCACCGGACCTGGCGCGGATACCCATCGCGGGACACGGCCGGCAGCTGTGCCGGCCCGTCGACGCGACGCGCGGGCGATCATAACGCAGCCAGCCCTCCGGCACCAAGATCATCGCCTCTAACGGCGCCGGCGTCACCCCGGCCGGACGAATATGGCGGATCAGACCCGCGCGAGCGCATCCGGATTGACGAGATTCGTGCGCAGCGTGCCGGCCAGCGCGCCGACCAGGTTTTCCGCGGCGCAGCGCGCCATCGCGTGGCGCGTCTCGTGCGTCGCCGAGCCGATATGCGGCAGCGCGACGACATTCTTCATCTGCAGCAGCGGCGAATCCGCCGGCAGCGGCTCCTTCTCGAACACGTCGAGCCCCGCGCCGCGGATCGTGCCCGCGCGCAGCGCATCGATCAGTGCGGCTTCGTCGACCACCGGCCCGCGCGATGCGTTGATCAGGATCGCGCCGCGCTTCATCTTCGCGAATTCGGCCGCGCCGATCAGGTGGTGCGTTTCCGGCGACAGCGGCACTTGCAGGCACACGAAATCCGCTTGCGCGAGCAGTTCGTCGAGCGTGACGCGCCGCGCGCCGTATTGCGTCTCGGCTTCCGCATGGGCGGACCGGTTCGCGTACAGCACCTGCATCCGGAAACCGAGCGCCGCGCGCCGCGCGACCGCACCGCCGATCCGCCCGAGCCCGACGATGCCGAGCGTCTTGCCCTGCACGTCGGTGCCGTACAGGTCGGGGCCGATGCTGTGATGCCAGTTGCCGGCCTTCACCCACTCGGCCAGCTCGACCACACGTCGCGCCGACGCGAGGATCAGCGAGAACACCGTATCGGCGGTCGACTCGGTCAGCACGTCCGGCGTATGCGCGAGCACGATCCCGCGCCGCGTGAGATCCGCGACGTCGAAGTTGTCGTAGCCGACCGAGATCGTCGACCACGCCTTCAGCCGCGGCGCGCGGTCGAGCATCTGCGGCGTGACCTTCAGGCTCGCGCCGATCGCGCCGTCCGCGTCGCCGAGCGCATCGGCGAGGGCTGCGGCGCCGTCGGCCTGCACGACGTCCACATGCTCGCGCAGGTACGCGAGGACGTCATCGGGCAGCGGCTTGTACGCGACGATACGGGGCTTCATCGGATTCATTTTCCTTGCAGCGGCGCCGCGAGCGGATGCGCATCGCGCGCCTGGGGTTTGACGGACAGCGTGAGGATCACCGCGGCGACGAGCGCGGCGCTCATGAATGCATACGACGCGACGGGCGAGCCGGTCGCCCCGTTCAGGTAGCCGACAAAGTACGAGCCGACGAACGAGCCGAGCGCGCCCATGCTGTTGATCAGTGCCATTGCACCGCCGGCGACGTTCTTCGGCAGCAGTTCCGGCACGATCGCGAAGAACGGGCCGTACGGCGCGTACATCGCGGCACCCGCCACGACCAGCAGCGCATACGAGATCCAGAAATGCGACGAGCCGAGTGCGTACGATGCGGCGAACGCGGCCGCGCCGATCAGCAGGAACGGCCACACGAAACCGCGCCGCGAACCGACCTTGTCGGACGCCCACGATGCGGCGAGCATCGCAATCGTCGCGGCGAGATACGGCAGCGCGGACAGCCAGCCGGTCGCGACCATCCCGAGGTCGGAGCCGTTCTTGACGATCGACGGCAGCCACAGCACGAAACCGTACACGCCGATGCTCCAGCAGAAATACTGTGCGCACAGCTTGATCACGGCCGGCGAGCGGAACGCCTCGCCATAATTGCGCACCGGCTTGATCGCTGCCTGCTCGGCCGCAAGTGCGGCGTCGAGGTCGCGCTTTTCCTGCGCGTTGAGCCACGGCGAATCGGCCGGCTTGTCCTGCACGAGGAACCACCAGCACACGGCCCACAGGACGGCCGGCACGCCTTCGGCGATGAACATGTGGCGCCAGCCGAATTCGTGCACGAGATAGCCGGACAGGATCGACATCCACAGCACGGTGACCGGGTTGCCGAGGATCAGGAACGTGTTCGCGCGCGAGCGCTCGTTCTTCGTGAACCAGTTGCTGATGTAGATCAGCATCGCCGGCATCACGGCCGCCTCGACGACGCCGAGCACGAAGCGGATCGCCATCAGCGACGGGATGTTGCTGACCACGCCCGTGAGCGCCGCGCAGGCGCCCCACAGGATGAGGCTGACGAACACGAGCTTCTTCACGCTGCGGCGTTCCGCGTAGATCGCGCCGGGAATCTGGAAGAAGAAGTAGCCGAGGAAGAACAGCGCGCCGATCAGCGACGACAGGCCCTTGCTGATCCCGAGGTCCTGGTTGATGCCGGCCGCGGCCGCGAACCCGTAGTTCGCGCGGTCGAGGTAGGCGAGGCTGTACGTGATGAAGACGATCGGCATGATCGTCCACCAGCGGCGGGCAGCGAGAGTATTGGCCATCAGAATGTCTCCTATGTCGACCAGAGTTAGCGCTTCAGCGCTTACTCTGGTCCCATGCTTCGCGGTCGGAACGCACGCTTCGGCGCGCGTCCCGGTCCCGTAGGTTGCCGTGCGCGAGCACGACGAAATGAGTCCGCGGATTGTGCCGTGTCCGGCCTCTCATTACGCGGTGAAGGTTTCCTCTAAGCGATCGACGCGATTGCTGACGTTTTCGATTCGATCGAGCGCGGCGCGGGTCGGCAGCCCTTCCGAGTCGCCGATCACCTGGATCGCGAGCGCGCCGATCCGGTTGCCGCGCGCCACGGCCTGCTCGATCGTCTTCCCTTCCAGCAGCGCGCTGACCACGCCGACCGCGAAGCCGTCGCCGGCACCGACCGTGTCGACGACGTTCTGCACGCGCTCGCCCGTCACGGTTCCGTCACGGCCGTCGGCCATCCGGTAGTACGCGCCTTCGGCACCGAGCTTGATCACGACGCCACGCGCGCCCTGCGCAAGATAGAAACCCGCGATGTCGGCCGGCGTGTCGTGCCCGGTCAGTTGCCGCCCTTCGGCGATGCCCGGCAGCATCCAGTCGGCCAGCGACGCGAGCGCGTTCAGCGTCTTCGCCATCACGTCGGCGGACGGCCACAGCGTCGGGCGCAGGTTCGGGTCGAACGAGATCGTCTTGCCGGCCGCGCGCATTTCGCGCGCCAGCCTGAACGCGAGCTCGCACGACGTCGCGGAGATCGCCGGCGCGACACCCGTCAGGTGAAGGTGGCGTGCGCCGAGCACGTAGTCGGCTACATAGTCGTCGCACGACAGGTGGCTCGCGGCCGAGCCCTTGCGGAAATACTCGACGGTCGGGTCGCAGCCGTCGTCGTTGCGCGACTTGAGCTGGAAGCCGGTCGGGTAACGCGGGTCGACGGTCACGCACGACGCGTCGATGCCTTCGCGCGCCAGCGTGTCGAGCACGTAGCCGCCGAACGAGTCGCGGCCGACGCGGCTCATCCAGCCGACCCGGAAACCGAGCCGCGACAGGCCGATCGCGACGTTCAGGTCGGCGCCCGCGATCCGCTTCGCGAATTGCGCCGCGTGCGCGAGATGGCCGGGCTCGGTCGCGACGAACATCGCCATCGCTTCGCCGTAGGTCACGACATCGAGTGCTGCTTTCATGAATGAACTCTCCAGGATCCTGCCGCCGTCACGCAGTAGCGAGCCACGCGACGCGCCGGCACGCATCGCCCGCCAGGTCGGCCGCGTCGAACGGAAACTCGATGCCGCGCGGCGCCTGCTGCGGCAGCGCCGCGAGCACACCGGTCACGAGCGGGTCGTTCGGTGCGGGCGCGGCGGCGAAACGGCGCGCGCCCTCGCCCTCGACGGCCTTGCAATGAATGTATTCCACATGCGGCGCAAGCACTTGTGCGCAATCAAGCGGCGCTTCGCCCGGCCACTGCCAGTTGCCGATGTCGAAGGTCATCCCGAGCGCGTCGGGCATGCCGGCCGCGGCCAGCGCCTCGAACAGCCCGCGGAACTGCGCGAGCGCGCCGCCAACCGGAAGCTGGCCGTTCTCGACCACCACGCGGGCCCGCGCGCTGCGCGACAGCGCGATGATGTTGGCCGCGTGCGCGTCGCCGGCGAAACCGCCGAGCTGGAATTTCACGAAGCGCGCGCCGAGCGCGTCGGCTTCCGCGAGGGTGCTGCGCAACGCGTGCGCATCGAGCGCGCCCGTTTCCGTGTACAGGTTGGCCGGCGTCGAATAGACCGACCACAAACCGTGGCTGGCCAGTTGCGCACCGAGCGCGGCCAGCGCGCCGGGTGCCGCTTCGTCTTCCGACGCGAACAGTTCACGCCGCACCTCGAAACCGGTCGCACCGGATGCCGCCGCGGTGGCGATGAATGCGCTGTGGCCCTCCTGACGCACGCGGTCCATCCCGAATGCGCTCGCCACGATCACGATGTCTGTCATGTTGCCCTTTTCACCGGATTGGAACCGGTTCCATTTGCTTGAGACGGATGGTGCGCTTCACGTCGGACCCACACCATAGAGGAAATCCCTAAGACGGAATACGACGCGAACGCGCACCCGACGGCTCGCATCGCGCGTGCCCGGGCCGGGTTCGGCCGCTCAGGCGATGTCGTGCGCGAGGCTCATCTCGAGGAATTGGGCGGCGACCCGCGACGGCGCGCCGCCGTGTGGCACGAGGATGGAGAAGTGACGCGTAAGCGGCGCGGGCGCGAGCGAGCGCAGGACGAGCGCGGCATCGTCGTGACGCAGCGACATCGCGGACACGAACCCGACCCCCATCCCGGCGCGCACGGCTTCCTTCACGGCCTCGACGCCCGCGATCTCGAACGCGACGCGCATCGGCGCCGCGCCGTGCGCGAACGCGCGCTCGACGAGTTGCCGCACGGCGGAGCCCGCCTCGCGCAACACGAGCGGATGGGCGGCAAGCGCATCAAGCGTGACCCCCGGCGCGTATTCGGGAGCGGCCAGCGGATGCCCGGTCGGCACGATCGCCACGATCTCGTCCTCGCGCCACGCATGCACCGCGGTGCCCGGCGGCAGCGCCTCGCCGGGCGGACCTTCGATCATCGCGATATCGAGCGACGGCAGCGCCGCGACCACGTCGGCCGTGTTGCCGCTCATCGTGTGGATCGCCACGCGCGGCGCGCGCGGCTGGAACGCCGCGATCAGGTACGGCAGCAGGTAGCTCGCGGGTGTCGTGCTCGCACCGATGCGCAGCGTGCCGGCCTCGAGGCCGCGCACCGCGTCGCGAAACGCGCGCGCCTGCGCGAAGGTATCGCGCTGCGCCTTCGCGTACTGCGCGAGCTGTTCGCCGACCGGGGTCAGGCGAATGCCGCGGCCTTCGCGCTGGTACAGCGGCTCGCCGAACTCGTCCTGCAGCAGCCGCAACTGGCCCGACACGGCCGGCTGCGACAGATGCAGCGCCACGGCGGCGTGGCTGATGTTCAGGTGTTCGGCGACGGCGGCGAACGTTATCAGTTGATCCGGGGTCATGGGGATAAATTATCGGATTTCCGGATAGCTTACGTCACAAATCACAATTTTTCATATCGATATAACGAAATTAGGATTACACCATCGCAACACGCTCCATCACGGTGCTTCCATGTCCACTGCCCCGACTCCCCATCTCAGCCCCGCCGCGCCGTCGATGCGCGGCCAGTTGAACGGCGTGCTGTTCGTCGCGCTGTTCGCCGCCGCCGTCACGAGCCTGTCCCAGCTCCCCGCGATCGCGGGGCTCGGCCTTTCGCCGCTGATCGTCGGCATCGTCGCAGGCGCCTTGTACGGCAACGCGCTGCGCGACGGCATGCCGGCCAGTTGGGCGGCCGGCGTCAACTTCTCCGCGCGCAAGCTGCTGCGCATCGCGGTCGCGTTCTTCGGGTTGCGCGTGAGCCTGCAGGAAATCGCGCAGGTCGGCCTGCCGGGCCTGACGGTGTCGGTGCTGGTCGTCGTCAGCACGCTCGTGATCGGCACCTGGGCCGGCATGAAGATCATGAAGCTCGACCGCGACTCCGCACTGCTGACCGCCGCCGGCAGCGCGATCTGCGGCGCGGCCGCGGTGCTCGCATTCGAGTCGACGCTGCAGTCGAAGCCGCACCAGAGCGCGATGGCCGTGGGCAGCGTCGTGCTGTTCGGCACGCTGTCGATGTTCCTGTACCCGATCGCGTATCACGCCGGGCTGCTGAACCTCGATCCGGCCGGCCTCGGCCTGTTCTTCGGCGGCACGATCCACGAGGTCGCGCAGGTGGTCGGCGCGGCGAGCGACATCAGCCCGCAGGTCGCGCACATCGCAACGATCGTCAAGATGACCCGCGTGATGCTGCTGGTCCCGGTGCTGCTGGTGCTCGGCTGGTGGCTCGCCCGCTCGGCACGCGCCACCGCCGGCGGCGCGCAAGGCAAGCGCAAGGTGGCCGTGCCCTGGTTCGCACTCGGTTTCCTCGGCTTCGTGATCGTCAATTCGCTGAACGTGCTGCCCACCGACGTCACCCACACGCTGAACGTGCTCGACACCTTCGCGCTGACGATGGCGATGACCGCGCTCGGCATCGAAACCCGCGTCGCGCAGATCCGCGCAGCCGGCCCCCGTGCGCTGATGACCGGCCTGATCCTGTACGTGTGGCTGATCGCCGGCGGCTACGGGATCACCTGGGCCGTGCAGCACTGGCTTGGCTGAGTTGCCCGCCCGTGACACTTCGCGCGCCGCGCCCGACGGGATGGTCCCGCGGGCGCGGCGCAGTGCTATGCTTCGCGTCGTTTTCCATCGCCCTCGTTCAGCCGTGCTCTCGTTCCTGCTGAAGCTGCGCACTCGCGCGCAAACGCTGTTCCGCCTGTCGGACGCCCATACGATGCTGATCTGGTCGGCCATCGTCGGCGTCGGCGGCGCCTTTGCCACGATGGCGTTCCGCGAAGGCATCGACCTGATGCAGCACCTGATCTCCGGGCAAAGCGGCAGCTTCGTGCAGATGGCCAAGCGCCTGCCGTGGTACGTGCGGTTCTGGATGCCGGCCGCGGGCGGCTTCCTCGCCGGCTGCGTGCTGCTGCTCGCAACCCGCGGCGACAAGAAAGCCGGCAAGACCGACTACATGGAATCGGTCGCGCTCGGCAACGGCATCGTGCCGGTCCGCCAGAGCCTGTGGCGCAGCGTGTCGTCGCTGCTGACGATCGGCAGCGGCGGCTCGATCGGCCGCGAAGGCCCGATGGTGCAGCTCGCGGCGCTCGCCGCATCGCTCGTCGGCCGCTTCGCGCACTTCGACCCGCCACGGCTGCGCCTGCTGGTCGCCTGCGGGGCCGCGGCCGGCATCACGTCCGCGTACAACGCGCCGATCGCCGGCGCCTTCTTCGTGTCGGAGATCGTGCTCGGCGGCATCGCCATGGAAAGTCTCGGGCCGATGATCGTCGCGTCGGTCGTCGCGAACATCGTGATGCGCGAATTCGTCGGCTACCGGCCGCCGTACGAGATGCCGGTGTTTCCGGCCGTCACCGGCCCCGAAGTGCTGCTGTTCGTCGTGCTCGGCGCGCTGTGCGGCGTGCTCGCGCCGCAGTTCCTGCACCTGCTCGATGCATCGAAGAACCAGTTCAAGCGGCTGCCCGTGCCGCTGCCCGTGCGGCTCGCGCTCGGCGGCCTCGTCGTCGGCGTGATCTCGGTATGGGTGCCGGACGTGTGGGGCAACGGCTACAGCGTCGTGAACCTCATCCTCCATTCGCCGTGGACCTGGCAGGCACTCGTCGCGGTGCTCGTGTTCAAGGTGATCGCGACCTCCGCCACCGTCGGCTCCGGCGCGATCGGCGGGGTGTTCACGCCGACGCTGTTCGTCGGCGCGGTGTTCGGCTCGCTGTTCGGACTCGCGATGCAAGCCGTGTGGCCCGGCCATACGTCGGCGTACTTCGCGTACGCGATCGTCGGGATGGGTGCGTTCCTGACGGGCGCCACGCAGGCGCCGCTGATGGCGATCCTGATGATCTTCGAGATGACGCTGAGCTACCAGGTCGTGCTGCCGCTGCTGGTGTCCTGCGTATTCGCGTACTTCGTTGCGCGCGCGACCGGCACGACGTCGATGTACGAGATCACGCTGCACCACCACCAGGATGCCGAGGAACGCAGCCGGATCCGCACGACGCAGATGCGCGCGCTGATCCAGCCCGCGCAGACGGTCGTGCCGCTCACGGCGAGCGTCGCCGACATGACGCGCGTGTTTCTCGAATATCCGGTGAAGTACCTGTACGTGACCGACGACGCCGGGCGCTTTCGCGGCGCGGTCGCGCTGAAGGACATCACGTCCGACCTGCTCGACAAGCGCGACACGACCGACAAGACGGCCGCGCATTACGCGCACACGCCGTTTCCGCTGCTCACGCCCGACATGCCGCTCGCCACCGCGCTCGAGCGCTTCATGGCGTTCCAGGGCGAACGCCTGCCGGTGATCGAAAGCGAAGCCGAGCCGACGCTCGCGGGGGTCGTCTACAAGACGTCGCTGCTCGATGCGTACCGGCGGATGACCGGCGAGCGCTGACCGGGCGATTCGCCACCGGCAGCGCGAGCGCGCATCAACACGGCCAAGGCCCGCTCAGTCCGGCGCGCGCCCGAGCACCACGCGTGCGAAGAATCCCGCCAGCACCGACTCGGCCACCTCGGCCGACACGTGCTGCGGATCGGCCGTGTAGTACGACTGCACGCCATCGCACAGGCACATCAGCCCGAACGCAAGCGTCTCCGCCGGCAGCAGCAGCGGCGTGCCCGCGCGCTCCGAGAAGCTCCGGATGAACTCGGCCATCTGCAGGCGCTTGCCATGCAGGAACTGGTTGAAGCGCACGCGGAACTTCGCGTCGCGCGCGGCCTGCAGCTTCGCCTCGCCCCACAGCAGCGAATATTCATCGTCCTGAAACAGCGTCCGGTAATACGCGAGCGACATCGACTCCATCTGCTCGCGCGTTCCGCCCCCGTCGAAGATCGCCTGGAAGTCGGCCTGCACCTCAGCGTGATCGCGCTCCAGCAACTCCAGCAACAGGTCGGACTTGCTGCTGAAATTCGAATAGAACGCCCCGCGCGTAAAACCGGCCGCCGCCGCGATGTCCTCGACACTCGCGGCCACATAGCCTTTCTTCATAAAAATCCGGTGCGCGGCATTCAGCAGACGTTCGCGCGTCTGGTCCCTGCTCTGCTCGCGAGTTAAGCGCTGTGGTTTCATGGCGCGCAGTCTAGCACCCTTTACCTTTCGGATTCATCTTTGCATTCAGATACAGGTGTGTATTAGAATTCGCCACAGTTTCTGAAAGATGGTGTCCGCACGCCCGTGCCGGCGCCGCTCGGGGCAAGCGTCCGCCGCGCTTGCCGGCTTCGTTCCGCTCTCGCTCTCACCTCATCTGGGGGTTTCGTGAATCGCTCCGGTTCCCGCGCCGCGCTGCTGATCGGCGCCGCGCTCGTCCTCACCGCCTGTCATCCGAAAGAATCCGCGCCGCCCGCCCCGCGCCCCGTCGTCGCCTTGCCCGCCCATGCCGACGACGCCGCAGTCGCCCGCACGCTCCCCGGCGAAATCCAGCCGCGCTACGCCACCCCGCTGTCGTTCCGCATCGCCGGCAAGATCATCGAGCGCAAGGTGCGCCTCGGCGATACGGTCAAGGTCGGCCAGGTCGTCGCGCTGCTCGATCCGTCCGACGTCGAGAAGAACGCCGCGAGCGCGCAGGCGCAACTCGATGCCGCGACGCACAGCCTCGCGTTCGCGAAGCAGCAGCTCGATCGCGATCGCGCGCAGGCACGTGAAAACCTGATCGCGACCGCGCAGCTCGAGCAGACGGAAAACAGCTACACGTCGGCGCTCGCGCAGCGCGACCAGGCGCAGCAGCAGCTCGCACTCGCGAAGAACCAGCTCCGCTACGCGACGCTCGTCGCCGATCATGCCGGCTACATCACGGCCGAGCAGGCCGACACCGGCCAGAACGTGTCGGCCGGCCAGGCCGTCTACCAGCTCGCGTGGTCGGGCGACGTCGACGTCGTCAGCGACGTGCCTGAAGCCGCGCTTGCGTCGCTCACGCCGGGCCACACTGCCACCGTCACGCTGCCGTCGCTGCCGGGCCGCCAGTTCGCCGCGAAGGTGCGCGAAGTGGCACCCGCCGCCGATCCGCAGAGCCGCACCTATCGCGTGAAGCTCACGCTCGCCGCGCCCGATCCGGCGATCCGCCTCGGGATGACGGCCAGCGTCGCGTTCGACGGCGCACCGGCTACCGGCGACGCGCCGTCGATCACGCTGCCCGCGACCGCGCTGTTCCACGACGGCCAGCAACCGGCCGTGTGGGTCGTGCGCGCGAAGGACGACACGCTCGAGTTGCGCCGCGTCGACGTCGCGCGCTTCAACGAGCGCACGGTGACGGTGTCGCACGGGCTGCAACCCGGCGAGCGCGTGGTGCTGCAGGGCGTGCACACGGTCAGCGCGGGCGAGAAGGTACGCGCGATCGCGCCGCTGCATCCGGAGGACTTCGCATCGTGAGCGTTTCCTACGAAGAAGGCCGCTTCAACCTGTCGGCGTGGGCGCTGCGCCACCAGGCGCTGGTCGTCTACCTGATCGCGCTCGCGACGCTCGCGGGCATCCTTGCGTACACGCGCCTCGCGCAATCCGAAGACCCGCCGTTCACGTTCCGCGTGATGGTGATCCGCACGTTCTGGCCGGGCGCGACCGCACGGCAGGTGCAGGAACAGGTCACCGACCGGATCGGCCGCAAGCTGCAGGAAACGCCGGCCATCGACTTCCTGCGCAGCTATTCGCGCCCCGGCGAATCGCTGATCTTCTTCACGATGAAGGATTCGGCGCCCGTGAAGGACGTGCCCGACACCTGGTATCAGATCCGCAAGAAAGTCGGCGACATCGGCTATACGCTGCCGCCCGGCGTGCAGGGCCCGTTCTTCAACGACGAATTCGGCGACGTCTACACCAACATCTGGACGCTCGAAGGCGACGGCTTCACGCCCGCGCAGCTCCACGATTACGCGGACCAGCTACGCACCGTGCTGCTGCGTGTGCCGGGTGTCGGCAAGGTCGACTATTTCGGCGACCCCGACCAGCGGATCTTCATCGAGGTGAACAACGCGCAGCTCACGCGCCTCGGCATCTCGCCGCAGCAGCTCGGGCAGGCGATCAACGCGCAAAACGACATCTCGTCGGCAGGCACGCTGACGACCGCCGACGATCGCGTGTTCGTGCGGCCGAGCGGCCAGTTCGACAACGTCAACGCGATTGCCGACACGCTGATCCGCATCAACGGCCGCACGTTCCGGCTCGGCGATCTCGCGACGGTGAAGCGCGGCTACGACGATCCGGCCGTCACGCAGATGCGTTCGAACGGCAAGGCAGTCCTCGGCATCGGCGTCACGATGCAGCCGGGCGGCGACGTGATCCGGCTCGGCAAGGCGCTCGACGCCGAATCGAAGGACCTGCAGGCGCAACTGCCGGCCGGCCTCAAGCTGACGCTGGTATCGAGCATGCCGCACGCGGTCGAGCATTCGGTCGACGACTTCCTCGAAGCGGTGGCGGAAGCCGTCGCGATCGTGCTGGTCGTGAGCCTCGTGTCGCTCGGCCTGCGCACCGGGATGGTGGTCGTGATCTCGATCCCCGTCGTGCTCGCGGTCACCGCCCTCTTCATGTACCTGTTCGACATCGGGCTGCACAAGGTGTCGCTCGGCACGCTCGTGCTCGCGCTCGGGCTGCTCGTCGACGACGCGATCATCGCGGTCGAGATGATGGCCGTGAAGCTCGAACAGGGCTACACGCGCGCACGCGCCGCCGCGTTCGCCTATACGAGCACCGCATTCCCGATGCTGACGGGCACGCTCGTCACCGTGTCGGGCTTCCTGCCGATCGCGCTCGCCAAATCGAGCACCGGCGAATACACGCGCTCGATCTTCGAGGTGTCGGCGATCGCGCTGATCGCGTCGTGGTTCGCGGCGGTCGTGCTGATCCCGCTGCTCGGCTTCCACTTGCTGCCCGAGCGCAAGCGGCAGGCGCACGAGGCGCACCTGCCCGACGATCATGAACACGACATCTACGACACGCGTTTCTACCGGCGGCTGCGCGGCTGGATCGACTGGTGCATCGAGCGGCGCTTCGTCGTGCTGCTGATCACCGGCGCGCTGTTCGTCGTCGCGCTGATGGGTTTCTCGCTGGTGCCGCAGCAGTTCTTCCCGAGCTCCGACCGCCCCGAGCTGCTCGTCGATCTGCGGCTGCCCGAAGGCGCGTCGTTCGCGGCGACGCTGCGCGAAACCGAACGCCTCGAGAAAGTGATCGACAAGCGCCCCGAGATCGATCATTCGGTGAACTTCGTCGGCAGCGGCGCACCGCGCTTCTACCTGCCGCTCGACCAGCAGCTTCAGTTGCCGAACTTCGCGCAGTTCGTGATCACCGCGAAATCGGTCGAGGATCGCGAAAAGCTCGCGACCTGGCTCGAAACGACGCTGCGCGAGCAGTTCCCGGCCGTGCGCTCGCGGCTGTCGCGGCTCGAGAACGGCCCGCCGGTCGGCTACCCGGTGCAGTTCCGCGTGAGCGGCGACAGCATCGCGACGGTTCGCTCGATCGCCGAGAAGGTCGCGGCGACGATGCGCGGCGACGCGCGCACGGTCAACGTGCAGTTCGACTGGGACGAGCCGGCCGAGCGCTCGGTGCGCTTCGAGATCGACCAGAAGAAGGCGCGCGAACTGAACGTCACGTCGCAGGACGTGTCGAGCTTCCTCGCGATGACGTTGTCCGGCACGACCGTCACGCAGTACCGCGAGCGCGACAAGCTGATCGCGGTCGACCTGCGCGCGCCGCGGGCCGACCGTGTCGACCCCGCGAAGCTGGCGGGCCTCGCGCTGCCGACCCCGAACGGCCCGGTGCCGCTCGGCTCGCTCGGCCGCTTCAAGCCGACGCTCGAATACGGCGTCGTGTGGGAACGCGACCGTCAGCCGACCATCACCGTGCAGTCGGACGTGCGCGCCGGCGCGCAGGGGATCGACGTCACGCACGCGGTCGACGCGAAGCTGAACGCATTGCGCGCGCAGCTGCCCGTCGGCTATCAGATCAACATCGGCGGCTCGGTCGAGGAAAGCGCGAAGGCGCAGAAGTCGATCAATGCGCAGATGCCGCTGATGGCGATTGCCGTGTTCACGCTGCTGATGATCCAGCTGCAGAGTTTCTCGCGCGTGCTGATGGTCGTGCTGACCGCGCCGCTCGGGCTGATCGGCGTGGTCGCCACGCTGCTGCTGTTCGGCCAGCCGTTCGGTTTCGTCGCGATGCTCGGCGTGATCGCGATGTTCGGGATCATCATGCGCAACTCGGTGATCCTCGTCGACCAGATCGAGCAGGACATCGCGGTCGGCCACCGGCGCATCGACGCGATCATCGGCGCGACCGTGCGACGCTTCCGCCCGATCACGCTGACGGCCGCGGCCGCCGTGCTCGCGCTGATCCCGCTGCTGCGCTCGAACTTCTTCGGGCCGATGGCGACCGCGCTGATGGGCGGCATCACGAGCGCGACCGTGCTGACGCTGTTCTACCTGCCCGCGCTGTATGCGACGTGGTTCCGCGTGAAGCGCGACGAACGCGACCCGCAGGACGGCCCGCCGCCGGGCGGCACGCCTGCCGCGCCGTCGGGAGCCCGACCATGGATCGATCGATGAACCTGAAAACCAAAACCGTGCGGGCACTCGCCGTGGCGAGCCTCGCCGGCCCGCTCGCGGGCTGCTCGTGGTTCGCGCCGAGCGGCGAGCCGCCCGCGATGCCGTCGCCCGCGCACTACGGCACCACGCCGCAAGTCCAGCAGACCGTGTCCGCGCAAGGCGTCGCGCAGCAGTTCGAGGTCGGCGCGCAACCGGTGCCCGACTGGTGGAAACAGTACCGCTCCGATGCGCTGGCCGCGCTCGTCGACGAAGGGCTGCGCAACAGCCCGACGTTGAGCGCGGCGTCGCACTCGCTGGATGCCGCGCGCGAACAGTTGCGCGGGCAGATCGGCAGCTCGATGCTGCCGTCGATCGACGCGGGCGGCCAGGCCACGCGCCAGCGTGCGCTCGGCGTGCCGATTCCCGCGCTCGGTGCGCCAACGCTGCTGTACGACACGTTCGTCGGGCAGCTGCAGGCGAGCTACACGATCGACCTGTTCGGCGCGTCGCGTTTCGCGAACCGCGCGCTGGCACGACGCGTCGACGTCAGCGCGTTCCAGCTCGAATCCGCGCGGCGCGCGCTGGCCGCGAACATCGTCACCGCGTCGATCACGGTATCGGTGCTGAATGCGCAGATCAACACGACCGAGCGGCTCGTCGCGCTCGCCAACGACCAGGCGCACGATGCCGAACGCCGCTACGCACTCGGTTCCGCATCTCGCAGCGACGCGCTGAACGCGCGGCAAAGCGCCGACACGTTCGCGGCGAGCCTGCCCGCGCTGCGCCAGCAACGCGACTCGGCGCGCCACGCGCTCGCGGTGCTGGTCGGCCGCACGCCCGACCGGCCGCCGGCCGACCTCACGCTCGCCGATCTGCACCTGCCCGAACAGGTGCCCGTCGTCGTGCCGTCGGACCTGCTGCAAAGCCGCCCGGACATCCAGGCGGCCGACGCGGGGCTGAAGGCGGCCGCGGCCGAAGTGGGCCTCGCGACTGCGCAGATGTTCCCGCAGCTGTCGCTGTCGGCCGCGATGGGCAAAGGCGGCTTCAGCTGGCCGACGATGCTGTCGGGCGCCGGTTCGATCTGGAACATCGGCGCGTCGCTGAGCCAGCCGATCTTCCACGGCGGCGCGCTGCTCGCGCAGCGCCGCGCGGCGAAGGCGACCTACGAGGCCGCCGTCGACCAGTACAAGCAGGCCGTGCTCGGCGCGTTCCAGAACGTCGCCGATGCGCTCGCGGCGCTCGAGCACGATGCCGAGGCGCTCGACGCATCGTCCCGTGCCGCGCTGTCCGCGCGCGGCGCATACGACGATGCGGCAGCCCGTGTGCGACTCGGCGCATTGCCGCCATCGGCCGCGCGCGCCAGCGAGCTGCAGTATCGCAACGCGCGGCTCGACGAGATCCGCGCGACCGGCGCGCGGTTCGCGGATACCGCACGGCTTTACCAGGCGATGGGCACGCCGCCGGTCGACAAGGCCGGCCCGTCCGGCAAGACCGACAAGGCGGCCGACAACGCAACCGGCCAGCAAGCGCGCGCCGCCACGGCCGACACTCCGCCTGCGCCGCCTGCACCGCCTGCGCCGCAATAAGCCGGCCCTGCCATCGGGTGCGCGCGGAATCCCCCGCGCACCCGATTCCCGATCTTCCGCTTGACCCTCACGTAGCGTAACGTTCGAGACTCCAGTGTGCGACCCGAATGGAGGAACGAATGCGACTGAAAGTGGGAGAACTGGCGAAACGCAGCGGGCTGACCGTCCGCACGCTTCATCACTATCACGCAATCGGTTTGCTGACGCCTTCGGCGCGCGCCGACAACGGCTACCGGCTGTACGACCGCCACGACATCGCCCGGCTCCACCAGATCCAGGCGCTGCGTCGCTTCGGCCTGTCGCTCACCGAAATCGGCGACCACCTGAACCAGCCCGACACCCCGCTCGTCGATCTCGTCGCGAAGCAGATCGCGTTGCTCGACCGTCAGCTCGCGCAGACCGCGCAGCTGCGCGAGCGGCTCGTGAGCCTGCATGCGCAGCTCGCCGCGGGCACGGAGCCGGAGCTGGCTGATTGGCTCACCACCCTGGAGTTGATGACCGTGTACGACAAATATTTTTCCGAGGAAGAACTCGCACGCCTGCCGATGTACCAGAAGAGCCAGGCGGGCGACGCCGAATGGATCGCACTCGTCGACGACGTTCGCGCGCTGCACGACGCAGGCGTGCCCGCCGAAGACGAACGCACCCGTGCGCTCGCCAGCCGCTGGATGGCGCTGCTCGTGCGCGACACGAACAACGATCCGCGGCTGCTGGCGAAGCTGAACCTGATGCACGAACACGAACCGGCGATGCAGTCGAAGATCGGCATTTCGACCGCACTGCGCGACTATGTGCTGCGCGCGTCGTCGGAAAACAAGATGCGGATCTTCGAGAAGTACCTCGCGCCGGACGAGATCCGCTTCATGCGGGCGCACTACGGTGAAAGCGCAATGGCATGGCCGCAGCTGATGGGCGACGTGCGCGACGCGATCGATGCGGGCGCCCGACCGGATTCAGCGGAAGGCCGCGCGCTCGCGCAGCGCTGGCTCACGCTGTTCTGCAGCTATGCCGGCAACGATCCGGCCACGCACGCGAAATTCCGCCAGGCGATGATGAGCGAGCCGTCGCTGACGAAGGATTCGTGGATCGACGACACGTTGATCGGCTTTGTGCGGGACGCGATGGCGCAGCTTGCGCCTGCGCGATGAACACGTTGAGCGCGTTGAGCGCATGACGGTGCGGGCGGCCGGCGGATTTCCCCCCGTGCCGCTCGCTTCACCTTTGCAACCCGTGCGCGGTGCGCGGCCAGCGTGACGACGCGCGACCGGAGGCCACCTCGGCACCGGGCGGCTGCGATGTGTCAGTCCGGCTCACCGACACCGTCATCGCTGAACGCGAGCAGGTCGCCGGGCTGGCAGTCGAGATAGCGGCAGATCGCCTCGAGCGTCGCGAAACGGATGCCCTTGACCTTCCCTTGCTTGAGCAGCGACAGATTCTGTTCGGTGATGCCGACGGCCGCCGCGAGATCCTTCGAGCGGACCTTGCGCGTCGCGAGCATCACATCGAGCTTGACCACGATCGACATGGCGCGCCTCAGACGAACTGCCGATGTTCGGCATCGAGTTCGCTCGCCTGCCGGAGAATGTGCGCAATGATCGCAATGCAGGCCGCGGTGAACAGCGCGACCACGTACGGCAGGCTGAAGCCGATGCTGATCACGCGATGGCCGACCGGTTCGCGCAATGTCGCCCACAGGCTCAGAAGCGGTTCGCACAGCAGGCTCAGCAACACCCACAGGCCGATCGCCCGGCCCGTCTTGCCGAGATGGCCGGCCGCTTGTGCAGAGAAATAGTCGCGGCGTGCGTAGGTGCGGAACAGCGCGCGCAGATGGCGCAGGCCGTTCGCGAGTGCAATCAGCGGCACGCTCGACAGCAGGATGCCGAAGGCCTTCTGCCACCACGGGAAAGCCGCGACATCCACGTTCAGGTTCGAGATCACCGAATCGGTGAGGCCGAATACGAGACCGGGCCCGGAGGCCGTGTTCAGCGACGGAAACGCCCAGCACGCGGCGTTGAGCACCAGCATGCCGACGATGAACCACAGCGTGACGGTGGCCATCTGCTGGCTGATACGGGCAATGCGATCGGAATGCATGCGAAGTCCTCGACGGGAAATGAACGTGCGTCGATTGTACGACGATAATTATCGTAAAACGATAATTAATTGTTGTCCTACCATGATTTCTTATCGCACTGCATGTTCGACCCGCGTCGACACGCGCGTGCTGCACGCACCGTCGCAGTCGCCAAGCGCCCGCCTACCGATAGTCGCGCACGCTGATCCCGTGCCAATGCTTCGTCATGTAGCGCAGGAACGCGGGCTGGGCTTTCAGGTCTGCATTCGGCACGGGCGCCGCGCCGCCGTCCATGAACTTGCCGTTGACCGTGACGGTTTCCTCGCCGCGCAGCACATACTTCGTGCCCTGGTCGATCAGGAGGTACTTGACCTGGTCAGCGCTGACGTCGCCGCGGCAACCGATCTTGTACGCGAACAGGAACTGCTTGCGGCCGTTGCCGAGCAGGTCACGCATTTCGATCGACGCGGGCACGACGTCGAGTATCACGTCGACCGGGCATGCCTTCACGTAATCGCGCACGGTCCAGTCTGGCCGGCCGTCGAGTGTCGCGGCAACCTTGAGCTCGAGGTCATCGCCTGACGCGGTTCTCGCGAGCGTCACCGCATGCGCGCCGGCCGCATCGTTCCATGTGTATTCGGCGGCGGCCTGCGCCAGGTTGCACAGCGCAGTGCATGCAAGAAACAGGCAAGGCGGAAGGACGCGTGTCTTCATCGGCGAGGTGGAGGCTGGATCGAACGCGCCATTATCGACAAAGCCGCCTGCCGCTGCCAGCCACCCGTCGCATGCGCCCGTTCAGCGCTCGCGCACCCCGAGCCCGAGCGCCTTCATCCGCCGGTACAAGGTCCGTTCGCTCATCCCGACCTGCTCGGCGAGCGCCTTGCGCGTGCCGTCGAACGTGCGTGCGATGCGCACGAGCTCCGCGTCCGACACGCCGCGCGCATCGGCCGCCCGGTCCTGCGGCACCGCCGCTGCGGCGACCAGCTCGGCCGGCAGATGCTCGATCCGGATCGTCCCGTCGTCCGCGAACAGGCACGCGCGTTCGAGCACGTTGCGCAGCTCGCGGATGTTGCCCGGCCACGCATACGCATCGAGACACGCGCGCGCGCGCTCGGTCAGCACGAACGGCCGCGTACCCGCATCGCCCGCACTGGCGCGCGTGTTCGCGATCCGCCGCAGGATCGATTCGGTCAGCAGCGCGACGTCCCCGCGGCGGTCGCGCAGCGCCGGCAACGGAATCGGAAACGCGTTGATCCGGTAGTAGAGGTCCTGCCGGAACCGGCCATCGTCGATCATCTCGCGCAGCGGCTTGTGCGTCGCCGCGACCAGCCGGAAATCCGCGCGCAACGCCTCGACGCCGCCGACGCGGCGGAACGTGCCCGACTCGATCAGCCGCAGCAGCTTCACCTGCATCGGCAGCGGCACGTCGCCGATCTCGTCGAGAAACAGCGTGCCGCCCTGCGCAGTCTCGACGAGGCCCGGCTTGCGCTGGTTCGCCCCTGTGAACGCACCCTTCTCGTAACCGAACAGTTCGCTCTCGAACAGCGTCTCGGCGATCCCCGAGCAATCGACGACGACGAACGGCCCCATCGCGCGATCGCTCGCCTCGTGCAGTGCACGGGCGAACAGTTCCTTGCCGGTGCCCGATTCGCCGAGCAGCAGCACCGGCAGCATCGACGGCGCCACGCGCTGCAATGCGCCGAGCGCCGCATTGAACGCATCGGCGCCGCCGACGAGCCCTTCCGCGCTCGGCTGCGCGGACGCGCTGCGCACCGTCGTCAGCCGCTCGACGTACGCGATTACGTTACCGTGCGCATCGAAGATCGGCCGCAATTCGACGTCGACATGCTCGGGGCCGCGCGGTGTGTGATGGATGTGCAGCACGCGGTTCAGCCCGCGCGATTCGAGCGCCTGCTTCATCGGGCAATGCTCGCCGGCCTGGTCGCACGGCACGTCGTAGTGATGCGAGACCTCGAAGCAGTGCCGGCCCACGTGCTCGACGCCGGCGACGCCGAACTGGCGCCGGTACGCATCGTTCGCCGCGAGGATGCGGTAGTCGGGATCGACGACGATCATCGGCTGCGGATCCTGCTCGAGATACGCGACGAGCGCGCGCACGTCGGGCATGACGTCGTGGCGCGACGCGGGGACGATCGGGATGGTGTCGTGCGGATTCATGCGGACTCGGTGAAGGGGCTGCCCGACGCACTGCCAGGCGGACTGCCAATTCTGCCACGACACTGCCAGATGTGGCAGTCCACTGTGACAGACGGATGCCGCCGACGCCCCGCGCATCGCGGCGGCCGCGCCAAAAACCCGAGCCGAATCAAGTCCCTGGCAGATCAGCCGGCACTGCGCTGCAAGCTGGCACGCTTCTTGATTTACCGATCCCGATGAAAGATGCAGAACCCGATCGAGGACACCCCGTGAGCCATGCCACCACCCTGTCGGTCGAAGGCTTTTTCGACCCGGCGACCCACACCGTCAGCTATCTCCTGCTCGATACCGCGAGCCGCGCGTGCGCGCTGATCGACAGCGTGCTCGACTACGACCCGAAATCCGGCCGCACGCATACGGCCAGCGCCGACCGGCTGATCGCCCGCGTCGCCGAACTCGGCGCGGACGTGCACTGGCTGCTGGAAACCCATGTGCACGCCGATCATCTGTCGGCCGCGCCGTACCTGAAGGAACACGTCGGCGGCCAGATTGCGATCGGTTCGCACGTGCGCCGCGTGCAGCACGTGTTCGGCACGCTGTTCAACGCGGGCCCCGGCTTCGCGCAGGACGGCCGCCAGTTCGACCGGCTGCTCGACGACGGCGACACGCTCGCGCTCGGCGCGCTGACGATCCGCGCGCTGCATACGCCGGGCCACACGCCCGCGTGCATGACCTACTGCGTCGACGACGCGACCCAGCGCGCGGCATTCGTCGGCGACACGCTGTTCATGCCCGACTACGGCACGGCCCGCTGCGACTTTCCCGGAGGCGACGCGCGCACGCTGTACCGCTCGATCGCGCGCGTGCTCGGCCTGCCACCCGACACGCGCCTGTACCTGTGCCACGACTACCAGCCGGGCGGCCGCGACGTGCAGTTCGAGACGACCGTGGCCGAGCAGCGCCACGCGAACGTGCACGTGAAGGACGGTGTGACCGAGGACGATTTCGTCGCGATGCGCACCGCGCGCGACGCCACGCTCGCGATGCCCGTGCTGATGCTGCCGTCCGTGCAGGTCAACATGCGCGCCGGCCACCTGCCCGAGCCCGAAAACAACGGCGTGCGCTACCTGAAGATCCCGCTCGACGCGATCTGAGCCGCGCGCCCCACCCGGAGAACCCCGACATGACCATCCGCAAGCTGACCGACGCGCTGTCGGTCTCGCCGCAGATCGCGGCGGCCGACCTGCCCGCGCTTCACGCGGCCGGCATCCGCGCGATCATCTGCAACCGCCCCGACGGCGAAGGCCCCGACCAGCCGACCGTCACCGAGATCCGCGCGGCCGCCGCGCCGCTCGGCATCAACGTGCATTACCTGCCGGTCGATACGGGCAAGGTGACCGACGACCAGGCCGCGCAGTTCGGCGCGCTCGTCGCGTCGCTCGAAGGCCCGGTGCTCGCGTACTGCCGCAGCGGCACGCGTTCGGCCACGCTGTGGGCGCTGTCGCAAGCCGGCCTGCGCCCGCTGAACGACATCGTCGCGACGGCCGCGGCGGCCGGCTACGACCTGCGCGCGCTCGCGTCGCGGGTCGTGCAAGGCGGCAGGCAGGCGGCACCGGCCGTCGACGCGCGGCACGACATCGTGATCGTCGGCGCGGGCGCGGCCGGTATCGCGGTCGCGTCGAGCCTGCTCGCGCGCGATGCGTCGCTCGACATCGCGGTGATCGACCCGGCCGATGTCCACTACTACCAGCCGGGCTGGACGATGGTCGGCGCGGGCGTGTTCCGGCCCGAAACCACCGCGCGCCGGATGACCGACGTGCTGCCGCGCGGCGTGCACCGGATCCAGGCCGCCGTCGCGGGCTTCGAGCCCGACGCGCAGGCGGTCGTGCTCGACGGCTGCCGCCGCATCGGGTATCGCAAGCTCGTCGTGTGCCCGGGGCTCAAGCTCGACTGGCACGCGATCGACGGCCTCGCCGACACGCTCGGCCGCAACGGCGTCACGTCGAACTACCGCTACGATCTCGCGCCGTACACGTGGGAACTCGTGCGCGCGTTCCGCGGCGGCAACGCGCTCTTCACGCAGCCGCCGATGCCGATCAAGTGCGCGGGCGCACCGCAGAAGGCGATGTACCTGTCGTGCGACCACTGGCGGCGTTCCGGCCGCCTGGAAGCCGCGAACGTCGAGTTCCTGAATGCAGGCGCCGCGCTGTTCGGCGTCGCCGACTATGTGCCCGCGCTGATGGAGTACGTGAAAAGCTACGACATCGCGCTGTCGTTCGGCCACAACCTCGTGTCGATCGACGGGCCCGCACGCCGCGCGACGTTCGCACGCGCGCTGCCGGACGGCGGCAAGGAAACCGTCGTGCGTTCGTTCGACATGATCCATGTCGTGCCGCCGCAGAAGGCGCCCGACTTCGTGCGTTCGAGCCCGCTCGCCGACGCAGCCGGCTGGATCGACGTCGATCCGGCGACGCTGCGGCACCGGCAGTTCCCGGACATCTACGCGCTCGGCGACGCGACCAACACGACCAATGCGAAAACGGCCGCGGCCGCCCGCAAGCAGGCGCCCGTCGTCGCGCACAACCTGCTCGCGTCGCTCGGCCGCGCGCACGGCGACGCCGCGTACGATGGCTACGGCTCGTGCCCGCTCACCGTCGAGCGCGGCAAGATCGTGCTCGCCGAATTCCTGTACGGCGGCAAGGTCGCGCCGACCTTCCCCGCGTGGCTGATCGACGGCAAGCGCCCGTCGCGGCTTGCGTGGCTGCTCAAGGAGCGCGTGCTGCCGCCGCTCTACTGGAAGGCGATGCTCAAGGGCCGCGAATGGCTCGCGAAGCCCGCGATCGCACGTTGACCGGAGCCCGCTGACGTCATGCTGATTTCCCTCGTACTGGGTGGTTTCGTCGGTGCCGTGCTCGGCCTGACCGGCGCCGGCGGCGGCATCCTCGCGGTGCCCGCGCTCGTCGTCGGCATGGGCTGGCCGATGCAGCAGGCCACGCCCGTCGCGCTGGTCGCGGTGGCCGGCAGCGCCGCGCTCGGCGCGCTCGAAGGTTTCCGCCGCGGGCTCGTGCGCTATCGCGCGGCGCTGCTGATGGCCGTGGCCGGCGTGCCGCTGACCACGCTCGGCGTGCGGCTCGCGCACGTGCTGCCGCAACGCCTGCTGCTCGCGCTGTTCGCGCTGACGATGCTGATCGTCGCCGGCCGCCTGTTGCGGCAGGCGCTGCGGCATGCGCCGGTCGACGCCGACGCGTCGCCGCTGTGCGTCGGCCGCGTGAATCCCGATACGGGCCGGCTCGTGTGGTCCTGGCCGGTCGGCGTCGCGCTGGCGTCGACCGGCGCGATGACGGGCCTGATGACGGGGCTGCTCGGTGTCGGTGGCGGCTTCGTGATCGTGCCGATGTTGCGCAAGTTCACGAACGTGTCGATGCATGGCGTCGTTGCGACGTCGTTGATGGTGATCGCGCTCGTCGGCACCGGCGGCGTGTTCGCGACACTCGTGTCGGGCACACGCGCACCGCTCGACGTGACGCTGTGGTTCACCGTCGCGACCGCGCTCGGCATGGCCGCCGGCCGCGGCGCGTCGCACCACCTCGCTGCGCGGCACGTGCAGGCGGGGTTCGCGGCCGTGCTCGTGTGCGTCGCGCTCGGGCTGCTGGCGAAGGCGGCGTTCGGCGCTTGAGGCGATGCACAATCGGGCGCGGGAATCGAACCCGCGCCCCGCCCACGACGCCCTTCAACCGTCGCGAATTTGTCAGGACCGCATGCTAGACTCGCCGCCGCGCGCCCATCCATCGCGCGTCGACAACGAATAATTATTCAGGAGTCCGGCCATGCTCGTCACCTCCGTCCATCGCGCGGCAGTCGCCGCGTTGCTGCTCGCGCCACTCACCGCTCTCGCCACGCCTGCCTATACGGCAGCGTTGACGCTCGCCAGTCTCTCGCCGTCGGTCGGCGGGACCGACAAGGCAACGCTGACGCTCACCAACACCGGCACCGAGCCGGCCACGGCCGGCCTCTTCATCGGCATGCCGGCCGGCTTCACCGCCGGCGGCTTCACGAACGCATGTGGCGGCACGCTGGCCAGCGACGGCACCGCGCAAGTCGCGCTGTCGGGCGCGACGGTACCGGCCGGCGGCGCCTGCACGTTCAACTTCACGCTCGACGTGCCGCCCGTCGCGGCACTTCCGCCGGCTGGCGCGCGCAGTTTCACCGTCACGGGCAATCCGGCACCCGGTCTCGCGACGCTATCCGCCGCCACCGCACCGACGCTGTCCGGCTTCCTCGGTTCGACGCCGGGCCTCTACAGCAACACGTGGTTTCCGTCGACGGTGCGCAGCGTCGGCACGCTCGACCTGTTCATCACGCCGCAGACGGACCCGGGCCCGAACTCGAACGTGTTCTGGTCGAACCAGGTCAATTCGCTGCACGGCTACACCGGCCTGCAGTCGACCGAGCTGGTGTCGGCCAGCGAAGGCGTCGGCAAGCAATTCCTGTTCAGCCTGTGGGGCGCCACGGCCGCGAAGCCCGGCACGCCCGCGAGCGCCGGCATCGGCGCGGGCAGCTATTGCACGGTCAGCGGCTCGGCGACCGACGGCAGCGCGGGCGCACAGTGCCGCTATCGCTACGACTGGCAGGCAGGCCACACCTACCGGTTCCGCATCACACCCGACGCGAACCAGGGCCCCGGCTGGTTCAAGAGCAACGTCACCGACGTGACGCCCGGCTCGGCCGGCGACAGCTTCGACATCGGCAGCATCTATGTCGGCACGACGCAGACGCAAGTGCCCGTTTCGTCGATCAGCCAGTGGGTCGAATATTTCGACTGGAACTCGAGCCGCACGAGTTGCACGTCGATCGCGTACACGGACGCGCAGTTCAGCATTCGCGCGTACGACGCGATCGGCAACGCGGTGACGGTGCCGGCACCGTCCGTCACGGTCAACAAGACCTGTCCCGCTGGCGATGCGAACGCATCCGTGTCGAACGGCGTCGCGACGCTGATCGGCGGCCCGCAGCAATCGGCGGCCGGCCTCGTGAAAGCGAACGGTATCTGCCTGACCGCGTCCGGCGGCCTGGCCGACGGCCATCCGGCGGTGCTCGGTGCCTGCCCGACGCTCGCATCGGTGCACACGTCCGGCGGCACACACTTCAATCCGCAACTGTGGGTCGTCGCAAGCGACGGCACGCTGCAGACCAAGTACAGCTACTGCCTCACCGCGCAGGGCAACGGCGCGCTGCTGCGCACGTGCGCGGCCGGTGCGGCGGATCAGCAATGGCTGGTGAAAGCCGGCGCGGCACCCGGTTCGGCGCAGCTCGTGTCGCCGTCGACGGGCCGCTGCCTGGCGCCCGCCGCCGGCAGCACATTGACGCTCCAGCCGTGTACGGCCGCCACGGCAGTCTGGACGACGCCCGGCAAGAGCTTCGCGTACTGACCGGCACCGACCCACGCGCAGCGCCACCCGACAAAACGCCCGGCCCGACTCGTCGTCGGCGCCGGGCGTTTTTACTGCGGTGAGCACCACCGCCCAACGGAACGATGGCCCGTCCTCATCCAGACAGACGCGGCGTGCCCGTCATTCGAGCCATTTGCGCAGCGTGCCGGCAATTCTGGATCGCTCGACATACCCCAGCGCCGAAACCGCGCACATCGCGCCGACTGCCGCATACAGCAACACCATTTTCCCGTTCCCTGCGACGTCCGGCCATCCCGCGTTGGTCAGAACCGCAAGAACGATCGATCCTGCCACGCCCCCCACGATGACCACCATCGGCAAGGCCGCCTGCCGCGGCAGCCGCGCGCCTGCCCAATAGACCGGATACGAAAGCAGCATGGCCACCGGGAATGCAACCGCGAAAGCAACCACGGCGAAAACGATCGACACACTGCCGAAATCCTTGGCGGACAAAAGGCCGATGAGCAGGCCCGCCACGATCGCAGCGGTCAGACTTGCGCCAAGCCATTCAGACACTTTCATTTTTTTCTCCCGTGGTGCCCGCCGGCGATTCGGCGCCGCTTCGTCACTTTTGCCGGGCACATCCGCACGCCTGTCTCATCAAACAAAACGCCCGGCCCGACTCGTCGTCGGCACCGGGCGTTGTCCATCGCGATCACCACCTGAGCGTCAGGTCGCGAACCCGGCCATCCGCTTGCGTTCCTGCCGCAGCATCACGAAGTTCGCGATCACGACGCCGGCCGTCACCGCGACGATGAACAGCGTCGCGAGCGCGTTCATCTCCGGATTCAGGCCGAGACGCACGCGCGAGAACACCACGAGCGGCAGCGTCGTCGAGCCGGGGCCCGACAGGAACGCCGACAGCACGAGGTCGTCGATCGACAGCGTGAACGACAGCAGCCAGCCCGCGATCAGCGCCTGCGAGATCAGCGGCAGCGTGATCGTGAAGAACACCTTCAGCGGCGTCGCGCCGAGATCGAGAGCGGCTTCCTCCAGCGACGGGTTCAGCTCGCGCACGCGCGACTGCACGATGATGGCGACGTACGAGATGCACAGCATCACGTGGCCGAGCCAGATCGTGAACACGCCACGCTCGGCCGGCCAGCCGATCCACTTCGCCAGTTCGATGAACAGCAGCAGCAGCGAGATCCCCTGGATCACCTCGGGAATCACGAGCGGCGCGTTGATCATCCCGCTGAACAGCGCGAAGCCGCGGAAACGCCCCATCCGGGCAAGCACGAAGCCGGCCCAGGTGCCGATGATCACCGACGCGAACGCGGTCATCACGCCGATCTTCAGCGACAGCCACGCGGCCGTCAGCAGCTCGTCGTCCTCGACGAGCGCCGCGTACCAGCGGAACGAGAAGCCCGACCACACGGTGACGAGCTTCGACTCGTTGAACGAATAGACGATCAGGCTGACGATCGGGATATACAGGAACGCGAAGCCGGCAAACAGCGCCGCGAACTGCAGGTAACGATTCGGCTTCATCGGCGGCCTCCCTGCTCCTTCGCCTGGAAGTGCTGGAACATCGCCATCGGCACGAGCAGCAGCAGCACCATCGCGCAGGTCACGGCCGACGCCATCGGCCAGTCTGCGTTGTTGAAGAACTCATTCCACATCACGCGGCCGATCATCAGCGTGTTCGCGCCGCCGAGCAGCTCGGGAATCACGTACTCGCCCACCGCCGGGATGAACACGAGCAGGCAGCCCGCGATGATCCCGTTCTTCGACAACGGCAGCGTGATCTGCACGAACGCCTTCCACGGCTTGGCACCGAGGTCATACGCGGCTTCGAGCAGGCGCAGGTCCATCTTCACCAGGTGCGCGTACAGCGGCATCACGAGGAACGGCAGGTACGAATACACCATCCCGATGTACACCGCGTAGTTGGTGCGATACAGCTCGATCGGCGTATGGGTCAGGCCGATCCACATCAGGAAGTCGTTCAGCAGCCCGTTGTTCTTCAGGATGCCGATCCACGCGTACACGCGGATCAGGAACGACGTCCAGAACGGCAGCATCACGCCCATCATCAGCAGGTTGCGGGTCGCCGGGTTCGAGCGCGCGATGTAGTACGCCATCGGATAGCCGATCAGCAAACACAGCAGCGTCGTGATCGCGGCCACCCACACCGAGTTCACGTAGGTCGCGAAATACAGGCTGTCCGTGAACAGGAACGCGTAGTGCGACAGGTTCAGCGCGACGTGCACGACGCCGTCGGTGTACGACGCAAGCTCCGTGTACGGCGGGATGCCGAGCTGCAGCTCCGCGAAACTGATCTTGACGACCAGCACGAACGGCACGAGGAAGAACAGCACGAGCCACGTGAACGGCCCGGCGACGACCGCGGTGGCGCCCGTCAGGTTGAAGCGCCGCACCGGCCACTCGAGCAGGGACTTGAACGTGGTCATGACGTCAGCACCACGCCTGCCGTCGCGCTCCAGCGCACGTAGATTTCATCGCCGAGCGCCGGCGTGTCGAGCTCCGAGATCGCGAGGCTCGACACGTTCGCGATCACCGTCTTGCCCGCGTCGAGCTTCACGTGATACAGCGAATAGCCGCCCATGTACGCGACGTTGCTGATCCGCCCGCGCGCCCAGTTGAACGCGCCTTCGGGCGGCTTGCGCGTGAGCGCGATCCGTTCGGGGCGCACCGATACCGTGACCGGCATCCCGAGCGGGCCCGAGATCCCGTGGCTCACGTACAGCCGGCTCGGCAGCTCCGGCGATTCGATGTACACGTGGTCGGGTTCGTCCTCGACGGTCACGCCTTCGAACAGGTTCGTCGAGCCGATGAATTCGGCCGAGAAGCGGCTGTTCGGATACTCGTACACTTCGTTCGGCGAGCCGATCTGCACGATCTGCCCTTCGCTCATCACCGCGAGGCGATTCGCCATCGTCATCGCTTCTTCCTGGTCGTGCGTGACCATGATGCAGGTGACGCCGACCTTGTTCAGGATGTTGACGAGCTCGATCTGCGTGCGCTGGCGGATCTGCTTGTCGAGCGCGGACATCGGCTCGTCGAGCAGCAGCAGCTTCGGCCGCTTGACCAGCGAGCGCGCGAGCGCGACGCGCTGCTGCTGGCCGCCCGACAGCTGATGCGGCTTGCGCTTCGCGTACTTGCTCATCTGCACGAGTTCGAGCGCCGATGCGACGCGCTCCTTCAGCTCGGCCTTCGGCGTGCCTTCCTGCTTGAGGCCGAACGCGACGTTCGACTCGACCGACATGTGCGGGAACAGCGCGTACGACTGGAACATCATGTTCACGGGCCGCTTGTACGGCGGCATCTGCGCGAGGTCCTCGCCGTCGATCAGGATCTTGCCCGACGTGACCGTCTCGAGGCCCGCGAGCATCCGCAGCAACGTCGACTTGCCGCAGCCCGAGCTGCCGAGCAGCGCGAAAAGCTCGCCCTGGCGCACGGTCAGGTTGACGCTGCGCACGGCTTCGGTGTCGCCGAATTTCTTGACGACGTCGACGATCTGGACAAAGGTCTCGGCGCGCGCATCGGCGCCGGAGGAGGAAACGGAGGACGGCGCGCCCGCGACCGGCGCACCCGACTGGCTATTCATGATGTGCTGCATCTCTCCTGCGTTGAACGAACAAAGCCCCCGGGGGCACCAGGGGCTTCATGACTGCTGGGAACACCGGCTCGTGTCAGCGGCCCGACTTCAGCTCGGTCCACAGACGCGTCTGCAGACGCTGGATTTCAGGCGGCAGCGGCTTGAGCAGGAACAGCGTCTTCACGACGTCGGCCGGCGGATAGACGGCCGGGTCGTTCGCGACGTCGGGCCGCACGTACTTGCGGGCCTCGGCGTTGGCGCTCGGGTAGTACACCGCGTTCGTGATCGCCGCGTGCACCTTCGGATCCTCGATGTAGTTGATCCACTGCAGCGCGGCATCCTTGTTCTTCGCATCCTTCGGGATCGCCATCACGTCGAACCACACCGGCGCGCCGCCCTTCGGAATGTAGTACTCGACCTTGTACGGCTTCTTCGCTTCGATCGCGCGATGCTTCGCGATCACGACGTCGCCCGACCAGCCGAACGCGAAGCAGATGTCGCCGCCGACCAGGTCGTTGATGTAGCCCGACGAGTTGAATTGCGTGATGTACGGGCGGATCTTCTTCAGCACTTCCATCGCGGCCTTGTAGTCGGCCGGGTTCGTGCTCATCGGATCCTTGCCGATGTAGTGCAGCGCCGCCGCGAACATCTGGTCGGGTGCGTCGAGCACCGACACGCCGCAGGTCTTCAGCTTCGAGAGGTTTTCCGGCTTGAACAGGATGTCCCAGTTGTCGAGCGGCACCTTGCCGAGCGCCTGCTGCGCCTTGGTCAGGTTGTATGCCAGGCCGGTCGTGCCGTACGCCCACGGCACCGAGAATTTGTTGCCCGGGTCCGCACCGGCGACGAGCGCCATCAGTTGCGGATCGAGGTTCTTGAGGTTCGGCAGTTTCGACTTGTCGAGCGGCGCGAAGATGCCGGCGGCGATCTGCTTGCCCGCGTAGTTGCTGGTCGGCACGACGATGTCGTAGCCCGAGCTGCCCGTCAGCAGCTTCGCCTGCAGCGTGTCGTCGCTGTCGTAGTTGTCGTAGCGGACCTTGACGCCCGTCTGCTTCTCGAAGTTCGGGATCGTGTCCTTCGCAATGTAGTCCGACCAGTTATAGACATTGAGCTGCGTATCCTTCGCCGCTGCCGCCGATGCACCCACGCACAGCGCGAGCGCTGCGAACCGGCCCACTACCTTTGCATTCATCCCGTTCTCCCTCCGACCGGACACGTTGCCCGGCTGCCGTCTGCCTCGTCATGGCGGCGCATTCTGGCGCGCTGCCCCTCGAAAACCCCGAAAACTACCATCATTCGCGCCCCGTCACAAAAAAATCATGGCGGTGTCGCGCAAACGGAACAGATTCCCCCCGCCGGCCGGCCAGGCCGCCCGTGCGACGGGGCGTTCCCGGAGAATTCTATCGGGTAATCGGCGGCTGTCCACCGGGAAAAACAGGCGTCGGTTCGCGCGTTCGCCGGCCGGATGCGCGAGCCGCCCGGCGGCTGCGCCCGACACCCGGCCGTACTGTCCCGCCGCTGCACCCGTACGGCATGCTCGCCGCACCCGCCCGACCGACCGGCCGCGATGCATTAAAATGGCGGCTGACGATTCAACTGCGCAAACCCTTCCGATGGCCTCCAATCTCCACGACCTGCCCGACAGCCCCTGCATCGGCGTGTGCTCGACCCTCTTCGACGAAGTCTGCAAGGGCTGCGGCCGCACGGCCGCCGAAGTGTCGAACTGGGTGTTCCTGAGCGACGACGAAAAGCGCGCGATCTGGGATCGCATCTCGCGCGAAGGCACCGCGATGCGCTTCCAGTACGACAAGCTGTAAATCCGCCGCGCAAAAAAAAAGCGGCATGCCGACCGCCATGCCGCCAACCCCAACTCTGTTCTTTTCCCGCCGCGTCTAGAACTTCATCCCGACGCCCACGCCGACGATCAGCGGATCGATGTGCAGCGTGCCGATGCCCTTGTCGCCGAGCGTCGCATCGGTGCTCATCCAGATCTTCTTCACGTCGACGTTCATGAAGACCTTCTTCGTCAACTGCACGTCCACGCCGAACTGCAGCGCGGGGCCGAAGCTGCTCTTGTTGATCGACACACCCTCGCCGCCGACATTGAGCCCGTTGTTGTAGAAGTACGTGTAGTTCACGCCCGCGCCGACGTACGGACGCACCTTGCCGGCATGGTTGAAGTGATACTGCAGCAGCAGCGTCGGCGGCAGTACGCCCACGCCGCCGAGATTGCCGACGCTCGACGTCACCTGGTGCCGCGACGTGCCGAGGATCAGCTCGACGCCGAGGTAGTCGCGGATCATGTACGTGAAGTCGAGCTCGGGCACGATCGCGTTGTTCACGCCGACGTTGAGCGCGCCCAGCGTGTCGCTCGCGCGTTCGTTCGGCTGGATGCTGATCGCGCGCAGTCGAACCAGGACATCGCCCTGATTGATGCCGTCGCCCGGCGAGGCCGCGTGCGACAGCGAAGGCATCGCGGCGAAAGCGGCTGCAACGGCCGCAGCGGTGACACAAGTTCGAATCGTTTTATGCATGGTACGGACCCCCAAAGAATGGTTTCCATTCTCCCAGTAGGGTCTTTTCGTCATCTTGATATCCGTCAAGCCAGCGTAAACGTGGGACGGTTTGCCGCAGGCTCCGCGGCACCGCCCGTCAGCAGCAGGTCGAGCAGATCGCGCACGCTGCGGATCGCACGCCCGAACGGCAACGCTTCGCGGCCGCGGAAGAACAGCCCGTTCGCGACGTCGCCTCGCAGCGCGGCCGCCAGCCGCGTGTCGATGCAGAAATGGCCGAACTTCTCGATGCCGTCGCGCAGGCCGCATACGCTCAGGCATTCGAGCGCGGTCGGGCAGCGCTGCTTCAGCGCGCCGAGCTTGTTGCGGATGCGCGTTTCGTTGCGCAGGTAACGATCGAGCCACGGCGTTTTCACCGCGCGGGCGGGCAGCCCCGTCACGCTGACGAATTCGACGATGTCGTCGGGCGTCGCGTCAGCGAGCACCCGTTTGAAGTGCGGATGCGCATCGCCCTCTTCCGTCACCGCGAACGGCGTCCCCACCTGTACGCCGTTCGCGCCGGCGTCGAACGCGGCGCGCACCCTGTCGTGACTGTTGATCCCGCCCGCAACGATCAGCGGGATCGTTTCGCGCGCGAGGCCGAGCGACGCCATCACCTGGGCGGTCTCGTCGAGCACGCGCGCGAAATCGAAGCGGCCGTCGTGCATGTCGTCGATCTGCGTGACGCCGAGATGGCCGCCCGCATGCGCCGGATGCTCGATCACGATCGCGTCGGGCAGGCGCCCCTTCTTCATCCACTTCTTCAGCACCAGCGCGATCCCGCGGCTGTCCGACAGGATCGGGATCAGCGCGATGTCGTGTGCTTGCGTGAGATCGGGCAGGTCGAGCGGCAGGCCCGCGCCCATCACGATCGCATCGGCGCCCTCGTCGCATGCGACCCGCACGTAATCCGCATGCGCGCTCACGGCCTTCATCACGTTGACCGCGATCATCCCGCGCCCTTCGCTGTAAGTCTTCGCGAGGCGGATCTCGCGTGCGAGCGCCTCGAGGTTCGCGGCCTCGAGCGTCGCGCGATCGGGTTGCGCGCGGCAACGCGCGAGCAGGTCCGCATGATGGTGGCGCAGGTCGATGCTCGCGATCGTGCCGACCGCGCCTTCGCGCGCGACGCTGCCCGCGAGCCGGTGCGCGGAAATGCCGACGCCCATGCCGCCCTGCACGACAGGCAGCAAGGTGCGGCCGCGAATCGTCAGCGGCGGAAAGGAAGTGCGTACGGTCATCTGAAACCTCATCGGAACATCGGAACCGCGATGATCGACGATCCACCGACGCGCACCTTGACGACCGTCAATAAAAAAACGGCACGCGAGCGTGCCGTTTCCGGGTCAGGCCGTGAGAAACGCTCAGGCAGGCTTCGCGGGCTTGAGCTGCATCGACTTGTACTCGAGATATTCTTCGAGCCCGTACACGCCGTTCTCGCGGCCGTGCCCCGACTGCTTGTAGCCGCCGAACGGCGCGGCCATGTTCCACACGCCGCCGTTGATGTCGACCTGCCCGGTGCGGATGCGGCGCGCGATGCCCATCGCGCGTTCGTCGCTGCCGGCCCACACCGCGCCGCCGAGCCCGTACGGCGAATCGTTCGCGATTCGCACGGCCTCGTCTTCATCGCGATACGTGATGATCGACAGCACCGGCCCGAAGATCTCTTCCTGCGCGATCGTCGATTTCGGGTCGACGCGGCCGAACACGGTCGGCTTCACGAAGAAGCCCTTATCCAGCCCTTCCGGCAGGCCCGTGCCGCCCGTCACGAGTTCCGCGCCTTCGTCGATCCCGCGCTGGATGTAGTCCTGCACACGTTGCTGCTGCACCGCCGACGCAAGCGCACCGAGACGCGTCGCTTCCTGCCGCGGATCGCCGGCGACGTAGGCTTCGGCCGCCGCCTTCGCGATCGCGCGTGCTTCGTCGTAGCGCGCTTCCGGCACCAGCATGCGCGTGTGCGCCGAACAGGTCTGCCCCGCGTTCAGGTAGCACGCGTTGACCGTGCCCTTCACCGCCGTCGCGAAATCGGCATCGTCGAGGATCACCGAGGCCGACTTGCCGCCCAGCTCGAGCGCGACGCGCTTGACGCCCGCGGCCGCCAGCTCGGCCACGCGCTTGCCGGCGCGCGTCGAGCCCGTGAACGACACCATGTCGACGTCCGGATCGGTGGCCAGCACCTCGCCGACCACCGGGCCATAACCGCACACGAGGTTGAACACGCCGGCCGGCAGCCCGGCTTCGTGAATCGCCTCGGCGAGCATGAACGCGTTGAGCGGCGCGACCTCGGACGGCTTCAGGACGACCGTGCAGCCGGCCGCGAGCGCCGGCGCGACCTTCAGCGTCACCTGGTTGAGCGGGTAGTTCCACGGCGTGATCGCCGCGACGACGCCGACCGGCTCGCGCACGACGAGCGAGTTGCCGACCTGTGCCTCGAATTCGAACGACTCGGCGAGCTTCGCGTACGCCTTCCAGTTGTAGATCGGGCCGCCGACCTGGATCGCGCGCGACAGCTTGATCGGCATCCCGACTTCACCGGTGATCGACTGCGCGAGTTCCTCGCTGCGCGCCTGCAGATGCTCGACGATCTTGTGCAGGTAGCCCGCGCGCGTCGCGGCCGGCGTGGCCGCCCAGGCGTCGAAGGCTGCGCGCGCCGCGCGGATCGCGTCCTGCGCGTCGGATGCGACGCCTTCCGGAATCCGGCCGATCACGGCTTCGGTGCCCGAGTCGATCACGTCGATCGTGCCGGTGCCGGCCGGTTTGCGCCACGCGCCGTCGATATAGAACTGGTCGTAGATTTTCATCGTTTCCGCCTCCAGGAAAGCCGACATTCTAGCGAGCGTTTCGGTCGGCCGGTGTGACGATTGACAGCCAATAGAAAGGTCTTTAGCCTCGGCGCCTCATTCATCATAAGAAAGGAGAATGCCTTGAGCATCCTGACCAAAATCGAGGGCGGCTATCTTCAGGTACTGCGCGTGATCGTGCTGTTGTTCGCGACCGCGGTCCTGATCGGCGGGGTCATATTCGGCGCGGTCGCACTCGATGCGCGCCTGTCGAAACCGCCGAAGGTCGATTCGGCCATCCAGGTCGATCCTGCATCGTTCGCGTGGGAGAACGATGCACCCGCCAAGGCTACGCCGGCTGCCAACGGCGCCGCGGCGAAGGACGACAGCGCGTCGCCCGCGCTGCGTCTGTCGACGCAACTGTCCGGCATCGTGCAGAAGCACGGCCGCACGGCCCTGTCGTCGGACTACGCGGTCGATCGCGACGCGTACGAGCCGTCGTTCCAGCGCGTGCTCGGCGACGACGACCATCCGGACGTCGCGTACTACGAGCAGCAGATCGCGTATCTCGACAAGGTGCTGTCGCGTGCGGACGTCGCAGCCAGCGTCAAGAAGAAGGTCACCGGGCACGGCGACGAATATGCGCGCGAGCAGGCGTACACCGACGTCGTGTCGGCGGTCATGCGCGACTTCTCCGAGCGCTACGACGCACGCCGGACCGCGATCGACAACGAGAAGAAGGCCGCGGAAGAAACGGCTGCCGAGAACGGCCAGACCGCGCGCTATGCCGGCGTCGCCGCACTCGTCGCGCTGTATTCGTTCGTGTCGCTCGCGGTGCTGATCATCCTGATCCGCGTCGAGCGCAGCATCCGCTCGATCGCGCGCGCCACGCACACGACGACCTGAGTTCGCTTCCCCGTCAGCCCGCGCACCGGGCTGCGGCGGGCCCGGCACCGGGCCCGCTTCCCGGCACACATGGCCGGTCGCCGGCCGCCTCTTCCCGCCTGATTCCCCACGCGCTCGCGCACTTTCCGTTCCCGCTGCACCCTCACTCTGCCGTCGGCCCTCCATGCCGGCGCAGCGTCCGTTTCGCCGCCGCCATCTCAGCATCCGCCCGGGTGCGCGGCCGGGCCCGCATCGTGCTATGTTTTTATTATCGGCACCGGCTCACTGCAACCGGCGCCGCCCGGAATCGACGTATTTCGTGAGCGCTGCCATGTCCGACGCATCCCATATCCTCGGCTCGCAAGACCGCCTCGAGCTGCTTTGCTGGCTCACCTGCGGCAACCTCGGCGCGTTTTACCTCAACGAATCGTGGCCGGACGCCACGTTCCAGGTCCAGGCCGCACACCGCTGGCTCGACCGTCATCACCGTCAGGCCGACTGGCTCGTGATCGCCAGGCTCGCGGCGCTCGCGCAGGACATCGCGAAGCGGCATGCCGGGTTCGTCGATGCGTCGTGGGCGCGCGACGCGGTCGAGGAAATCGTCGATACCGACGATCTCGACTATCGGGCGAAACTCGTGCAATGGGTGTACGAAGACTGCTGCAAGGCGCTCGCCGACAAGCGGCTGGCCGATTGAGTCCATGCGTGCGGGCCGCGGCATCGCGCGGCCGCCCGTCTTTTCGTCGATGATTTGCGCGTGGCAGCCGGAATGACCTGAGCAGGTCCGTCGCGCACCCCGCACCGCCACACGCCGGGAAACTTACAGCAGCGACTTCGCCTGCGTCAGCACCTTGTCGCAGATCTGCTTGGTCACCTGCTGCTTCAGGCCGCCACCGCTCAGGTCGAGCTTGCTGCCGTTGCCGGCGTCGAGGACCCCGCTCGCGCCGCTGGTATAGCCGCTGTCGGACGACGCGTTGCCGCCGAGCTTGCCCATCAGCGCGTCCTTCACCGACGACGCGCCGCCGGACGCCCCGCCGAGATAGTTGTTCTGGATGCAGAACTGCAGCAGCCCCGCGACGTTGCCGGTGCTGCCCGGCATCAGCGACGAACCGCCACCGCCCGTCAATGCACCGCCGAGGCCGCCGAGGTTGCCGAGCGCTCCGCCTGCGCCGCTGCCTGAATCGCCACCGCCGCCGACCTGCTTCAGGACGTCGCCAAGTTGTGCATGCGCCACCGAAAACGGCGCGAGCAATCCGATCAGCGCGCCGGCAACGGTCGCGCGGTATAGACGTGCATTCATGTGAAGCCTCCCGGTTGTGACTGCGTGAGTACCGCGAATCGAATCCAAGGATACTCAATCAACCGGTGCATGACAGCCTTCCGATGCGGCCCGAAACGTCAGGCATCGTGATATCGCCACAATTTGACAAAGCTTGACGTCACGCGTCGGCTCACCGGCCCGTCATTCGCGCCGCACGCGTCGCAGCCAGTCGCCCGGCGCGCGCATGCGCGCCGCTATGCATCCGCCGCACGCGCTCCCCGCCATGAAGCGGCAACGGAAACGAGTGCCAGCATCACGCCGATCGACGCGAACGGCATGGCTGGATGCAGCTCGTACAGCATCGCGCCGGCCAGCGGCCCGATCACCATGCTGAGCCCCTGGGCCATCGACATCGCCCCCGCGCAGGCAGCCTGCTCGTGCGGCGCCCCCCGTGCGCTCGCCAGCGCCGCCACGGCCGGAAACGCCGCGCCCATCCCGCATGCCGCGACGAGATAGCTCGCACACAGCGCCAGCGGCTGCGACGCATGGACCATCAGCACCGATGCGAATCCGGCGCCGCCCGCGAGCGCGCCCCAACGCAGCCACTGCGCCGGCGCAACCGACCGGAAACGCCCGACCAGCGCCTGCGTCACGATCAGCCCGAGGCCCGCGCTGCCGAGCGCATACCCGGTCATGAGCGGCGCGGCCTGCGCACTCACGACCAGGCGGTCGATCACGTAAAACCCGAGGGCGCTGTTCGCGATCATCACGGCGCTGTAAAGCGCCAGCGCGCTGAACCAGGGCAGCCGCAGGCGCGGCTCGGTCGGCTTCAGGCGAGGCGGCGCCTGTCGCGCCGCGCCCTCGCGGCCATCGCGCAGGCTGCGCAACCCGGCCAGCCCGGCGAGCGGCAACACCGCGAACACGGCCAGCGCAAGCGTCATGTCGTACCCGGCGATCCAGCCCGCGAGCGGCGGTGCGACCACCATCCCGACGGCGCCCGCGGCACCGAACCGGGCGATCGCCGCCGCGCGTCCCGCCACGGCCGTGCGATCCGCGATCCACGCGGTCGCGGCGACCGGCAAGCCCGCGTAGCAACCGCCCATCGCCGCACGCGTGACGAGCAGTGCGACGAAGCCGATCCAGACGGCCGGCACAGCCGTGCCGCCGTCGCGCAGCGCCCAGCCGACGTACGCCGTCAGCAGCAACGAACTCGCGATGAAGCCGCCGATCGCCGCGCGCATGGCCGGCAGCCGTCCGCGCAGATCCGCGACCCGCGCCCAGCGCGGCGCGACCAGCATCCACACGAGCCCGACGATGCCGATGATCGCGCCGACGTGCAGCGGTTCGAGGTGCATGCGCCGGGCCATCGGGCCCGCGATCGTGACGAACGCATAGGTTCCCGCCACCATCGCGAAGTTCGCGAGCAGCAGCGGCAAAAATGACGCGCCGGCATCGGCAGGCGCGTTCAGGGTGTCAGCGGAAGGGGTCGACATGATTCGTTCGTGTTGGAGTCGTGTTGGAGAAATGAAAGAGGCCGGCCGGTGCCGGCCACGGTCAGCCCGCTCGCGCGAGCAGGCGGTTGCGCGCATGCAGCAACGCATCTGCGGTCGCGTCCCAGCCGATGCACGGATCGGTCACCGAGCAGCCGTAGCGCAGCGCGCCGCCGAGCGGCTGCGCGCCCGTCTCGATGAAGCTTTCGAGCATCACGCCGCGAATCGCGTCGTCGCCCGCGCGCATCTGCTCGACGACATCGTCGAGCACCGCCAGTTGCCGCATCGCCTGCTTCCCGCAGTTCGCATGCGAGCAATCGATCAGCACGTTCGCGGGCAAGCGGCTGGCCCGCAACGCGTCTGCCGCGGCCGCGACCGATGCCGTGTCGTAGTTGGGTCCGTGCCGGCCGCCGCGCAGCACGAGATGCGCATGCGGATTGCCCGCGCTGTGCAGCAGCGCGGGACGGCCGGCCCCGTCGATCCCGATGAACGTGTGCGGCCGCATGCTGGCCAGCATCGCGTGAGCCGCGACGTCGATCTGGCCGTCCGTCCCGTTCTTGAAACCGACCGGCATCGGCAGACCCGACGCCATCTCGCGGTGGATCTGCGACTCGGTCGTACGGGCGCCGACCGCCACCCAGCTCACCAGGTCGCCCAGATAATGCGGCGCCATCACGTCGAGCGCTTCGGTCGCGGCCGGCAACCCGATCGCATTGATGTCGGCGAGCAGCTGCCGCGCGGTGCGCAGGCCGTCCTCGATACGATGGCTGCCGTCGAGCCCCGGATCGTTGATCAGCCCTTTCCACCCGACCGTCGTGCGCGGCTTCTCGAAGTAGACGCGCATGACGATGCAGAACGTGTCCCGCACCGCATGCGCGAGCGTGGCAAGCCGCCGCGCGTAGTCGAGCGCCGCGCCGGGATCGTGGATCGAGCATGGACCGACGACGACGATCCGGCGCGCATCGCGCCGCTCGAGGATCGCCCGCAACTGCGCGCGCCCCGTGTCGTCGGTCGCCCGCGCGGCGAACGAGGCCGGCACGTCGCGGCGCAGCGTTTCGGGTGACGGCAGCGGCGCGCCGACGCGCAGCCGCTCGTCTTGACGGGGCTGCGCGAATGCGCCCGCCGCACCCTGTTCGGTAGTGGCAGTGAGATGTTTCATGGCCAGGGCTCCGAAAACCGTTCGCGCGTCATACGCCGAGCGTCGCGCCGCCGTCCACGCACAGCGTGTGCAGCGTCACGTGACGCGACGCGTCGGACAGCAGGAACAGCACGGCTTCGGCGATATCGCCGGGGGTCGCGATGCGGCCGAGCGGAATGCCGTTCCGGTAACTGTCGAGCGCTCCCGCAATGACGCCTGCCGGGCCTTCCGGGCCATGCCAGAGCTGGCGCTGCATCGGCGTGTCGGTCGATCCCGGCGCGACGATGTTGCAGCGAATGCCGTGACCGGCCAGTTCGAGGCCGAGGCAACGGGTGAACTGATGGGCCGCCGCCTTCGATGCCGCATACGCCGCCATCTGCGTGCGCGGCACGAGCGCCGCGTTCGATCCGACGGTCACGATGGCGCCCGCCCGGCGCGCGATCATCAGCGGCGCGACCGCGCGCGACAGATGAAACACGCCGTCGGCATTGACCGCGAAGCAATGCGCCCAGTCATCGTCCGTCAGCGACGCCGCGCTTGAAAGCCGCAGCACGCCCGCAACGTTGGCAAGCATGCCGATCGGACCGACAGAGGATTCCACCCGTTCGACGGCCACCTGCACCGCACGCGCGTCCGCGACGTCCACCGAAAACGCGTGCACGCGCCCAGGCGTCGGCGGGCTGTCGGCGATCGTGCGCGCCAGCGCGTCGCCATCCATGTCGAAGGCACCCACGTCCACGCCGTGCGTGGCAAGCGCGCGCACGACCGCGGCGCCGATGCCACGCGCCGCACCGGTCACGACGGCGATACCTGCCGGGAAAGTCAGGTTCGGATTGCTGTTCATCGATTCGAATTCCGTGATTGAAGATCCGGGCCCGCCGTTGCGGCGAGCCGTTCGGTGAGGACGGCGCCGATCGCCGCCATCGGTTCGGGGTCCGACATGCCGTCGTGCGAGCAGTCGAGCGCATGGCAGGTCAGCGTCCCCGAAGGCCGATGCGCATGCCAGCTCTCGGGCGTCGGTATGCCCTGCCGCTTGCGGGTCGCGTTGAAGAGCAGCAGTTCGCCGTCGTAGCGCGGCGTCGATGCCGCGCGAAACAGGCGCATCTGCCGCAGCGTCGCCGCGACGAACGCATCGAGGCCGGCGCCGCCGAGCGCCGCGAACGGGCTGTTCGCGCGCAGCAGGCGTTGTCGCAGCACGGTGTCGGACAGGTCGGCCGTGTCGAAATCGCCGTTGACCGTCAGCAGGATCCGCAACGCGTCGCCGCAGGCCGGCATCGGCTGCGCCGTCCATGCCGACGACGGATAGCTGTCCATCAGCGCGAGCGTGCCGACCGCGTCGCCGTCGCGCGCCAGCGCCGCCGCGACGCCATACGCGAGCGCGCCGCCGAGCGACCAGCCCAGCAGGTGATACGGCCCGTCGGGCTGCAATGCCCGTACGCGCCGCACATAGGTATGCACGAGTGCGTCGAAATCAGCTGCATCGCGCGTGTCGTCGACCGAAAGCTGCAACCCGTCGATCGTCGCGTCGGGCAGATAGGCGGCAAGTCGCAGGTAACTCCACGCGAGGCCGTCGGCCGGATGAATGCAGATGAGCCGCGGCGCAGCGCCCGAGCCCGACTGGATCGCCAGGTGCGGCGCGAACGCGTTGCGCTCGGTGCGCGGCCGGTACGCCAGCGGCGTGCGCAATGCGGCTGTCAGCATCGCGATCGTCGGATGCCGGAACAGCATCGAGACGGGCACGTCGCGCCCGAGTTCCGCCGCGAGCCTCGCGCTCGCCTGCATCGCCTGCAGCGACTTGCCGCCGATGTCGAAGAAATTGGTGGCCGGCGTCAGCGCGACCTCGCCGAGCACGTTCCGCCACACGGCCATCACCTGCCGCTCCAGCGCGCCGGCGCGCGGATCGTCGGCCGCCTCGTCACGCCGCACATCGGCGCGCTGCAGCGCGTTGCGATCGATCTTGCCGTTCGCGTTGCGCGGCAGCCGTTCGAGCACGTGCCAGCGGTCCGGAATCGCAGCCGCCGGCAGCCGCTGCGCCAGTTGCATGCGCAACGCCGCAGGCTCGGCCGGCCCGGCGACGAACGCCACGAGCGTCACCGCGCCTGCACCGCTGCGGGATGCGACGACCGCCGCCTCGCGCACGTCCGGTTCGCGCAGCAGCGCGTCCTCGATCTCGCGCGGGTCGATGCGCACGCCGCTGATCTTCACTTCGTGATCGATCCGGCCGTCGAAATACAGCCGGCCGTCGCGCAGCGTCGCGAGATCGCCGGTACGGTACGCACGCTGCCCGCCGCGCGGCAACGTGACGAAACGTTCCGCCGTCAGCGCGGGATTGCCGGCATACGCGAGCGCCAGCCCGTCGCCGCACAGCACCAGTTCGCCGGTGCGTCCCGCGGCGACCGGGTACGCGCGCTCGTCGACGATGCACGCGTCGACACCCGCACGCGGCGTACCGATCGGCACCGGCTCGCCCTCCTGCCAGACTGCCTGCGGGCCACCGACGCACGCCGCGGTCGCGATGATCGTCGCCTCGGTCGGTCCGTAGGTATTGAGCAGCACCCGGTCCGGCAGGTGCGCACGCCATTGCCGGATCCGCTCCGGCAACGCGGCCTCGCCGCCGATGATCGTCAGACGCACGCGTTCGAGGCGCCGCGCATGGCGTGCGTCGATCGCATGCGCGAGCACGTGCCAGTAGGCGGTCGGCAGGTCGAGCACGGTGATGCCGCGCCGCTCGACTTCGGCCGTGAACGTATCGACCGAATCGAGCATCGCATCGTCCCGCAGCACGAGCGTCGCGCCGTGGCACAGCGTGGCGAAGACTTCCTCGAAGCTCGCGTCGAAATGCAGCGGTGCGAACTGCAGCACGCGATCGCGCGGCCCGATGGCGTACAGGTCGCGCGTGCTCGCGACGAACTGGCCGAGCGCGCCGCGTCCGGTCAGCACGCCGTTCGGGCGCCCGGTCGATCCCGACGTGTACAGCAGATACGCGTCCAGCGAATCCGGCACCGGTTCGTCGCCGACTGGCGCATGCCGCGTCGCCGGCACGCGCGCCGCGTCGAGATCGAACACCGGGCACGCGCCCGCACATGCGCGGTGCGCGCCGCGCGTGACGACGATCGCCGGCGACGCGTCCGCGAGCATCGCAGCCGTGCGTTGCGGCGGCCCGTCCGGGTCGAGCGGCACGATGACGGCGCCCAGCTTCAGGACGGCCAGCATGGCAGCGATCACGTCCGGCGCACGCGGCGCCGCGAACGCGACGCGCGTCTGCTGCGTCACGCCACGCCGGGCGAGCGCGTCCGCCAACGCCGCGGTGTCGGCGAGCAACGTGCGATAGTCGACGCGACGCTCCCCGGCTTCGATCGCCGTATGCGCAGGCGCGCCGCGTGCCGCGCGTTCAATCAGCGCGATCACGTCGTCGTGCGGCCCGGGGAGCGGCGCGCCACGCACGATCGACGGCGGCGGCATGTCGTCGAGCAGGCGCGCGACCGGTTCGTCGGCCGCGCACGCGGCGAACGTGTCGAGCCAGTCCACGAAGCTTTGCGCGTGCGCCGCCAGCGTGTCGGCATCGTACGCATTCGGATTGGCCTCGAGCGTCAGATGCCACGCGCCGCCGCGCACGGCGAGCGTCACGTTCAGGTCCTTCACCGGCCCGCCGCTCACCGCGCGCGTCTCGCTCGCCAGCCCGCGAAACGCGACCTGCCGTTCGAACGGCATCACGTTGACGGCCTGGTTGAACAGGAACACGTTGCGCTCGAGCAGGCCCAGATCGCCGCGAATCCAGCCGTACCGGTAATACAGGTGCGGCCGGATCGCGCGCAACTGATCCGAACACGCACGCGCGAGATCGCGCGGCGAATGGCCTGCGTCGACATGCACGCGAAACGGCACGATATTCATCGCCATGCACGGCACGCCGAGCGCTGGCGTGCCGAGCCGGTTCATCACCGGCAACCCGAGCGTCAGGTCGCGCTGCCCGCCCTGTCTGGCGAGCCAGATCCCGGTCGCGCACAGCAGCCACGCGTTCCAGTCGACGCCCGCCTGCCCCGCGGCATCCCTGAGCCGCGCGAGCCGGGCGCCGTCGACCACGCGCGTGGCCCGCGACGCATCAGGCGCCACGTCCTGCTTCGGCGCGAGCGCGAGCGGCGCGGGCAGGTCGCGCAGGTATCTGCTCCAGAACGCGCGATCGGCTTCGAAGCCGCCGTTCGCGCGATAACTCGTCTCGGCTTCGACCACGCGATCCACACGCCAGTCGGGCAACGTCGGCACGGGCGCATGGCCGACACGCGCGTTGTAGCGTGCCGCGACGGCTTGCTGCAGGAGCCCGTAGCCGAAGCCGTCCAGCACGATGTGATGGACCTGCAGATACCACCAGTGCCGCGTCGGCGAGAGCCGCAGCAGCGCCGTGCGATACAGCGGATCGGACGTGACATCGCAGCACACCGCCAGCGAGGCCTTCATCCAGTCCCGCGCCGCCTGCTCGGGATCCGCCTGCCTCGACAGGTCGACGAGCGGCAGCCGCGTGGCCGCCGCGCGGCGATGTTGCCAGAGCGTATCGTCGGCCCACGCAAAACGCATGTGCAGCGCGTCGGCATGATCGAGCACCGCCTCGACGCTCCCGGTGAGCGCATCGACGTCGAGCGCGCCGTCAAGTTCGATGGTTTCGGCTGTCAGGTAGCCCGGATCGTCGGGATCGACCTGTTGCGCGACCCAGATTCCGTATTGCGCGGATGTCGCGCGTATCGGCCGTTCTATCGGTCTTTCTTCGAGTTGCATGAATGGAGAGTTATCGCGAATAAGCGTTGAACCGGAAATGCACGCCGTCAGTCGGCCTGCTGCCACGCAATCACCAGTTCGCGATTGCGCGACATCAGAACCAGGTGCTCGTCCATCACGTACTGGATCTGCGCAAGCTTGTCGGCCGTATCGGCTTCGCAGCGCATCCGCAACCGATCGTCGGTCCGCTGCATCCGGCAGGTGCCGTACGGGAAGTCGACGGTCGCACGGTGCTCGTCGAACACGACGGGTACCTTGATCGCGTAGTGCTTGCACAGCTTGAACAGCACGCGATCGGCCTGCGCCAGCGTGACTTCCGCCGTGCTGGCGAACGGCGCCGGACGGATGCCGGGCATGTCGTGCCCGGTCATGCGGGCACCTGCGCGGTGCGTTGCAGCAGGCGCGTCCACGCTTCCAGCGTCGGCTGTTCGGCGAGCTGCACGAACGTGACGTCGTGCCCGCCGGCTCGCCACTGCTCGACGAACGTCATCATGCGAATCGAATCGACACCGCAATCGACGAGGTTGGCGTCCGCGCTCAGCGTCGCGGCCGGAATGCGCAGGCTTTCGGCGACCAGCCGCGCGATGTCGTCGAGGGTCGGCGTCGCGAGATCGTCATGGGTGGCGCTGACGAGCGTGTCGACCGACACGACGCTGCCGCAGCGTCCCGCGACGTACTCGAGCGCCATCCGATGCTCGCGCTCCGAGAAGTCCGCAAGCGCATCGCCGACGAAAAACGGCTGGATGTCGCGCATGAATGCGTCGCACGCAGTCATCAGGCAGCCGATGTGTGCGTAGATCCCGCAGATTGCAAGCTGGTCGCGCCCCTGTGCGCGCAGCCGGGTATCGAGATCCGAGCGCCGGAATGCGCTGTAGCGCCATTTGTCGAGCACCGTGTCGCCGGATACCGGTGCGACGATCTCGCTGATCGCCGCGCGCGCCGGCTGCGCAGTCAGTCCCGGGCCCCACATGTCGGTCAGCAGCGCGCGATCCGCCGGCGCCTGGGTCGCCGGCTGCGCGGTGTAGTAAACGGGCATCCCCATCGCATGCGCGAAATCGATCAGGCGCCGCACGCCGGTCAGCAACGACGGCACCGGCGCCGCGCCGCGATCGTAGAAGTCGAGGAAATAGTCCTGCATGTCGTGCACGAGCAGCGCCGCGCGGCGCGGCTCGAACGGCCAGGCCACGCGGTTGGCCGGCAGGTCTGCCGGCATCGGATAGGAAGCGATTTTCGGAATGGCCATGTTGGAATGCGTCGTGAAGCGTCGTAACAATGAATGGATGTGGAATGGCCTCGGCACCAGACGTCAGGCAGGCACGTCGGCCACGCAATCGGCGATGCGTTGCCGCAACGCCCGCTTGTCGATCTTGCCCACCGGGGTCTTCGGGAACGCGTCGACGAACTCGATCCGGTCCGGCACCTTGTAGGTCGCGACGCCCTGCTCGCGCACGAACCGCACGAGATCCGCCGCGCTCGGTGCCGTCGCTCCGCGAATCACGTACGCGCAACTGCGCTCGCCGAGATACGGATCCGGCATCGGCACGAGTGCCGCGTCGGCAACCCCCGGATGCGCCAGCAGCAGGTGCTCGATCTCCTCCGCGGGAATCTTTTCGCCGCCCCGATTGATCTGGTCCTTCGCGCGCCCCTCGACGACGAGATAGCCGCCGTCGGTGATCCGCACGCGATCGCCGGTGCGATAGAAGCCGTCCGCGGTGAACGCGCGCGCGTTGTGCGCCGGTGCGTCGTAGTAGCCGCGGATCGTGTACGGGCCGCGCGTCAGCAGGTGACCGACCTCGCCCGGTACCACCGGACGATCGTCGTCGTCGACCACGAGAATCTCGTCGTCCGGCGAGATCGGCCGCCCCTGCGTGGCGATCACGACGTCGCGCGGATCGCCCAACCGCGTGTAGTTGACGAGCCCTTCCGCCATCCCGAATACCTGCTGGAGCTGCGCGCCGAAGCCGTCCGCCGCGCGCGCGGCCAATGCCGGATCGAATCGCGCCCCGCCGACCTGCACGAGTTCGAGACTCGCCGGTGCGCCGCCGCGCCGCGCCACGGCCGTCAGCCACACGAGCACGAGCGGCGGCACGAGCGCGACCACGGTCACGCGGTCGCGTTCGATCACCTCGAATGCAACGTCGGGGCTGGCGCTGTCGCACAGCACGACCGTGCCGCCCGCGTCGAAGACGCCGAACGAGCCCGGCGAGCTGAGCGCGTAGTTGTGCGCGGCCGGCAGCGCGGCGAGATAGACGGTGCGTTCGCTCAGCCCGCAGATGCGCGCGCTCTCCCGCACGCTGTACAGATAATCGTCGTGCGTGCGCGGGATCAGCTTCGGCGTGCCCGTGCTGCCGCCCGACAACTGCAGGAACGCCACCTCGTGCGCGGCCGGCCCGGGCGGCAATGCGGCGTCCGGCGCATCGGGCAGATCGAGCCCTGCGTTACCCGGCGTCGTGAACCACACGTGCTTCAACGTCGGCGCGTCGGCCTGCACGTCACGCGCGAGCGACCGGTAGTCGAAACCATCGTGAGATTGCGCCGCGATGTAGGCGACCGCGCCCGCGTGCTGGCAGAAGAAACCGATCTCGCGACGCCGGTGCGCGGGCAGTGCAAAGACCGGCAGCGCGCCGATGCGGAACAGAGCGAACGTCGTCGCGAAAAAGGCCGCGCAGTTCGGCAGTTGCAACACCACGCGATCGCCTGGCGCGATGCCCGCCGCGCTCAGCGCGCGCGCAACGCGTTGCGCCTCGCTCGCAAGCGTCCGGTACGACCACCGCAGATCGCCCTGCACCAGCGCCGTCCGTTCGCCGAATTGCGCGACGCGCGCATCGAACCACCGGGCGAACGATTCGCCGCGCCAATAGCCTTTTTTCCGGTACGTGTCGGCCAGCGCGGCCGGCCACGGCGTGCCGTGCGCGATCGTCATGCCGCCTCCCGGGCGCCGCCCGATGCGGCGTCGTGGCGAATCCCCAGCGCATCCAGCATCGTCCTGAACTTGGCCGCCGTTTCGGCCCGCTCGCCGTCGGGTGTCGACTCGGCGACGATACCCGCTCCCGCATAGAGCCGCAGCGTGCGATCGAACGCCTGCGCGCAACGGATCGTCACGATCCATTCGCCATCGCCGCGCACATCGACCCAGCCGAGCATCCCCGCGTAGAACCCCCGGTCGAACGGCTCGGCCGCGCGAATGCACGCGCGGGCAGCATCACGCGGCGCGCCGCAGACCGCCGGCGTCGGATGCAGTGCAAGCGCGAGCGTCAACGCGTCGGCGTCCGTTTCGCCGCGCACTTCAGTGGACAGGTGCCACATCGTTTCGGTGTGCATCAGCGACGGGCGCGCGGGCACGTCGAGATGCCGGCAGTACGGCGCGAGGCTGTCGCGCACCGCCTCGACGACGACCCGGTGCTCGTCGAGATCCTTGGCCGAATCCAGCAGCGCCTCCGCGCGACGGCGGTCCTCGATGGGGTCGCGGCTGCGCGGCGCGGAGCCGGCCAGCGGATTCGCGCGCACGATGCCACCGAAGCGGTTCACCAACAGCTCCGGGCTCGCGCCGAGCAGCGTGCGCCCCTCGCCGAGATCGACCGAAAACGTATAGCCGTGCGGGTTGCGAGCCGCGAGACGCGCGACGAGCGGCGCGACCGCGACCGGCTGCTCGCCGACGACTTCGAGCGTGCGCGCCAGCACGACCTTGTCGAGCTCGCCCGCGCGGATGCGCGCGACCGCGTGCGCCACCGCATCGGCATAGGCGTCGGCCGCCGGCACCTCGCGCGTCGCATAGCGCATGCCGGTCGGCTCCGGCGCCCGCGGCGCGCCGCGCGGCGCCGCACGCAGCATCGTGTGCGCCACCCGCAGCGCGGCCGGCGTATCTGCGTCGAACGGCACGGCGCCGACCACCGCTGCGCCGGCATGCCCTTGCGCCTGTGCATGACGCAGCGCCCGCGCCACGCGCTCGGCCAGCGGCGTATCCGCATGCGGAATCGCTTCCGCAGGATCGGCCGCGAGCAGCGTATGGGCCGGCGTTGCGAGGAACAGCGCCGCATCGGCTCGATAGAGATCCCATATGTTTTGGGGTGCTAATAGATCGGAAGGACGGAATATCGCATTCATCGCATTCATCTCCAGATTGAAGGACCGGCGCGTCGCACCGGCCGTGCCGTCACATTTCGGCGGTGAGGCTCACCGCGACGCGACGCCCCTGATCGACCAGCCAGTTGCCGCTCAGGCCGGTCGTGCGCGTGCGATCGTCGATCGGAACCATCTTGTTGGTCAGGTTGAGCACCGCGAAGTTGACGGAGAAACGCTTGTCGATCCGGTAGCGGCCGCCGAGATCGAAGGTGGTCGTCGACGGCCGCTCGCGGACGCCCTGCGCGCCGTTGCGGAACGCCGCCCAGGACTCGCTGCCGATATAGTTCGCCGTCGCGTACAGGTCGAGCTTGGCGGTCGGCGTCCAGTCGACCTGCACGTTGAATTTGTGCTTGGGCGTCTTGTCGAGCGGATAGCCGTCGAGCGAGCTGCCGTTGAACGCTTTCTCGCCGCTGCCCTCGCGGCGCGACTGCGTCAGCGTGTAGGTGCCCGACACCTTCAGCGTGCGCATCACGCGCGTGCCCGCGCCAAGTTCGAGGCCGTACAGCTTGACCCGGTCGATGTTGTCGTACACGTAAATGTTGCGGCCCGGCGAGCGCGGATCGGCCTTGCCCGTGTCGTAGCTGGCCACCTTGTTCTTGAACAGGTTGTTGAAGAGTGTCAGCCCCGCATACGTGTCGCCCAGGTCGTAGCGCACGCCGAGTTCCTCGGTCAGGCTCGTCTCGGGCTTGAGATCCGGATTGCCGCACAGCGTGCCGGGCATCGCCCCCGCCGCGCCGCCCGACGTCATGCAGTAGCCGCCCGTGCTCTGGCGCAACGACGGCGGCCGGAAGCCCGTCGACACGCCGCCACGCACCGTCCACGCCTGGCTGAGCTTGTAGACGCCGTAGATGCGCGGGCTCACGTGGCTGCCGTAGCGATCGTCGTGATCGAGCCGCACGCCGGTCGTCAGCGTAAACCGGTCGTTGAAGAAGTAGTCGTTTTCACCGAACAGCGCCCACGCGTTGCGCCGGATGCGGTCCGAGTTCGCCGCGTGGCCCTTCGGCACCGCGTCCTGGCGGGCCACGCCCGACAGCGTCGACCAGATATGCTGGCCACCGACCGTCAGGATGTTGCGCTCGCCCCACCACGGCACCTCGGCCTTGCCTTCGAGGATCGTGTCGGTCAGCGCGGGCTTGATCGCGTCGCGGCCGGCCGGCGTCCACTGGTCCTGCACGCCGCGCTCGCCATAGAGCGACACCGTCGTGTTGCCGAAACCCCAGCGACCGTCGTGCGTGATGCCCCAGTAGTCGCGGACATGGCGCGTCTCGGTCACCGCCGACGTGGCCGTGCGCGGCGTGAGCGGCGCCGCGCTCTTGCCCGGCGTGCTCAGGTAAGTGAGCTGCTCGCGCCCGATGTTCACGCTCACGTCCTGGTTGCGCGTGGGCTTCGCCGACAGCTTCACGTCGAAGCTGCCGATCCGCTGCCCGTTCGCGCCACCCGTACCGCTGTTCGCGTAGAAGATGTCGTCCTCGCCGCGATGCAGGAGCCGGCCGGACGCCTGCAGCCCGAGCACGTCGGATTTCAGCGGGCCGCCGAGCCAGAAGTCGACGCTCTGCGTATCGCCCTGGTTCGATTCGAGCTGCCACACGCTGCCGGCCGTGATCGTGCCGCCCCAGCGCTTCGGCACCTTGCGCGTGATCACGTTGATCACGCCGCCCATCGCATCGGCACCGTACAGCGACGACATCGGCCCGCGCACGACCTCGATCCGCTCGATCGCGGACAGCGGCGGCATCAGGTTCGACTGCACGCCCGAGCTGCCGCGGTTCATCGTTTCACGGGTGTTCTGGCGGCGGCCGTCGACCAGCAGCAACGTGTATTCGCCGGGCATCCCGCGGATCGAGATGTCCTGGTCGTTCGGCGACGCGCCGACGACGCTCACCCCCCTCGACGTTGTTGACGATCTCCGCAACCGACGTGTAGGGCTTCGCTTCGATTTCGTCGCGACCGATCACGGAAATGCTGGCGGGTGCTTCGCGGATCGCCTGCTCGCGACGGCTGGCCGTCACGACGATGTCCTTCAGCAGGATCGGATCCGGCGGATCGCCGGCCACCGCCTGGACCGGGGCGGCAGGTGCGCCGGCGGGGCCGGCAGGCTGATCAGGCGTCTGCGCCCACGCGCTCGACACGCCCATCAGGTACAGACCGGCAACGACGGCCGGCTTCAATGCAAAGTGTGCAGCTTGACTCGACATGGTGGCGCTTTCGATGTTTCATGATGTGATTGATTCTCATTTACATTATGAAACATGTAATGCGCCGAAATCTTTGCGTAAGCTACAAACTCGTTTGAGTCACGGCGGCTGCCTCGTCAGCGATGGTCGCTGCGGCGCGCGAGCGTCGGCGTGACGCCGAAGCGGCGCTTGTAGGCCGTCGCGAAATTCGCGGCGCTCGTATAGCCAGCCAGTGCCGCAGCCTGCTTGACGCTCACTGCGTCGCGCTCGAGTGCAAGCCGCGCGCGCTGCAGGTGATGCTCGCGGATGAAGTCGAATACCGTCGTGCCGTAGGCGGCACGGAACTGCCGCTGCATCGCGTTCGTGCTCATGCCGGCATGGCGCGCGATATCGTCGAGCGACAAGTCCTGCGCGGCATCGCTCGCCAGGAACGCGCGCAATTCCGCCATCCGGCGGTAGTCGCGCGATCCGAGCGCCGCGTCCTGCGCCGGTGCGGCGTCCACCGCCTCCGCCTCGAGCGGCGCGAACGCCTCGGCAAGCAATTCCAGCACACGACTTTCGAGATAGATCGCCTGCAGCATCGGCTGATAGGTCGGCGGCCGCACGATCTGCTCGGCCAGTGCCGTCGCACGCGGCGTCGGCTGCCAGAAGCGGATCGCCAGGTGCGCGGACAGCATCGCGTCCAGCCGCTCCGGCAGCATGCCGCGGCTCGCAGCCTGCAGATGCCCGAGCCACTCGCCCGACATCGCGAGACTGAGCCGCCGTGCATAGCCGCCCTTGCTGAGCCGCCGGCGGAACGTATCCGGCTGCACCGCGTTGAGCAGGAACGACTGCATCCGCACCGCGGGCCGCGGCACCGGGGCCCGGCTCGCGCGGCTCGCATCCGTCGTCAGCACCACGCGCCGATCGCCGTACGACACGTCGAGCGCACCTTCGAGCAGCAGCACGAGATGCAGGCCCGGCGTGCACTGCCCCGACATCACCGCATCGAATTCGTCGGTCGCGTCGTCCGCGTGGATGCGCAGGCCCGGACGCACCTCGCGGATTCGCGCGACGTGCGCGTCGTGGCGATTGCCGTCGGATTGGAAAGCAGCTGACGTCTGCGCTGTCATGTCTTGATACCCCGTTGCGTGCGTCGGGCACCATGGGCCCGCACAAACTATTTCGTCGTTGGAACAAACAGCCGGCATCCCGCGATGCCCGACTGCTCGGTTACAATTAAATGCGAATTGTTCTCATTTACATCGTATCGGGAGTCGTGTGAGAAAGACAAGTGGAATGTGGGCCATGCTGGTCGCATGGCTGTGCAGCGGGTTCGTCGCGCAGGCGGCATGCGCGGACACCACCGTGACCGACCTCGCCGGTCGGCAGGTCCGGATTCCCGCGCGCGTCGAACGCGTGCTGCTCGGCGAAGGGCGCCTGTTGCCTGCGCTGGCGGTCGTCGACGCCGATCCCACTCGCCGCCTCGTGGGCATGATGGGCGATTTCGAACAGCTCGATCCGGCCAGCTACGGGCAATGGCTCGAGCGGTTTCCGCGGCTGAAGGACGTGCCGCGCATCGGCCGCTCGCAGGCCGGCAGCTTCAGCGACGAACGCGCGCTCGCGCTGCGCCCGCAGGTTGCGATCTTCGGCCTCGGCGGCGGCCACGGCCCCGGCGAGCGAGACCGAGAGACGCTGGCGCGGCTCGAAGCCGCCGGCGTTGCGATCGTCTTCGTCGATTTCCGGCACGACCCGCTCGTCAATACGACGCGCAGCATCGCGCTGCTCGGCCAGGTCTTCGGCGCGCCGCAGCGCGCGGCGGATTTCAACGCGTACTGGCAGGCGCAGTTCGATCTCGTCCGTACGCGGCTCGCGAACGCGCATGCGGTCGCGCCGAGCGTGTTCCTCGAAAGCCGCGTCGGCCTGTCGAGCGACTGCTGCGACACGATGACGGGCATGATGGGGCACCTGCTCGACGCCGCCGGCGGCAACAACATCGCGAAAGGCCGCGTGCCCGGCGAGCACGGCACGCTGAATCCGGAATACCTGCTCAGCCGCCAGCCCGACTTCTACATCGGCACGGGGATCGGCTCGACGCAGACACTGCAAAGTGCGCCGCTGCGCATCGCACTCGGCGCCGGCGTGTCGCGCGACACCGCTACCCGTTCGTTCGACCGGTCGCTGCAGCGCCCGCAGATTGCGCCGCTGCGCGCGGTGCGCGAGCGCCGGGCCTATGCGATCTGGCATCACTTCTACAACTCGCCGTTCAACGTCGTCGCGGTGCAGGCCATGGCCAAATGGCTGCATCCGGCGCTGTTCGCCGATGTCGACCCGCGCCGCACGCTCGACACGATGGTGCAACGCTTCCAGCCGGTTCCGCTGCAGGGCGAATACTGGGTGCAGGAAGGGTCCTGACATGTCGCACCCCGCTTCCACGATGCGTCGCTCGCTGCTCGTCGCCGGCCTTGCGGGCCCGCTCGGCGCCCACCTCACCCCCGCGCTCGCCGCGCGCGCACCGGACTGGCCGGCTCTCGACGCCGCGCCCGCCGTGCAGGTGCCGAACAGCCGCCAGTTCGACGTCACGGTCGGCGGCAAGCCCCGCCGCCTGTTCGTCGCGCTGCCCGCCGAGCGCGCCGCTGCCGGATCCCATCCGGTACTGACCGTCCTCGACGGCAACGCGCTCTTCCCGCTCGCCACGCAACTCGTGCGCAACCGGCGTGCACGCCCTGACGCCCCGCCCGATGCAGAACCCGTCGTGATCGGCATCGGTTATCCGACTGACGCCGCATACGACATGGCCGCCCGCGCGGACGACTACACGCTCGCGCCGCTGCCGAACGGCCGCGGTGTCGTCGCCGACCGCCTGCTCGATTTCATCGAGCACGACGTGCAGCCCTGGCTCGCGCAACAGGTGGCCGTCGACCCGGCACGCCAGACGCTGTTCGGGCATTCATACGGCGGCCTGCTGACGCTGTACGCGATGCTGACGCGCCCGCACCTGTTCGCGCGGTATGTCGCGGCAAGCCCGTCGATCTGGTGGGGCGACCGCGCGCTGCTGCCCTATGCGGATCGTTTCGCCACGCAATCGGCGCCGCTCGCGCCCGCGTTGCGGCTGCTGGTCACCGCGGGCAGTCTCGAAGAAGGCGCGCCGAATCCGGACGCCGAACGCATGCGCCGGCAGCAGGCGCGCAAGCAGGTCAGCTCCGCGCGCGACTTCGTCCAGCGCGTCGGCGCCCGCCCGGGCCTCGACGCGACGTTCCGCCTGATCGACGGCGAGGATCATGGCGGCGTCGTGGTGCCCAGCGCGATGCTGGCGGCGCGCATCGCGGCCGAAGCCGTCGCGGGAGAGGCCGTATGAGTGCCGCGTCGCCCGCATCGTCGCCTTCGTCCCGCTCGTCCGCTTCGCTGAAGCTGCGTTACCGCGCCGTCGCCGCGCGGCGGGGCGGCGCGCTGATGTTCCTCGCCTGCGTGCTCGGCACCCTGCTCGTCGTCGACATCGGCACCGGCCCGTCGCCGTTCCCGATCGCGGATCTGGTCACCGGGCTGTTCCGGCCGGACGCGCTGCCGCTCGAGCAGCGCGTGATCCTCTGGGACGTGCGCCTGCCGTATGCGCTGATGGCCGTGCTCGTCGGCGCGTCGCTCGGCCTCGCCGGCGCGGAAATGCAGACCGTGCTGAACAATCCGCTCGCGAGCCCGTTCACGCTCGGCATGTCGGCCGCCGCGAGCGTCGGTGCGTCGCTCGTCGTGATCTCCGGCTGGCACGTCGTGCTCTGGAACGAGAACATCGCGCTGTCGCTCGGCGCGTTCTGCTGCGCGAGCCTCGCGACGCTGCTGATCGTCTGGCTCGCGTGGCGCCACGGCGCGACGACCGAAACCGTGGTGCTGTTCGGCATCGGCCTGATGTTCAGTTTCGAGGCGCTGCTGTGGCTGCTGCAGTTTCTCGCGGACGCGAACGCGCTTCAGCAAATCGTGTTCTGGAGCATGGGCAGCCTCGCGCGCGCGACGTGGGGCAAGATCGCGCTGCTGTCGTGCATGCTCGCCGCGTGCGCGTTGTGGGCGAGCTTCGACGTCGCGTCGCTGACGGCGCTGCGCGCCGGCGACGAACAGGCACGCAGTATGGGCATCGCGGTCGAGCGGCTGCGACTCGTCGCGCTGATTCGCATCAGCCTGCTGTCGGCCACCGCGCTGTCGTTCGTCGGCACGATCGGGTTCGTCGGTCTCGTCGGGCCGCACGTCGCACGACTGCTCGTCGGCGACGAGCATCGCTACTACCTGCCCGGCGCCGCCCTCGCCGGCGCGATCATGCTGGCCGGCGCATCCGTGCTCAGCAAGGCGCTGATCCCCGGCGTGACACTCCCGATCGGGATCATCACCGCGCTGGTCGGCGTGCCGCTGTTCATGATCCTCGTCAGCCGGCGCAGGAGGCTCGATGGATAAGCGCACGCTGTGCGTCGACGACCTCGTCGTGCGTTATGGCGCGAAGGTCGTGCTCGACCGGTTGTCGCTCGCGCCCGTAGCGCCGGGCACGATGGTCGGATTACTCGGACCGAACGGCGTCGGCAAATCGACGCTGCTGCGCACACTCGCCCGGCTCGCGGCCGCACGCGGCAACGCAGCGTTCGGCGGATTCGACCTGCTGCGCGGCGCGCGCCGGGAACACACGCGACAGGTCGGCTACCTGCCGCAGACGCTGCCGCAACCGTCGTCGCTGCTCGTGTACGAAGCCGTACGCAGTGCATTGCGCGCGACCTGCCCCGGTTTGTCCGACGTCACTCGCGATCGGCGCCTGCAGAACGTGTTCGAGCGCCTGCGGCTGCAGGCGCTCGCGATGTCGCCGCTCGAGCGGCTGTCCGGCGGACAGCGGCAGATGGTCGGACTCGCGCAGGTGCTCGTGCGCGACACGCCGCTGCTGCTGCTCGACGAACCGACGAGCGCGCTCGACCTGCGCTGGCAATTGCTCGCGCTGGAGGCGGTCGGCGACGCGGCACGCCGACACGGTGCGGTCGTACTGGTCGCAATGCACGACCTGAATCTTGCGTCGCGATTCTGCGACCGGCTCGTGCTGCTCGGCACCGACGGCCTCGTCGCCGACGGCACACCCGCCGAAGTCCTGACGCCGCCGCACCTGCGGCGCGCGTATCGCGTCGATGCCCGGGTCGAACGCACGGCGGCCGGCGATTACGTCGCGCTCGCGGAGCGAGCCATGACGGATGACGCGTGGGAAGCGTGCGACGCTTGAGCGCGGATCGGTCGTCGCGCTGACGACCGGTCCGGCTTGCGGTCATCAGGCCGCCATGCCATTCGCGCGGCCGCATCGGACGCCGATTACAACGCGTGCCGGCGCGAGCAAAGCATCATAGAATCGCGCGGCGGGGCCGTCGGTCCCGACCCACCGCGACCTCGGCAAACGAACACACGGCGGCCTGTTCCTCTACCCTGCAAGGACGATCGCGTGATGCGCGCATACCGACTTCTGCTGACGGCCAGCGCCACGGCCATGCTTGCCGGCTCGGCTGCTGCCCAGCCGGTGCCCGTCACCGCGGCGGCCGCCTCAAACTGCCCGTCGCCGTCGTTCGAACGCTATCCGGTGCGCACGGCGCCCGCACCGCACACCACGGCCCACGCGCCACGCCTGACCACCAAGGAAGCGCGCCTCTACCGCACCGCCATTCGCGACGAATTCACGCAACCAGCCAATTTTGCCGGCCACTACCGTGTTGCGACCTGGGGTTGCGGAACCGATTGCCGAAATTTCGCGATCGTCGACAAATACACGGGTGCGACCTACACGATGCCCGGCGTGCAGGCCATCGCGGGCGTGATGGGCAACGACGAGGAGCGCGTCGATTTCCGACTCGGCAGCAGGCTGCTGATCGTCGCGGGCTGCTTCAACGACGATTGCGACTACAACAGCGCGAAGGCCGCCCGGTTCTTCTACGAGTGGACCGGCACACGGTTGCGCCGGATCGGCACCTGTCCGCTGGCCATCGAGCCGCTCCAGTAGCCGGCCGATGAAAGCACCGGCCGCCGCTCGCCGCGACTTGCGCTATCGTTCGTCCGGTACACCTTGAACGGCGCACCCGCTCGCGATGTCCATTCACCTCAGTTTCGACGACGGCCCCGGCCCCTCGACGCTCCCCTTGCTCGACGTCCTGCACGCCGCATCCTGCCGGGCGACCTTCTTCCTGCTCGGCCAGAATCTCGCAGGCGCGCTCGACGTCGCCGCAAGAATCGCGCGTGAAGGCCATCGGCTCGGCAATCACACCCGTTCGCACGCGAGGCCGGGCACGCTGACGGACGATGCGCTGATCGACGAGATCGAGACGACCGACGCGCTGATCCGCGACGCCTGTCGCCGGGCCGGCGTGCCCGCGCCAGACACGATCCCGCTGCGCCTGCCATACGGGCTGATGCCGCACGACAATCGCGCCGGCGTGCTGGCGCGGCTGCAGCGCGAACACACGGGCTGGACCGCGATACTGGATGACTGGCAGCGGCCGGCGCCGTCGCCGCAGGCGCTGTTCGACGCGATGTGCGCGCATGTCGATGCCAGCACGGCACGGCAGCGCGACGTGCTGTTCTGCATGCACGACGGATCGCGGCACGGCGAGGCGCGGCCCAACACGGTCGAAGCGGTGCGCCTGTTCCTGAATCGGCAGCGCTGACGCGGCAGCCGGCTAGCGTCCGGGCGCCGCGCCATCCAGCAACTGCCGCCAGCCGCCGAGAAAGCCGATGCCGGGCCCCGGCGTCCACAGGCCGCGCTGCGCGGCTTCGAGGTGGATCAACGTCTGGTCTGCACAGAACAGGGCCGTCAGCGCATCGCGGCGGTCACGCATCCAGTCCGGTGCAGGATCGGGCCGCGTCGCTGCATAGGCTTGCAGGCCGACGTCCCAGCGCTGCGCATCGAATACGAAGCGATCGTCCCTGCCCGCATCGCGCGACAGCGCGAACAACGCAAAGGCCGCTTCGAGCCACTGCGCACCCTGCCCGACATCGTCGAAATCGAGCACGCCGCTCACCGCGTGTCCGACGTACAGCAGGTTGCCCGCGTGATAGTCGCCATGCAGCCAGTGCACCGCCCCCGTCAGCCAGTGCGCGGCAGCGTCGAGATGTGCGCCAATGCGCCGGATCATCGTCTCGTAGTGGCCGCTCAGGCCTCCCGGCAACGACGGCGCAGCACGCGCCGCCACGCGTGCGTGACGCGCCGACAACCACGCAAGCGGCACCGATTCGGTCGACGGTATCGCCGCCAGCGCGGCATGCAGATGCGCGAGCGCACGCATCGCATCGAGCGCGCCCGCCTCCCCATCGCCCGGCAGGCCGGGAATGCCGTCGATATGCTCGAACAGATGCAGCCAGCTTCCATCGGGAAGCTGCACACCGGACCGTGCGTCCACGGTCGGCCGCAGGCGCGGCAGCGCGGGCAGCATCGGTGCAGTACGCAGACGGCCGAGTATTGCCGCTTCGCGATGCACCTGCTCGACCGGCTTGCCGGGCCACGACACGCGCAGCACCGCGCGCGCCGAATCGCACTCGACGAGATACGTTTTGTTAGTATGGCCCGACGCCAGCGCCTGCACGCGCGCCGGCCCGATGTTCCAGTACCTGTGAAGCCACGGCTCCAGCGTTTTCACGTCACTCCTACTCGTTGCATTGACCATGTCAGAGCGTCCTTCGGCCCGCATGCGGGACATCAACATCGAATGGCTGACGCGCGCTGCCGAATTCGACCATCTGTTTCAGACGCGCTGGCTCGGCGAGCGCTTCTTCCATCTGCCCGGCGACATGCTCGCACTCCAGGAACTGATCTGGCGCGTGCGTCCCGACTGCATCGTGCAGACCGGCATCGCGGCAGGCGGCGGCGTCGTGTTCTCCGCATCGATGCTGGAACTGGCAGGCGACAACGGCCGCGTCGTCGCGGTCGAGCCGCGCCTGCGCGACGAGGTCAGGCAGCGCCTGCAATCGCACCGGCTCGCCCACCGCATGACGCTGATCGAAGGCGAATCGTGCGCGGCCGACACGCTCGCATCGGTGCACGCACAGATCGGTGACGGCGCACGCGTGATGGCGATCCTCGATCTCACGCACACTCACGCGCACGTGCTGCGCGAACTCGAATGCTATGCGCCGCTCGTGACGCCCGGCAGCTACGCGATCGTGATGGACACCATCATGGAGTACCTGCCCGCGTCGACGTTCGACGGCAAGCCGTACGGCAAAGGCAACAACCCGGCCACCGCCACGCATGAATTCCTCGCTCGCGACAACCGGTTCGAAGTCGACTACGACATCGAGGACCGCGTACTCATGACGCTGTCGCCAGGCGGTTTCCTGAAGCGAGTGCGTTGATCAGGCACGCTGCCCCGGCCGAACCGTCGCGCGACGCATAGCTCGTGCGAATCCGCGCCGCCTGATCGCGCAACGTCCCGGGCCGCAACAGGCGTTCGAGCGCATCGGCAATGTCCGCGACGCCGGCCTGCTGCAGATCCAGCACGCACCCCGCACCGGCCCGCTCGACGAAGTGTGCCGAATGGAACTGGTCGTTGCAGAACGGCGACAGCAGCATCGGCACGCCGCAGGCAAGCGACTCCATCACCGAATTCGCGCCGCCGTGGCTGACGAACGCGTGCGTGCGTCGCAGCAGCGCCAGTTGCGGCACGTAACGCACTGCGACCACACGCCCGTCGTCGGCCGGCAGCAGATCCGAATCGACCAGTTCGCCCACCGACAGCACCAGTTGCGCCGACGTCGCGCGCGTCGCCTCGATGACATTCGCAAACACGTCGGGATGGTAGTAAAGCTGGCTGCCGAGCGACATGTAGACGAGCGGACGAGCGGCATCGAGGCGTTCCCACGGGAACGGCGTCTCGTCGCCGCGCGGGCCGGACGGCAGTGCCGGGCCGACCAGCTCGACACCGGGCGGTGGTGCACCGACCAGCGCATCGGTCGTGAACGCGAGCGTCAGGTGCGGCGACAGGATGTCGCAACCGCGAAAACGCGCATCGAGCCCGTAGCGCGCGAACAGGCGCGTGCGTTCCGGCGCGAGCCATCGCACCGTGCGCAGCAGTTCCGAATCGAGATCGTCCGGCAGCACCGGATTCAGCGAATTCGACATCGAGACCCACGGCAGCCCTTCCAGCTCCGCCGCGATCGCCGCCGCATAGAGCAGCGGATCGATCACGACCACGTCGGGCCGCCAATCGCGCAGCACCGCGCGAATGCCGTCCACCTGCGCGGGCGCGAGATCGATCAGCAGCGTGCGGATCCAGTGCCGCAGCCAGTCCGCGTCGCGAATGTTCGCAGCGAAGCTCGCGCCGCGCGACAGGTCGTGGCGCTCGGGCGTCTCGCGCGGCCCGACGAATTCGAAGCCGCCGGCACCGTCGAGCTGTGCGCTGATATCGGCGGGCGCATAGAACGCGACGTCGCACCCGGCATCGCGCAGATGCTGGGCCGGGCCAATACACGGATTGACGTGCCCTTTCTCGGGCACCACGCAGAACAGGATGCGTTTCATGAACGACTCAGGTTGGGCGATGCGCGGCATCGAGGGAATCGAAATCATCGAGAAGCAGGGATAGCGTCGTCCACAGCACGCGTTCGGTATCCGCCTGCAACGTGGGCGCGGCCAGACCGAGCGTGTCGGCCAGCGCGTGCGTGCGGTCGCGATCGAGCAGCGCCGCGAGGTCCATCGCCGGGGCAAGCCGTCCGCGCTTCGGGCCGTGCACGAGCCGGTCCGGCAGGTTCAGGCGCGCACCGAGATCGCGCAGGCATTGCTTGTCCGGATCGGGTGCGATGCTCGTCAGATGCGCGACGACGGCTGCGTCGACGAACGGCGGATGCAGGTCGACCGACGCCGCGTCGAACAACGCATGGCACAGCGGCAGATAGTTGGCCGACTGGTCGCGGCGCAACACCTGGTCCGCGCCATCGCCGGTGATGGCCACCTCGACGCCATCCGCGGCCATCGCGTCGGCGAGCAGCAGCTTCGCGACCGGATGCAGGTTGAACATCGGCTCCTCGACCGCCTGGGTCGTTCTCGGCAGCGCCGCGACGAAATCGGCCTCGTTCGCGCGCACGATCTTCACGGTCGCCTGCATCTGCGCGGCCAGTTCGAGTGCGGCATCGCGCTCGCAATAGTCCGGCATGTCGGTCACGAGGATGTAGGACGTCACGTGCCGCTGCGCGCCGAGTTCGCGCAGCAACGCGAGCAGCAGCGCCGAATCGAGCCCACCGCTCAGCGCCAGCGCAACGCGCTTGCCGCTGTCGAGCGCGCGCTGCAGCGACGCGCGCAGCACGGTTTCGAGATCGGCGTGCCGCGGCTGCTCGGGTGCCGGCTGCACGGTCAGCCCTTGCGGCAAACGGATCAGCGCATGGCCGGGCGGCACCGCGCGCACGTCGCGCAGCACGGTGCGGCCGATCAGACGCTCGCCGCTCAGGTAGCCCGCGATGGCCGCCGCGTCCGGCTCGCCGGCCGGTTGCCCCGCGGCACGCAGGACGGCTCGGATGCCGGACGCCGTCGTACCGCTGCGCGGATGATAGTGAAGCCGGTCGAAGCCGAACAGGTCGCGCGTGCCGACGATCATGGATAACGTGCCTTCAAGGAGTCCACTTCAATGCGTTTGAGGATGCGATGCGGCGCCACCGGCGCGCTGCCGCCCTGACAATGCAGACACGCTTCGAGCGGTGCGTCACGTTGCAGATAGGCGAGCATCGCGTCGAGCATGCCGGCGTCGTCGCGCAGCGGCAGGCCGTCGGATTGAAAATCCCTCTCGCCCTGGTAGAGCGTATGGAAATGCGCCGGACGCGTGCACGTGTAGAACATGCCGTCGCGAATCATATGGCAGCGCTCGCGGATCCAGCAATCCTGATAGAGGCGCTGCGCTTCGTCGCGATCGGTGCCGGGTTGCGCGCGGTTCATCGTCGTGAACACGTCCTGCACCTTCCAGTTCAGGCGCACGTCGAAGCGCGCGGCCTGATGCTCGATGTGCGCGACCAGCTCGCGCGACAGCGACGGCTTCGGATAGCGCGAGATCGTCAGCGCATCCACCGCCTGCCAGAACGCATCCGTCATCTCGCCGAGCTTCAGGCCGTTCGTCGTGACGGAGATCACGGGCGCGATGCCGGTGGCGCGCACGCACTGGACGAGTTCGACGAGCGCCGGATGCAGCAGCGGTTCGCCGCCGACCAGCTTGAACATGCGCGGGCGCAGCACCTTCGCGGCGCGGCGCAGATCGGCCTCGAGCGATGCGGGGTTCGCGTACCACTCGGGCAGCAGCGGCGACAGCGAGCAGCATTCCGCGCAGGTCAGGTTGCAGTGATCGACGATGTGCGCTTCCAGCGAGCGCGTCAGCACGCGCCCGTCTTCGACGCGGTAATCGCGATCCAGCGGCGGCGGAAACACATGCTGCCGCTCGCCTGGCGGCGTCGGATTCGAGATCCGGTTCAGATTCGCATTCACTTCAGCGTCCTGCTTCCATGCATCGGGAAAAGAAATCGACGAGACGGTCGCGCGCATCCACCATCGCGGACGCCATCGTCACCGCGCCGCTCAGATGCGACGCAAAGCGCGACGGATCGTCGAGCCAGCCTTGCACGATCCAGAGCTTGAGTGCGTGCTGCAGACACGCGGCATCGACCGCCCATGCGATACGCGCGGAATCCACCGGCCGGACCCGCCGATACGCGAGCACGAATGCTTCCGCCAGACGCGGCGCCTCCAGCGGCAGATGGTTCAGGCAACGCACCAGTTCGTATTCGCGCGGTGCGCCGATCGACGCTTCCCAGTCGAGGATGAGCGGCGGCAGCGTGCCCGTGAACAGATAGTTGAACTGGTTGTAGTCGTTGTGGATCGGGTGCTGCGGATCGTCGGCGGGAAACGCGTCGATGCTGCCCGGATAGTAGCGGTCGAGCAGGCGCAGCGCGAGATCGACATAGCGGCGCAAATGCTCGGCGCCGTCGTTCGAGTGTGCGCGATCCAGCGCGTCGAGCAGGCTGCGGCGCACCGTGTCCGCGTCGATCGCGGTCAGCCGTGCGCGAATCGTGTCGAGCTGCGGCAGATAAAGCTGATCGAGACTCGTGTGCAACGCCCCCAGACTCGCGCCGAGGGCGTCCCATTCGGTCGGCGAAAACGTGTCGTAGGTTCTGAACTGTCCGGTTTCCCAGCGCGTCAGCATCGCGTGGGCGTTTGACCCCGTCCACATCGACGTGCCAGCCGCCGTGCGTTTCAACACCTGCACGTGGAAACGTGTATCGCCGTGCGTCTCGAAGTGCGCGAGCACGGCAGCTTCCTTGGCCGCACGCGCATGATGTTCGGACGCGTAGAGCTTGATCGCTACGCCACCGTCATCGGTCGGCAGATGCCACACGCGTTCGCCGACCTGGCGCGGCGGCCCGCTTCGGCCCAGCGCATAGGCATCGCGAATCTCGTCGAAGGTCGCGGCGAGCGAGTCCATTCAGATATGCTCGGCCGGCCCGAATCGATACGGATGGCCGCTCAGGAACGTGTTGTGCCCGACGTAGCGCACCTTGTACATCGCCGGGCGAAACAGCACCGAGGGAGCGTTGTTCGCGATGCCGAGCCGTGGATACAGGTCCTGCCGCACGAAGAACGCGTTGTTGCCCATGTCGTCGCAGCAGACGAGTTCATAGCCCTTCTGCCTGCCGAGATGCACGAGCGATTCGAGACTCGCGCCGTAATACGTCGAGCCGTCCCATTCGTGGTCCGGGTTGAAGCACATCACCCAACGCTCGGGCGGCGTGTAGTACGGGTTGTATTCGATCACGACGATGCGTGGCTTGAACGCTTGCAGGCCGCGCCACACCCAGTAGTCGTTGCCGTCGATGTCGATCGACAGCAGGTCGAAGTCGGTTGGCGTGTTCGCATCGGCGAGCAGTTGATCGACTGTGTCGGGCTGGACGCGGTCGTGGTGCAGACTGATGCGATCAGCGCCCGCGTAGTGGGCGGCAAGCTTGCCAAAGCGGTACGCACTGCCTTCCACCAGCACGCCGGACCAATCCTGTTCACGCAGCAGCCGCGCCGTGTTGCTGTTGCGCAGGCCGTCGCTTGCGCCAATATCGACGCAGAAGCGGTTGGTCGGCGCGATCCGCTCCATCAGGCGCGACAGGATGCTTTCCTCGGTGCCCTGCGCATACAGGCTTTGCGAAAGGCCGGATAGATCGAGCGGGAATGGATGGTCCTGCATCGAGGGGGCAGCTCCGGGTCGGAATTAAGGGTGGTATTTGGAGCGTAATTTACCCGAAGTCGATTGACGGAAGGAAACGGGAATGTGCGGCACGGCCGTGCTTCGTCGGCACGGAAATGAAAAAGCCCGCATCGACAATACTGTCGATGCGGGCCCGATGCGTTTCTGGCGGCTTCGCGCGGCTATGCGTTCCGGCTTCGTACAACTGCCTGGCCGCAACACATGAACGAAAGCGTCAGGACAATTACTCCTGCCCCTGACTCGTCAGGAACTCCTCGTAATTGCCACCGAAGTCGAACAGGTTGCCGTCCGTCTTCACTTCGATGATCCGGTTCGCCAGCCCGCTCACGAACTCACGGTCGTGCGAAACAAAGATCAGCGTGCCTTCGAACTGCTCGAGCGCGATCTGCAGCGACTCGATCGACTCCATGTCCATGTGGTTGGTCGGCTCGTCCATCAGCAGCACGTTGTGGCGGCCGAGCATCAGCTTGCCCCAGATCATGCGGCCCTTCTCGCCGCCCGACAGCACCTTCACCGACTTCCTGATGTCGTCCGACGAGAACAGCAGGCGGCCCAGCGTGCCGCGCACCATCGTTTCGTCGTCGCCGTCCTTGCGGTACTGGTCGATCCAGTCCATCAGCGTGATGTCGTTAGGGAACTCCTCGTACGTGTCCTGCGGCATGTAGCCGACATTCGCGTTCTCGGACCACTTCACCGTGCCGTGCTCGAGCGCGAGCGCGCCGAGCAGCGAGCGCAGCAGCGTCGTCTTGCCCGCGCCGTTCTCGCCGATGATCGCAATGCGCTCACCCGGCTGAACCGACAGGTTGAAGTTCTGGAAGATCGTGCGCTCGTACTTCTTCGTGATGTCTTCCGCCACCACCGCGACGTTGTGCAGCTTCTTCTCGAACTCGAAACGGATGAACGGGTTCTGGCGCGACGACGGCTTGAATTCCTCGATCTTGATCTTGTCGATCTGCTTCGCGCGGCTGGTCGCCTGGCGGGCCTTCGACTTGTTCGCCGAGAAGCGGCGCACGAAGTCCTGCAGTTCGGCCACGCGCTCCTTCGCGCGCGTGTTCGCCGCGGCCTGACGCTCGCGCGCCTGTGCCGATGCGAGCATGTAGTCGTCGTAGTTGCCCGGCCAGACCTTCAGCGTGCCGAAGTCCATGTCGGCCATGTGCGTGCACACCGCGTTCAGGAAGTGACGATCGTGCGAAATGATGATCATCGTCGAGTTGTACTCGTTGAGCGTGTGCTCGAGCCAACGAATCGAGTTGATGTCGAGGTTGTTGGTCGGCTCGTCGAGCAGCAGCACGTCCGGCTTCGAGAACAGCGCCTGTGCGAGCAGCACGCGCAGCTTCCAGCCCGGCGCGACGTCGGCCATCGTGCCGGTGTGGAACTTCTCCTCGATGCCGATGCCGAGCAGCAGCGCGCCCGCGCGCGCCTCGGCGTCGTAGCCGCCGTATTCGGCGAACTTGCCTTCGAGCTCGGCGGCGTGCATGTAGTCGTCGTCGGTGGCTTCCGGGTTCGCGTAGATCGCGTCACGCTCGGTCATGGCGGCCCACATCTCGGTGTGGCCCATCATCACGACGTCGAGCACGCGCACGTCTTCGTACGCGAACTGGTCCTGGCGCAGCTTGCCCAGGCGGACGTTCGGCTCCAGCGCGACGTTGCCGGCGCTCGACTCGAGATCGCCGCCGAGGATCTTCATGAACGTCGACTTGCCACACCCGTTCGCGCCGATCAGACCATAGCGGTTGCCCTCGCCGAATTTGACCGAGATATTCTCGAACAAGGGCTTCGGCCCGAATTGCATCGTGATGTTGGCAGTAGAAAGCACGGCAGGTCCCGTTAAAGGATAAATCGACGGAAAACCGTGTATTTTAGCAGGTGTCGGAGAAACTGCCGACCACGCCCGTTCCGGCCCCGTCAATTCACCCGCTGTGCGGAGCGACCGGCCACGCCTGAGCGCCCCGCCAGTCGTCGCACTGCTCCCTTACTTGCCGACCTTCGCCGCCGCCCGCTGTGCGGCCTTCGCATTCATCTGACCGAACAGCTCCGAGCACGGCACGTCGCGGTTGTTGCTCGGCGCGATCAGCGGAATCAAGGCCGCGAACGGGTTGATCAGCCCGAGGCCGATCATTGCGCCGGCCCGCAGCGCGAGCGCACCGGCATCGACGCCGACGTCCGGGTTCTTGAACGTGCCCTTCGCATACAGCGGCGAGCGCAGCGAGAAGATCCGGAAACCCTTCGTGTGCGGATGGATCTTCAGGTTCAGCGTTTCGTCGCGCAGGCTGATCGGGCCGTCGACGTTGATCAGCGCGTCGTCCGTATCGAGCGCGAACACCTTCGGGTCGAGGATCCCGTTGGTCGCGACGAAGTCGATCGCCGCGCAGTTGATCTTCACGTCGTTGTTGCCGAACAGCTTCTCGTAGACGACGTTCGCGACGTTCAGCCCCGCCGCTTCCATCAGCAGGCGGCTGATGCGGCCATCCGTCACGAGTGCCTTCACCTCGCCGGTCGACGTCGCGGCCAGCGCGGCCGGCGAGTTGCCGGTCGCCGACAGCGACGCGTCGCCGTTGATCTCGCCGAGCGCCGACTGCATGACCTTCTGCGCCGGGAACAATTGCTTGAGCTTCAGGTGCCTTGCGGCCACCGTGAAGCGGCCCTTCAGCGGCGCACCGCTGCCGTCGAGATGCGCGGTCGTTGCGAGCGTGCCGCCCGCGACGCCGAACTGCAGCGGCTCGAGCGACAACACGCCATCCGTCATCACGATATGCGTGTACAGGTTGGTGATCGGCAGGTCCGAACTCTTGACCAGCTTGCGGCCCGTGAACTTGACGTCCGCGTCGAGTGCGCGCCAGCGGTCGGTACGGAATGTCTCGACCGGCAGCACGCGGCTCGACGGCTGTTTCGTCGTGTCGCCGCGCTTGGCCTTGCTCGCGGCCGTATCCGCGCCGATCACCGGCGCGAGATCGGAGAACTGCAGCAGGTTCGACACGAGCTCGCCCGACAGCTTCGGCCGCGGCTCGCGCTGCTCGTAAGCGAGCGTGCCGCCGAGATCGCTGCCGCCGACGCGGCCGTTGAAATTCTCGTAGCGGAACGTGCTGGCCTTCCGTTTGAAGTTGCCGATCAGCCGCCCTTCGGTCGCGTAAGGCGGCGTATCGGGCAGCGTGATGCCGCTGAGCTGGTAGAGGTGCGACATCGACGTGCCCTGCAGCCACAGCCGCAGGTCGATGGCCGCGAGATGCATCGGATCGGTCAGCGTGCCGACGATCGCGAGCCGCGTGTCGCCGGCCTTCACGTCGGCCTGCAGCGGGAACGGCCGCGATGCGTCCTGGATCGCGAGCACGCCGCCCAGCTTGCCGGTACCGCTGATCGGCACGTTCTTGTAGCGGCCGTCGACCGTCAGCCCGAACGCATAGGTCGGGCCGGACGGCTTCGCGGGCGCCGCGACACTGCTCGCACCGCTTGCACCCGACGCGGCGGCAGCAGCCGATGCCGAAGAAGCGGACGAGGAAGATGAAGACGATGCCGACACCACGGCAGACGCAGCGGACGCACCTGCCGCCGACGCGCCACTCGCAGCCTGCGCGGCGGAAGCGCTCGACGCGGCCTCCGCGTTGGCCTTCGCGCTCAGTTGCGCGGCGCCGTGCTTGCCGACACGCTGCGCCGATGCCGCGCGCGACGTCTGCTCCTGCTCCTTCAGCACGTCGCCGAGTGGAATCGGCTGCCCGAGCGTATCGATCGCGACGCTCAGGTCGGCCTTGGTGATCGCGTCGCGATACGTGACGGTGCCCTTCGCGAAGCCGAAGCTGTCGAGCCGCACTTTCCACGGCGACGGCTGCGACGATTGCTTGAACTGGAAGGTCCACGTGTTGCGGCCGTCCGCGAGCCGCTCGAGGTCGACGGCCGGATTCACGACGTCGATCGACGGGATCACGATTTCATGCGCGAGCAGCGGCAGGATCGCGAGATCGAAGTGCGCGGCATCGAGCGTGACGAACTTGGGCGTCTTCGCCCAGTCGGGGTTGCCGATCTCGAGCTGCGTGGCCGTAAAGCTCGGCCAGGGCACCCACGCGCGCCAGCCGGTTTCGCCGTCGGGGCGGCGCCAGCCGACCTTGAGGTCGCCGTTGATCGCGAACGGGCGGCCGAGTGCGGCTGTGACCTGTTCGTTGACCCACGGCTTCGCGCGGTTCCAGTCGAAGATAAAGAGAAAGACGCCGGCCGCCGCGATGAGCACCGCGACGATACCGACGATCCATGCAGCCGATTTGCCGATGGCTCGGGTTAGCGTCATGGCGGTTCCGTTGTTGTTCTGAAATGTTGCCGCACCATGCCGGGCCGCTTGCGTGGACGAACGGCGCACGACACCCGCGGCTTTTCAATCGGTATTATGACGCACGCCATGGTGACGTTTCGGCGCCATTAACGCTTTTTTTCATTTGTGACATGACAGCCCCCACCGGCCTCATCGATGCAGAGCGCATCACGCGGCGCGATGCCAGCAGCGGCAAGACCCTGCTCGCCCCGACCGATTTCAGCCTCGCAGCGGGATCGCGAATTGCTATCACCGGGCCGTCCGGGTCGGGCAAGAGCGTGCTGCTGCGCGCGCTCGCGCTGCTCGATCCGCTCGACGGCGGCCACATTCTGTGGCGCGGCAAAGGGATCCGGCGCAATGCGATCCCGCGTTACCGGCGCAGCGTCGCCTATGTGCGCCAGCGCCCCGCGCAGATGGACGGCACCGTCGAAGCGCAGTTGCGCTATCCGTATTCGCTCGCGATCTATCGCGACGTTGCGTTCGATCGCGCGCGCGCCGAAGCGCTCGCCGCGCAGGCCGGCCGCGGTCCCGACTTTCTCGACAAGCGCGCGAGCGACCTGTCGGGCGGCGAAGCGCAGATCGCCGCGCTGCTGCGCGTGCTGCAGCTCGATCCCGATGTGCTGCTGCTCGACGAGCCGACGTCCGCGCTCGACCCCGAATCGGCGCGCGCGATCGAGGCACTCGTCGGCGCATGGTTCGACGCGGCGCCCGACGCCCGCGCGTACATGTGGATCTCGCACGATCCGGCCCAGGCTGCACGAATCGGCACGATGCGACTCGTGATGCAGGCCGGCGTGATGCACGTTGCCAACCCGACGGAGGCCACGCAATGAGCCCCACACTGCAGGACCTGAGCCTCGTCGACGTCGGCATCGCCGCTGCGCTCGTCGCGGTCAACGGCGCGATCTCGATGGCACTGTCGCTCGGCCTCGGCCGCAAGCTCGCGCTCGCGGCCGTGCGCACCGTCGTGCAGTTGCTCGCGATCGGCTACGTGCTCGGCTGGGTGTTCGGCCATCCGCACTGGTACGTCGTGCTGCCGCTCACCGCACTGATGACGCTGATCGCCGGGTTCGCCGGCGCGGGGCGCGGCAAGCGCACGTATCACGGCCAGCGCATCGACAGCATCGCGTCGATCTGGTTCAGCAGCTGGTTCGTCGCGGCGGTCGGCCTGTTCGTCGTGATCCGCATCCATCCGTGGTACGCGCCGCAATACGCGATTCCGATCCTCGGGATGATTCTCGGCAATACGCTCACGGGCGTGTCGCTCGGTGTCGAACGGATGATGGAAGAGCTCACGGCGCGCCGCGACCGTGTCGAAACCGCACTCGCGCTCGGCGCGACGCGCTGGGAGGCTGCTCAGGACGCTGCGCGCCAGGCCGTGCGGGCGGGCATGCTGCCGACGCTGAACCAGATGGCTGTCGTTGGCGTCGTCAGCCTGCCGGGGATGATGACGGGCCAGGTGCTGGCCGGCCAGTCGCCGCTGCAGGCCGTGCGCTACCAGATCGTGATCATGTTCCTGATCGCCGCAGCCTCCGCGCTCGGCACCGTCGGTGCGGTGCTGATGACCTATCGCCGGCTGTTCTCGCCCGATCACCGCTTTCTCGCCTCGCGGCTCGAAGAACGCGCGCACTGACACGCGGTGTCACTGCGCGACGCGTTCGCGCGGTTCGCCGCTCAGTGCACGCCGCGGCGCTTGCCGAGCGCCTGCCGCAACGCGGCCGCGATGTCCGCGTCCGGCGCGAGCCCCTCGACCGACGCAACGAGCCGCACCGCGCGCGGCGTCGTCACGTAGGCCTGCGCGCCGACATAGCCACCGCTGCCGGCCGAGCGCGTCGTCACGACGAGCGCCTGTGGCGCACGTGCACCGAGGTCGGCCGTGAACGCATCGGTGACCGTACCGTCACGCGCATGCAGCGCGCCCGTCACGTAATCGTCGGTATCGAAGCCGGGAGCGGCATGCGCGGTCGAATACACGCGCACCGCGTAACTGCCGGTCGAGCATGGTTCGAGCTCGCCGCTCGACACGACAGCCACCTGCTGCCGCAACGGCAACTCGACCTTTTTCACGAAGCCGCAATCGTCCGCCGCGTGCGCGTGCGCGGCGACGAACGCAATGGCGCACAGCAACGCGCGCATTCGGTATTTCATCGGGATGTCGTGACAGGAAGGTGATGATGCGGGCGAGCATAGCGTGACATTCGCATGACGTCACGCAGGTCGCCCAGCAATGTTGTCGCACGTCGAACGGCTGCCATGCCGTTGAAGCAGCACGCTACCGCGAAGCAGGTCGCGGGAAAGAACCGTGACGGCGACACGAAACGGTCACGTGCGCCGGGCCGGCGCGCGAGTCGAAGCCGTTGCGCACGCACCGGCTCCGGCACCGGCCTGCGCGCGCCGCTCAGCGCTTGATCGACACCGTCACCTTTGTGCCATCGCTCATCGAGACGGACTTCGACCCACCATTGGTCGGGATCGACACCCACTTCACCTGGCTCACCGATACGACGTCCGGGCACTGCAGCGACTTGCCGCCGACCGTCACGTTGCGCGTGCCCTTCGGCGCGGCCGCCTGGAAGCTCATCTGCACGTTGGCGATCCCCTTCGCGTCGATCGACGGCGCGAGCCGCACCTGGGTCTGGCGCACCATCGCGCCGTTCTCGTCGCGCGGCAGGCTGTCGGCGTTCGGGCATCCGTCCGGCATCGCGACCGCACCGCTCGGCGGCACCGACTTCCAGTTGAAGTCGTCCGTCTCGCCCGAGCGGATCTTGCGGGTCTCCTGCGTATTGCCGAAGGCCTTCGAGTCGACCTTGACGGTGTATTCGAGCTGTCCGGTACCGCCGCCCTTCAGGCTGCCCTTGACCGGCGGCGCCGCGAACACGCTCGCGCTGACGCACGCCGCCGCGAACACGACCGACCACGATGCGGCGACTGACAAGCTGCGTTGGCTCATGCTGACCTCCTTGGTATGCGGCGGCACGCGCGTGCCGCGCGGTTTTCGATGCATGATGCGCTGCCAGTCTACCGCCAAGCGGCGGGCAATGCGCCGCAAACGCATCGGGTGTTACCCCGCTTGCGTTCGCGGCGCGGCAACCTTACGTGCAATACCGGCTCAGAAGCCGCTCAGCACGAGCTTGCCGATCGCGCGCCCGGCCTCGAGCAACTGATGCGCGCGCCGCACGTTCGCGGCATTGATCGTGCCGAGCTGCTCGCCGAGCGTCGTGCGCAGCGTGCCACCGTCGACGAGCCGCGCGACTTCGCCGAGGATCCGGTGCTGCTCGATCATGTCCGGCGTCTCGAACATTGCACGCGTAAACATGAATTCCCAATGAAACGCGGCACTCTTCGCCTTCAGCAGTTCGACCGGCACCGGCTTGTCGTTCTCGACGATCGTGCAAATGCCGCCCTGCGGCCGGATGACTTCCGCAGCGGCAGGAAAATGACGATCCGTGTCGTTGAAAATCAGCACGTAGTCGACGTTCGGATGCCCGGCCTCGCGCAACTGTGCGGGCAAGTCGCCGAAATGGTCGACCACCGTATCCGCGCCCAGCGCGCGCACCCAGTCGGCCGAGGCCGGCCGCGACGCGGTCGCGATCACGTGCAGCTTGCCGAGCGCCTTCGCGAGCTGGATCGCGATCGAGCCCACGCCACCCGCGCCGCCGATGATCAGCACCGACTTGCCGGCGTCCGCGCCCTGCGGCGATATATGCAGCCGGTCGAACAGCGCTTCCCAAGCGGTCAGCGCGGTGAGCGGCAGCGCGGCGGATGCGGAGAAATCGAGCGTGCGCGGCTTCAGCGCGGCGATCCGTTCGTCGACCGCATGGAATTCGCTGTTCGCGCCCGGCCGCGTGATGCTGCCCGCGTAGAACACTTCGTCACCGGGTCGGAACAGCGTGACGTCGGCACCCACCGCGACCACCGTGCCGGCCGCATCCCAGCCGAGCACGCGCGGCGTGTCCTCGACCTGCGGCTTCGGCGCGCGCACCTTGAAGTCCACCGGATTCACGGAAATCGCCTCGACCTTCACGAGCAGGTCACGCGGGCCCGGCACGGGCTGCGGCAACTCCACGTCGAGCAAGGCCTGCGGGTCGTCGATCGGCAGATAACGGGTCAGTCCAACGGCTTTCATCACGAAACTCCTTCAGGAAATCCTCTGGGCCACGGCGCAGCCCCATGAACGTCATCGTAGGCAACCCGATCATTCGTGAAAACCGCTATATTTCCTGAAACATTTTCAGGATTTTCAGAATAATGGCCTCCGATCCGATTCCGGCCCCCGACAAGCCGCTCGACCTGCTCGACGTCGCGCTGTTCGTGCGCGCGGCGCTGCTCGCGAACGTCACCGCGGCCGGGCGCGAGTTCGGCGTGTCGGCCGCGGTCGCGAGCGCGCGCATCGCGCAGCTCGAGCGCCAGCTCGGTGCGCGGCTGCTGCACCGCACCACGCGCCGCATCAGCCTCACGCAGGACGGCGAAGTCTTCATGACGCACGCCGACACGCTGCTGTCGGCCGCCGACGCCGCGCGCGCGTCGGTCGGCCACGGCCGCACCGAGCCGTACGGGCGGCTGAAGGTGTCGATGTCGTCGTCGTTCGGCCGCCAGCATGTCGCGCCGGTGATTCCCGCGTTCCTGCGCCGCTATCCGTCCGTGTCGCTCGACCTGCGGCTGTCGGACGAGATCGTCGACCTCGTCGATGATGGTTACGACGTCGCGATCCGCCTCGGCACGCTGAAGGATTCGACGCTCGTCGCGCGCAAGCTGGCCGCGAACCGCCGCGTGCTGTGCTGCTCGCCCGCGTACCTCGCCGCGCACGGCACGCCGCGCCATCCGGCCGACCTTGCTCACCACGAGTGCGTGATCCTCGGCGACCAGCGCGACTGGTCGTTCGCCACGCCGCAAGGCCCGCTCACCGTGCGGGTCGGCGGCCGGCTCGTCGCGAGCAACGGCGAGGCGATCCGCGAAGCGCTCGTCGACGGCTTCGGGATCGCGATCAAGTCGACCTGGGACGTCGGCCCGCTGCTCGCGAGCGGCGCGCTCGTCACGGTGCTCGACGACTATCCGTTCGCGGAAGACATCGCGATCTGGGCCGTCTACCCGAGTCGCGCGCACGTCCCGCTGAAGACGCTCGCGTTCATCGCGTTCCTGGCCGAGCATTTCGGCGATCCACCATACTGGGATCGCGCGGACGGGTGAACACCGGCATACGTCCGGCGATCCGCCGTACGCACTGCCCTGGCGGCTACCCGTGCGGGATCTGGCGGCTATCCGATAGCTATCCGATACCAACCGGCTACAATGACGCGTTCGCGACGCCATGGCCCGCTGCCGAGGGGCCGCGCTCGCAGACGGCCGCCCATTGGCCGCGCACGCTTTTCATTCGCTTCCCAACCATCCCGTCATGACCCACAACCTCGTCATCCAGAGTCTTGCGCCGCTGTCGGACGCCCATCACAAACCGCTGCTCGCGCTGTCGCGCGGCACCCGCATCGTGCGGATCGACGATCACGCGCTGCGGATCGACGACGCGAGCCCGGCGCAGCGCCTCGACATCGATGCGTACTGCGGCACGCATGCGCTCGACTTCGCGTTCGTCGAGGCCGGCCGCACGCTCGGCGATTTCGGGCTCGCCGTGATGGACATGGATTCGACGCTGATCACGATCGAGTGCATTGACGAAATCGCCGATTTTTGCGGACTGAAAACGCAGGTCGCCGAGATCACCGAAGCGTCGATGCGCGGCGAGATCCGCGACTTCAACGAAAGCCTCACGCGCCGTGTCGCGCTGCTGGCCGGGCTCGATGCGCACGCGCTCGAACGCGTGTACGAGGAACGGCTGCAACTGTCGCCGGGCGCAGAGACGATGCTCGCCGGCGTGAAGGCGGCGGGGATGAAGACGCTGCTCGTGTCGGGCGGCTTCACGTTCTTCACCGAACGGCTGAAGGCGCGCCTCGGCCTCGACTACGCGCATGCGAACACGCTCGAGATCGTCGACGGCAAGCTGACCGGCAAGGTGCTCGGCGAGATCGTCAACGCCGACGTGAAGGCCCGCCTGCTGCGCGAGACGTGCGCGTCGCTCGGCCTCGAGCCGAGCCGTGCGATCGCGATGGGCGACGGGTCGAACGACCTGAAGATGATGGCCGAAGCCGGGCTGTCGGTCGCGTTCCACGCGAAGCCCGTCGTGCGCGACGCGGCAACGGTCGCGTTCGATCACGTCGGCCTCGACGGGCTGCTGCGGCTGTTCTGATCCTGCCGCACGTCGAATGAAAAACGCCGGCGCGATATGGCATCGCACCGGCGTTTTGTTTTTCTGCTGAACGTGATCGGCTGACGATCAGCCCAGTGCAGCCTGCATCGCGCGCTCGATATCCGCACGCAGGTCGGCTTCGTCTTCCAGGCCGACATAGAAACGCACTAGCGTGCCGCGATGCGGCCAGTCCGGACGCATCGACGCAACGTCGTAAGGCATCGCGAGGCTGCACGCGCCGCCCCAGCTCCAGCCGATCGCGAACAGTTCGAGCGACTCGACGAAGCGGTCGATCTGCTCCGGGCTGTAGCGTTCGTCGAACACCACCGAGAACAGCCCGCCCGCACCGGTGAAATCGCGCACGAACGACGCGTGCCCCGGGCAATCGGCGATCTGCGGGTGCAATACCGCCGCGATCTCCGGCCGCGCCTTCAACCATTGCGCAAGCGCGAGCGCGCTCTTGCTGTGCGCGTCGAAACGCACCTGCATGCTCGGCAGGCTGCGCAGCACGAGCGAGCAATCGTCGACCGACACGCCGACCCCGCAGCGCATCCGCGCGAGCTTCAGCTTCGCGTGCAGTTCCGCGTTCGCGGTGATCGTCGCGCCCATCAGCACGTCGCTGCCGCCCGACTGGTACTTGGTCAGCGCCTGCACCGAGATGTCGACACCGTGTTCGAACGGCTTGAACGCGAGCCCGGCCGAGAACGTGTTGTCGATCGCGGTGACGACGCCGCGTGCCTTCGCGGCCGCCGCGATCGCCTGCACGTCGGGCACTTCCATCGTCACCGAGCCAGGTGCCTCGATCCAGATCAACCGCGTATTCGGCTGGATCAGCTCGGCGATGCCGGCACCGATCAGCGGATCGTAGAAGCGCGCGGTGATACCGAAATCCTTCGCGAGCCAGTTGCCGAAATCGGCGTTCGGCCCATACACGTTGTGCGGAATCAGCACGTCGTCGCCGGCTTTCACGATCCCGAAGTAGACGTTCATGATGGCCGCGAGGCCCGACGGCTGCAGCAGCGCATGCGTGCCGCCCTCGATCTCGGCGAGCCGCTGCGCGAGCGCGAGCGACGTCGGCGTCGCATGCAGCCCGTAGCGCCACTGGTTGTCGTTGTGCCAGACGAGCGCACGCATCGTCGCGAGATCGGGGAATACGACCGTCGATGCGCGCGCAACCGGCGGCACGAACGAACGGAAGCCTTCCGGGATCACGTCGTCGGGTTGAACGATGCGGGTTTGCAGTGCGCGCTTGGGAGTGGATGCAGTCATGACAGGAAGCCGGGCACGAGGCCGTTCGGTTGCGGAATATGTCGCTAGATTAGCCAAAATCGGCGCAATTGGCCCGGTACAATGCGCGCCGCATGCACCGAGCCAGCGCGGGTTCAGTCGTCGGTGCGCAGGTTGACGACGCCGCCAACCGTCTCGATTTCCTGCACGCGGCCGTCACGCACCTGCAGCGCCGTGCGCTTGCCCGGCGCGAGACGCAGCACGACGGGTTGCGGGTCCGACTCGTCCGAATTCATCCGGTCGGCCTTCAGGGCGCCCGTCGCGTCGAAGCGGCCGATCCACACGCCCGTGATGTTCGTGCCGTCGTTCGATTCCTCGATTTCGAGCGTGTCGCCGTCGCGATCGCCCGCGAGCAGCACGACCTCGCCGGTATCGGCGAACTGGTATTCGCCGTGCACGCCTTCCTCGTCCGTCTTCGGGCCGAGATGCACGACGATCGGCCGGTCGCCGAGCGTGCCTTCGTAGCGCGGCAGGCGGGCGAACTCGGGATTCGGCTTCAGCGGCCGCGCCAGTGCCGGTTCATCCTGCTGCACGCCCGGCGCGACGGCCTGCGCCGCGACCACGCCCGGCATCGCCATGCCCGCGGCCAGCGCGCCCGCGACGACGAGCGCCCGTTGCCATTGCGAATATCGACCCACCGTGTGTTGCTCCTTGCTTCAGATTCGCTCGAAAATCGCGGCGATGCCCTGCCCGCCGCCGATGCACATCGTCACGAGCGCATATCGGCCGCCGATGCGCGGCGACTCGGACAGCGCCTTGACGGTGATCAGCGCGCCCGTCGCGCCGATCGCGGTACGCGCGCGGCTCACCACCGCTTCACGTTGCATGCCGCATCAGCCTTGCAGCAGGCGCTCCACCGCATCGCGGTGCGGAATCGGCGCGACCGCGCCGTAGCCCGTCGTCGACAACGCCGCCGCTGCGTTCGCATAACGCGCCGCCGCGAACGGATCGTCGCCCGCGACGATCCGCGCGACGAAGGCACCGCCGAAGCAGTCGCCCGCGCCCGTCGCGTCGACGGCTTCGACCGTGAAACCCGGCACGACGCGCCGCTCGTTCGGCGTCGCCACGTACGCGCCGTCCTTGCCGAGCTTCAGCGCGACGACCTGCGGCCCGTGTTCGAGCATCGCATCGACGATCGCGTCGCGATCGTTCGCGCCCGTGAGCGCCGTCACGTCGTCCCAGCTCGGCAGGCAGATGTCCGTCTGGCGCAGCGCCTCGCGCATCACCGCACGAGCGCGCGGCAGCGGCCACAGCTTCAGGCGCAGGTTCGTGTCGAAGCTGACCTTCGCGCCGTGGCGGCGCGCGTGGTCGACCGCCGCGAATGCAGCATCGCACGCGGCCGTGCTGATCGCCAGGCTGATGCCCGACAGGTGCACGGCCTTCGCGGCGGCCAGCGCGTCGAGCGGCAGGTCGCCCGTTGCATAGCGGCTCGCCGCCGAGCCTGCGCGCAGGTAGTCGAACTGGTGGCCGTCGGCGCCGTGCGTGACGAAATACACGCCGGTCGGCGCCGCGCGGTCGATCCGCACGTACGTGGTATCGACGCGTTCCGCGTGCCACATGTCGGCCAGCAGGCGGCCGAACGGATCGTCGCCGATCGCCGACACGAAGCCCGTCGACGCGCCCTGGCGCGCCGCGGCGATGCAGAAGTTCGACGTGTCGCCGCCGAAGCCCTGCAGGAATTCAGGCCGGCCCGGCTGCGACTGGTTGAATTCGATCATCGCCTCGCCGAGCGCGAGGATCTCCGGAAATGCGGCGGTCATCGCTTACACCTCGCCCCACAGATCGTGGCCGTCGGCGCCCGTGATCTTCACGGACACGAAATCGCCGACCTTGTAGCGCTTCGATGCCTTCGCCGCCGGCTCGACATAGACAACACCGTCGATCTCCGGCGCATCGGCCGCCGTGCGGCCGATCCCGCCTTCCGCGCTGACTTCGTCGATCAGCACCTTGAGGGTCTTGCCGACCTTGCGCTGGATGCGGTTCGCCGACACTTCCTCGGCGACTTCCATGAAGCGCGCGCGGCGTTCCTCGCGAACCTCATCCGGCAGCGCACCGTCGAGTTCGTTTGCAGTCGCGCCTTCGACCGGCGAATACGCGAAGCAACCGACGCGATCGAGTTCCGCCTCGCGGATGAAGTCGAGCAGCGTTTCGAACTGCTCTTCCGTCTCGCCGGGGAAGCCCGCGATGAATGTGCTGCGGATTGTCAGGTCGGGACAGATCTCGCGCCACTTCTGCACGCGCTCGAGCACCTTCTCGGCGTTCGCCGGACGCTTCATGCGCTTCAGCACTTCCGGGTGCGCGTGCTGGAACGGCACGTCGAGGTACGGCAGCACGTGGCCCTTGAACGGACCTTCGGCCATCAGCGGAATCACTTCGTCGACGCTCGGATACGGATACACGTAGTGCAGGCGCACCCATGCGCCGTACTGCGCGGCGAGTTCGCCAAGCGCGGCGACCAGGTCGGTCATGCGCGTCTTGATCGGCTTGCCGTTCCAGAAGCCCGTGCGGTACTTCACGTCGACGCCGTACGCGCTCGTGTCCTGCGAGATCACGAGCAGTTCCTTCACGCCCGACTTGAACAGGTTCTCCGCTTCGAGCATCACTTCGGCGACCGGGCGCGACACGAGGTCGCCGCGCATCGACGGGATGATGCAGAACGTGCAGCGGTGGTTGCAGCCTTCCGAAATCTTCAGGTATGCGTAGTGACGCGGCGTGAGCTTGATGCCGGCCGCGGGCACGAGATCGGTGAACGGGTCGTGCGGCTTCGGCAGGTGCGAATGCACGGCCTGCATCACTTCGCCCACCGCGTGCGGGCCGGTGACGGCGAGCACCTTCGGGTGGACTTCCTCGATCAGGTTCGAGCCGCTGGCGCTCGACTTCGCGCCGAGACAGCCGGTGACGATCACCTTGCCGTTCTCGGTCAGCGCTTCGCCGATCGCGTCGAGGCTTTCCTGCACGGCTTCGTCGATGAAGCCGCAGGTGTTCACGACGACGAGGTCGGCACCGTCGTAGGTGCCGGAGATCTCATAACCTTCGGCGCGCAGTTGCGTGATGATCTGTTCGGAGTCGACGAGCGCCTTGGGGCACCCGAGGGATACGAACCCTACTTTGGGGGATTGGGACATCTGGAATGTGGGGGCGTGGCAGCAAAAGCGTGAGTTTACAGCGATTTAGTGTCCGGCGATCCAAAAACGAGCGGTTGACGACGATGCGCGTCTCCCGCTCGAATGCCCGGCCCGTTCCGGGCCGGCTGCCGAGCCGGACCTGATATGCCCCTTCATTTCCGGGGAAGCCGCGTTGCGGCGCTGTCCCCGACGCCCGTCAGCCGGCAAGAATCGCCCCGGCGCCGCTGCCCGCTATGAGAAAATCCGGGCGTCCATCCATTTCAATCGACCCAACGGGGCACGCATGACCACCCACATCACGATCGAATTCACCGAGCACGCAGCGGAAGCCATCGGCGAGCAGACCAGCACCAGCTTTTCGTATGACCAGGGCGCGCATGTGCCGCAACCGGGCGACTTCGTCGAACTCGAGAATTCGCGCCAGACGTTTTTCGTGATCGGCCGCGTGTTTTCGCTCAAGGCCAACTACAGCGCCGTCAAGCTCGTGCTCGACCTGCCTCCGTCGGGCGGCGAGCAGGATTTCGATCCGGTGCACTGACGCACGACGAGACGCGTTACGACGGCCTGACCCGATGACCATGCAGCGCCTGCCTGCACGAGGCGCTGCGTTCATCGCCACACCCGCGTCAATCCTGCCTGGCAGGCACATACCGGGCCTGCATCAACCCGCTCGGCAACCGCTTCGTATCGTCGAGCTGCAGCCGTGTCTGCGGCAGGTCGTTGCCGAACAGCGGAATCCCCTTCCCGAGCACGATCGGCACCCAGCTGAGCGTGATGCTGTCGACGACGCCGGCCGCGATGCCTTCCCGCGCCGTCGTACCGCCGTCCAGATAGACATGACGATGGCCTTGCGCTGCCAACTGGCCGAGCAGTGTCGTGAGCGCCCCGTCGAACGGCTCTTCGCCGTGGCGCGAAGCCAGCTCCCGACGGGTCATGACCACCATCCGCTTGCCGGCATAGGGCCACGGGTCAAACGCAATCACCGTGTCGTAGGTGTTGCGCCCCATCACGATCACGTCGATGTCGTTCATCAACGACGTATAGCCGGTTTCATCCGGCGAGTCCGACGAAAACGCCTCCAGCCATGACAGATCGCCGTTTTCGCCGGCGATGAATCCGTCGAGACTGAGGGCGAGAAATACGCTGACTCGTGGGCGCATACAGGCATCCTTTCATGAATGTAAGGATGCCGAGTATAGCCACGATCGCCGTGCGCTGCCGCTGCGCTGACAGGACGCCCCCGTTTTCGGGTGTGGCGGCGGCGCCCGTCGTCCGTTCGATCGCCCGCGCTCTCCCTCGTCGAATTACGCGCCCATCATCGCGCTCGCGGCCAATCGCCCAAGCTGGGGTGCCAGGATCACGCCAGGATGCGCGACGACGGCATAAACCCCTGCAACACCCGGCAAAAATCCGTTGATCGGCGCTCCGTCGTTCGTCATCGGCCGAAGCGCCGATTTCGCAGAGAGCGGCGTGAGGGTCGGCGGATCGGCAAACAACGCCGAAATTTCCGAGGCGGTACGGGCAGCGAGCGCGGCAAGTCCACTGTCGCCCTCTTCCGGAGGATCCGCGGCCGACAGCAGGCTGCCCGACGGGCCGACACGCACTTCAAGATCCTGCCCGTAGAGCAGGTGGCTGATGAGACCCGGCTCGGCAGCGAAACGCATCAACACGGCCGGCTCCTCGCGAACAGGCAGGGACACGCCCAGGCCCGCGGCGATGGCAACCGCGGAAGCAGCGTTCGCCAGGACGACGACATCCGCCGGCACATGCCCATGCGCGGTATGCACGCCGACAGCGCGCCCATTGTGCGTTTCGACCGCTTCGACTGCGCAACCGCACCGGATCTGCGCGCCAGCGGCCTGCGCACCGGCCAGCAACTGATACGCCAAGTCGATCGGCTCGACCACGAAATCGTCCGGCGCCCATGCAATCAACTCGGGAAGCCGCGCAAGACGCGGCTCCATCCGGGCCACCTCTCGACGACCCAACGCTTCCATGCGCACGCCCGCCGCGCGCTGCTCGTCGATCAAGGCAGCGGTCTGCGCATCCGTGTCCAGCGAGACGAGTGCCCCGCGCGTCGTCACCGGCAACGGGCCCAGCTCGCGCGCCAGCCGGGCGAACTCCGGGAGCGCTGCGAACGTACGGGAGAAGCTGGACGGGCTTTCAGAAGGAAACGCGCTGCCGGTACCCACCCAGCCGAACGACCAGTGAGTCGCGCCAGCTGCGGCCGTAGCCTGCTTTTCCAGCAGCGTGACCTGCGCGCCCGATCGCGCAAGATGCCATGCGGTGGATGCACCGACGATGCCGCCGCCGACCACGACGACGCGTAGCGTGTTGTTTCCCATGAGTGACATTCAGACGTTGCGGGATTTCGACTATACCGTCCGCCCCTCTTCGCCGCTGTGCGGCTGCCTGCTGCCCGGCATTGCGAATCGTCTCGCCCGCTCGCTCGGCCCGGCGTCAAAGCGATCAATCGACATCCACTGCGCCTGGGGCGGACTGACGCAACAAAAAAGCCCGCCGAGGCGGGCCTTGCTCAAACACGCGATTCGGCACGTCACCGCATGTCCGGAAACACCGACGCCTTCAGGCACCGCTCGAACCACACCGCGTCGTCTCCGTCGCCGATCGGCCACATTTCCGCATCGAGTTGCGGCAACCCGGCGACGGGCACCGACGCGTGATTATCGCCACCGGACGTCCCCGCCCGCATCCACGCCGAATGGGCGCCACCGTCGTCGCACGCACTCCCATGCGCCGGCGCTTCGCAGAACGCCACGGGTCGCACCTTCCCGCCGTCAGTCGCGCTCACCGACCGGTACTGATAGACCGCACCGGTCGCCCAGTCCTCGCTCTGGCTGCAGACCCGCGCACGATGCTGCACATGGACCGCGCCGAAGCACGCATAGGAAACGTGCGCACCACTCGCATCGTCGGGAAGGAAATCGCAGTTTGCATCGAAACCGGTGAGCGGGCCGCCCGTGTATTTCGCGAGCCACTGGCGCTCGGCCTGCGCACGCGCGATCAACCCTTTGTTCGACTGATCGGCCAGCACGGCGGTGCGCCGATCGATGGTCTTGCGCACCTCGTCGACGGCCAGCGGGTGGCCTTCGTAATCGGCGTCGAGACGGTTGTTGCGCGCATCGATCCAGCGGCGCTGGCTACGCATCAGCATGTCGCGGATAGCGGTATCCGGCGCGGCCTTCAACGCACCCGCATAGGCCGCATTCATGCGCGCGTCGGCCGCGCGCAGCACGGCGCTCGCGCAAATGCGCTTCTCGATCGGTTGCACGGCTTTCGCGCAGTCCATCGCAAAGGCCGGTACCGCCACGCCAACGCCCATCGTGAATATCGAAGCAAGACCGGCCAGCCTGCGGGCCCATGCCATTCGAATCCCTCGCATGCTCTCTCTCAATTCGTTTTTCTTGGTCGCACTGCATCGATGCCGCATCGCCCGTCACGGCCTGTCGTGCCCGGTCGCCGATACGCATTTCGCCGCAGGCAGTTGCCATGCTTCGCCGTGCAGCGCCGCTCATGGTACGCGTACCGGCAGGAACGCACACCATCCGGCGGGGCACGCTCCGGGTTTCCTGCGCAGGTGACTGGATCTCGATCGACCGGACAACGGTCATGCACGCCCGACCCGGCGCGCGCATTCGGTACCGACGGCCATGAACGACCGTCGGCGAGAGGGTTCGGCAAGCGCCGGCCGCACCTCGTCGCGCCCGAATGCGCGATCGGCCGACCCGCACCGCGTAGCTTCGCGGCACCGACGCCCGACGGGTTGCCCGCCGCGGTCGGCCTGCCGCGAAACCATTACTTCTTTTCCGGCTCCGATGCGCCCGGTTGCTTGAACGGGAACGTGCTGAACATCGACTTCGCCTGGTTCTGCATCTGCTCCTGCATCTGCACGAACATGTTCTTCGACTGCTCGATGTAGCTGGTCATCATCCCTTGCATCATCGGCGCCTGCATGTTCATGAACTGCGACCAGACTTCCGGATTCATCGCATTGCCTTCGTACAGGTTCTTCGACTGATCCGAGAGCTTGTTCTGGATGTCGATGAACGCCTGGATGTTCTTTTCCAGGTACGTGCCCATCATGCCCTGCATCGCATGCCCGTAGAAACGGATGATCTGCGACAGCATCGACGACGAGAACATCGGCACGCCGCCGCTTTCCTCTTCGAGGATGATCTGCAGGAGGATGCTGCGCGTCAGGTCTTCGTTGGATTTCGCATCGACGACCTTGAAGTCCTCCTGCTCCAGCACGAGCTGCTTCACGTCGGTCAGCGTAATGTACGTGCTTGTCTCGGTATCGTAGAGCCGACGGTTCGGGTACTTCTTGATGAGCCGTTCGGCCGTCTTCTTTGTAGTAGTCATGTAACGCCTTTGAGTGCAGCGTAGCGGAAGTGACGAATCCCCGCCGCCCGAATCCGGGAGGCGGGGGCCTTCGGAAAACGCCCGGCTGCGCGGCCACCCGGCCCGCGCAGCGCGGACGCTCAGCCCATGTGCAGGCCGCCGTTCAGCGAGAAGTCGGCGCCCGTCGCGAAACCGGAATCGTTCGACGCGAGCCACGCGACGATCGAACCGATTTCCTCCGGCCCGCCGAGACGCCGCACCGGGATCGTCGCGACGATCTTCTCGAGCACGTCCGGGCGAATCGCCTTCACCATGTCGGTGCCGATGTAGCCCGGCGACACGGTGTTGACCGTCACACCCTTCGTCGCGACTTCCTGTGCGAGCGACATCGTGAAGCCGTGGATGCCGGCCTTCGCGGTCGAGTAGTTGGTCTGGCCGAACTGCCCCTTCTGGCCGTTCACCGACGAAATGTTGATGATCCGGCCCCAGCCGCGTTCGACCATCCCGTCGATCACCTGCTTCGTCACGTTGAACAGGCTCGTCAGGTTGGTGTCGATCACGGCCGTCCAGTCTTCGTGCGTCATCTTGCGGAACACGACGTCGCGCGTGATGCCCGCATTGTTGACCAGCACGTCGATCTCGCCGACTTCAGCCTTGACCTTGTCGAATGCTTCCTTGGTCGAGTCCCAGTCGCCGACGTTGCCTTCCGACGCGATGAAATCGTACCCGAGTGCCTTCTGGTCCTCGATCCATTTCACGCGGCGCGGCGAGTTCGGGCCGCAACCCGCGACCACCTTGAAACCGTCTTTCAACAGGCGCTGGCAGATGCTGGTGCCAATGCCGCCCATCCCGCCCGTTACATACGCAATTCGCTGAGACATGAATCTCACTCCATTTTCTTGGTTTCGAGAGCTGCCGGAGGCCCCTCTGACTTCACGTGGCGCCGGCCGAAACCGCAATCGGCCGGCACACGGATTCGGTTCGCTGGTCGCGAATGGCCGCTTATGGACGGCCGGTTACGGACGGCCGGTTACGGACGCTCGACCGCGAGCGCGACGCCCATCCCGCCGCCGATGCACAGCGACGCCAGCCCGCGCTTCGCATCGCGCTTGGCCATCTCGTGCAGCAGCGTCACCAGGATCCGGCAGCCCGACGCACCGATCGGGTGGCCGATCGCGATCGCCCCGCCGTTCACGTTCACCTTCGACGTGTCCCAGCCCATCTGCTTGTGCACTGCCAGCGCCTGCGCTGCAAATGCCTCGTTGATCTCCATCAGGTCCAGGTCGCCCGGCGTCCAGCCCGCGCGCTCCAGGCACCGGCGCGATGCCGGCACCGGGCCCATGCCCATCACGCTCGGATCCACGCCCGCGTTCGCGTACGCCTTGATCCGCGCCAGCGGCGTCAGGCCAAGTGCCGCCGCCTTCTGCGCCGACATCACCAGCACCGCCGCCGCGCCGTCGTTCAGCCCCGACGCGTTCGCCGCCGTCACCGAGCCGTCCTTCGAGAACGCCGGCTTCAGCCCGGCCAGCGATTCCGCCGTCACGCCGTGACGCACGAATTCGTCGGTGGCGAACTGCAGCGGCTCGCCCTTGCGTTGCGGAATCGCCACCGGCACGATTTCATCGTTGAAGCGGCCGGCCTTCTGCGCGGCTTCCGCCTTGTTCTGCGACAGCGCCGCGAACGCGTCCTGCTCCTCGCGCGTGATCCCGTATTCCTTCGCGACGTTCTCCGCCGTGATGCCCATGTGGTACTGGTTGTACACGTCCCACAGGCCGTCGACGATCATCGTGTCGACCAGCTTCGCGTCGCCCATCCGGAACCCGTCGCGCGAGCCCGGCAGCACGTGCGGCGATGCGCTCATGTTCTCCTGGCCGCCCGCGATCACGATCTCCGCGTCGCCCGCGACGATCGCGTTCGCCGCCAGCATCACGGCCTTCAGGCCCGAGCCGCACACCTTGTTGATCGTCATCCCCGGCACTGCGCTCGGCAGGCCGGCCTTGATCAGCGACTGCCGCGCCGGGTTCTGCCCGGAACCGGCCGTCAGCACCTGGCCCATAATCACTTCGCTGACCTGATCAGGCTTCACGCCCGCACGCTCCAGCACCGCGCGGATCACCGTCGCGCCCAGCTCCGGCGCCGCAATCTTCGCAAGCGAACCGCCGAATTTGCCGACCGCGGTCCGCGCGGCCGATACGATCACTACGTCCGTCATTTCCCTTTCCTCCAGGCCCGCACGACACGGCGCATCGCTACCGGCCCTGTTAAAAAAACTGCGGTGCACCGGACAGCCTGCGCCGCTGTCCGGTTTTCGTCAATCGCGCTGCAACACGTAACGGCCCGGCGCCGACTCGATCACCGGGAACTGCGCGGTACCGGGCTGGGCGGGCGGCTCCACCTTGCGGCCGCCGTACTGGTCGAGCCATTCGACCCAGGTCGTCCACCAGCTGCCCGGCTGCTCGGCCGCACCGGCAAACCACGCGTCCGCCGACTCGGGCAGGTCGCTGTCGTTGACCCAGTAGCTGCGCTTTTTCTTTGCCGGCGGATTGATCACGCCCGCGATGTGCCCCGATGCGCCGAGCACGAACTTCAGCGGGCCCGACAGGATCGACGTCGACGCATAGGCCGTCTGCCACGGCACGATGTGATCCTCGCGCGAGCCGTAGATGAAGGTCGGCACGTCGATCAGCGTCAGGTCGACCGATTCGCCGCATACGGTCAACGCACCCGGTTCGCGCAGCTTGTTCTCGAGATAGGTATTGCGCAGGTACCACGCGTACATCGGGCCCGGCAGGCTCGTCGAATCGCTGTTCCAGTACAGCAGGTCGAACGGCGCCGGCGTGCGGCCCTTCAGGTAGTTGTCGACGACGTAGTTCCACACGAGGTCGTTCGGCCGCAGGAACGAGAACGTGTTCGCGAACTCGACGCCGCGCATCAGCCCCGGCTGCGTGCCGTTCTTGCCGCCGATGGTCTGCTCGCGCATCTGCACGTGCGCCTCGTCGACGAATACGTCGAGAATGCCGGTGTCGGTGAAATCGAGCATCGCGGTGAGCAGCGTCATCGACGCAGCCGGATGTTCGCCGCGCGCGGCGAGCACCGCGAGCGCGGTCGCGAGCATCGTGCCGCCGACGCAGAAGCCGAGCGTGTTGATCTGCTCACGGCCGCTGACCTGCTGCACGGCGTCGATCGCGGCGAGCAGCCCTTCGTTCATGTAGTCGTCCCACGTCTTGTGCGCGACCGATGCGTCCGCATTGCGCCACGACACGAGGAACACCTGATGACCGTTCGACAGCGCGTGTGCGACGAGCGAATTCTCGGGCTGCAGGTCAAGGATGTAAAACTTGTTGATGCAGGGCGGCACGATCAGCAGCGGCCGCTCGAACACCTCGCCAGTCTTCGGCGTGTACTGGATCAGCTGGATCAGGTCGTTCTCGTAGACGACCGCACCTTCAGTACACCCGAGGTTCTTGCCGACCACGAACTGCGATTCGTCGGTCTGCGAAATCTTGCCGCGCTGCATGTCGCCGAGCAGGTTCATCATCCCCTGCCGCAGGCTTTCGCCCTGCGTGTCGAGGATCGATTTCTGCGCGTCGGGATTGAGTGCGAGGAAGTTGCTCGGCGCGGCCGCGGCCGTCCATTGCTGGACCGTGAAACGAATGCGCTCGCGCGTCTTCGGATCGGCCTGAAGCGCGTCGGCCAGTTCCTGCAGGTAGCGCGCGTTGAGCAGATACCAGGCAGCCGCGAACGCATGCGCCGGCGACGCCTTCCACGCATCGCCGCTGAAACGGCGGTCCTTCAGCTCGGGCGACTCGAGCTTCGCGGCGGCCGCCTGCTGCATCAGCGCCATGCAATCGCGCGCGTAGTCGGCCTGCAGCGCCTGCAGCCGCTCGGGCGGAATCGCGGCGGCCGGCAGCTTGAGCCCGGCGAACGGCGATGCCATCGCGCCGAGATCGGGCATCGACGGCACCTGGAACGGAAACGATGTCGGAAACTGGAATGTTGCGAACGGATTTACGGTGGCCGACGCAGTCGCGGCGCGTGCCGGATCTGCAAAACCGCGCCACGCGTTCAACCACGACTCGAACATCTGCTGCATCGGCTGGGCGGCCGGATCGAAACCAATGCTGCCCGTGGAAGTGCCCGCCTGAGCGGACGTCGACGATTTTTTCGATGCTGTCATTACCTGCCTTACCGGTGATTCGTGAGCGTCTATCGTGAAATCCTGCTCGCGCGCGGCATGCCGGCGGCGAGCCGGGCCGTCATGCTCTGGAGAGGCGTCTCCAGATTCTGCCGCAGTGCGGTATTTTTATCATTATCGTTTTCCCCATGTGAAGCGCCATGTCAAACCACTGACCATTTCCGCACGGAGATAATCCTCGCGCAACAGACGGGACAAGGGTTCCGGCGAAACATAAAACATTTTGGCCGACTTGACTTTGCGATTTTTCATTCAATCGCGCATGCCGCGCGGCATGACCGCCTAAATGTCGAGATAACCCGATTTTGCGGCGCAACAAACCACACGCGCATGCGCATCCCGTCAATCGGCCAGCCAGACCGCCGCCGCCATGCGACCCGTCACGCGGTCGCGCCGGTACGAATAGAAGCGCGCCTGTTCGGTAACTGTGCAGGCCGTCCCGCCGCTCACGTGCGCCACGCCCGCACGCGCGAGACGCAGGCGCGCAAGCGCATAGAGATCGGCCAGAAACTTGCCGGGCGTGCCATCGATCGCGACGAACGCAAGCCGGGTTTCATCATGCTCCGACTGCGGGGCCGTGTCGAGAAACGCGTCACGCACGTCGGCGCCGACCTCGAACGCCTGCGGCCCGATCGCCGGCCCGAGGTACGCATGAAGCGCGTCCGTCGCACCGCCCGCGAGTGCCGCGACACGCGCCGCGGTCTGCTCGACGATGCCGGCCGCCAGCCCGCGCCAGCCCGCATGCGCGGCGCCGACCGCGCGGCCCTGCGCGTCGCACAGCAGCACGGGCAGGCAATCCGCGACCATCACGACGCAGACGGCGCCCGCCCGGTCGGTGACACTCGCGTCGGCCTGCACCGGCGCCGCAGCCGCGGGCGCCGCCGCGATCACCTCGTCCGCGCGCACGATCTGCGCGCCGTGAACCTGCTCGAGCCAGGCAGCGCTCGACTGGCCTGCCAGCGCGAGCAGGCGCGCGCGATTCCCGGCGACATGGGCCGGGTCGTCACCGGTATGCAGGCCGAGATTCATCCCGCCCGGCAGCGCGTCTCCGCCCTGCCAGCGCCCGTACGGGCCTTCGCTCACCCCACCGTCACGCGTCGTGATCAGCGCGCGCACGCGCGGCGACACTTGCCAGTCGGGCTGTACGCAGTCCTGCCACGTCAGCGGCGCCAGGTTCGTCATCGGCACTCACTCCTCCTCATCGTCCAGGTACGACTCGTCATCCTGATACTCGCCGCCAAAATCGTCATCGTCGTAGACACCGTCATCGTCGTCGAATTCCTCGTCGCCCTGCCCGAAGCCGAGCGCGGCGACGAGTGCGTTCATGTCGTCCGGCAGCGGGCAGCGCCATTGCATCGCCTTGCCCGTGACCGGATGCACGAGACCGAGCCGCCACGCATGCAGCGCCTGTCGCGCGAACCCGTCCGGCAGCGGCGTGACCGAGCGCTTGCCACGCGCGCGGCCGTACACGGGATCGCCGAGCAGCGGGTGCCCGGCGTGCGCGCAGTGCACGCGGATCTGGTGCGTGCGACCGGTCTCGAGATCGCACTGGATCGCCGAAACCGGCTGACGTTGCCACAGGCATGTGTCAACCGTGCGGAAATGCGTACGCGCGGGCTTGCCCGACGCGCCCGTGACGACGGCCATGCGCGTGCGTTCGCGCGGATCGCGGCCGATCGGCGCGTCGATCGTGCCTTCCTCGGGCATCGTGCCCCACACGAGCGCGAAATAGCGGCGCTTCACCGTGCGGGCCTGCAGCTGGCGCACGAGATCCGTCTGTGCGGCCAGCGTGCGCGCCACCACCATCAGGCCGGACGTTTCCTTGTCGAGCCGGTGGACGATCCCCGCACGCGGCAGGCCGGCCGCCGCGCCACCATAGCGATGCAGCAGCCCGTTGAGGATCGTGCCGCTCCAGTTGCCGGCGGCCGGATGCACGACGAGGCCGGCCGGCTTGTTGATGACGACAAGCGCGTCGTCCTCGTAGATCACGTCGAGCGGCACCGGCTCCGGCGTAAAGGCGAGCTGCTCGGGGAGCAGGTCGGGCACGAGTTCGATCTTCGCGCCGAGCGGCACCGGCTGGCGGATCTTGGCCGGCGCGCCGTCGACGAGCACGCGCTGCGCCTCGATCCAGCTCTGCAGGCGGCTGCGCGAGAATTCGGGGAACAGTTGGGCGAGCGCCTTGTCGAGGCGTTCGCCCGCGAGCGACAGCGGCACTTCGACGACGCGCGGCGCCTCATCGACCGCCGCGGACGGCACGACGGGCGGCTGCATTGCGTCGCCGGTCAGATCGTCATCGAGGGAATCCCCCGACGCAGCGTCGGCGGGCCGATCGCTTGGGCTATAATCTTCGCGATTTGGTGTGCCCGGCTGGGCATTCTGCGAACTTGAACGGGTCATTTAGACTGGGTCACCGAGACTTGAAGCTAGGACATGCGAGCATGATGAATTCGACCAAACGCACGGCCATCACCGTCGCCGCCCGGGCTGCGGCGGTTGCGGCCGCGGCCCTCATCGCCGGCTGCCACGGCTTGCCGCAGAAGCAGGACGAGACGGCTACCTGGTCGAACAACAAATTATACTCAGAGGCCCAGGACGCGCTGTCCGGCGGCGACTGGGGCAAGTGCGCGAAATATTTCGAATCGCTGCAAGGCCGCGATCCGTTCGGCCATTTCGCGCAACAGGCGCAGATCAACGTTGCATACTGCAACTGGAAGGATAACGAAGCGGCCGCCGCCGACCAGGCCGTCGATCGCTTCATCCAGCTCCACCCCGATCATCCGGATATCCCTTACGCGTACTACCTGAAGGGGATGATCCACTTCAACGACGATCTCGGCCTGTTCGGCCGCTTCTCCGGCCAGGACATGAGCGAGCGCGATCCGCAGGCACTGCGCGAATCGTACGATGCGTTCAAGGTCGTCGTCGACCGTTTCCCGAAGAGCAAGTACGCACCCGACGCCGCCGCACGGATGCGCTACATCGTCAACGCGCTCGCGTCGCACGAAGTGCACGCAGCCGACTACTACTACCGGCGCGGCGCCTACGTCGCGGCCATCAACCGTGCGCAGCTCGCGATCAAGGACTACAAGGGCGCTCCGGCGATCGAGGACGCGCTGCACATCATGATCCTGTCGTACGGCAAGCTGAACCAGCCGCAACTCGCCGAGGACACGAAGCGCGTGCTCGCAGGCACGTTCCCCGACAGCCCGTACGTCACGGGCCACTCGCGCCCCGGCACGAAGAAGTCGTGGTGGCAGTTCTGACGAACGCACCGTGCAGCATCCGCTGCACGAACGAAAAACCCGGCCATCGAGCCGGGTTTTTTATAGGCGCCGCATTCAGGCGGCGCCGGTGCGATGGCGCGACGATCGCCGCGCGGCCGTCACGTGCGCTTTGCCGAACGGTGCTCGTCGAAGAAGTCCTGGACGACCGCGATCTCGCGGGTCCGCTTGAACGGCGGCAGGCTCTGCCAGATCCGGCGCCCGTAGGGCTTGTCGACGAGCCGCGTGTCGCAGATCATCAGCACGCCGCGATCCGTCTCCGCGCGAATCAACCGGCCCGCACCCTGCTTCAGCGTGATCACGGCCTGCGGCAACTGGTGCACGGCGAACGGGCTCAGCCCTTTCTTCGTCAGTGCGTCCAGCCGCGCGGCCAGCACCGGATCGTCCGGCGGTGCGAACGGCAGCTTGTCGATCACGACGAGTGACAGCGCATCGCCGCGCACGTCGACGCCTTCCCAGAAACTCTGGCTACCGACCAGGATCGCGTTGCCGTACGCACGAAAACGGTCGAGCAGTTCGGTACGGCTCGCATCGCCCTGCACGAGCAGCGGCGTGTTCCAGCCGCGCGATTCGATCACGTCGCGCAGCTTCGACGCGATCCGGTCGACCGCGCGCAGCGTCGTGCACAGCATGAACACGCCGCCACCGGACGCCTCGATCGCCGGCAGCGCGGCGTCGAAGACGGCATCGGTAAACGCCGGCGAAGACGGTTGCGGCAGGTTGCGCGGCACGTACAACAGCCCTTGCGACTGGTAGTCGAACGGGCTTGCGAGCGTCATCGAGCGACGCGAGCTGAGGCCCATCTGCGCCGCGTAGTGCGTGAAATCGCCGCGCACCGACAGCGTGGCCGACGTGAACACCCACGCACGCGGCACGCCCGCGCGCTGCTTGGCAAAGATCGGCGCGACCGACAGCGGCGTTTCGTGCAGCTGGACGGTGTGCGCGAACACTTCGACCCAGCGCACCTTCTCGTTCGGATCGCCGTCGGATGCCGCCTTGTCGCCAGCCGCCGCCGCGTCGGCCTTCGCGGCCGCCTCGGTCGCTCCGGGCGCGACCCAGCCGGCCAGCAGATCCTGCAGTTCGCGCGCGCGCCGCAGGCACGCGCCGAGCGATTCCGCCCGTTCGGCCTGGCTGGCAAGCGCCGACGCCAGAGCGTCGAGCGCCGCCTCGAGCGCGTCGAGCGCGCCGAACATCGGGTGATCGTCACCGAGCTGGGCGAGCGACATGCGGACGATCTGGTCGTTCGCGAACGCAAGACGCAAGTCGCGCGCCGCGCGCTCGAGATCGCCGCCGAGCTTCACCCACTCGACCGCGTCGCGCGCATGGCTCAACCCTTCCGCCACCGTGTCGCGTGCGAGCTCGAGAATCTGCGTCGTCGACAGCGTCTCGCCGAAGAACAGCGTCGCGGTTTCCGGCAACTGGTGCGCTTCGTCGAAGATGACCGTGTTCGCGTTCGGCAGCAGTTCGGCCATTCCCGTATCGCGCAGCATGATGTCCGCGAAGAACAGGTGATGGTTGACGACGACGACGTCGGCCTGCTGCGCCTCGCGCCGCGCCTGCATCACGAAGCAGTCCTTGTAATGCGGGCATTCCTGGCCGAGGCAGTTGTCGCGCGTCGACGTGACCATCGACCACACGGGTGCCGTTTCCGGCACGCTCGCGAGCTCGGCCTTGTCGCCGCTCTTCGTGATCTTCGCGAAACGGACGATTTCCTGCAGATAGGCCGTATCCTGCCGCGACGGCAACCGGCCGTTGTCGGCCGTGCGTTGCAGGTAGTAGTGGCACAGGTAGTTTGCACGGCCCTTCAGCATCGCGACCGACACCGGCACCGCGAGCGCGTTGCGCACGGTCGGGATGTCGCGCGCGAACAACTGGTCCTGCAGGTGCTTCGTGCCGGTCGACACGATCACCTTGCCGCCCCACAGCATCGCGGGCACGAGGTACGCATAGGTCTTGCCGGTACCCGTGCCGGCCTCGACGATCAGCGTGTTGTCGCCGGCGTCGCTGTCGGGCTCGGCTGCTGCTGCGGCGTCTGCGCCCGGTTCGGCCGTTTTGTCGCCGTCGCCGAGGCGACGCGCCGGCCGCTTGCGGGTTTCGAAGATCTCGGGCTCGGGCATCCGGCGCGCGGACGCTTCCATCGCGGACGCGACGGCACGCGCCATCTCGATCTGCGACGTACGCGGCCGATAGCCGTCGAGCGCACGCGCCAGCAACCCGCCTTCACCGAAGATCGTGTCGAGTTCGTCGACACGCTTGCGGCTCAGCTCAAAGGTGCCTTCGGGCGCACGAGCGCGCCCGGCGGACGACACGTCGCGCCGAGCATCGGGGGTGGCTTCAAGCGGTGAATTCAAGGCAAGCGTTCCTGTGTCCAGCGCCCGGGCGGCGCCGGCGCTTGCCAGGCCGCGCTCAGGCGCGCTTATCCGGTTCCAGCTGCGATTGCAGCAAAATGATTTTGTCCTTGGCCGCCAGCTTTTCCTTCTTCAGGCGGTGCAGCGTGATGTCGTCGATGTCGGAGTGTCCTTCCTTCAGCTCGATCTCCCGAGCGAGCTGCTGGTGCTGCTCCTGCAATGCAGCCAAACGGTTGTGCAATTCCTGCTGCTGTTCCGTGGGACGGTTTTGCATACTTGCCTCCTCATCGAAGCAGCGCGCCGGCTGGCGTGCCAGCGCGCACGAGACTGATTCCGGATCAATCCAACACGTTACTGCCCCTGCTGTTGCTTCTGCTGCGCCTTCTCGGCCGCTTCCTTCTGACGCTGCTCGACATCGGCCTTGTGCTGCACGGCTTCCTTCTGCTTCTGCTCGTAGCGCGCGGCGTTGTCCGCCCGCTCCTGCGCCTTCTGCGCGGCCTGCTGGTGCGCCTGGTCGAGCTTGCGCTGGAAGTCGCCCTGCTTCTGGTCGTATGCCTGCTTGCTCGCCGCGCGCTGCGGCGCTTCCGCGCCGCGTTGCGCCTGCTTCAGCGCATTCTGCTCCTGCTTGTCGCGGAACGCAGCCGCGTTTGCCGCGTCGTTCGCCGCGCGCTGCGGCGCTTCCGCCGCGTTCTGCGCCGCCTTCAGCGCCTGCTGCTGGTCGCGCTGCTGCGCGCGCACCGCCCGCTGCTCGTCGTTGAGCGCGAGCTGCTCCTGGCGGATGCTCGCCCGCTCGTCGCGCATCTGCTCACGCGCCTTGCCCAGACAGTGATTGACGAAGAACTTGCTGTAGCAATCGTGCTCGGCCACCGCATAACGATAATCGTTTTCCGCGGTGCGTTGATTGAGCACTTTTTGACGGGCGTCGAAATCCGGTGCGGTGGTGGCCGTCACGGGCGCAGCCGCGGCGGCGGCCGGCGCGGTGGCGCCCGAAGCCTGCGCGAACGCGCCGGAAGGCCCCACAGACAAAGCCGCGGCGAGCGCTGCGCCGAGCGCGACGAGAGAAATTCGGGAAGTTGGCAACGTCGTAGGAAAGCTGCGGGACATGTGTCAAATTCTATCACCCCCGGCTGGGCGCTCCGCCATTTATGGCAAAATGCCCCGCTTCACTCACCCGCGGCATCTGGCCCGTCGGGCCCGCCACGCAGCCCGCCGCTTCGGGCCTGCTGGCCCGCGCCGCGATTTCAGCAGGCAGATCATCCACGACATGACGGAAACCGTAGCACTCAAGATCGTACAGCGCATCGCCACCGAACTGTCCGTCCAGCCGCGCCAGGTCGCGGCGGCAGTGCAACTCCTCGACGAAGGCTCGACCGTTCCGTTCATTGCCCGGTACCGCAAGGAAGTGACCGGCAACCTGGACGACACGCAGTTGCGCCAGCTCGAGGAGCGCCTCCTGTATCTGCGCGAACTCGAGGATCGCCGCGCGACGATCCTGTCGAGCATCGACGAACAGGGCAAGCTGACCGACGAACTGCGCGCCGCGATCGACGCGGCCGACAGCAAGCAGGTGCTCGAAGACCTTTATCTGCCGTACAAGCCGAAGCGCCGCACGCGTGCGCAGATCGCCCGCGAGGCTGGCCTCGAGCCGCTCGCCCAGGCGCTCCTCGCGAATCCGCTGCTCGACCCGCAGGCCGAGGCAGCCGCGTACGTCGACGCCGAGAAAGGCGTCGCCGACGTGAAGGCCGCGCTCGACGGCGCCCGCGACATCCTGTCCGAACAGTTCGGCGAGACGGCCGAGCTGCTCGGCAAGCTGCGCGACTACCTGCACAACCAGGGTGTCGTGTCGTCGGCCGTCGTCGAGGGCAAGGAAAACGAGGAAGGCGAGAAATTCCGCGACTATTACGACTACGCGGAAACGATCAAGACCGTGCCATCGCACCGCGCCCTCGCGTTGTTCCGCGGCCGCAACGCCGGCGTGCTGACCGTCAAGCTCGGCCTCGGCGAAGAGCTCGACGCGCAGGTGCCGCATCCCGGCGAGGCGATGATCGCGCGCCATGTCGGCATCGCGAACCAGAACCGCCCGGCCGACAAATGGCTGTCCGACGTATGCCGCTGGTGCTGGCGCGTGAAGGTGCAACCGCACATCGAGAACGAACTGCTCACGCAGCTGCGCGAAACGGCCGAAACGGAAGCGATCCGCGTGTTCGCGCGCAACCTGAACGACCTGCTGCTGGCCGCGCCGGCCGGCCCGAAGGCCGTGATCGGTCTCGACCCCGGCCTGCGAACGGGCGTGAAGGTCGCGGTCGTCGACCGCACCGGCAAGGTGCTCGCGACCGACACGATCTACCCGCACGAGCCGCGCCGCGACTGGGACGGCTCGATCGCGAAACTCGCCCGCATCGCCGCGCAGACGCAAGCCGAGCTGATCAGTATCGGCAACGGTACCGCATCGCGCGAAACCGACAAGCTCGCAAGCGAACTGATCGCGAAACACCCGGAGCTGCGCCTGCAGAAGATCGTCGTGTCGGAAGCCGGCGCATCGGTCTACTCGGCGTCCGAGCTTGCCGCGAAGGAATTCCCGGAGATGGACGTGTCGCTCCGTGGCGCCGTGTCGATCGCGCGCCGCCTGCAAGACCCGCTCGCCGAACTCGTAAAAATCGAGCCGAAGGCGATCGGCGTCGGCCAGTACCAGCACGACGTGAACCAGCGCGAACTCGCCCGCTCGCTCGACGCGGTCGTCGAGGATTGCGTGAACGCGGTCGGCGTCGACGCGAACACGGCGTCGGCCCCGCTGCTCGCCCGCGTGTCGGGCCTGAACGCGACGCTCGCGCGCAACATCGTCGACTACCGCGATGCGAACGGCCCGTTCCCGTCGCGCGAGCACCTGCGCAAGGTGCCGCGCCTCGGCGACAAGACCTTCGAACAGGCCGCCGGCTTCCTGCGCATCAACGGCGGCGAGAATCCGCTCGACCGCTCGTCGGTGCACCCGGAAGCGTATCCGGTCGTCGAACGGATGCTCGCGAAGATCAGCAAGCGCATCGACGACGTGCTCGGCAACCGCGAAGCGCTGTCGGGCCTGTCCCCGACGGAATTTGTTGACGAACGTTTCGGTCTGCCGACGGTGCGCGACATCCTGTCCGAACTGGAGAAGCCGGGCCGCGATCCGCGCCCCGAATTCAAGACCGCGACGTTCCGCGAAGGCGTCGAGAAGGTGTCGGATCTCGTGCCAGGCATGACGCTCGAAGGCGTCGTGACGAACGTCGCCGCGTTCGGCGCGTTCGTGGACATCGGCGTCCACCAGGACGGCCTCGTCCACGTGTCCGCGATGTCGACGAAGTTCATCAAGGATCCACACGAAGTCGTGAAGGCCGGCCAGGTCGTCAAGGTGAAGGTGATCGACGTCGACGTGAAGCGCCAGCGCATTGCGCTGACGATGCGCCTCGACGACGACGCGGCAGCGCCCGGCATGTCGTCGCGCGGCGGCCAGGATCGCGGCAACGCGGGGCGCGGCGCCGCCCGCCCGCAGCGTTCGCGCGAGCCGGAGCCGGCCGGCGCGATGGCCGCGGCGTTCGCGAAGCTGAAGCGCTGAGCACGCGCAAGCTTTCGCGACGTACAAAAAAGCCCGCCGAAAGGCGGGCTTTTTTATGGCTGCGGCGAACGCAGCACGCGGACGGACGGCCCGCGCACCACTCCGCGCGTCAGATCTCGATTTTCGTCCCGAGCTCGACCACGCGGTTCGCCGGGATCGAGAAGAAGTCGGTCGGCTTCGCGGCATTCTGGTGCATCCACGCGAACACGCGCTCGCGCCAGATCGACATCCCGGGCAGATGCGTCGGCACGACCGTTTCGCGCGCGAGGAAGAACGACGTATCCATCAGCTCGAACGTCATGTCGTGCGTGCGGCCGAATTCCTCGAGCACCGCCTTCACGTCCGGCGTCTCGTTGAAACCGTACTCGGCCCTGACGATGTACAGCCCGCCGCCCGCATCGCGCGAGGTCTGGCGCTTGTCATCGCGCACGTAAGGAATGTCGCGCGTGACGAACGTGAGGAAAATGGTTCGCTCGTGCAGCACCTTGTTGTGCTTCAGGTTGTGCAGCAGGCTGACGGGCACGAGCTTGTCGTTGCCGGTCAGGTAGATCGCGGTGCCCGACACGCGGTGCGGCGGATGCGCGAGCAGTCCCTGCAGGAACGGCTCGAGCGGGATACCGTCGGCCGCCGTGCGCTCCTTGACGATGTGACGCCCCTTGTACCAGGTCATCAGCAGGAAGAACAGCAGCGCGCCGATGCCGAGCGGCAGCCAGCCGCCCTGCGCGACCTTCAGCAGGTTCGCGCCGAAGAAGCCGAGGTCGACCGCGAGGAACACCGCGATGATCGCGCCGACCAGCAGCCGGTTCCAGTTCCACACCTTCACCATCACGACCGCGGCGAGCACGGTCGTGATCACCATCGTCGCCGTCACCGCGATGCCGTACGCGGCCGCGAGGTTGTCGGAGCTCTTGAAGCCGATGACGATGCAGAGGATCACGAACAGCAGCAGCCAGTTCACGACCGGCACGTAGATCTGGCCGATCGCGAGTTCCGACGTATGCAGCACCTTCATGCGCGGCACGTAACCGAGCTGGATGGCCTGCGACGTCAGCGAATACGCGCCCGAGATCACCGCCTGCGACGCGATCACGGTCGCGACCGTCGACAGCACGACGAGCGGCAGCAGCCCCCAATCGGGTGCCAGCAGGAAGAACGGGTTCTCGATCGCCTTCGGGTTCTGGATCAGCAGCGCACCCTGGCCGAAGTAGTTCAGCACGAGCGACGGCATCACGAGCCCGTAGGCGGCGATGCGGATCGGCTTCGCACCGAAGTGGCCCATGTCCGCGTAGAGCGCTTCCGCGCCGGTCAGCACCAGCACGACCGAGCCAAGCACGACGTACGCCTGCAGCAGGTGATCGGCCATGAACGACGCCGCGTAATACGGGTTGATGGCCGCCATGATGCCCGGCACGCGCGCGATGTGGTACACACCGAGTGCCGCGATCACGACGAACCACACCACCATGATCGGGCCGAACAGCTTGCCGACCAGTGCGGTGCCGTGACGCTGGATCCAGAACAGCGCGATCAGGATCACGATCGTGATCGGCAGTACGAGGTGGGACAGGTGCGGCGTCGCGATTTCGAGACCCTCGACCGCCGACATCACGGAGATCGCCGGCGTGATCACCGCGTCGCCGTAGAACATGCAGGCGCCGAAGATGCCGAGCGCCATCAGTGCACCCGTCACACGGGATTTCGAGTTGAGCGGCCGCAGCGACAGCGCCATCAGCGCAAGCACGCCGCCTTCGCCGTTGTTGTCTGCCCGCATCACGAACAGCAGGTACTTGATGCCGACCACCAGGATGATTGCCCAGAACAACAGCGAAATCACGCCGAGGATCGATCCTTCGGTGAGCGGAATGCCGTGTGCGGGGCTGAACGCCTCCTTGAGCGAATACAGCGGGCTGGTGCCGATGTCGCCGAACACGACGCCGATGGCTGCTATCGCTAGCGCCCGCATCGAGTGTTGTTGCGTCGAATGCGGCGCGTGTGCTGCGTCGGTCGCTTGGATCGTGTCGTTCATATGAAGCGTAATAATCGGGTCCGGGTCGGACAAAACGAGCGCTATTCTACTCGCGCCCCCGTGAAACGCCGCCCTGCTCTGTTGCCTTGTCACCACGTGATCCACGCCGCGCATGCAATCCGGCGCGAGCTGTGGCAGGGCTGCCAATCATAGCCGCGGCAACGCCGTCTGCCTACCGGATCCACGGTACGCGCGGCGCCGTCACGCATGGCGCCCCAATGAAAAACGGCGCCGCAAGCGGCGCCGTACAAGGCTTTCCTTCGATCTGCCGGCCGCTTACGCGCCCGAACCGTCGCGCTGTGCGCGACCGCGCTTGATCCACGCCTCGAGGTTGTGCGGGCGAACCGTGTCCCACTCCTCGAACGGCTGATGAATCCACGGATTCGTCGGCAGGAACTGCGTGTGATAGTCAGGCTTGACCTTCGAGCAACCCTTGTACCAGAGCACGGCCGAGCGCACGGCCGTCACCGACGGATAGCGCTCCTTCAGGTGCTCCTGCACGCGCGCAAGCGTGACGCCGGAATCGACGAGATCGTCGACCAGCAGCACGTTGCCCGCCAGGTTGCCGCGCGTCATCGTGATGTACTGCGCGATGTCGAGATCGCCCTGCTCGGTGCCGGCCGCTTCCCGGTACGAACTCGTCGCGAGAATCGCGAGCGGCACGTCGTAGATGCGCGACAGTTGATCGCCGACGCGCAGGCCACCGCGCGCGAGGCACAGGATCTGGTCGAACTTCCAGCCCGATGCATGCACCTGGAGCGCGAGCAACTCGATGAGACGGTGATACTCGTCCCAACCTACCCACAGGTTCTTGTCGTCGTTGCGCGGATCAGTCATCAAGTCTGCCGCCGTCATCGTGATTTGCTGCGTCATCTGGACATTACACCTTGAACGGATGGCGGAGCAGAATCGTTTCGTCACGGTCCGGGCCCGTCGACACCATGTCGACCGGCACGCCAGCCACTTCCTGGACGCGGGTCAGGTAAGCCTGTGCGTTCGCCGGCAGTGCTTCCCACGTCTTGATGCCGACCGTGCTTTCCTTCCAGCCTGCAAACGTTTCGTACACGGGCTCGCAACGGGCCACGTCGGCGGCACCGCGCGGCAGGATGTCCGCATCCTTGCCGTCGATCTTGTAGCCGACACACAGCTTGACTTCGTCGAGGCCGTCGAGCACGTCGAGCTTCGTCATGCACAGGCCCGACACGCCGTTGATCTGGATCGAGCGGCGCAGCGCGGCCGCGTCGAGCCAGCCCGTGCGGCGCGGACGGCCGGTGACCGAACCGAATTCCTTGCCGACGTTCGCGAGCGTGACGCCGACCTGGTCCTGACGCTGCGGATTGTCCGCATCGTACAGTTCGCTCGGGAACGGGCCCGAGCCGACGCGCGTGCAATACGCCTTCGTGATGCCGAGGATGTAGTTGAGCTTCTGCGGACCGACGCCCGCGCCAGCCGACGCCGCACCTGCGACGCAGTTGCTCGACGTGACGAACGGATAGGTGCCGTGATCGATATCGAGCAGCGTGCCTTGCGCGCCTTCGAACAGCAGGTTCTGGCCCGCATTGTTCGCGTCGTACAGGCGGCGCGACACGTCGGCCACCATCGGCTTCAGGCGATCGGCATAACCAAGCATCGTGTCGAGCGTGGCCTGGAAATCGACGGCCGCGCCACCCAGGTACTGGGTCAGCACGAAGTTGTGGAAATCGAGGTTTTCGCGCAGGCGGTCGGCGAAGGTCTTCGCGTCGAACAGGTCCTGCACGCGCAGCGCGCGGCGGCCAACCTTGTCTTCGTACGCGGGGCCGATGCCGCGGCCCGTCGTGCCGATCTTGCCCGCGCCCTTGCGCGCTTCGCGCGCCTGGTCGATCGCGATGTGATACGGCAGGATCAGCGTCGTGGCTTCGGAAATGAACAGGCGGTCGCGCACGTTCACGCCGGCCTCTTCCAGCTCGCCGATTTCCTTGAACAGTGCTTCGGGGGACAGGACGACGCCGTTGCCGATGTAGCAGGCGACGCCTTCACGCATGATGCCCGACGGAATGAGGCGCAAGATCGTTTTCTTGCCGCCGATGATGAGGGTGTGGCCGGCGTTGTGACCGCCCTGGAAACGCACGACGCCCTGAGCGTGGTCCGTCAGCCAGTCGACGATCTTGCCCTTGCCTTCATCACCCCATTGCGTTCCCACGACGACGACATTGCGCCCGGGAGTCACGTTCACTGCGCTGGCAGACATGTTGATTCGTTAGCTGGTTAAAAACGTATTCTACCTATGTTCGCGGGCGATTCCGAATTTTTCCGTTTCGCTTCAACGATATGCACGCCGAAGCACGTCCCGCGAACGCCTGTTTATCGGGGTTCGACCACCCATGCGCCGTTGCGCTCGACGAGCGAACGGTCGCAAGCGAACTCGTCGAGTACATGATCGTGACCCGGCAGCGCCTGGATCACGACTTCACCCGCATCGCGCAGCGCCGCAACGGCCGCGCTCAGCGCGTCGTCCTGCGCCCACGGCGCGAGAATCGCGGTGCCGCGCGCCTCGACCGGCGAGATCCGCGCGAGTTCGCGCAGGTCGAGCGAGAAGCCCGTGGCCGGACGGGCACGACCATACGCCTGACCGACGTGGTCGTAGCGGCCGCCGCGCGCGATCGCGTTCGGCACGCCGTCGATGTAGGCGCTGAACATCGCGCCGCTGTGGTACGCGTAGCCGCGCAGGTCGCCAAGATCGATCGCCACTTCGACACCCTTCGCCTGCGCCGCGAGTTGCGCCAGATCGTCGAGCGCCCGCGTGATTTCGGGTAGCACCGGCAACCGCGCGCGCGCCTCGGCGAGCACGCTCGCATCGCCATAGAGGTGCGGCAGCGCACGCAGCGCGGCGCGCGTATCGGCACCGAGATCGTCGGTAAGCTCGTTCAGCAGCGGCACGTCCTTGCCCGACAACGCGTCGTACAGCGACTCGCCGCGCTCGGCAGCCTGCGCGTCGCGCGCCAGCAGCGCCGCGAGCACGCCCGCGTGACCGAGGTCGAGACGGATGCGCGACAGGCCCGCGAGATGCAACGCATCGAGCATCAGTTGCTGGATCTCGAGATCGGCTTCCAGCCCGCCATGCCCGTAGATTTCGGCGCCGATCTGGATCTGCTCGCGCGTCGCGTGCAGGCCGCGCGGACGCGTATGCATCACGTGGCCCGCATAGCAGAGGCGCGTCACGCCCTGGCGATTCAACAGGTGCGCGTCGATCCGCGCGACCTGCGGCGTGATGTCGGCGCGCAGGCCGAGCGTGCGGCCCGACATCTGGTCGACCAGCTTGAAGGTGCGCAGGCGCAGGTCGGCGCCGCCGCTCGTCAGCAGCGACTCGAGATACTCGAGCAGCGGCGGCATCACCATTTCGTAGCCATACGAACGGAAGCGGTCGAGCAGCCTGCGGCGCAGCTCCTCGATCTTGCGCGCTTCCGACGGCAGTACGTCGGCGATATTCTCGGGAAGTAACCAGGTCGACATCGGTACGGTCCTACGACGGGAAACAGCGCGCGACACGCGCGCCGCGATGTGAATCGGAAATTCTGAATTCGGGCGGGACGAACGGCGGATGCGCCGTCTGGATCAGGTGTCCGGTCAGGTCGCGAGCAGCAGCAGTACGAGCCCGAGCACCATCACGATCAGCCCGCCGATCCGGATATGATGCGGCGGCCGCTCAGCTATTCTACGAAACGTGTCGCGCCAGGCGACGGGAAACACGAAGGGGAACGCCCCCTCGATGATCAGCATCAGCGCTACTGCGAGCAACAACGAGCCAGCCAGGTCCATGCGAGCGACGGCGCCGCTCGACGCGGCGCCCCAAGGTCAGTGTTTGCGGGGAGCAGGCGCCGCCGGTGCGGCACCGCCCGTCGGGCTGCGCATGAAGCGGAAGAACTCGCTGTCGGGGTCGACGACGATGATGTCGTTGCGCTTGAACGTTTTCCGGTAAGCCTGCAGGCTCGCGTAGAACTGATAGAACTGCGGATCGCGGCCGAACGCGTCGGCGGCAATCGTCGCAGCCTTCGCATCGCCCTCGCCCTTGATCGTCTGCGCGGACTTGTACGCGTTCGCGAGCACGGCCTGCTGTTCGCGTTCAGCGTCCGCCTTGATCTGCTCGACGTCGGCCGCGCCTTGCGCACGCACCTGCGCCGCCTGATCGCGCAGCGCGCCGATCATCCGCTGATAGACCGCATCGGTCTGAGCGGCCGGCAAGTCGACGCGCGTCAGCTGGACGTCGACCACGTCGACGCCGAACCCGGACGCCTTCGCCTTCACTTCGTCGCGCGCCGCATCGGCGATCGCACGCTGGCCGCCGAGCGCGTCGTCGAGCGAGCGCTTGCCGAACGCGTCGCCGAGTGCGCTCTTCAGCGCGCCGGCCAGACGGTCGCCGGCTGCCGACGGGTCGCCACCCGTCGTCGCGAAATACTTCATCGGATCGCTGATCCGATACTTCACCGCGTAGGCGACGAGCAGGTCGTGCTTGTCTTCCGTTGCCAGCTGCAGCGGATCCGACGACTCGACCGATTGCAGGCGCGTGTCGATCAGCGTGGCCGTCTGCAGCGGCGGCGGCAATTTGAAATGGATGCCCGGGCCCGCCAGCTCGGGCTGCGCGCCATCGCGTCCCGACAGCACGGCCGTGTGGCGCGGATCGACGGTCAGGACGGTCGACGATGCCGCGAAGGCAACGATCACGATTGCGACGACGAGCGCAATGATTCGGTTCATGTTCTGCGCTCCCCGTTACTTCAGATCGTCTTCGCGCGACCGGCTGCGAAACCCTTCGCGCGATCGCAGCACGTCGTTGCCGGACGCCGCCGACGCCGCACTCGCGGGTGCCGCTGCAGCCGGCGCGACAGCCGCCGGTGCCGACGTCGCATCGGGCGCGGAGGCACCAGTGGACGCCGCGGCGTTTTGTCGCCCCTGCTCGACGAGCTTGTCGAGCGGCAGATACACGACGCTGTTGCCGCCCTTGTTGCCGACGAACACCTTCGTCGAGTTCGAATAGATTTCCTGCATCGTCTCGAGATACATCCGCTCGCGGATCACCGCGGGCGCCTTCGAGTACTGCGCATAGACCTGCTTGAAGCGGTCGGCATCGCCTTCGGCTTCCGTGACCACGCGATCGGCATACGCCTTCGCTTCGTCGACGAGCTTCGCGGCATCGCCCTGCGCCTTCGGCAGCAGGTCGCTTGCATACGCCTGCGCGGCGCGCTTCGCGGCCTCGCGCTCGTCTCGAGCCTTCGCGACCTCGCCGTACGCGGCCTGCGTCTGCTCGGGCGCCGCAACGCTCTGCATCGTGACGGCCGTCACCTCGAGCCCCGACTGGTAGCGGTCGAGATCGCGCTGGATCGCGGTGGAGAGCTGCTCGCGCAGCGCGTCGCGATCCTGGTTCAGCACGTCGGCTGCGCTGCGCGTGCCGACGATCACACGTACCGCGGCCTGGGCGGCCTGCGAGACGCTGCGCTCGGGATCGACACTGCGGAACAGGTAATCGGTCGCGGAACGGATCCGGTACTGGACGATGAAACGCACGTCGACGATATCGGCATCGCGCGTCAGCATCGCCGCTTCCTTCACGTTCGCGAGACGCACGACGTTGTTGCGGCCGATCTCGATCGAGCGGACCTGCGACGTATCGACGATCTCATGCGACGCGAACGGATACGGCGCGCGCCAGTGCACGCCCTGACCGACCGTGCCCGACAGCTTGCCGAGTTGCAGCACGACGCCCGTCTGACCGTCCTGCACGACGAACAGCCCGCTGCCCGCGTAGACCGCGACCAGCACGCCGATCACGATGCCGACGCCGACTCGCGCGGCCCGCCCGTTGTCAGGACGGAAGCCGTTGCCGCCCTTGCCGCCCAAAAGGCCGTTCAGGCGCCGGTTGAAGTTGCGCCACATCTCGTCGAGATCGGGCGGACCATCGCCGTCGCCGCCTTGCGGCCGCTTCGATTCATTCGCTCGGGGACGGGATCCATCCTTGCCATTGCCTTCGCCGCGTCCCCAGCGGGGATCGTTGATCGACAGCAAGGCGCGCATCCGCCGCCAGGTACTCCGCTCGTTGTATTCGTTCACCAGAGTTTGTTCACCAGATTAGACGCCGACGAACCGGCCGGGACCGGTTAGCGCCCGTGTTCGGAAATCGTGTGGTCTTCGTGTGGTTCAGCGGGGGTGCCGTCGAGCGCGCCGTTGGGTAACGTCGCGCTGGAAAGGTGTTCCGCGGAGGCGATTTCGGCGATGGCGGCACGCAACGCGTCAAGACCCTGACCGGTGCGCGCGCTCAAAAAGACGCGCGAAATATTACCATACTCGTCCCGCTCGACCGCGTCGCCGCGGGCCGCCAGCTCAGGCACGGCGTCGATCTTGTTGAACACCAGCACCTGGCGGATCGTGTCCGCGCCGATCTCGTGCAGCACACCATTGACCTGCTCGATCTGTTCAAGCCTGACCGCGCTCGACGCATCGACCACATGCAGCAGCAGATCCGCGTGGATCGTTTCCTCGAGGGTCGCGCGGAATGCAGCGACCAGCTGGTGAGGCAACTCGCGGATGAACCCGACCGTATCCGACACGACGATCTGACCGACCTCGTCGCCGAGGTACACGCGCCGCGACGTCGTGTCGAGCGTGGCGAACAACTGGTCGGCCGCGTAGGCCTGTGCTTTCGTCAGCGCATTGAACAGCGTCGACTTGCCCGCGTTCGTATAGCCGACGAGCGACACCGACATCGTGCCGCTGCGCGCGCGCTGCCGGCGTTGCGTACTGTGTTGCCGGCGCAGCCGGTCGAGCCGCGACTTCAGCATCTTGATGCGTTCGCCGATCAGCCGGCGGTCGGTTTCGAGCTGGGTTTCGCCAGGGCCGCGCAGGCCGATACCACCCTTCTGCCGTTCAAGGTGGGTCCACGCGCGAATGAGCCGCGTCGACAGGTACTGAAGCTGCGCGAGTTCGACCTGCAGCTTGCCTTCGTGGCTGCGGGCACGCTGCGCAAAGATGTCGAGGATGAGGCTGGTGCGATCGACCACGCGCCTGTTAAGTGCCTGCTCCAGATTACGTTGCTGGGCGGGCGCCAATGCGTGGTTGAAGATGACGATTTCGACGTTGTGCGCGTCGCACGCAAGCCGGAGTTCTTCGGCTTTGCCGCTGCCGATAAACATCTTGGCATCGGGACTGGAGCGACGACCCGTGAGGGTGACTGCGGGACGGGCCCCCGCGCTGGAGGCGAGAAGACTGAGTTCTTCGAGACTGGCTTCGAAATCGGTCTTGCCGAAATCGATGCCGACGAGCGCTGCGTTGATCAAATTATCGGGTGTCAAGATAAGGCGGCTGGCATCGGTCGCTCGCGGCGACCGGATGCCGGCCGCTGCGATAGGTTAGGACGAGACTTCCGCGTCCGGGTGGAAATTCACCGGGCGCGCCGGCACGACCGTCGAGATGGCGTGCTTGTACACCATCTGGGTCACCGTATTACGGAGCAACACGACGTACTGGTCGAACGATTCAATGTTCCCTTGAAGCTTGATGCCATTGACGAGGTAGATCGAAACGGGAACGTGCTCTTTGCGCAGTGCGTTCAAAAACGGGTCTTGTAACAATTGCCCTTTGTTGCTCATGGCGTACTCCATCTTTTTTTGCAGGTTGATCTGGATTGGCGGCGAAGAAAAAGAGATCCGGCGCCAATCGCTACACTATAGCCGATTTTGCCTGGCCCGCCCGGGGCATAGGCCTTGCGGCCAACCCCTTGCGTGACGCGTGTAACAGACGTCTTCAGCTCTTGTCCGCGTACGGATTGTTCGACGAACGGAACTCTATTCGCAATGGAGTCCCAGTCAGTGAGAAAGTTTCGCGGAAGCGGTTTTCCAGGTAGCGCTTGTACGTTTCCGTCACTGCGTCGAGCGCGTTACCGTGGATGACGATGAGCGGCGGATTCTGGCCGCCCTGGTGCGCGTAGCGCAGCTTCGGACGCACCGGGCCGCGACGACGCGGCTGCTGGAACTCGACCGCCTCGATCAGCGCGCGCGTGAGCTTCGGCGTCGGCAGCTTCGCCATTGCCGCCGCGTACGCGTCGTCGACCGAGCGCATCAGCGCGCCGATGCCGGTCTTCTTCGCGGCCGAAATGTAATGCGATTTCGCGAAGTCGAGGAATTTGAGCTTGCGGGTCAAATCCGCTTTCGCGCGATCGCGCGCATGCTCGTCGAGGCCGTCCCACTTGTTGACGCCGATCACGAGCGCGCGGCCCTGCTCGACGACGAAGCCGGCGATGTGTGCGTCCTGGTCGGAAATGTCCTGCTGCGCATCCAGCAGAAGAATGACGACGTTCGCGTCGGAGATCGACTGCAGCGTCTTCACGACCGAGAACTTCTCGATCGCCTCGAACACCTTGCCGCGGCGGCGCAGGCCGGCCGTGTCGATCAACGTGTATTTCTTGCCGTTACGCTCGAAGTCGACGTAGATCGAATCGCGCGTCGTACCCGGCATGTCGAACGCGATCACGCGATCTTCGCCGATCAGCGCGTTCACGAGCGTCGACTTGCCGACGTTCGGACGGCCGACGATCGCGATCTTGATGCCGCGCGACGGGTCGTCCTCGTCCGCTTCCTCCGGCTGACCCGCGTACGCGACTTCCAGCGCCTCGTTGATCATGTCGGTCACGCCGTCGCCGTGCGCGGCCGAGATCGCACGCGGGTCGCCGAGCCCGAGCTCGTAGAAGTCCGTCGCGACCGCCGTGTACTTCATCCCCTCGGCCTTGTTGACGACCAGGAAGATCGGCCGGCCGGTCTTGCGCAGGTAGTCGGCGATCGACTTGTCCTGCGGCGCAAGGCCGTTACGGCCGTCGACGATGAACACGACGACGTCGGCTTCCTCGACGGCCTGCCGCGTCTGGCGCGCCATCTCGTGCAGGATGCCGTCCTTCGCGACGGGCTCGAAGCCGCCCGTATCGACGACCAGGTACGGCCGCTCGCCGACGCGCCCTTCGCCGTAATGGCGATCGCGCGTCAGGCCCGGCAAGTCGGCGACCAGCGCATCACGCGAGCGCGTGAGCCGGTTGAACAGCGTGGATTTCCCCACATTGGGGCGCCCAACAAGGGCAATGACCGGTTTCATCTGTGTTTTCTACGGTGAAGCGCAGCAGCGGGAGGCCCGCTGCTGCGGGCGGCTGCGCTGAATGAAAATATCACGAATTCGCGCCGCGCCGGATGCGCGCGCCTGGCGCGCGTTGCGCGCCGTCGTCTTTCGTCTCGAACTGCCTTTCAAATACCGAGCGGCCGGGAGCACCGGCCGCCTTCAAGCCGCGCGGCCGCGGTGCACGGGACAAGCCCGTCGCACCGCGGCCGCGCGTGTTTCCTGCGCGTCAGCGCGGACGGAATCCGTACAGGCCGCCGTCCTTCGTCTGCACGACGAGCGTATTGCCCGCGAGGACCGGCGCCGCCGTAATCGCGCTGCCGTCGGTCTTCATCCGTGCAATGAAGCTGCCGTCTTCGCGCGACAGGAAGTGCACGAAGCCCTTGTAATCGCCCATCACGACTGCGTGCCCGAGCAGATACGGCACGCTGACGTCACGGCTCTTCAGCTTGTCGTTGCGCCACAACTCGTTGCCCGAGGCGGCGTCGTACGCCGTCACGACCGACCAGTCGTCGCCGCCGGCGACCACCGAATCGTCCTGCGCGAGGCCGCTACGGCTCGAGAACGCCTTTTCCCACAGCGGGCGGCCCGAGTTCGCGTCGAAGCAGCCGAGCTGACCCTGGAACGTCACCGCGCAGGCTTCCGCGCCCACGAGCGTCGGCGGGCCGCTGACGTCGTTGATGCGCTCGACTTCGGTCACGCCCTTCGGGAACGACACCGGGGTCTGCCAGAACGGCTCGCCCGTCTGCAGGTTGATCGCGACCAGCCCGCCGCCGGGGAAGCCCGCCAGCACCGCCGCGTCACCCGCGAACGTCATGCCGGCCGACACGCGCAGGTTCAGCGGCACCGCGCGGTTGCGGTAGTTCCACTTCTGCTCGCCCGTCTGCGCGTTGAACGCGATCACCTGGCCGTCGATCGTGCGGACGACCACGAGACCGTTGCCGACGAGCGGCGGCGAGAAGATCTCGCCCTGCACGCTGGTCTTCCACAGTTGCTTGCCGTCCGGGCCCAGCACGAACACGCCACCCTTCAGCGCGCCGACCGCGGTCAGGTTGCCGTCGCTGCCGACACCGGCCGACAGGTCGGAGCCGACCTTCGCGCGCCAGATCGTCTGGCCCGTCTTCGCGTCGATCTTCTCGACCGAACCGTTTTCGCCCGACGCATAGACGGCGTCACCCACGGCCACCGGCGAGAACAGGTAGCGCCCGCCCTTGCCGACGCTCGCCTTCCAGACCTGTTGCACGTCCATCACGGGCTTGAACTCGGTGAGCGGCGTCGGCACGCGTCGCGCATCCTTCGTCGACGAGCAGGCCGCCAATGCGAGGACAGCCGCCGCGCAGGCAACGGGCACAGCGTAACGTTTCAGCAAATTCATCGGTTAGCGAAGCAGAGTTAAGAGGTTGAGGGGACCAGGGTTCAGCCGCCGAGCGCGTCCAGCTTGAACTGAACGAGCTGGCGCGCAGACTGGTCATCCTTCGACAGGCCGTCGAGCGCAAGCTTGTAAGCCGCGCGCGCATCGTCGGTCTTGCCTTGCGCGGCAAGCAGATCGCCACGGCGATCGGCCACGAGGCCCTTGAATGCATCGACCGGCGTACCCGACAGCAGCGCGAGGCCCGCGTCGTACGCCTTCTCGTCGAGCAGCAGCGCCGCGAGACGCAGCTTCGCGATCTGCTTGTACTCGTCATCCTTGGCGTGATCGACAGCCCATTGCAACTGCGCCTTCGCACCTGCCGCGTCGCCGGCCGCGTACAGCGTCTTCGCAGCGGAGAGCGCCGTCATCTGCGCATACGGCGTGCTGCCGAACTTGTCTTCCATGTCGGCGGCCGCGCGGGCCATCGTCGCCTTGTCGTTCGCGGCGGCGGCCTTCTGGACCTGCTCGTACAGCCCGGACGCCTCGGCAGCCTGACGGCGCTGCCAGTAGTTCCAGCCGTTGAAACCGGCCGCGACGACGAGCGCCGCGAGCACGATCCACGTGGTGAGGTTACCCCAGCGGGCCCACCACGCCTTGAGACTTTCAATCGATTCTTGTTCGTCGTGATAACTCATCGGCGAGCGATTCCTTCCTGTTCAGGCCTTTCTTGTCGAGCGGATACCAGCGCGATCAGTCGTCGCCGTCTTCGGCGGATGCAACCATCGCATTGATTAGGAATTCGGTCAAGCCTTCGACCGGTACGGTCTGCTGAACGTTCTTTTCCCCGTCTCCGCCCGCCCCGCGCAGCGCTTTCACGCCCACCGTGCCGTTCGCCACCTCTTCTTCGCCGAAGATCACCGCGAACGCGGCGCCGCTTGCGTCAGCCCGTTTCATTTGCGACTTGAAGCTGGCCGGCGCGCCGTCGGCGCTGCAGTGGAAAATCACGTCGAGGCCCGTATCGCGCAGGCGCTCCGCCGCGATGAATGCCTGTTCGCGTGCGGTCTCGCCCTGGTGCACGACGTACACGTCGACACCTTCCTGCTCGGGAGCGAGATCCTCTTCCTTCAGCAGTTCGAGGATCCGCTCGATACCCATCGCCCAGCCGCACGCGGCGGTCGGCTTGCCGCCAAGCTGCTCGATCAGCGGATCGTAGCGGCCACCGGCCGCGACCGTGCCCTGCGCGCCGAGCTTGTCGGTCACCCACTCGAACACGGTCAGGTTGTAGTAGTCGAGGCCGCGCACGAGACGCGGGTTGATCTTGAACGGGATGTTGTTCGCGAGCAGCAGGCGCTGCAGCCCTTCGAAGTGCGCGCGCGATTCGTCGCCGAGGAAGTCGATCAGCTTCGGCGCGTTCTGCGCGATTTCCTGCAGCGCGGGATTCTTCGTATCGAGCACGCGCAGCGGGTTCGTATACAGGCGACGCTTCGCATCCTCGTCGAGCACGTCAGCGAACTGCTCGAGGTACTTGATCAGTTCGACGCGATGCGCCGCACGCTCTTCGGCGACGCCTAGCGAGTTGATCTCGAGCTTGATGCCGGTCAGGCCGAGGTCGTCCCACAGGCGCTGGCACATCATGATGATCTCGGCATCCGCATCAGGACCCGCGAAGCCGAGCGCCTCGACGCCGACCTGGTGGAACTGGCGGTAGCGGCCGCGCTGCGGACGCTCGTGACGGAACATCGGGCCGATGTACCACAGGCGCTTCGGGCCGTCGTACAGCATGTTGTGCTCGATCGACGCACGCACGACGGCCGCGGTGTTTTCCGGGCGCATCGTCAGGTTCTCGCCGTTCAGCGCGTCGGTGAAGCTGTACATCTCCTTCTCGACGATGTCGGTAACCTCACCGATGCCGCGCGTGAAGAGCTGCGTGTGCTCGACGATCGGCGTGCGGATGTTCTGGTAACCGTATGCGCGCAGCAGCGATTTCACCGTAGCTTCGAAGAACTCCCAAAGGCCGGCATCCTGCGGGAGGATGTCGTTCATGCCCTTGACGCCGGTGAGCTTCTCGATCTTGCGTTTTTGTTCAGTCATCGTGTGTGTGGACGAATTAGTTCGTGGCCTCAGCGCGGCCGTAATTGCGTGCGACGTAGTCGCTGACGATCTGCTGGAATTCCTCGGCGATCCGCTCACCGCGCAGCGTCTTGACCTTCTCGCCGTCGATGAAGACGGGCGCGGCCGGGTTTTCGCCCGAACCCGGCAGGCTGATGCCGATGTTCGCGTGCTTCGATTCGCCCGGGCCGTTGACGATGCAGCCCATCACCGCGACGTTCATCTTCTCGACGCCCGGATATTCCTTGCGCCAGACCGGCATCTGTTCGCGCAGGTAGGTCTGGATCTGCATCGCGAGTTCCTGGAACAGCGTGCTCGTCGTACGGCCGCAGCCCGGGCACGCGATCACCATCGGCGCGAACGAGCGCAGGCCCATCGTCTGGAGGATTTCCTGGCCGACGATTACCTCGCCCGTGCGCGACGCGCCCGGTTCCGGCGTCAGCGAGATGCGGATCGTGTCGCCGATCCCTTCCTGCAGCAGCACGGCGAGTGCAGCCGTCGACGCGACGATGCCCTTCGATCCCATGCCGGCCTCGGTCAACCCGAGGTGCAGCGCGAAGCCGCAGCGGCGGGCGAGTTCGCGGTACACGGCGATCAGGTCCTGCACGCCGCTGACCTTGCACGACAGAATGATGCGGTCGCGGCCGAGGCCCAGTTCGACCGCACGTTCGGCCGAGCCGATCGCCGACTGGATCAGCGCCTCGTACATCACGCTCTGCGCATCCCACGGCTGCGAACGCGCACCGTTCTCGTCCATCATGCGCGCGAGCAGGTCCTGGTCGAGACTGCCCCAGTTCACGCCGATCCGTACCGGCTTGTCGTACTTGGCCGCGGCCTCGATCATCTGCGCGAACTGCGTATCGCGCTTCGCGCCCTGGCCGACGTTGCCCGGGTTGATCCGGTACTTCGACAGCGACTCCGCGCAACCCGGGTAGTCACGCAGCAGCAGGTGGCCGTTGTAGTGGAAATCGCCGACGAGCGGCACGGTCACGCCCATGCGGTCGAGTTGCTCGCGGACCGCCGGCACGGCGGCCGCTGCCTCGGGCGTGTTGACCGTGATGCGCACCAGTTCGGAGCCCGCATTCGCGAGTTCCTTGATCTGGATTGCCGTGCCGATCGCGTCGGCCGTGTCGGTATTCGTCATCGACTGCACGCGCACCGGCGCGTCGCCGCCGATCGTCACGAGCTGCCCGCCCCAACGGACATCCACCGCATGCGATACACGGCGCGGCTGATGCCCGCCGAACACCGGCTCGGTTGAACAAATCTGACTGCTGCGTGGGGATTGAGCTTCGGATTGCATCGATAGATCCATTTACGCGGAATGCGCCGCGGCGCGGCGCATGAATTGAAAAAGCGCCGTGCCCGCACGGCCTGCCGATATCGACGACAGGCCTTCGTCACGGCGCTTGACGTCAGGGCAACGTGAACCGCGCCACATTACCCCGCGCTGCCGAATATTTTGCCGGATCGACAGGTTTTCCGTCGAACGCAACCGTATCGAGGCCGGCCTTGTTGCCGATCGTGACCTTGAACGGCCCGTCGCCAGCGACCTGCTTCGCCTCGCCGCTGTGCACCAGCCCAGAGAACAGTTCCTTGCCGCTCTTGTCGCGCACGCTGAACCAGCTGTCCTGCTTGACCTTCAGCTCGATCATCGACTGGCCGGCCGCAACCACGACACTCGCCGGCTGGGCCGGCGCGGCGGCGCTGGCCGCCGTCGCTGCCACGACGGGCTGCGATGCAGCCGCCGTCACGACCGGCGCCACGGGCGCAGGCGCCGGAGCAGCCGACGCAACGACCGGCGCCGGGGCTGCCGACGCAGCAGCCGGGGCCGGAACCTCATTCGCGACCACGGCAGACGCGCCGCTCGACGCCGCCTCTTCGACGGACGACGACGATGCCGCCGGCACGCTCGCCGCCGACGCGTGCTCCGCGTCGCCGCTCTTGAAGCGCGCGAGCAGGCTCGCCGAATCGCCGCCAGTGTGCCACATCAGTACGGCAACCACCGCGACGACGACGATCGCCGTGCCCCACAGCCACGGGTGATGCCGCGACGATCCGCCCAGCGGAATCGACACGCGGCCGCGCGGCAGATCCGTCCCCGACGATGCGGGCATCGACAGGTCGACTTCCGGCACCCCGCGCTCACGGCGCAACGCCTGCGCGAACGGTTCCGGATCGACGCCGAGCATCTTCGCGTAGCTGCGCACGACGCCGAGCGCAAACGTCACGCCGGGCAAATGGCTGATGTCGCCGGCCTCGAGCGCCCGAAGCTTCGGCGGTGCGACCTTGAGTCGCGCCGACACGTCGTCGACCGTCCAACCCCTCGCCTCCCGAAGCTGCGCCAGCCGGCTGCCGACCGCCGCAAGCGATTCCAACCCTGCCGGTGCCGGCTTCGCGCCATTCGTCTCTGCGCCGTTAGACGGCTGCGGCTCACTCATCCTTGTCCTCGCGTCGATTCTTCTTCACTGGCGGCCGCCACCGGTTCCCGCCGGCCGGCACCCGCAACTGTCCATACCATGCGCGACGCCGAGGCGCCGCGACCGATCGCTATTCGCGTGTTGTACCGCCAAAAGGTCCTGGCATCCCCGGCCAGGTGTCCATGTCAAACCGACCGAACTTCGATGATTTTCCCTGCTGTGCCCGTTCGTTCCGCGAGGCGCGTGCGATCCTTCACTGCGCCGGCCAGCTGGCCGCACGCGGCATCGATGTCGTCGCCGCGCGTCTTGCGCACGGTCGTGACGACACCCGCGTCGAGGAGAACCTGTGCAAAGCGCTTGATCTGCTCCGGTTTCGAGCGGATGAGGCCCGATTCCGGAAACGGATTGAACGGGATCAGATTGAACTTGCACGGCACGTCGCGCGTGACGGCCAGCAGTTCGCGCGCATGCGCTTCGGTGTCGTTGACGCCGTCGAGCATGCAGTATTCGAAAGTAATGAAGTCGCGCGGCGCGACTTTCAGATAACGCTGACAAGCCGCCATGAGCTCGCGCAGCGGATACTTCTTGTTGAGCGGCACCAGCTCGTCGCGCAGCGCATCGTTCGGCGCGTGCAGCGAAACGGCCAGCGCGACCGGCAGTTCGGCGCCGAGGCGATCCATCATCGGCACCACGCCGGACGTCGACAGCGTAACGCGGCGGCGCGACAGGCCGTACGCGTTGTCGTCGAGCATCAGCCGCATTGCCGGCACGACCGCGCTGTAATTCAGCAGCGGCTCGCCCATGCCCATCATCACCACGTTGGTGACGACCCGCTCGGCCTTGCCGTTCGGGCCGGGCGCACGGCCCAGGGACGCTCGCAATGCAAATTCGGCCATCCGGAGCTGGCCGATGATTTCAGCTGTCGACAGGTTGCGGGAAAAGCCCTGCTTGCCCGTCGAACAGAAGCGGCAGTTGACCGCACACCCGGCCTGCGACGACACGCACAGCGTGCCGCGCGTCTCTTCCGGGATGAACACGGTTTCGACCGCATTGCCGTTTCCGACGTCGATCAGCCACTTGCGCGTGCCGTCGGCGGAAACGTGATCGCTGGCGATCTCGGGCATGCCGATCGACGCGCGGCCCTTGAGTTTTTCTCTCAAGGACTTCGCGAGATCGGTCATGCCGTCGAAATCGCCAGCGTTGTACTGATGGATCCAGCGCTGCAACTGCTTGGCGCGGAACGGCTTCTCGCCGAGGCTGCCGCAGTACGCGACAAGACCCTCGGCATCGAAGTCGAGAAGATTGACGGAAGTTTCGCTCGTCATGATGTGCTGCCTTGCCGCGTGCGCTGAATCCTGCCTACTTGCTGCCAGCCAGGGCTTAGCGCGAGTAAACGTTCATTTCCGGGAAGAAGAACGCGACTTCGACCGCTGCCGTTTCTGCAGCGTCCGAGCCGTGAACGGCGTTCGCGTCGATGCTGTCGGCGAAGTCGGCGCGGATCGTGCCCGCTTCTGCCTTCTTCGGATCCGTCGCGCCCATCAGGTCGCGGTTCTTCAGGATCGCGCCTTCACCTTCCAGAACCTGGATCATCACCGGGCCCGAGATCATGAAATCGACGAGGTCCTTGAAGAACGGACGCGCTGCGTGAACCGCGTAGAACTTCTCTGCGTCTGCACGCGACAGGTGTGCCATGCGCGATGCGACGATCTTCAGGCCGGCGCCTTCGAAACGGCTGTAGATCTGGCCGATCACGTTCTTTGCCACCGCATCCGGCTTGATGATCGACAGGGTGCGCTCGATTGCCATAAAAACTCCAAAAAATTAAGAAGTTACAGGTTCAAATGAATCCGCTATTGTAGCACGATCCCGTGTATCATTGCGATTGAACCCTTACACGCATGAAAGGTTCAGAATCCATATGTTTTGTGCCGCCCGGCCATTGAAACCTCCCGGCACGGAACGTATCTTAGCCATAGCTGCTCCGGTTTGCTGCGCCGCACACCGCGCGCGCCGAACCGGCCCCGGACGCCCATGCGTTCAATGTTAGGAGAAACCATGAACGACTATCCGTACAATTTCGGCCGCGGCGGTTCCGTCAGCACCGCCGAGGTTCGCAACCGCGTGCTGCGGAACACGTACTGGCTGCTCGCGCTGTCGATGGTGCCGACCGTGCTGGGCGCCTGGGTCGGCGTCGCGACGGGCTTCTCGCTGTTCGCGGCCACGAGCCCGATGATGAGCCTGCTCGCGTTCTTCGCGATCGCGTTCGGCTTCATGTTCGCGATCGAGCGGACGAAAAACAGCGCGGCCGGCGTGTTCGTGCTGCTCGGCTTCACGTTCTTCATGGGCCTGATGCTGTCGCGGCTGCTGAGCTTCATCCTCGGCTTCTCGAACGGCCCGTCGCTGATCATGCTCGCGTTCGGCGGCACCGGCATCATCTTCGCCGCGATGGCGACGATCGCCACCGTCAGCAAGCGCGATTTCTCGGGGCTCGGCAAGTGGCTGTTCATGGGCGTGATCGTGATCCTGCTCGCATCGGTCGCGAACATCTTCCTGCAACTCCCGGCGCTGATGCTCACCGTGTCGGTACTCGCGATCGCGATCTTCTCCGCCTACATGCTGTTCGACGTCCAGCGCGTCGTGAACGGCGGCGAGACGAACTACATCTCGGCCACGCTCGCGATCTACCTCGACCTGTACAACGTGTTCACGAACCTGCTCGCGCTGCTTGGCATCTTCGGCGGCAACCGCAACTGACGTTCGCCACGCAACATGAAAAAACCGGCCCGCGGGCCGGTTTTTTTTCGTCCGCCGCGCGGGTTCAGTCGCGCTCGAACAGCGCGATCGATTCGACGTGCGACGTATTCGGGAACATGTTCACGACGCCGGCGCCCTTCAGGCGGTAGCCGGCCTCGTGCACGAGCAGGCCCGCGTCGCGTGCCAGCGTCGACGGGTTGCACGACACGTAGACGATCCGCTTCGGCAGCGGGCCTTCACCGCTCTGCGCGATCTCGGCCAGCGCCTTCGACACCGCGAGCGCGCCTTCGCGCGGCGGGTCGATCAGGAACTTGTCGAACGCGCCGAGCGCACGCATGTCGTCGCCCGTCACTTCGAACAGGTTCCGGCACGCGAACGTCGTGTGGCCGTCGACACCGTTCTCGCGCGCATTCGCCAGCGCGCGCGTCGTCAGCGTGTCGCTGCCCTCGATGCCCATCACTTCGCGCGACAGCCGCGCGAGCGGCAGCGTGAAGTTGCCGATCCCGCAGAACAGGTCGAGCACGCGGTCGTCGCGCGACGGCGCGAGCAGGCGCAGCGCACGGCCCACCAGCACGCGGTTGATCTGATGGTTGACCTGCGTGAAGTCGGTCGGCTTGAACGGCATGCGGATACCGAATTCCGGCAGCGTGTAGTCGAGCGACACGTCGAGCGGATAGAACGGCGTCACCGTATCGGGGCCCTTCGGCTGCAGCCAGAACTGCACCTTGTGCTCGTCCGCGAACGCGCGCAGCAACGCCTCGTCGTCCGCGTTGATCGGCTCCAGCACACGCAGCACGAGTGCCGTGACTTCCGAGCCGACCGCGAGCTCGATCTGCGGCATCCGATCGCGGATCGACAGCCCTTCGACGAGCCGGCGCAGCGGCACGAGCATCGCCGACACGTGCGGCGGCAGCACTTCGCAGCTCGTCATGTCGGCAACATAGCTGCTCTTCTTCTCGTGGAACCCGACCAGCACGCCGCCCTTCTTCGCGACGTTGCGCACGGTCAGGCGTGCACGGTAGCGATAGCCCCACGACGGGCCATGGATCGGCGCGAACATCGTTTCCGCGCGCAGCTTTGCCAGGTGCCACAGATTGTCCTCGAGCACGCGCTGCTTGACCGCCACCTGCGCGCGCATGTCGAGATGCTGCATCGAACAGCCGCCGCAGGTGCCGAAGAACGTGCACTTCGGCTGCGTGCGCATCACGCTCGGGCGCAGAATGTCGACAACCGTCGCCTGCTCGTAGCTCGGCTTGCGGCGGAAGCTCGAATAGGTCACGCGCTCGCCCGGCAGCGCCCCCTCGACGAAGATGACCTTGCCCGGCTCGCCGTCCTCGGTGATCGTGCGGCCGACACCGCGCGCTTCCATGTCGAGCGATTCGATCTCGAGAACCGGGGCGGGCCCGGGCGCGACGGGCGCATTTCTAGATTTGCGCGCAGAAGTGGGGACGGCTTCGGACACCAGCTTTTCCTGACAAACGTTGAAGAAGGCGAGATTGTAGACGACGAAGGCCCGCATCGCCCGCTTTGCATGAGGCAAGCGTCGATACTTAAGCATAGACGCCCCGGCATTGCGCCGGAGCGGCCACGCGGGCCGCCCGGGAGCACCCGCGGCCGAGGCGGCCGCGGAGCCGATCGGAATCCGCCCTCGGCCCGAAATTCGCCCGACAGGAGATTCGACCATGCGACTGATCGACTGGAACATCCAATGGGGTCGGGACGCGGATGGCGTCGTCGATCTTTCGTGCACCGTCGCGGCAATCCGCGGGCTCGGCGACTTCGACGTGCTATGCCTGCAGGAAGTCACGCGCGGCTTCAGCGCACTGCCCGGCCGGCCCGGCAACGACCAGTTCGCCGAACTCGCGGCGCTGCTGCCCGGCCATACGATCATCGAAGCGATCGGCGCCGACCTGCCGCCCATCGAAGCCGGTGCACCGCGCCGTCAGTTCGGCAACGCGATCGCGACCCGGCTGCCGGTCGGGCGCGTGCTCCGCCAGTTGCTGCCGTGGCCGGCCGACGCCGGCGCGCCGTCGATGCCGCGCATCGCGCTCGACGTCGAGTTGCAGGCGCCCTTCGGGCCGCTGCGGGTGGTCACCACGCATCTGGAATATTATTCGGCGCGCCAGCGGATCGCGCAGGTCGATGCACTGCGTGACCGGCATCGTGAGGCCTGCGCGCACGCGGCACGACCGGCGCCTGCCGAAACCGCCGAGGGGCCGTTCAGCGCGACCGGCCAGCCATGCGATGCGATCGTCTGCGGCGATTTCAACAGCGCGTTCGGCAGCGATGCCTATCGCCGATTCCTCGAGCCGATCGCAGACGCACCGCGTTTCGTCGACGCGTGGGTCGCTCGGCACCCCGGCCGCACGCCACCGCCGACGGCGGGCGTCTACGATACGGTGCAATGGTCGGAGGGGCCGCTCGCGTGCGACTTCGTGTTCGTGACCGATACGCTACTGCCACGCGTCACGCACTGCGAGATCGACGGCGACGTGCGCGCGTCGGATCACCAGCCGGTGCTGCTCGAACTCGATTGATCGCGACGCCGGCCGCGGGGCACACGTCACCCGCGCTACGCGTCGAAGCCGGCCAGGTATTCGGCCCAGTGCGACGCCGGCTCCTGCGCAAGCGAGTTCTTCACGAGCAGGATTTCGTCCGCGTATTCGCTCGGCGTGAGGCCGCCGCGCATCAACTGGAACCGGCAATACAGCAGGTAGGTATTGACGACGTCGGTTTCGCAATAGTTGCGGATTGCCTCGATCTGCCCGTTCTGGAACGCCGGCCACACCTGGCTGCCGTCCATCCCGAGCTTGCCCGGAAAGCCGCACATCTTCGCGAGCGCGTCGAGCGGCGCGTTTGCGCGTGCCTGATACATCGCGAGCACATCCATCAGGTCGGTATGCCGCGAGTGGTAACGCGAGATGTAGTTGTTCCACTTGAATTCGCGGTCGTCCTCGCCGAGATCCCAGTAGCGGGTCGCGGGGATGCCGTGCACGAGCGCGCGGTAATGGAGAACCGGCAGATCGAAGCCGCCGCCGTTCCACGACACGAGCTGCGGCGTGTATTTCTCGATCACGCGGTAGAACGACTGGATCAGTGCCGCCTCGTTGTCCTGCAGCGTGCCGAGCGAACGAACGCGAAAACCGTTGTTGTCGCGGAACACGCACGAGATCGCCGCGATGCGCTGCAGGTGGTGCGGCAGGAAATCGCTACCGGTCTTCTCGCGACGGGCGGCGAACGCATGTTCGGCCACCGCGGCATCGTCGAGCGTCGCGGGCAGGTCTTCCAGACGGCGAATGCCGTCGACATCGGGAATCGTCTCGATGTCAAAAACAAGAATCGGAGTCATCAGTTACAGAACGGCGTCCTTGCGCACGCCGTTGGAGGCAAAAAACCGCTTGAGGCGCACCAGCGCTTCCTGCTGGATCTGGCGCACGCGCTCGCGCGTGAGCCCCATCTCGTCGGCCAGCTCCTCGAGCGTCGCCGGTTCGATGTGGTTCAGGCCGAAGCGGCGCTCGATCACATGCCGATGCTTGTCGGACAGCCGCGACAGCCACGCGCGCGTCAGCGTCTCGAGCTCGCGGTGCTGCACCTCGGCGTCGGGCGACTGGCTCTGGTCGTCGGGCAGCAGGTCGAGCAGGCTGCTCGCAGGGTCGAGGTCGAGCGGCGCGTCGAGCGACGCCGTGTGCTCGTTGAGCGCGAGGATATCGGTGACTTCCTCGGCGGTCTTGCCGGTGAGATAGGCGATGTCGTCGATGCTGGCTTCACGGCGCTCGGCCGCTTCGCCCGTCGACATCGAATTCTTTTCGAGGTGGCGCTTCGCGCGCAACACCTGGTTCAGCTCGCGGATCACATGCACGGGCAGGCGCACCGTGCGGGCCTGGTTCATGATCGCGCGCTCGATGCTTTGCCGGATCCACCACGTCGCATAGGTCGAAAAACGAAAGCCGCGCGTCGGGTCGAATTTTTCGATCGCGTGCATCAGGCCGAGGTTGCCTTCCTCGATCAGGTCGAGCAGCGGCACGCCACGGTTCAGATACCCCTTCGCGATGCTGACGACGAGGCGCAGGTTGCGCTCGATCATCACCTGCCGCGCCTCGAATTCGCCGGCCTTGGCCAGACGCGAATAGCGCTGCTCTTCCTCGACGGTGAGCAGCGGCTTCACGCTGATGCGGTTCAGGTAATGCTGGATCGTGTCGGCCGTGAGCTCGGCCTGCAGCATCGTGCGGAAATCGTCGACGTCGGGCGCCGCCTCCGAGCGGCCTTCGCGCTCGTCGTCGCCACCCTCCGCGTCGGCGTCGCGTGCCTCGAGGTCACGCTCGTTGTCCGCAACGTCGTCTTCGTCGTCCGTCGAAGCACCAGCTCGCCCCACCGACGCTTGCGTGGCACGACTGATCTTCTCAGACTCGGCTTGCGGCTCGTGGCGCTTCGATTTCGGCATGGTCGTCTCGGTTATTGAGGCGGCAAATACTTCAGCGGATCGACAGGTTTACCCTGCCGGCGAACCTCGAAATGCAGCATCACGCGGTCGGAATCGCTGTTCCCCATCTCGGCGATCTTCTGCCCCTTCGTTACCGCGTCCCCCTCTTTTACCATCAAAGCGCGATTGTGTGCATACGCCGTGAGGTAAGTTGCATCGTGCTTGATGATAATGAGGTTGCCGTAGCCGCGCAGGCCATTGCCGGAGTAGACGACGCGGCCGTCGGCCGCCGCCTTCACGGTCTCGCCGGCCGACCCGCCGATATTGACGCCCTTGTTCTTCGCGTCGTCGAAACCGTTCAGCACCGGACCGCGCGCGGGCCACGCGAACGTCACGGGGCCACTCGGCGCGGCGGCCGTATCGCTCGATGCGGCGGCCGCGGCAGGCGACGGCGCAACCGAGGACGACGTGCCGGCGGCCGGCGTTGCCGGGCCGCTGCTGAGCGGCGCGGTCGCAACGGCGGCGCCCGCGATCGGCGCGGCGACCTGCGTGCCCGCAACAGCGGCACCGGCCTGCGGCGAAACGCGCAGCAGCTGGTCGACTTCAATCTGATTCGGGTTCGCCAGGTTGTTCCACGCGGCGATGTCGCGATAGTTCTGCCCGTTTTCGAGTGCGATCCGGTACAGCGTGTCGCCCGGCTTCACCCGGTAGTAACCCGGCGGTGCCGGCGGGAGCGGCGCCGCGGGCTGCGCGGTGCCGGTCGTGCCGAGTGAACCGGAGCGATCGACGACGGGCGCGTTGTCGAGCCGCGTCGCACAGGCGGCCAGTAGCGTGGAGAACGCAGCTACGCAGATCGCGCGCTGGGCGAGCGTGAGCGGTTCCCTGGAACGGTTGTTTTGCATCGCGCGCAACATACTCATCGGTTTCAAATTACTCCGGATTTTAAAGGGACAAAGAAAACGCGATCAAGCCGTGACTCTCTCCATTGCGCGTGCGCGACGCGCTCGACGAGCGTGAGCACCTGGTGCTGCCCGCTCTGAGCGCCGACCGGCGCGACGAGCCGTCCGCCGATCGCGAGCTGCTCGAGCAGCGCCTGCGGCACGTCGAGCCCCGCCGCCGCGATCACGATCGCGTCGAACGGGGCCGCGGACGGCAGGCCGACACGCCCGTCGCCGTAGTGCAGACGGATGTTCGGCACGCGCAGTGGCCGCAGGTTCAGCTTCGCGCGCTCGTAGAGCGGCTTGATGCGTTCAATCGAATACACGTCGCGTGCCACGTGGCTCAGCACGGCGGCCTGATAGCCGCACCCCGTGCCGATCTCGAGGACGCGCTCGAGCGTGCGGCCGGCCATCGCGAGCTCGATCATGCGCGCGACAACCGACGGCTTTGAAATGGTCTGCTGGTGGCCGATCGGCAACGCCGAATCCTCGTAGGCCTGCGTCGCAAGCCCGGGATCCACGAACAGGTGACGCGGCACGGCCGCCATCGCTTCCAGCACGCGCGCGTCGGTCACGCCGTTCGCGCGCAACCGTTCGACCATCCGTTCGCGCACACGTTCCGACGTGAGCGCGAACGCGCCGACCGGCGCGACGCTCGGCGCGGCCGGCTTCGGCATCGCAGGCTTCAGCGCGGTCGGCTTCGGCGCGGTCGCGGGCTTCGCGGCCGCGGAGCCGGGCAACGCCGTGCGCGCCGCAGCGGGCTTCACCGCAACCGGTTTCAGCGCGGCGGCGGGCTTGTCGGCGGCCTTCGATACCGCGACCGCCGCATGGCGTTCGCCGGCCCGACCTTCCGACTTGCGTGGCGCTCGCTTGAGATCTTCGAGCGCGAGCGGGAACCGCTTCGCGCGCTCGCCGCTCATGAAGCCCGCCCTCCGGCGCGCGCCCATTCGCGCGTCGCGGGAAGCATCTGCGTATGTGTGAGGTCCAGCTGCAGCGGCGTGATCGACACGAAACCGTTTGCCACCGCGTGGAAATCGGTGCCATCGCTGGCATCCATCGCTTCGCCCGCCGCGCCGATCCAGTAGATCGGTTCGCCGCGCGGGTCGGTCTGGCGAATCACCGGCTGCGACGGATGACGCTTGCCGAGGCGCGTGACCTTCCAGCCTTTCAGTTCGTCGTAAGGCAGGTTCGGAATGTTCACGTTCAGCAGCGGCTGGCCCGGCAGCGGATGCGCAAGGTAGTGCTCGACGATTTCCGCGGCGACGCGCGCGGCGTCCGCCAGATGGGCCCAGCCCTTGTCGGCCAGCGAGAACGCAATGGCCGGTACGCCGAACATGATGCCTTCGGTGGCGGCCGCAACTGTCCCCGAATAGAGCGTGTCTTCGCCCATGTTCTGGCCGTTGTTGATTCCGGAAACGACGAGATCCGGCCTGGCGTCGGCCATCCCTGTCAACGCGACGTGCACCGAATCGGTCGGCGTGCCGTTCACGTAGAAGAAACCCGTACTCGCCGCGCGCTGCACCGACAGCGGCCGCGACAGCGTGAGGGAATTCGACGCGCCGCTGCAGTTCTGCTCGGGCGCGATCACCGTGAGTTCGGCCAGCGGCTTCAGCGCGTCGCTGAGCGCCGCGAGACCGGGGGCGAGATAGCCGTCGTCGTTGCTGAGTAGGATTCGCATCCGGCGATTGTAACCGAGGAAAGATGGCGCGAGAGCGACAGTCCGGCGGCGGCGGACGGACCACTGCGGGCGCCCGCGCACACTGTGCCGCCGCGTTGCGCGGCGGCGTTCCGCGCGCTCAGGAAAACGTCGAGCCGCCGCGGGTTTTCCGCCGCCAACGGAGCCCCCTTGGGGAATGCCCCCTTCGGGGAGCCTGGCGTGAAGCGGCAGGCCCGAGGACGCTCAAATTGCGCCCGCGTCGCGCAGTGCGGCAATCGCCTGCGCGTCGTAGCCGAGGCCCCGCAGCACCTCGTCCGTATGCTCGCCGAGCTCCGGCCCGAGCCAGCGTGTTTCGCCCGGCGTGTCGGACAGCTTCGGCGTGATGTTCGGCAGCGGAATGTCGGTGCCGTCGGCCAGCTTGAAGCGCTGGATCATCTGCCGCGCGACGAACTGCGGATCGGTGAACATGTCGGCGGCGCTGTAGATGCGCCCGGCCGGCACATCGGCCGCGTTGAGCACGACGAGCGCTTCATCGATCGTGCGCGGCGCGAGCCACGCGGCAATCGCGTCGTCGATCTCCTGCGTGCGCGGCACGCGCCCGTCGTTTTGCGCGAGCGCGGGATCGTCGGCGAGGTCGTCGCGCTCGATCGCCTTCATCAGCCGCTTGAAGATCGGATCGCTGTTGCCGCCGATCACGATGCTGCCGTCGCGGCACGCATACGTATTCGACGGCACGATGCCCGGCAGCGACGCACCGGTGCGCTCGCGCACCATCCCGTACACGCCGTATTCGGGCACCACGCTTTCCATCATGTTGAAGACGGCTTCATACAGTGCAACGTCGACCACCTGCCCCGCACCGCCGTTGACCTTGCGGTGATGCAATGCCATCAGCGCGCCGATCACGCCGTGCAGCGCGGCGATCGAATCGCCGATCGAAATGCCGATGCGCGGCGGCGGCAGCTCGGGATAGCCGGTGATGTGACGCAGCCCGCCCATCGATTCGGCGATCGCGCCGAAGCCGGGCCGGTCGCGGTACGGGCCCGTCTGCCCGTAGCCGGACAGGCGCACCATCACGAGGCCCGGGTTGTCGGCCGACAGCACGTCGTAGCCGAGCCCGAGCTTTTCGAGCAGGCCCGGGCGGAAGTTCTCGATCACGATATCGGCCTCGCGCGCGAGCTGCCGCGCGATCGCCTTGCCGGCATCGGCCTTCAGGTTGAGCGTGACCGATTTCTTGTTGCGCGCCTGGACGGACCACCACAGCGACGTGCCGCCCTGCTCCGGATGGAGCTTGCGCCACTTGCGCAGCGGGTCGCCGCCGTTCGGATCCTCGATCTTGATCACTTCCGCGCCGAATTCGGCAAACAGCCGCGACGCGAACGGTCCCGCGATCAGCGTGCCGAATTCGAGCACTTTGACGCCCGCGAGCGGGCCCTGGCTGGTGCTCATGTGTCTCCCTGGCATGAGGAACGGCGCCGCCGGCCGGCGGCGCCCGGCTTACATCGTGCGACGGTCGAGCATCGCGCGGGCGATGGTGCCCGCGTCGACATATTCGAGCTCACCGCCCACCGGCACGCCGCGCGCGAGGCGCGTGACCGCGAGGCCACGCGCCTTCAGCGTCTGGCCGAGGTAGTGCGCGGTGGCTTCGCCCTCGTTCGTGAAGTTGGTCGCAAGCACGACTTCCTTGACGACGCCGTCGGACGCGCGCCGCACGAGGCGGTCGAAATGGATTTCCTTCGGACCGATTCCGTCGAGCGGGCTCAGCCGGCCCATCAGCACGAAATACAGCCCGCGGTAAGTCATCGTCTGCTCGAGCATGATCTGGTCGGCAGGCGTCTCGACGACGCACAGCAGCGTCGGATCACGCTCCTCGTCGCTACAGACCTCGCAGATCTGCGCTTCGGTGAACGTGTTGCACTTCTCGCAGTGCTGCAGGTGCTCGGTCGCGAACAGCAGCGACCGGCCGAGCCGCTCCGCGCCCTCCCGATCGTGCTGCATCAGGTGGACCGCCATGCGCTGGGCGGATTTCGGCCCGACGCCGGGCAGCACGCGCAACGCTTCGACGAGAGCGGACAGGGCGGACGGCTGTTTCATACGGCAGCAAAAAGTGGCACGGACGCTGCGCTCAGAACGGCAGCTTGAAGCCCGGGGGCAGCGGCAGGCCCGACGTCATGCCGCTCATCTTTTCCTGCGACGTCGCTTCGGCCTTGCGCACGGCGTCGTTGACCGCAGCCGCGACGAGATCCTCGAGCATGTCCTTGTCGTCCGCGAGCAGGCTCGGGTCGATCGACACGCGACGCACTTCGTTGCGGCACGTCATCGTCACCTTGACGAGGCCGGCGCCCGACTGCCCTTCGACTTCGATCAGCGCAAGCTGCTCCTGCATCTTCTTCATGTTTTCCTGCATTTGCTGCGCTTGCTTCATCAGTCCGGCGAGGTTGCCTTTCAACATGGGAATACTCCTTCTTGATCGTGTGAAAACCGGCACGCGGCGCGTGCCGGCCAATGTGTGGGCGTGATTGTGCCTGTCGCGGGGCGGTCAGTTCAATGCAGCGTCGGCGGCGGGCCGTCCGGCGCCGCGTCGGCGAGCGGGCGCACCGAACCCTCGACGATACGCGCACCGAAGTCGCGCACGAGTTGCTGGACGAATGGATCGCCGTGAATCTCCTGCTCGGCTTCGCGCTGGCGCGCCGCGCGCGCGGCCGCATCGAGTGCCGCCGCCGTACGCCGTGCGGGCCCGACTTCGACGGCCACCTCGACCGCCTTGCCGAGCGCATCGGCCAGCGCGGCCTTCAGCTTCGCCACCTGCGCGGCGTCCGCATATTGCGGCACCGGCACGGAAAGTTTCAACGTCGTCGCATCGACGGCCGTCAGTTCGCTGTTGAATGCGAGCTGGTACGCCACGCCCTTGAGCGGCAGCCGTGTGGCCAGCGCCGGCCATTCGCCGTCGAAGCCAACCGGATCGAGTGTGATCGCGGGCGGCAACGGACGCGTATCGACCGGTGCGGACTGACGGGTGTCCGCCGGCTGCGGCATCACGCGCACATCGTCGGGGCCGCTGTCGAACACCGGCACGAAGCCATCGTCGGGCGGACCGCCGAACATCTCGTCGGCACTGAGCGGCACGTAGTCGTCCGGCGGAATGTCCTCCCACGGCGGCGAGGCCTGGCGCGAATCGGCCGCCTGCGGCGCACGGGCCGCCGCGCGCGGCGTCGGCACCTGCACGGCGGCGGGGCGCGGCGCGGCCGGCTTCTCGGCAGCCGGCTGGGCTGCCGGTTTCGCGGCGGCGCCTGCGCGCCCGCGATCGGACGACACGCGCATCCCCGCATTGCGCAGCACGTCGAGCGCGGCGGCGGCACCGCCGGAACGCGCTGACGGACGCGCAGCGGGCTCGGGCGGCGCAGCGCGCGCCACCGGTTCGGCCGGCGCAGCCGGCTCGTCGCTTCGCTGCGCAACGGCAGCCGGCGGCTCGGGTTCCTTGCGGACGGGTGCCGGCGTTTCGCCGGCCGGCTCTGCTTGCGGTGCTGCGGCCGTCTGCGGCTGCGGCGTCTCGATGACTGGCGCGTCAACCGGGGCCGGCGCGGATGCCTGAACGGCAGCCGGCTTCACGGGCGGCTTGTCTGCTTCGTCGCCAGACTGCACCGGTGCGGCACGCAATACCGGTGCCGCGGGCGCAACCGGTGCGGCAGACTGCGGCCGCGCTGCTTCGGCAGGTGCGGCCGAGACCGGCTTCGCCACAGCGGCCGATACCGCCGCCACGCGCGGACCCGGCACTGCACGCGGCACGGACGGCTGGCCACCCGGCGCACTGCCGGCGGCAACCGCCGGCTCGAACGCGAGCATCCGCAGCAGCGTCATCGTGAACCCGGCGTACTCGTCCGGCGCCAGGCCGAGCTCGGCGCGACCGACCGTCGCGATCTGATAGAACAGCTGGACCTGCTCGGGGCTCAGCGTGTCGGCGAAGCGGCGCAGGTCGCTCGCTTCGGGCCATTCGTCGAGCACCGAACCCGGCGCGAACTGTGCCCACGCGATCCGGTGCAACAGGCTCGCGAGATCCTGAAGCGCGGTCGAGAACGACAGGCTGCGCAGCGACATCTCGTCGGCAATCGCGAGGATTTCCGGGCCGCTGGCCGCTGCAAGCGCGTCGAGCAAACGCACCATGTAAGTCTGGTCGAGCGCGCCGAGCATGCCCGACACGGCCGACTCGGTCACCTCGTTCGCCGAATAGGCGATCGCCTGGTCGGTAAGCGACAGCGCGTCGCGCATGCTGCCCTGCGCGGCACGCGCGAGCAGGCGCAGCGCCTGCGACTCGAACGTGATCTGCTCTTCGCCGAGGATCCGTTCGAGATGCGACACGATGTGCCCGGCCGGCATCTGCTTCAGGTTGAACTGCAGGCAGCGCGACAGCACGGTGACGGGAATTTTCTGCGGATCGGTCGTCGCGAGGATGAACTTGACGTGCGGCGGCGGCTCTTCGAGCGTCTTCAGCATCGCGTTGAACGCGTGATTCGTCAGCATGTGCACTTCGTCGATCATGTAGACCTTGAAGCGCGCATCGACAGGCGCGTACACCGCGCGCTCGAGCAGCGCCGCCATTTCGTCGACGCCGCGGTTGCTTGCGGCGTCCATCTCGACGTAATCGACGAAACGCCCTTCGTCGATCTCGCGACAGGCACGGCACACGCCGCACGGCTGCGACGTGACGCCGGTTTCACAGTTGAGTGCCTTGGCGAAGATCCGCGACAGCGTCGTCTTGCCGACACCGCGGGTTCCGGTAAACAGATAGGCGTGATGGAGACGCCCGCCGTCGAGCGCGTGCGTAAGCGCCCTGACGACGTGCTCCTGGCCGACGAGCGAAGCGAAATCCTTCGGACGCCACTTGCGTGCGAGAACTTGATAGGTCATCGGGAAATTGTATCAGTAACGCTGCGTCGCGCCGACACGCGAAACGGTGCGGAGGACAGGCAATGCGCAGGTAAAACGGAGTGTGATGCAGAAATAAAAAACGCCCGGCGAATGGGGCGAGAAGGAAGGTGACGAGCCCAACCCTCGGCACTGGCGGAAAACGATTGTGGCTGCTTCGTTCCCGACCTGACCAGGTTCACCGCCCCACCATGCGAGGAGGCCCGTCACGGCATATTCTATCACCGCTTCCGAACGAATGCGACCGTTTGTTCGCATCAATGCGAATATGACCAGACAAACCGGCGCGCATCGCACGGCACGCAGTACCCCCCGAATCGAAATGCATGCGCACCCACCCCTTGTAATTTGCGCGCCAGCCTCCACCTGCTGGACACAACGGTCGAACGTCGCGTCGTACCCCTACTCGCGTAGCGGCTACTATCGCCGCCCGCAGCAGATAGCAATTTAGGCTAATATGACGCCCGAACGACCCGCGAGCCGCGGCATGCAGCGCTTACACCCCTCCTTTCCGGAGAGCGGAGTGACCTGCCGCAGCGGCCGGCAGCCAACGGCGGCCGGCGCGCCGCAACGCGCAAGCAGGCAGTCCCCGAACCGTAAGAGGTATTGACCCAATGAGCGAACAGATCAAACACATCAGCGACGCATCGTTCGAACAGGACGTCGTCAAATCCGACAAGCCCGTGCTCGTCGATTTCTGGGCCGAATGGTGCGGCCCGTGCAAGATGATCGCCCCGATCCTCGACGAAGTCGCGAAGGACTACGGCGACAAGCTGCAGATCGCGAAGATCAACGTCGACGACAACCAGGCAACGCCCGCGAAGTTCGGCGTGCGCGGCATCCCGACGCTGATCCTGTTCAAGAACGGCGCGGCCGCCGCGCAGAAGGTCGGCGCGCTGTCGAAGTCGCAGCTCACCGCATTCCTGGACAGCCACCTGTAATACCGGCCGTTCCACGGACGTGTTGTCAACCGGCAACACGTCCGGCATCAAGCCGCCGATCGCTCGCTCAAGCGCGAATCGGCCTATGCTAGAATTAAAAAACGTCTACAAGACGCATTTAAGTCTCTGAGCGCTTCCGCTCGCCCTCCTCCCTTTATTTCTTTCGTCGTCTCCTCCCTGGCGGGTTCTCCGTATGCATTTATCCGAGCTCAAGTCTCTGCACGTCTCCGAACTGATCGAAATGGCTAATGGCCTTGAGATCGAAAACGCGAACCGCCTGCGCAAGCAGGAACTGATGTTCGCCATTCTCAAAAAGCGCGCCAAGACGGGAGAGACGATCTTCGGCGACGGTACGCTCGAAGTGCTGCCGGACGGCTTCGGCTTCCTGCGCTCGCCGGAAATGTCGTACCTCGCGAGCACCGACGACATCTACATCAGCCCGTCGCAGATCCGCCGCTTCAACCTGCATACCGGCGACACCATCGAAGGTGAAGTCCGCACGCCGAAGGACGGCGAGCGCTACTTCGCGCTGGTGAAGGTCGACAAAGTCAACGGGCAGCCGCCCGAGGCCTCGAAACACAAGATCATGTTCGAGAACCTCACGCCGCTGCACCCGAACAAGCCGCTGTCGCTCGAACGCGAAATGCGCGGCGAGGAAAACGTCACGGGCCGCATCATCGACATGATCGCGCCGATCGGCAAGGGCCAGCGCGGCCTGCTCGTCGCGTCGCCGAAGTCCGGCAAGACCGTGATGCTCCAGCACATCGCACACGCGATCAAGCAGAACCACCCGGACGTGATCCTGTTCGTGCTGCTGATCGACGAGCGCCCTGAAGAAGTGACCGAAATGCAGCGCTCGGTCGCCGGCGAAGTGATCGCATCGACGTTCGACGAACCGGCCACGCGCCACGTCCAGGTCGCCGAAATGGTGATCGAGAAGGCCAAGCGCCTCGTCGAAATGAAGCACGACGTCGTGATTCTGCTCGACTCGATCACGCGTCTCGCCCGCGCGTACAACACCGTGATCCCGGCATCGGGCAAGGTGCTGACGGGTGGTGTCGACGCGAACGCGCTGCAACGTCCGAAGCGCTTCTTCGGCGCGGCGCGCAACATCGAGGAAGGCGGCTCGCTGACGATCATCGGCACCGCGCTGATCGAAACCGGCAGCCGCATGGACGACGTGATCTACGAAGAGTTCAAGGGCACCGGCAACATGGAAGTGCACCTCGAGCGCCGTCTCGCGGAAAAGCGCGTGTATCCGTCGATCAACCTGAACAAGTCGGGCACGCGTCGCGAAGAAATGCTGATCAAGCCCGAGATCCTTCAGAAGATCTGGGTGCTGCGCAAGTTCATCCACGACATGGACGAAGTCGAGGCGATGGAATTCCTGCTCGACAAGATCCGCCAGACGAAGAGCAACTCCGAGTTCTTCGACCTGATGCGCCGCGGCGGCTGATCACCCCCGCCCCGCACCCCAAAACGGCCGCCCGCGCATTCTGCCCGGCGGCCGTTTTTTGGCATCAACCTGAACGTGAACGTACAGGTTGATCTATAATCGCGTCATCGCCCCACCCCGCGCCTCCCGATGCCGAACGACGCCCCCACCTCGCCGCTGACCGTGAGCGATGCCGCATCGCGGCTCGGCGTCACGCCGCGCACGCTGAAGTATTACGAAGAGCGCGGGCTCGTCACGCCGACGCGCAGCGAAGGCCGCTACCGCCTCTACGACGAAGCCGACCTCGAGCGCTTCGCGCGCATCCTGCGGCTGCGCGCGCTCGGCTTCTCGCTGCACGGCATCACCGAGATGCTGAAGCGCCCGCTGGAAGAAACGGGCGACGGCCGGCGCCGCTATTCGGACGCGTCGCTGCGCGACATCCGTACCAGCCTTGCCGAGCAGGTCGACACGCTCGACCGGCGGATCGCGGCCGTCCAGCGCGAACTGAAGGAAGCCGTCGCGCTGCGCAAGGAACTGCAGCACGACATCGACTACGTCGAGCGGCGTCTTGCCGGCGAAAACCCCGATGCGTTGATCGCGCAGCGGCAGGCCGAAGCCGGCACGCGGCGCGTGCGCAAGGATCGCGAATGAACGCGATGCCCGGTCGCCCGCCGCTATGGAGCCGCGCGAACCTGCGCGCGGACCTGTTCCCGTGGGCGCTCGCGCTCGTCACCGGCATCGACTACTTCGACAACGCGATCTTCTCGTTCTTCGCGAGCTACATCGCGGGTGGCATCAACGCATCGCCCGACGAACTCGTGTGGTCGTCGAGCGCCTACGCGGTCACGGCCGTGCTCGGCATCCTGCAACAGCAATGGTGGGTCGACCGCCTCGGCCATCGCCGCTACGTCGCCGGCTGCATGCTGATGTTCTCGCTCGGCGCGATCGCGGCCGCGCTCGCCGACACGTCGCTCGAACTCGCGTTCGCGCGCGGCTTCCAGGGGTATTTCATCGGCCCGATGATGGGCGCGTGCCGGATCCTGATCCAGATCAGTTTCAAGCCGCAGGAACGGCCGCCCGCGACGCGCGCGTTCCTGATCATGATCCTGCTCGGCAGCGCGCTCGCGCCGATTGCGGGCGGCCTGCTCGTCGCGCATTCGACGTGGCGCGCGCTGTTCGCGTGCTCGGCGCCCGCCGGCATCGCGTTCGCGATCCTCGCGCTGCTCACGCTGCCCGATTCGGGCCGGACACCCGACGACGAACGCGGCTCCGGACACTTCTGGCCATATGTCGTGTTCGCACTCGCGCAAGGCGCGCTGCAGATCGTGCTGCAGCAGGTGCATTACCAGCTCTACAGCGGCTCGCCGATGCTGATCCTGCTGACGATCGCGGGGATCGGCGCGCTTGCGTGGTTCGCGTATCACCAGTGGAACCATCCGACGCCGCTCGTGCGGCTGCACGCGTTTCGCGAGCGGACGTTCCAGGTCGGGCTGCTGCTCTACATGTTCTATTACTACGAGTCGACAGGCTTCAGCTACCTGACGTCGCGGTTTCTCGAAGGCGGGCTCGGCTACCCGGTCGAGAACGCCGGGCGGCTGGTGGGTACGATGTCGCTGATCTCGGCCACCGCGCTGTTCGCGTACCTGCGTTACGCGAAGTTCGTCACGCACAAGAAATGGTTCGTCGTGCCGGGGTTCGCGATCGCCGTCACGGCCGCGCTGTGGATGACGCGGATGACGCCGCAGGTCGGCGAAGCCGCGCTGATCGTCCCGCTGCTGCTGCGCGGGCTGCTGCTGCTCTTCATCGTGCTGCCGGTGGCCAACCTGACGTTCCGGATCTTCGCGATCGACGAATATACGCACGGCTACCGGCTGAAGAACATCGTGCGGCAACTGACGATCTCGTTCGCGACGTCGTCGGTGATCATCGTCGAGCAGCACCGGCTCGCCGTGCACCAGACGCGGCTCGTCGAGCGCGTGAACGTGTTCGATCCGCTGTTCCAGCAGACCGTCGACACGCTCGCGCGCAGCTACGCGGCCGCCGGTCACGCGCTGAACGAAGCGCACGCGCTCGCGATCGCGTCGATCGCGCGGATGGTCGCGCAGCAGGCGTCGTTCCTCGCGTCGCTCGACGGCTTTTACTTCCTGGCGGGCGTGGCGCTCGTCGGCGGCCTCTTTGCGGCATGGCAAAAAGAGATCGATTGAGTTAAAAGACAGGCTTTGGATTTCCGCGAGCCGCCTTCATGCTCTCGAAACTGACCCGCTGGTTCGACGACCGCCGCCGCGACCGCGCGCTGCGCAGCCACCCGATCCCCGACGCGCTGTGGCAGGACACCGTCGAGCGCCTGCCGTTCCTCGCGGCGCTGTCGCCCGACGCGCTCGGCCGGCTGCGCGAGCTGACGAGCCTGTTCATCGCGAAGAAATCGTTCTCGACCGCGCACGGGCTCGAGCTGACCGACGCGATGATCGTCGCGATCGCCGCGCAAGCCTGCCTGCCGGTGCTGAATCTCGACCTGTCGCTGTACGACGGCTGGGTCGGCGTCGTCGTGTATCCGGGCGAATTCTTGATCCGCAAGACGGTGCAGGACGAGGACGGCGTCGTCCACGAAGTCGAGCAGGATGCGAGCGGCGAGGCCTGGGAAGGCGGCCCCGTGATCCTGTCGTGGGAAGACGCGCAGATGACGGACGGCCGCGACGCGTACAACGTCGTGATCCACGAGTTCGCGCACAAGATCGACATGCTCAACGGCGCGGCCGACGGCTATCCGCCCCTGTTTCGCCGCTGGCACGCGCCGCACCTCGATGCGCAGGCCTGGGCCGACGTGTTCGAGCACGCGTACGACCAGTTCTGCGCGCGCGTCGACGCGGTGCCGGACCGCGCGTGGGCGCGCTTCGAGCGGGACTCGCTGATCGACCCGTATGCGGCCGACCACCCGTCGGAATTCTTCGCGGTGTGCAGCGAAGCGCTGTTCGTGCGGCCGAAAGCGTTCGAGTCCGAATTTCCTGAGTTGTACCGGCTGCTCGCGCGCTACTACCGTCAGGATCCGGCCGGCATTGGCGCACTCGACGCACCATGAAAATTATTCGTCAACCATCTGATTTTCTGGCATAATCGCCGCTTTTCGACCTTAGGCAAGTGGCTCGCGCCGGGCTTGGCGTCGTCTGGTTTGCGCAATGTGCGCGCTCCGGCACGGCAAGCGGCGGGTTGGCTACCGCTCTCACCAAGGAAAGACCATGAAAGAAGGCATCCACCCGAATTACCGCGAAGTCGTCTTCCAAGACATGTCGAACGGCTTCAAGTTCATCACGCGCTCGACGATCCAGACGCGCGAAAACATCGAACTCGACGGCAAGACCTACCCGCTCGCCAAGATCGAAGTGTCGTCGGAATCGCACTCGTTCTACACGGGTCAGCAAAAGATCATGGACACGGCAGGCCGTGTCGAGAAGTTCAAGAACAAGTTCGGCGTTCGCGCCAGCGGCAAGGCGAAGTAAGCTTCGCATTGCATCCGGTGGCTGCATTGCACCGGTGTCGCACAAAAGGGCAGCCCAGGCTGCCCTTTTTTGTCTCTGCTCGCCCGGAAGGCGCCGGCCGGCGCCCGGGCAACGACCTGACGCGTAACAGCGGGCGCGTCTACAATGCCGGATGCTCGAAACCGGCTCGACCGCGCGCATCCGCGCCGGCCGCCCGCCCATAACAAATCGCTCATCTGCATGAAGCCTGTCGTCCGTCTCACCGCCTCCGCCACGCGCGCGCTACCGCGCTGGCTGCTGCTCACGCTCTGCTTCGTCTACGCAGCGTTCGGCCTGTTCGGCCGCGACCCGTGGAAGAACGAGGACGCGGCAGGCTTTGGCGTGATGTGGACGATGGCCAAGGGCGGCTGGCACGACTGGCTGCTGCCGAACCTGGTCGGCAAGTTCATCACGACCGACGGGCCGCTCAGCTACTGGCTCGGTGCGCTGTCGATCCGCGGCCTCGGCCCGTGGGTCGACGCGAGCAACGCGTCGCGTGTCGATACCGGTGTGCTGTTCTGCGTCGCGTGCGCATTCGTCTGGTACGCGGCCTACCTGCTCGGCCGGCGTGCCGAGGTCCAGCCGTTCAAATACGCATTCGGCGGCGAACCCGAGCCGCGCGACTACGGCCGCACGCTCGCCGACGGCGCGCTGCTGGTGCTCGTCGCCTGCTTCGGCCTCGCGGAGCGCGGGCACGAAACGACGCCGCAGCTCGCACAGTTCGCCTGGATCGCGATGCTCGTCTACGGAATCGTGCGCGGCATCGACAAGCCGATGCAAGGCGCGCTGTGGTGGGGCCTCTCGATCGGCCTCGTCGCGCTGTCCGGCAACCCGGTGCTGGTCGTCGCCCTGCTCGCCGGTACGGCCGTGCTGTGGCTCGTCACGCCCGAGATGCGCAACCTGTGCCTGCCGCTGGTTGGCGTGCCGCTCGCGGCCGCGATCTTCGCGCTGTGGCCGCTGGCCGCGTTCGTCGCGGCGCCCGACGACGCCGCATGGTTCTTCAACCAGTGGATCCACGGCAGCCTGATGCGCTTTTCGGGCCCGCCGACCGCGGTGCTCGGCTACGCGGCGAAGAACCTGCCGCTGTTCACGTGGCCTGCCTGGCCGCTCGCGATCTGGGCGTGGTGGAGCTGGGCCGGCATGCGCCGCCGGGCGCACATCGCGATTCCGCTGTCGGTCGCGGTGCCGCTCGTCGCACTCGTGATCCTGCAGAGCCAGCAGTCGAACCGCATGTACATGCTGCTGCTGCCGCCGCTCGCGGTACTCGCGACGTTCGCGCTGCCGACCCTCAAGCGTGGCGCGATCAACGCGATCGACTGGTTCGCGGTGCTGAGCTTCACGATCCTCGGCACCTTCGTATGGCTCGTGTGGCTCGCGTCGCTGACGGGCTTCCCGCATCCGCTCGCGCGCAACCTCGCCCGCCTCGTGCCCGGCTACGAACCGCACTTCAAGATCCTGTCGTTCGTCTGCGCGGTGATCGCCACGGTGTGCTGGTGCTTCCTGGTGCGCTGGCGCATCTCGCGGCAGCCGAAGGTACTGTGGCGCAGCGTCGTGCTGTCGGGTGCCGGCACCACGCTGATGTGGGTGCTGTTGATGACGCTGTGGCTGCCGATCGTCAACTACGGCCGGACCTATCGCGATGTCGCCCAGCAGATCGCCGTGCACCTGCCGTCCGACTACGAGTGCATCTCGCCCGTGCGGCTCGGTGACGCGCAGATCGCGACCTTCGCGTATTTCGGCAACATGCGCTTCGATTTCTCCGGCGACTGCGACGTGATCCTGCGCCAGGACCATGCGGACTTCGGCGAGCCGAGCTCGATGTCGCAATATGTGTGGCGCCTCGTGTGGGAAGGCCGCCGCGTCGCCGACCGCGACGAGCGCTTCCGCCTGTACGAGCGCATCGAACGGCCGAAGCCCCCCGTCAAGCGACGTCCGCCGCGCCGCCAGCCGGCCGACTGACGATGTTCGGCGATATCCGCCGGATCGTCGGTCTCGCGTGGCCGGTGCTCGTCGGCCAGCTCGCGATCATCGCGTTCGGCGTGATCGACACCGCGATGGTCGGGCGCTACTCGGCCGTCGACCTGGCCGCACTCGGGCTCGGCTCGTCGATCTACATATCGATCTATATCGGCCTGACGGGCATCCTGTCCGCGCTGCAGCCGATCACCGGGCAACTGTACGGCGCGCGGCGCTATGCCGAGATCGGCGAGGAAGTGCGCCAGGCGCTATGGCTCGCGCTGCTGCTCGCGGTGCCTGGCTTCCTCCTGCTGCATTTTCCCGAACCGCTGCTGCGCGTCGCGCACACGCCCGCCGCGTTGCACGACCGCACCGTCGACTACCTGCGCATCCTGTCGTACGGGCTGCCCGCCAGCCTCGTGTTCCGCATCTACAACGCGCTGACCAACGCGGCCGGCAAGCCGCGCCTCGCGATGATCCTGCAGATCGGCGCGCTGCTGCTCAAGTTTCCGCTCAACGTGTGGTTCATCTTCGGCGGGTTCGGCGTGCCGGCCCTCGGCGGCCCGGGGTGCGGGCTCGCGAGCACGCTGATCAACTGGGCGCTCGCGCTGATCGGCTACACGCTGCTCGCGAAGCTCGACGTGTTCGCGCCGCTCGCGATCTTCTCGCGCTTCTGCTGGCCGGTCTGGGAACGCCAGAAGGCAATCCTGAAACTCGGTGTGCCGATGGGCCTGTCGTACCTGATCGAGGTCACGTCGTACACGTGCATGGCGCTGTTCATCGCGCAGTTCGGCACGACGACGCTCGCCGGCCATCAGATCGCCGGCAACATCGGCGCCGTGCTGTACATGACGCCGCTGTCGATCGGCGTAGCGGCGTCGACGCTGGTCGCGCGCGCGCTCGGCGCCGGACGGCCCGAGGAAGCCCGGCTGCTCGGCCGGCACAGCGTGATCTTCGCGTGCGGCATTGCCGCGACCTACGGCCTGCTCGTGTTCGTGCTGCGCCCGCTGATCATCGGCGGCTATACGCCGAACCCGGCCGTCGCCGCGGCCGCGATGCCCCTCGTCGCGATCGTCGCGTGCTACCACGTCTTCGACGCGGTGCAGGTCACGTCGGCGTTCGTGCTGCGCGCCTACAAGGTCGCGGTCGTGCCGACCGTGATCTATGCGGTCGCGCTGTGGGGCGTCGGGCTCAGCGGCGGCTACGTGCTCGGCTTCGACGTGGGCGGCATCGCACCCGCATGGCTGACCGGCGCGCGCGGCTTCTGGTTTGCGAACACGATCAGCCTGGCGCTCGCGGGCGCCGGGCTCGTGCTGTATCTGCGCCACGTCAGTCGCGCGCATGCTGCCGCGTCCACGTCCGCCTGACACGCCGCCCGTTACGTCTCCTCCAGCACGTCCGCCGCGTGATACGACGACCGCACGAGCGGGCCGGCGACGACTTCCCTGAAACCGAGCAATAGCGCCTCGTCACGCCATGCGGCGAATGCGTCCGGGCTCACGTAGCGTCGCACCGGCAAATGGTGCGCGGACGGCGCGAGGTACTGGCCGAGCGTCAGCACGTCGACGTCATGCGCCCGCAGGTCGCGCAGCGTGTCGCGCACTTCGTCGTCGCACTCGCCCAGCCCGAGCATCAACCCCGATTTCGTCACCAGCCCGGGCCGCGCCCGCTTCGCCTGCGCGAGCAGTTCGAGCGAACCACGATAGTCGGCGCCCGGCCGCGCCGCACGATACAGCGATGGCACCGTCTCGATGTTGTGGTTGAACACGTCGGGCCACGCCGTCGATAGCGCCTCCAGCGCGCGGGAGACGCGGCCGCGAAAGTCCGGCGTCAGCACTTCGACGCCGATGCCCGGCACGCTCGCGCGCACCGCCGCGATACACGCGGCGAAATGCGCGGCGCCGCCGTCGCGCAGGTCGTCGCGGTCGACCGACGTGATCACGACGTAGCGCAGCCCGAGTGCCGCGGCCGCATCGGCCAGCCGCGCCGGCTCGTCGGGATCGAGCGGCTCGGGACGGCCGTGCGCGACGTCGCAGAACGGGCAGCGCCGCGTGCACAACCCGCCCATGATCATGAAGGTCGCCGTGCGCTGCGCGAAGCATTCGCCAATGTTCGGGCACATCGCCTCCTCGCAGACGGAATGCAGCCGATGGTCGCGCAGCACGGCCGCCATGTCGGCGACCGCCGCGCTCATCATCGGCCGCGCGCGCAGCCACGGCGGCTTCGGCAACGCCGCGCCGGCCGCGGGCTCGACGCGCACCGGAATGCGCGCGAGCTTGTCGCGGCTTCGCGAGCCCGGCTGGCCGAGCGCCGTGAGGCTGGGTCGTTCGAGCGCGGCGGCCATCGTCAGTCTCCGAGAAACGCAACGATCAGGCGGTTCACGTCAGCGGCCGCCTCCATCTGCACCATGTGCCCGCTGCCTGCGATCACCTCGGCACGCACGCCGTCCGGCAGGCCCTGCGCGTGCTGCGCAGGGATCACCTGGTCGCGCTCGCCCCAGATCACGAGCGTGCGCGGTGCAAGCGTCGCGAGCCGGTCGCGGAACACGCGCCGCTGGGCGGCGCCGTCGAACGCGGCATGCGCGATCTTTTCGAGCGCGGCCTGCACGCCCTCGAGCCGCTTGTACTTGACCAGATCCTCGACGAGTTGCCGCGTGACCAGCGCGTTGTCCGCGAACAGCGCGCCGAGGTGCGGCTTCAGCGTGTTGCGGCTGTTGCCGGCGACGAAGCCGTCGATGTAAGCACGGTTGATGTCGGTGCCGAGCCCCGCGCTCGCGATCAGCGTCAACGACGCGACACGTTGCGGTGCGCGCTCGGCCACCGCCATCGCGACCGCGCCGCCCATCGAATGGCCGATCAGGTGGGCTTGGTCGATGCCCTTCGCATCGAGCAGCGCGAGCACCGCGTCGGCCAGTTCATCGAGGCTGCCCGTCTCGACCGCCTTGCCCGATTCGCCGTGACCGGGCAGGTCGAGCGCCCACACCGGCCGGTGCGCGGCGAGATCCGCGTGATTGAACAGCCAGTTGTTCAGGTCGCCGCCGAAGCCGTGGATCAGCACGGCGGGCGTGCCGCTGCCTTCGCCGAGCTTCAGGAAGCGCACCGTCCGGCCGCCGATCTGCGCCTTTTCGGTCTGCGGGCCCGCCGCTTCGTCGGCGGCCGCGCTCGGCACGAAATCGCGCTGGAAATCCGCGATTGCCGCATCGATATCCGCATCGCTCGCCTCGGCGGCCGCGACGACGCCGAGCAGCGCGCCGACCGGCAGCGTCTCGCCTTCCTGCGCGACCTGCCGGCGCAGGGTCCCGTCGAACGCGCATTCGACGCCCGACGAGATCTTGTCGGTCTCGACGTCGAGCACTTCGTCGCCCTTCGTCACGCGCTCGCCAATCGCCTTCAGCCAGCCGTTGACCTGCCCCTGCTCCATCGACAGCCCCCACTTGGGCATCGTGATCATGTGAATCGACATCGTGTCAGCTCCTCGTCTTCAGGACCGCCTGCGCAATCGCATCGGCGGACGGGATATACAGGTCTTCCAGCACGCTCGCGAACGGCGCGGGCGTATGCGGTGCGGTCACGAGCTCGATCGGCGCCTTCAGCGCATGGAACGCGCGCTGCGCGACGAGCGCGGCGATGTCGGTCGCGATCGAGCAGCGCGGGTTCGCTTCGTCGACGACCACCACGCGCCCGGTGCGCTCCGCGCTTTCGAGGATCGTTTCCTCGTCGAGCGGCGACGTCGTGCGCAGGTCGATCACGTCGACCTGGATGCCGTCCTTCGCGAGCTTCGCGGCCGCGTCCATCGCAAGGTGCACCATCCGGCCATACGTGACGATCGTCGCGTCGTCGCCGTCGCGCATCACGTTCGCTTCACCGAACGGAATCGCATAGGACTCCTCCGGCACATCGCCTTCGCGGGTATAGAGCAGCTTGTGTTCGAGGAAGATCACCGGATCGTTGTCGCGGATCGCCTGGATCAGCAGCCCCTTCGCGTCGTACGGCGTCGACGGGCACACGACCTTCAGCCCCGGAATGTGCGTGAACAGCGACGTGAGCATCTGCGAATGCTGCGCGGCCGCGCGCAAGCCGGCGCCGTACATCGCGCGGATCACGACCGGCGTCACGGCCTTGCCGCCGAACATGTAGCGGAACTTGGCGGCCTGGTTGAAGATCTGGTCGAAGCACACGCCCATGAAATCGATGAACATCAGCTCCGCGACGGGCCGCATCCCGCACGCGGCAGCGCCGACCGCCGCGCCGATGTAGCCGCCTTCGGACAGCGGCGTATCGAGCACGCGGCCCGGAAATTTGTGGAACAACCCCTTCGTCACGCCGAGCACGCCGCCCCACGCGTCGTCCTCACCCGGCGCGCCCGCGCCGCCTGCATTGTCTTCGCCCATCACGATCACGCTGTCGTCGCGCGCCATTTCCTGCGCGAGCGCCTCGTTGATCGCCTGCGAATAAGTGATCTTCCTTGCCATGTCTGTCTCCTGGAATGTTCGGTTCGCCGTGCCGGCCTCAGTGTCAGGCCGCGCTCACGGGTACGACACGTAGACGTCGGTCAGCAGGTCGGCTGCGTCGGGTACCGGCGCCGCCTTGGCCTGCGCGACCGCGTCGTCGATCAGTGCCTTCACCTGTGCATCGACCGCGCGCAGGTCGGCGGTCGTCAGCGCTTCGGCACGCACGACGCGCGTTTCGAAATGCTTCAGGCAGTCCTTCTCGTCGCGCAGCTTCTGTACCTCGCCGGGTGCGCGATAGGTTTGCGCATCGCCCTCGAAGTGGCCGAAATAGCGCGTGAACTTCACCTCGACGAGCGTCGGGCCGCCGCCGTTGCGCGCGCGCTCGACGGCCTCGCCGAGCGCTTCGTGCACCGCGAAGAAGTCGAAGCCGTCGACGATCACACCCGGCATCCCGAACCCGTTCGCGCGATCGGCGATGTTGTCGGTCGCGACCGACCAGCTCGACGACGTCGCTTCCGCGTAGCCGTTGTTTTCGGCGACGAAGATCGCGGGCAGCCGCCACACCGACGCAAGGTTCATCGATTCGAAGATCACGCCCTGGTTCGACGCGCCGTCGCCGAAGAAGCACACGCCGACGCCGCCCGTCTTCCTGTGCTTGGCCGCGAGCGCCGCGCCGCAGACGAGCGGACCGCCCGCGCCGACGATCCCGTTGGCGCCGAGCATCCCCATCGCCAGATCGGCGATGTGCATCGAGCCGCCCTTGCCATGGCAGACGCCCGTCTTCTTGCCGTAGATTTCGGCCATCATCCCGTGCACGTCGACGCCCTTCGCGATGCAATGGCCGTGGCCGCGGTGCGTGGTCGCGACGTAATCGGCGAGGCCGAGGTGCAGCATCGTGCCGACCGCGGACGCCTCCTCGCCCGCGTACAGGTGAACGAAACCGGGGATCTCGCCGGTCGCGAATTCGACGTGCAGGCGTTCCTCGAATTCGCGGATCGTGCGCATCAGCCGGTAGGCGTCCAGCAGCTTGTCCCTGCTGAGCTGTGTCGAAGCTGTCATGTGTGTCTCCTGGGTAGGTCTGACTGCGAATGCCGCCTCGGCCGGGCCGCGGCGACGGATTGCTCGGCCTGTGGCCGTCAGTGGAACGTGAAGCCGCCGTCGACGTTCACGGCCTGGCCGGTTACGTTGTCCATCGTCGCGAAGAACAACGCGAGCCGGCCCATGTCTTCCGGCGTCTGCGCGCGGCCCTGCGGGATCAGTGTCAACTGGTGCCGCTGCCACGACTCCTCGACCGATTCGCCGTCGGTCTTCCATTCGTCGGACAGCCGGTCCCACATGTAGGTACGCACGATGCCGGGGCAGATCGCGTTGACGGTCACGCCGTCGCGCGCGAGCTCCTTCGCGAGCGCGTTCGTGAAGCCGACGACCGCGAATTTCGATGCGCTGTAATGCGCGAGATTCGGAAAGCCTTCCTTGCCGGCGATCGACGCGACGTTGATGATCCGGCCGCGGCCCTGCGCCTTCAGCGGCGCGAGCGCCGCGCGACAACCGAGGAACGTGCCCTTCGCGTTCACGTCCATCACGAAATCCCAGTCGCGCTCGGTCAGTTCGCCGACCGGATGAATGCTGATCACGCCCGCGCAGTTCACGAGGATGTCGAGCCGGCCGAGCTCGGCAAGCGCCTGCGCGACCATCGCGTCAACCTGCGCGGCCTGCGTGACGTCAACCTTCGCAACCGCCGCCCGGCGGCCGAGCGCGCGTATCTCGCGCGCGGTGGCGTCGAGTGCGTCGTCGAGCAGGTCGGCGAGCAAGATGTCGGCGCCCGCGCCGGCGAGCGTCAGCGCAATGCCGCGTCCGATGCCGCGCGCGCCGCCCGTGACGATGGCGACCTGTCCTTCGAGTGAAGCTGTCATGGCGATGTCTCCTTGATGATCGTTATGGATATCGAAATGTCACCGGGTGGAACGGCGTCTCAATAGCGCCACTCGCCGGCATCGCGCAGCAGTTGGCGTGACGACGCGTAGCGCAGCGTGCGCCCGACGTCGACCGTCAGCGGCCCGCGCCAGTCGAGCGCGATCTCGTAGCGATCGCCACGCGCGACCTCGATCTCGCGCTCGCCGTCGAACGCGAGCGTGCCGTGCTCGAACGGGATCGTCTGCCACGCGCCCGGCTCGAGACGCTCGCAACTGCGCATCACGACGCGATCGACGCGACCCGGCGCAATCGATGCGACGAGCGGCGTGCCGGCCGTCTTGCCTTCGGCCGCGAAGCGCATCGCGAGCCCGTGCGGCGCGCTGCGTTCGAGCGGCGCCCACGCGCCGCCGAGCGCGGACAGGCCGATTCCGTCCGGTTCCGCAAACGTCAGGTAGAGCGAATCGATGTCGTCGGACCCCGAGATCGCGCGGGCACCGATGAAGCGCTGTCGCGCGGCGCACACGTCGACGAGCGCAATCTCCTCGCGCCCCGGCTGCGCGCCCGCCACGCAGCGCACGACGAGCCGCTTGTTGCGCGTGAACGCGACTTCGGCCGGTACGGCGCCGGTCGCGGCGAGCCCTGCCGCCACGCCGGCGACGGTGGCTTCGCGATGCTCGGGAAATGCGTTGTTGGTGCCGGTGGACAGCGCGACGAGCGGCGTCGCGCCGCAGTGCGCGGCAACCGCGCGGTGGGTGCCGTCGCCGCCGAGCACGACGATCAGTGCGACTTTCATCCGGTGCAGGTATGCGGCACCGGCCTGCGTATCGGCGACGGAATCGGTGATCGGCAGGTCGACGAATTCGACCTCGGGCCAGCGCTCGTGCGGTGCGACCGCACGATGCGTGTCGATCGCGCGCAGCAGCAGCGTCGCGATGCCCGTGCGGTCGCGCAGCGTCAGCACGCGCTCGACGCCCATCGCGCCGAGGCCGGCCAGCAGGCGCACGATCATGTTCGCCTTCTCCGCCGTGGGAAACACGGAGGCATGCGTCGTGAGGCGGCGGATGTCGCGCCCCGATGCGGGGTTCGCGATCACGCCGACGGTAACGGGCATCGTCACGGGTTCGTCTCCATCCAGTTGGCCGGCCCCGGCACATTGACTTGCGCCAAGACCCTGCCTGTCTCGTCCGCTGCCATCGCCGGGCGGCGGATCGTCGTCGTCGACGCGACCGCGCCGACTTGCCCGGGATATCTGCAAGCGGCGTGCCATCTTGCGTGCGATGACCGTGAAACCCTTGTGAACGCTGACGCGGCGGATCTGCCGATGCCCCCGATTCGCGGCCGGAACCGCGGAGAGCGCGGCCATGCAGCCCGTTCGTCTCACCTCGTCGATGCGACGAAACGGCCATCGCGACGCCGGTGCAAGCGTGCCGCTCCCCCCGCAAACCCCGCGGTATCGCGGCGCCGCGCAGGCCGCGTCATGCCGGACGATCGCCGCCGGTCGCCGATGAACGCGTCTCAACGACACGAGACAGCCCGCGATACCGGTGAGACGAACGTCTCACGCCCGCCGCGTGCTGCGATGCAATGTGATCCGCCGAGCGGGATGTGCTACAAGAACATCGCATTCCCCGCCGTACGGAACCGGAGCCGACCATGCCCTACGCCGTCCCCCAGGCCCAGCACGCCGACCGTGTGCTCGGCGCGCTCGCCGGACGCCTGCCCGCGCCGGCCGATTCCACGCGCCTCGTGTCGTCGTGGCAACGGTCGCTGGAGCGCTACCGTCTCGACCCCGCTTCGTCGATCGGCCCGCGCGTGCTGACCGCGGCCGAGCTGCGCGAAGTGCGCGACAAGGAGGAAGCCTTCCTGCGCGCGTCGGGCCAGTGCCTGACACGGCTGCACGACATGATTCGCGTCGCCGACTACTGCGTGATGCTGACCGACGCGCACGGCGTGACGATCGACTACCGGATCGACCGTGAGCGCCGCAACGACTTCCGCCATGCGGGGCTGCACATCGGCTCGTGCTGGTCGGAAAGCGAGGAAGGCACCTGTGGTGTCGCGAACGTGCTGACCGATCTCGCGCCGATCACCGTGCACAAGACCGATCACTTTCGCGCGGCGTTCACGACGCTCACCTGCAGCGCGGCGCCGATCTTCTCGCCGTGCGGAGAACTGATCGGCGTGCTCGACGCGTCCGCCGTGCATTCGCCCGACGGCCGCGACAGCCAGCGTCTCGTCTATCAGCTCGTGCGACAGAGCGCGGCGCTGATCGAGGACGGCTACTTCGTGCACAGCACCGCGCAGCACTGGATCCTGTTCGGGCATCCGAACCGTCACTACGTCGAAGCGCAACCCGAGTGGCTGATCGCGTTCGACGAATGCGGCAATATCGTCGCCGCGAACCGGCAGGCGCGCGACGCGCTGCCGGCACTGTGCGAACCGCGCCATATCGACGAGATCTTCGATGCGACCGAGATGCCGCTGCGCGATGCCGCGCGGCTCGATACGATCGTCGCGCTGCGGCTGCGCGCGACCGGCGCGCCGCTCTATGCGCGGCTGCGCGCGCCGCTACGGCGCGCCGGCCGCGAGCCCGGCACGGCCTCGCGCCGCCCGGGCACCGCGCAACGCCATGTCGGCGCGCTGACGCCGTTCCTGAACAGCAGCGACGCGCATATCGCGCAGCAGGCCGAACTCGCGCTGCGTGTCGCGAGCAAGCGGCTGCCGATTCTCGTGCTCGGCGAAACCGGTGCGGGGAAGGAAGTGTTCGCGCGCGCGATCCACGACGCCGGTGCGCGGCGCGCGCGGCCGTTCGTCGCCGTCAACTGCGGAGCGCTACCGGAAGCGCTGATCGAGAGCGAATTGTTCGGCTATGCGGCCGGCGCGTTCACCGGCGCACGCAAGCATGGCGCGCGCGGCAAGATCGCGCTCGCCGACGGCGGCACGCTGTTCCTCGACGAAATCGGCGACATGCCGCTCGCGCTACAGACGCGCCTGTTGCGCGTACTTGCCGATGGCGAAGTCGTGCCGCTCGGCAGCGATACGCCCGTACGCGTCGATCTCGACGTGATCTGCGCGACGCACCGCGATCTCGCGCGAATGGTGGCCGACGGCACGTTCCGCGAGGATCTGTATTACCGGCTGAGCGGCGCGACGTTCGAACTGCCGCCGCTGCGCGAGCGCGCCGATGTGCGCGACGTGATTGCCGCCGTGTTCGCCGAGGAAGCGCAGGCAACCGGCCACGTGCTGACGCTCGATGCGACGCTCGCCGAACAGCTCGCCGCGTACCCGTGGCCCGGCAACGTGCGGCAGTTGCGCAACGTGCTGCGCTATGCGTGCGCGGTATGCGACGCCGCGCGCGTGACGCGGCATGACCTGCCGGCCGATATCGCCGCGCAGCTCGGCGGCGTGGCGCCCGGCACGCTGCCCGACGACGAACGCGGCCGCATCGTCGCGGCGCTCACCGCGCACCGCTGGCGGCCCGACGCGGCCGCGCAGGCACTCGGCATCTCGCGCGCGACGCTATACCGGCGCATCGCAAAGCACCGGATCGTCGCGCCGCACCGCGCGTGACGCGCCGGCGCGTCGACCCTCATGCGTCCTGCACTGCCGCTTCGCGCGCGTTCGCGGTGCCGCCCGCCTCAACGGCCTTGCCGCCCGCCTCAACGGCCTTGCCGGCCGCTTCGTCGCGCCGCTCGAACACCTCGTGCGCGGCGAACAGCGCGTTGAGCGCGGCCGGGAACCCCGCGTAGACGGCCATCTGCATGAACACCTCGACGATCTCGTCGCGCGTGCAGCCGACGTTCAGCGCGGCCTCGATATGCACCTTGAGTTGCGGCTGAGCGTTGCCGAGCGCGGCCAGCGCCGCGATCGTCGCGATCTCGCGCGCTTTCAGATCGAGCTGCGGCCGGCTGTAGATGTCGCCGAAACCGAATTCGACCAGGAGCCGCCCGAAGTCCGGCGCGATCGGCGCGAGGGCCGCGATCACGCGCTCGCCCACTTCGCCGTCGATTTCCTTCAGTTTGTTCCAGCCGCGCGTGTAGCGGTCGTCAACGAGTCGTTCCATGGTGTCCGTCCTGTTCCGAGGGAGAGTGAGAAGGTTTCGCCCGTCGCGCCGCATCCCGTTCCTGTGCCTCGTAGTACGCGATCTTGTCGCTGATCACGTCGAGGCTCGCCTGCAGCTCCGCGATATGCGCACGCACCGCGTCGCGATGCTCGACCAGCAGGCTGCGCCGCGCCCCGAAGGTCGGCTCGCCTTGCGCGCGCAGCGCCGCGAATGCCTGCATCTGCGCGATCGGCATGCCGGTCGCCTTCAGGCGCATCACGAAGGCCAGCCAGTCAAGGTCGGCCGGTGCATAGAGCCGGTGCCCGGCCGCCGTGCGCGAAATCGCGCGCAGCAGGCCGGCCTGCTCGTAGTACCGCAGCGTATGCGTCGACAAGCCGGTCATTTCGGCGACCTGGCCGATCGTCAGCGGGCCGGCGGAGGACGGTTGGGATACGGTTTTCGACATGGCAGGAACAAGGTTAGGAGTTAGAGTTCACTCTAAGTCAAGCCCTGTCGAACAGCCAGCACGACGATCATCGCCGGCACCGCGGCGACACCGTAAAGAATGGTCAAAATCGCCGCGCGGCACGGGTTTCGGTCTTTACAGCGTCGCAAGCCTTCAGCAAGATTCGGTCAGCCTGTCTTAAAAAGGGCACGCATTTGTCCTATGCTTAACGGCGATGCCCGGCCAGGCCTCGCCCGGCCGTCCGTTGCAACAGCCATTCATCCGTCAGAACCAGGGAGCCTTTGCCATGCTGAAGAAGCTGCTGATGCTGTTCGTCGCGCTATCGCTGTCGCTCGCCGCAGGCCTCGCCGCGGCCGTCGAAGTCAACACGGCTGACCAGGCGACGCTCGAATCCGTGAAGGGTCTCGGGCCCGTGAAGTCGAAGGCAATCATCGACGAACGCACCAAGAACGGCCCGTTCAAGGACGCGGATGATCTCGCGAACCGCGTCAAGGGCCTCGGCACGAAGTCGGTCGGGCATCTCGAAGAAAACGGCCTGACGGTCGGCGGCTCGTCGACGCCGCCGAAGGGCGTGAAGCTGTCGAAGCCGGCCGCGACGACCTCGGCTACCCCGTCGGCCACGACGTCGGCAGGCACGGCGTCGACGTCCACGACCGCGACCGCGACGGCCGGCACGACGGCCACCGCACCGGCACCGGCGGCAAGCACGCCGGATGCGGCGGCGAAGCCGGCCAAGGCCAAGCGCATGACGAAGAAGGAAAAAGCGGCCGCAGCCGCGGCGGCATCCGCCGATGCGGGTGCAAGCGCACCGGCCGCAGCATCGTCGACGAAAGCGACGAAGGGTTCCAAGAAGAAAAGCAAGAAGGACAAGGCAGCCTCCGCCGCCGCGGCGTCGGGCGCCTGATGTGCGCCGCGCGCGCGACGGCGTGCGCGCGGCATTCGTTCAACGGGCGCCCACTTCGTGGCGCCCTTATCGGTAAAGGTGAAGAACCATGGGTCTCCTCGACATCGTTGGCGGTCTGATCGGCGGCCAGGCCGGCGGCAACTCGCAAAGCGCACTGATCACGACCGCGCTCGAATTCATCAACAACCAGCCGGGCGGCCTGAACGGCCTGATCGAGAAATTCAAGGCCGGCGGCGCCGGCGACATCATCGGCTCGTGGGTCGGCAACGGCCAGAACCAGCCGATCTCGCCGGACGCGCTGCAGAACGTGCTCGGCTCGGACGCGATCGGTGCGCTCGCGAGCAAGTTCGGCGTCGATCCGTCGATGGCCTCGACCGTGCTCGCGCAGGTGCTGCCGCACGTCGTCAACCACGCGACGCCGGACGGCGCGGTGCCGGCCGACGGCCAGGCGCAGGTCGACCCGTCGAACGTGCTCGGCTCGCTGTCGCAGATCGCCGGCATGTTCGGCGGCAACAAGCAGGGCTGACGCGCTGCGTCGTTACGACGCGCCATAAGCAAACACCCCGCCGAGGCGGGGTGTTTGTTTTTGCGCGCCCGGCGCGAACCGGGCGGCAGCCGATGGCAGGCGATCAGTGCACGACGCGGTCGAACACGAACTTGCCGTCGTGGATATCGACCGGAATCACGTCCTTCGGACCGAAGCGGCCCGCGAGGATGAGCTTCGCGACCGGGTTCTCGATCTCCTGCTGGATCGCGCGCTTCAGCGGCCGTGCACCGAACAGCGGATCGTAGCCGACCTTGCCGATCTGTTCGAGCGCCGCTTCCGACACGTCGAGCGCCATGTCGAGCTTCGCGAGCCGGTCGTGCAGGCGTGCGAGCTGGATCTTCGCGATCGACTCGATGTTGCTGCGGTCGAGCGCATGGAACACGACGACGTCATCGATCCGGTTCAGGAACTCGGGGCGGAAATGCTGCTTCACCTCGAGCCACACCGCGTCCTTGATCTCTTCCTGCGGTGCACCCGTCATCGCCTGGATCACCTGCGAACCGAGGTTCGACGTCATCACGATCACCGTGTTCTTGAAGTCGACCGTGCGCCCCTGCCCGTCCGTCATGCGGCCATCGTCGAGCACCTGCAGCAGCACGTTGAACACGTCCGGATGCGCCTTCTCGATCTCGTCGAGCAGGATCACGCTGTACGGCTTGCGGCGCACGGCTTCCGTCAGGTAGCCGCCTTCCTCGTAGCCGACATAGCCCGGCGGCGCGCCGATCAGCCGCGCGACGCTGTGCTTCTCCATGAACTCGCTCATGTCGATGCGGATCAGGTGCTCTTCCGAATCGAACAGGAACGACGCCAGCGCCTTGCACAGCTCGGTCTTGCCGACACCCGTCGGGCCGAGGAACAGGAACGAGCCGTACGGACGGTTCGGATCGGCGAGACCCGCGCGCGAACGACGGATCGCGTCGGCCACCGCGCCAATCGCCTCGTGCTGGCCGACCACACGCTCATGCAGCTTTTCCTCGATGTGCAGCAGTTTCTCGCGCTCGCCCTGCATCATTCGCGACACCGGAATCCCGGTCGAACGCGACACGACTTCCGCGATTTCCTCGGCGCCGACCTGCGTGCGCAGCAGGCGCGGACGCGTCGGATTGTGCTGCTCCTGCTCTTCGGCCTGCGTGACCTGCTTCAGTTGCGCCTCGAGCTGCGGCAGCTTGCCGTACTGCAGTTCGGCAACTTTCTCCAGCTTGCCGTCACGCTGCAGCCGCGCGATGTCCGCACGCACCTTCTCGATCTCTTCCTTCAGCTGCGCGCTGCCCTGCACCGCGGCCTTCTCGGCGATCCAGATCTCCTCGAGGTCCGCATATTCGCGGCCGAGGCGGTCGATCTCTTCCTCGATCAGCTGCAGGCGCTTCTGCGACGCTTCGTCCTGCTCCTTCTTCACGGCTTCGCGCTCGATCTTCAGCTGGATCAGACGACGGTCAAGCTTGTCCATCTCTTCGGGCTTCGAATCGATTTCCATCTTGATCTTCGAAGCAGCTTCGTCGATCAGGTCGATGGCCTTGTCGGGCAGGAAGCGATCCGTGATGTAGCGGTGCGACAGCTCGGCCGCGGCGACGATCGCCGGGTCGGTGATGTCGACGCCGTGGTGCAGTTCGTACTTCTCCTGCAGCCCGCGCAGGATCGCGATCGTCGCCTCGACGCTCGGCTCGTCGACGAGCACCTTCTGGAAGCGGCGTTCGAGCGCGGCGTCCTTCTCGATGTACTTGCGGTATTCGTCGAGCGTGGTCGCGCCGATGCAGTGCAGCTCGCCGCGCGACAGCGCCGGCTTCAGCATGTTGCCCGCATCCATCGCTCCCTCGGCCTTGCCCGCGCCGACCATCGTGTGGATTTCGTCGATGAAGACGATCGTCTGGCCTTCGTCCTTCGCGATGTCGTTGAGCACCGCCTTCAGGCGCTCCTCGAATTCACCGCGATACTTCGCGCCTGCGAGCAGCGCGGCCATGTCGAGCGACAGCACGCGCTTGCCCTTCAGCGTCTCGGGCACTTCGCCGTTGACGATCCGCTGCGCGAGCCCTTCGACGATCGCCGTCTTGCCGACGCCCGGCTCGCCGATCAGCACCGGGTTGTTCTTGGTGCGGCGCTGCAGGATCTGGATCGAACGGCGGATTTCGTCGTCGCGGCCGATCACCGGATCGAGCTTGCCGGCACGGGCGCGCTCGGTCAGGTCGACCGTGTATTTCTTCAGCGCCTCGCGCTGGCTTTCCGCGTCCTGGCTGTGCACCTGCGAGCCGCCGCGCACCGCGGCGATCGCGGCTTCCAGCGCCTTGCGCGTCAGGCCGTGCTGGCGCGCGAGCTTGCCGGCGTCGCCCTTGTCGTCGGACACGGCGAGCAGGAACATCTCGCTCGCGATGAACGTGTCGTTGAGCTTCTGCGCTTCCTTGTCGGCCTGGTTCAGCAGCCCGGCCAGTTCACGGCCGATCTGGATGTCGCCGCCCGTGCCCGTCACTTGCGGCAGGCGCGAAATGGCCTCGTTCAGCGCGCCTTGCAGCGCCTGAATGTGAACACCCGCGCGCGACATCAGCGAGCGGGCGGAACCGTCCTGCTGCGCGACCAGCGCCGCGAGAACGTGAACGGGTTCGATGTATTGATTGTCGCGGCCTGCCGCGAGGCTTTGCGCGTCCGCGAGTGCTTCCTGGAACTTGGTGGTGAGCTTGTCGATTCTCATTTGGTCGAGACCTCCAATTTTCGATTAACACCAAGATAAGGATGGTTATGCGGCTTTCAAGCGAAATTCGGGTTGATTCAGCGCAAAAATCGATGGATATCCCTGAAGCGGCCCTGGGACGGGCCGCCGCCGGATCGCGGCGAGCGGCGAGCGCGAGTCAGCCCGCCGTCGACGGCGGCTCGACGGGTTCAGCCGCTTCTGCCGGCACGGCACGCACGCGCACGGCCGGACGGATGCCGAGCAATGCCACGAGCGGTGCAGCGGGTTCGACCAGCTCGCCGAGGGTGTGACTGTCGAGTTCGGCGAAGAACGCATCGCGCGCGGCCGCCAGCACACCCTTCAGGCGGCACTGCGGCTCGATCACGCAGCCGCGCGACTCGCCCTCGGCCGCGAAGCAGCCGACCAGCGCGAAATCGCTCTCGGTCGCGCGCACGACCTGACCGACGGTCAGTTGCAGCGATTCCGGGAACAGCCGCAGCCCGCCATTGCGGCCGCGAACGGTGTCGACCCATCCCTGCTCGCCGAGCTGCTGCACGACTTTCATCAGATGGTTCTTGGAGATGCCGTAGGCATCCGAGATCTCCTGGATCGTCGCGAGTCCGTCGCCGCGCACGGCAAGGTACAGCATCACGCGCAGCGAATAGTCGGTGTAGTCGGTGAGTCTCATGGGCGAATACGGAAAAGATCGATCGTGCCCCGATTACGTGAGCCGGGCCGATCGGGATGCGCACGGGGTCGATTGGTGGCCCCGTTCCGCGGCCCCGGGTTGCCGGGATGACGCGCGCGCAATAAGATTCATGACATCTACACGTTTTTCAGGGGGTGTTGGACGCTATTTTGCGTCAAAATCCGGCCGGCGTCCTCCACGATGCCCGCGCCGCCACCCCGTCGTTGCCCCTCTCTCCCGGCCCTTTTGCCATGACCGTCCTGCCCGCCTCGCCCGATACCGCACCGGCCCGCCCTCGCGACACCGAGCCGACCGAACAGAACATCCGCGATCTCGTCTACGCGTTCTACGACCGCGTACGCGCCGATCCGCTACTCGGGCCCGTGTTCGACGCGAAGCTGGCCGGCCGCTGGGACGACCACCTGCCGAAGATGGTCACGTTCTGGTCGAGCCTCGTGCTCGGCACCAAGGGCTATCGGGGCAACGTGCAGCAGGCGCACCAGCCGCTCGACGGGATCGAGCCGGCCCATTTCAGCCGCTGGCTGTCGCTGTTCCTGAAGACCGTCGAGACGCGCTACGCGCCGCCTGCGGCGATCCGCTTCATGGAGCCTGCGCTGCGGATCGCGCAGAGCCTGCAGTTGAGCCGGTTCGGCTGGGATTATCAGATTCCGCCCGAACAGCAGGCGCTGCTCGACGCGATCTCGCCGCGCCGTCGCGACGCGGGCGACGATCCGCACGCGTTGCCGTCGCGTGCCCGCGGCGAGCCGTTTCCGACGAAGATCATCGGGCGCAGCACCGATCCGGACGCGTAACGGGTCGCCGCCTCGCGCGACGCTTGCGCGTATGCGGCATCTTGCCGCACCACGCAGGCGCCCCGCTCAGCGCCGCGTGTTGCCCGATTCGATGCCCCAGCGCGCGAGCGCGGCATCGTCGGTGCTGCGCGCGTCGACCCAGCGCTCGCCATCCGGCGTCGTTTCCTTTTTCCAGAACGGCGCTTCGGTCTTCAGGTAGTCCATCACGAACTCGCACGACGCGAACGCATCGCCGCGGTGCGACGCAACCGTTGCGACCATCACGATCTGGTCGAGCGGCAACAGCCTGCCGACACGATGCACGATCGCGACGTCGATGCCCGGCCAGCGCCGGCCGGCCTCGGCGGCGATCTTCTCGAGCGCCTTTTCGGTCATTCCCGGATAGTGCTCGAGCTCCATCGCGGCCACCGAATCGCCTTCGCTCAGGTCGCGCACCGTGCCGACGAAGCACGCGACCGCGCCGATCTTCGGGTTGCGCGCACGTAATGCCGCGACCTCGGCGTTCAAATCGAAGTCGTCGGTCTGGATTCGTACCGTTGCCATCGCCGGTGCCTCAACCGCCCGTGACCGGCGGAAAGAACGCGACTTCGCAGCCTTCGGTCAGCCGCGTGTCGGGATCGGTCATCTCGTGATTGCACGCCATGCGCAGTGCGCGCCCTTCCGCGAGCGTCTCCGCCCACGCCCCGCCACGCACGCGCAGCCACGCACGCACGTCGCCGACGGTCGTGACGCTGTCCGGCACGTCGGCCTGTTCGTCGGCAACGCCCAGTGCCTCGCGCACGCTTGCAAAAAATTTCAGTTGAATCTTCATGGTTCGGGAAGCCGCCGGGTTACGACAGCAGTTCGGAAAACGGAATGAAACGCACGGTCTCGCCGGCGCTGATCGCGTGCTGCGGCGGATTGTCGATCAGGCCGTCGCCCCACACCGTCGACGTCAGCACCGCCGAGCTCTGGTTCGGGAACAGGTCGAGGCCGCCCGCCGCGTTCACGCGTGCACGCAGGAATTCGTTGCGCCGGTCGCCCTTGTTTTGCGAAAAGTCGGCACGCAGCGACAGCGCGCGCGGCGTAACGTCGCGCACGCCGGACAGGCGCAGCAGGAACGGCCGCACGAACAGCAGGAACGTGACGAAGCTCGACACCGGGTTGCCGGGCAGCCCGATGAAGTGCGCATCGGGGCGTTCGTCGCCGCGGCGTACCGCGCCGTACGCAAGCGGCTTGCCGGGCTTCATCGCGATCTGCCACAGCGCGAGCCGCCCTTCGGCCTCGACGGCCGGCTTCACGTGATCCTCGTCGCCGACCGACACGCCGCCGCTCGTCAGGATCACGTCGTGATCGCGGGCCGCCTCGCGCAGCGTATCGCGCGTCGCGGCGAGCGAATCGGGCACGATCCCGTAGTCGGTCACGTGGCAGCCGAGCCGCTCCAGCAGCCCGCGCAGCGTGAAGCGGTTCGAGTTGTAGATCGCGCCGGGCTTCAGCGGCTCGCCGGGCATCGTCAGCTCGTCGCCGGTGAAGAACACCGCGACGCGAATCCGCCGCGCGACCGGCAATTGCGCACAGCCGACCGACGCGGCCAGGCCGAGCGCCTGTGGCGTAAGCCGCGTGCCGGCCGGCAGGATCGTCGAGCCCTGCCGGATATCCGCGCCCTGCGCGGTGATCCATTCCCCGGCCTTCGGCGTGTGCAGGATCTCGACCGCGTCGCCGTCGGCCGACGCCTGCTCCTGCATCACGACGGCGTCGGCGCCGGGCGGCACCGTCGCGCCGGTGAAGATCCGTGCGGCCGTGCCCGCTGCGAGCGGCGCGGCAGGATGGCCGGCCGGAATACGCTGCGACACCGGCAAACGCCGCTCGCCATGCAGCAGGTCGGCGACGCGCACCGCATAGCCGTCCATCGCACTCGTATGCATCGGCGGCACGTCGAGCGGCGAGCTCACATCGACCGCCAGCACGCGGCCGAGCGCGTCGAGCGTGGCGACGGTTTCGGTGCCGGGCAACGGCTTCGCGGCCTCGAGCAGCGCGGCGAGTGCCTCGGCGGTCGACAGCATCGGCGCGCGCGGCGCCGCGGGATTCGGGTTCGACATCGATGGAATCGGGGATCGTGGGATGCAATACGTCATTGTAGCGACGCCATCGCGCAGGCGCGCGATATGGCGGACATGCGGAAACTGTGATTCGCGCAAACGCGCGGGTCTGGCACTTGTTTCGCGCGCGGTACGACGACAACCGCGCGGCAGTGACCAAACGAAACGGCCGGAACCCCGATCCGTTCGACGAATCGGCATTCCGGCCGTCCTGCGCAGCCGGGCCCGCGGCCCGGCCGTGCGTCATGCGCCCGTATGGGCCGCGATGAAGTCCTTCACCTGCTGTGCATCGGCGTTCACGACCTCGAAGCGCTGCGGCAGCGCCTCGAGCCCGTCGAATGCGGCCGGACGCTCGGCTTCGCGATCGAGTGCTTCGCGAATCGTCTCGCCGAACTTGATCGGCTGCGCCGTCTCGAGCACGACCATCGGCACGCCTGCGTCGAGATGCTCGCGCGCGACCTTCACGCCGTCGGCCGTGTGCGTATCGATCATCGTGTCGTAGCGCGAGAACACGTCGCGGATCGTCGCGATGCGGTCGATGTGGCTGCTGCGACCCGACACGAAGCCGAACTCGGCGACGCGCGCGAAATCGCCGCTCGCCGCAAGATCGAAGCCGCCCTTCTCCTCGACGTCGCGGAACAGCTGCATCACGCGTGCCGGATCGCGGCCAAGCAGGTCGAACACGAAGCGCTCGAAGTTCGATGCCTTCGAGATGTCCATGCTCGGGCTGCTCGTGTGATAGGTGTTCTCGGCGCTGCGCACGCGGTATGCGCCGGTGCGGAAGAACTCGTCGAGCACGTCGTTCTCGTTGGTCGCGACCACCAGCTTCGCGATCGGCAGCCCCATCATCCGCGCGATGTGGCCTGCGCAGACGTTGCCGAAGTTGCCCGACGGCACCGTGAACGACACGCGCTCGTCGTTGGATCGGGTGGCCGCGAAATACCCCTTGAAGTAGTACACGACCTGCGCGACGACGCGCGCCCAGTTGATCGAGTTGACCGTGCCGATCTTCTGCTGCGCCTTGAACGCGTGATCGTTCGAGACCGCCTTCACGATGTCCTGGCAATCGTCGAACACGCCTTCGACCGCGAGGTTGAAGATGTTCGGATCCTGCAGGCTGAACATCTGGGCCGTCTGGAACGCGCTCATCTTCTTGTGCGGCGACAGCATGAACACGCGCACGCCGGCCTTGCCGCGCATCGCGTATTCGGCCGCGCTGCCGGTGTCGCCGGACGTCGCGCCGAGAATGTTCAGCGTCTGCCCGTGCTTCGCGAGCGTGTACTCGAACAGGTTGCCGAGCAGCTGCATCGCCATGTCCTTGAACGCGAGCGTCGGGCCGTTCGACAGTTCGAGCAGCGAGATCGGCGCGCCGTTCTCGGTGCCGAGCGTCTTCAGCGGCGTGATGTCGGCTGCATTCTCGCCATGGCGCGTGTTGCTGTACACGTCGGCCGTGTACGTGCGGCGCGTGATCGCGCGCAGGTCGTCGGCCGGCACGTCGTCGCAGAACTTCGACAGGATCTCGAACGCGAGATCCGCGTACGACAGCGTGCGCCAGCGTGCGAGCTCGTCGGACACCTGCGGATACTCGGTCGGCAGGTAGAGCCCGCCGTCCTTCGCGAGACCGCCGAGCAGGATGTCGGAGAACGTGTGGCGCTCGCCGATGCCGGCGCCGCGCGTGGAGATGTAGTTCATGTCGTCCTCAGCTCAGTTCAGCGCTTCCATGCGCAGCTTCGTCACCTTCGATACCACCGTCGCGAGGCTCTCGATCTGCGCGATGGCCGCATTCACGTTCTTCTCGACCGTGACGTGCGTGATCAGGATGATGTCGGTTTCGCCGTTCGCGTCGTCGACCTGCTCCGATTCCTTCTGCAGCAGCGCGTCGATCGAGATGCCCGATGCGGCGAGGATGCGCGTGATGTCGGCCAGCACGCCGGTTTGATCGGCAACGCGCAGGCGCAGGTAGTAGCCGCTCGTCACTTCCTCGATCGGCAGGATCGGCGTGTTCGACAGGCTGTCGGGCTGGAACGCGAGATGCGGCACGCGATGCTCGGGGTCTGCCGTATGCAGGCGCGTGACGTCGACGAGATCCGCGACCACGGCCGATGCGGTGGGCTCCGCGCCCGCGCCCTTGCCGTAGTACAGCGTCGTGCCGACCGCGTCGCCGTGCACGACGACCGCGTTCATTGCGCCTTCGACGTTCGCGAGCAGGCGCTTCTCCGGGATCAGCGTCGGGTGCACGCGCAGCTCGATGCCGTGTTCGGCGCGGCGCGTGATGCCGAGCAGCTTGATCCGGTAGCCGAGCTCTTCCGCATAGCGGATGTCGGTCGCGTCGAGCTTGCTGATGCCCTCGACGTACGCACGGTCGAACTGCACCGGTACGCCGAATGCGATCGCGCTCATGATCGTCGCCTTGTGCGCGGCGTCGACGCCTTCGATGTCGAAGGTCGGATCGGCTTCCGCGTAGCCGAGCTCCTGCGCGGCCTTCAGCGCGGTCGCGAAGTCGAGCCCGCGATCGCGCATTTCCGACAGGATGTAGTTGGTCGTGCCGTTGATGATGCCCGCGATGTACTGGATGCGGTTCGCGGTCAGGCCTTCGCGCAGCGCCTTGATGATCGGGATGCCGCCGGCGACGGCCGCCTCGAACGCGACCATCACGCCCTTCGCGCGCGCGGCCTCGAAGATCTCGGTGCCGTGCACCGCGAGCAGCGCCTTGTTGGCGGTCACGACGTGCTTGCCGTTCGCGATCGCGCGCAGCACGAGCTCGCGCGCGACACCCGTGCCGCCGATCATCTCGGCGATGATCGAGATCGACGGATCATCGACGACTGCGTTGAAATCGTCGGTGATCTGCGCGGCGCCGGCGTCGCCGCCGAGCGCAGCCAGCGCCTTGGCCGGGTTGCGCACCGCAATGCGCGTCACCTCGATGCCGCGCCCCGCGCGTCGCTTGATTTCTTCCTGGTTGCGGCCCAGCACCGTGAAGGTGCCGCTGCCCACCGTGCCGAAGCCCAACAGGCCAACTTTGATCGGTTCCATGCTGCGTGTGATCGAATGAGTAAGAAGTAGTGAGTCCGTGTGGCCGTGCCGCTCAGGCCGAATGGCGCTTGCGGTAGCCGTCGAGGAAGCGTGCGATCCGGTTGATCGAATCGGTCAGGTCGTCGAGGTTCGGCAGGAAGACCACGCGGAAGTGGTCCGGCGTCGTCCAGTTGAAGCCCGTGCCCTGTACGAGCAAGACGCGCTCCTCGAGCAGCAGGTCGAGAATGAACTGCTGGTCGTTCTGGATCGGATAAAGCTTCGGGTCGAGGCGCGGGAACATGTACAGCGCGGCCTGCGGCTTCACGCAGGTCACGCCCGGGATCGACGTGAGCATGTCGTACGCGAGCTCGCGCTGCTTGTACAGGCGCCCGCTCGGCACGATCAGCTCGTTGATGCTCTGGTAGCCGCCGAGCGCCGTCTGGATCGCGAACTGCCCGGGCACGTTCGCGCACAGGCGCATCGACGACAGGATGCCGAGCCCCTCGAGGTAATCCTTCGCGCGCCGGCGGTTGTCGCCGCCGAGGCCCGACACGGCCATCCAGCCCGCGCGGTAGCCGCACGAGCGATAGCTCTTCGACAGGCTGTTGAACGTGACGGTGATCACGTCCTCCGACAGCGAACCCAGCGCCGTGTGCTCGAGGCCGTCGTAGACGATCTTGTCGTACACCTCGTCGGCGAACACGATCAGCCCGTACTCGCGCGCGATCGCGAGCAGTTCGAGCAGCAATTCGTCTGAATAAAGCGCGCCCGTCGGGTTGTTCGGGTTGATCACGACGATCGCCTTCGTGTTCGGCGTGATCTTGCGGCGGATGTCGTCGAGATCGGGCATCCACGCGTTCTGCTCGTCGCAGATGTAATGCACCGGCGTGCCGCCCGACAGGCTGACCGCCGCCGTCCACAGCGGGTAGTCGGGCGCGGGCAGCAGCACTTCGTCGCCGTCGTTCAGGAGCGCCTGGGTCGCCATCACGATCAGCTCGGACGCGCCGTTGCCGATGTAGATGTCGTCGAGGCCGACGCCCACGACGCCCTTTTCCTGCGTGTAGTGCATCACGGCCTTGCGCGCCGAGAACACGCCCTTCGAATCCGAATAGCCGGACGACGTCGGCAAATTGCGGATCATGTCCTGGATGATCTCGTCCGGCGCGTCGAAACCGAACGGGGCGAGGTTGCCGATGTTCAGCTTGATGATGCGGTGGCCTTCTTCCTCGAGGCGCTTCGCGTGCTCGAGCACCGGGCCACGGATGTCGTAGCAGACGTTGAGCAGCTTGTTCGACTTCTGAATCGGTTTCACGACGACACGGTTCCTGGGTTGGCCTTGCGGCCGGGGGGACGGGATCAAAACTGGAAAGCGGCCGGTCTGTGCGCGCTGTCTAGACTGGGAAAAAGCGGGCGGTCGGGCGCGGCTTGTGGCGACGCGCGACGCAAGTGGCGCCCGGGGGCGACCAAAAAGTTATAATTTAGCGGATTTTGACCGACTTTCGCAATGCACCATAGCCGCGCCGGGCCCGCGCAGTCAGGCGTCCCGCGTGCTCAGGCAAGCGAAACCGGCCATCCGGGCCCGAGTGGCCCTGCGACACATTCCCCTACGGAACTGCGGAATACCGATTTGAAACTGCACCAGGACGCGAGCGGCGCGCTCAACACCGTCACCGGCTACGGCCCCGATTATGTCGACGTCAATCTCGAACGCCATGAAACGAGCGTCATCGTACTGCCCGGCGCGCCGGTCCAGGTATGGCCCGTGTCGTCGTTCGAGGCGCTCGCGCCCGAGCATTTCGCGATGCTGCTCGACCCGACGCCCGAACTCGTGATCTTCGGCAGCGGCGCGCGGCTGCGCTTCCCGCACCCGCGGCTCGTCGCGGCGCTCACCGCGAAGCGGATCGGCGTCGAGACGATGGATTTCCAGGCCGCCTGCCGCACCTACAACATCCTGATGGCCGAGGGCCGCAAAGTCGCCGCCGCGCTCTTAATTGAACGTTAATCCCCGATGCGGTAAAACTCGGGCCGGCGCAGCGGGTCGATCCCCCGGATCGGCCCGGCCAGGCCGCCCGCCCCCGGCGCAACCCGCCGGCGGCCCGTCACAACAACCAACAGGCTGAAAATCCATGAACGATACGCCGTCGAGGCTACCGCTCAATCGCATCACGCTCGTCCTCCTCGTCATCGCGCTCGCGATCGTCTGGTTCGCGCCGCTCGGGCTGCGCCACCTGATCCCGAGCGACGAAGGCCGCTACGCGGAAATGGCGCGCGAGATGTTCGTCACCGGCGACTGGATCACGCCGCGCTACAACGGCTACAAGTATTTCGAGAAGCCGCCGCTGCAAACCTGGCTGAATGCGCTCACGTTCGCGTGGTTCGGCATTGGCGAATGGCAGGCGCGCCTCTACACGGCCGTCGCGAGCTTCGCCGGCATCCTGCTGGTCGGCTTCACCGGCGCGCGCCTGTTCAACCCGCTGTCGGGCTTCCTCGCCGCCGTCGTGCTCGCGTCGTCGCCGTACTGGAACCTGATGGGCCACTTCAACGCGCTCGACATGGGGCTCGCGTTCTGGATGTCGCTGTCGCTGTGCTCGCTGCTACTCGCGCAGCGGCCCGGGCTGCGCCCGGCCGCTGCACGTGGCTGGATGTGGGCATGCTGGGCCGCGATGGCGTTCGCGGTGCTGTCGAAGGGCCTCGTCGGCCTGATCCTGCCCGGCGCCGTGCTGGTGCTCTATACGCTGATCGCGCGCGACTGGGCGCTGTGGAAGCGCCTGTACCTGGTGAGCGGCCTCGTGATCTTCTTCGCGATCGTCACGCCGTGGTTCGTGCTCGTCCAGCAGCGCAACCCCGAGTTCTTCAACTTCTTCTTCATCGTCCAGCAGTTCCGCCGGTACCTGACCCCGGAACAGAACCGCCCGGGCCCGCTCTATTACTTCGTGCCCGTGCTGCTGGTCGGCTTCCTGCCGTGGCTGTCGGTCGCGTGGCAGAGCATCCGCCATGCGCTGCGGATGCCGCGCCAGCCGAACGGCTTCTCGCCGATGCTCGTGATGCTGATCTGGAGCGCATTCATCTTCCTGTTCTTCAGCGCGTCGCATTCGAAGCTGCTCTCGTACGTGCTGCCGGTCGCGCCGGCGCTCGCGCTGATCATCGGCGCGTACCTGCCGCTGATGAGCGCCGACCGGTTCCGCCGCCACCTGCTCGGCTATCTCGTGTTCTTCGTCGTCGCGGCGCTCGGAATCATCGCCCTCGCGTACCAGGGCGATGCCCGCACACCGAACGCGCTGTACCGCGCGTTCCAGGTGTGGCTGTACGCGGGCCTCGCGATCGCGGCCGCACTGACGCTCGCGGCCGCGTGGCTGAACCGCCGTGCGAGCGTGGCCGCCGCGCTCGCCGCGTTCGGCGCCGCCTGGCTCGCGTTCGGCACGATCGGCGGAACCGGCCACGACGAGTTCGGCCGCTACAGCTCGGGCGCGCTGCTCGCGCCCGCGGTACGCGCCGAACTCGCGAAGCTGCCGGCCGACACGCCGTTCTACTCGGTCGAGATGCTCGATCACACGTTCCCGTTCTATATGGGCCACACGACGATCATGGTCCAGCGCCAGGACGAGCTCGCGTTCGGGATCTCGATGGAGCCGAACAAATGGGTTCCGACCGTCGACGAGTGGATCACGCGCTGGAAACAGGAAACCCATGCGCTCGCGATCATGCCGCCCGGCCAGTACGACACCCTGGTCAAGCAAGGCGTGCCGATGCGCGTGATTGCGCGCGACAACCGCCGCGTGATCGTCGAGAAACCGCAATCGTAAGGACGCCTGCCGCATGAATCCCGTTTCGTTCGTCTGCATCATCACCGGCGTGATGCTCAACGCCTGTGCGCAACTTCTGCTGAAAGCCGGCGTCAACGCCGTTGGACACTTCGAATTCAGCCGTGCGAACATCATCCCGGTCGGCCTGAAGATCGCGACCCAATTACCGATCATCGGCGGCCTCGGCTGCTACGTGCTGAGCGTCGTGGTCTGGATCGTCGGGCTGTCGCGGGTCGACGTATCGATCGCGTACCCGATGCTGTCGCTCGGCTACGTCGTCAACGCGTTCGCGGCCTGGTACCTGTTCGGCGAAGTGCTGTCGGTGCAGCGGCTCGTCGGCATCGGCATCATCCTGATCGGCGTGCTGGTGCTCGCGCGAAGCTGAGCAGGCCCGCCGCGTTAAGCATCCGCCTACAAAAAATCACGGTGTGATTCCGCCAACCGGTGTTTAATGCCGGTTTCGGTCGGGATCGCCCGGCCCTTTTATTACACGCCATTACAGGCCAAAGCGTACATGAGCCAGACTACCGCTCCGTTTCTGCCGTTCACCCGCCCCGAGATCGATGAGGAAACCATCCAGGGCGTCGTCGAAGTGCTGCGCTCGGGCTGGATCACGACCGGCCCGCAGAGCCAGAAATTCGAAGCGGCGCTGTCCGAGTACTGCGGCGGCCGTCCGGTCCGCGCGTTCAACTCGGGCACCTGCACGCTCGAGATCGGCCTGCGCATCGCCGGCGTCGGTGCCGGCGACGAGGTGATCACGACGCCGGCGTCGTGGGTCTCGACCAGCAACGTGATCATCGAAACGGGCGCGACGCCCGTGTTCGCCGACATCGATCCCGTCACGCGCAACATCGACCTCGACAAGCTCGAGCAGGCGATCACGCCGCGCACGAAGGCGATCATCCCCGTGTTCCTGTCCGGCCTGCCGGTCGACATGGACCGCCTGTACGCGATCGCGCGCGCACACAAGCTGCGCGTGATCGAAGACGCCGCGCAGGCGTTCGGCTCGACGTGGAACGGCAAGCGCATCGGCGCGATCGGCGACATCGTGTCGTTCAGCTTCCACGCGAACAAGAACCTGACGACGATCGAAGGCGGCGCACTCGTGCTGAACAACGAGGAAGAAGCGACGCTCGCGCAGAAGTACCGGCTGCAGGGCATCACGCGCACCGGCTTCGACGGGATGGACTGCGACGTGCTCGGCGGCAAGTACAACCTGACCGACGTCGCCGCGCGCGTCGGCCTCGGCCAGCTGCCGCACCTCGAGCGCTTCACCGCGCAGCGCCGTGCACTCGCGCGCGCGTATTTCGCCGCGTTCGACGGCAGTGCAGCCGTGAAGCTCGGCGTCGGCCTGCCGATCGCCGAATTCGAGAACGGCAACTGGCACATGTTCCTGATCACGCTGCCGCTCGAGCGGCTGACGATCACGCGCGCCGAATTCATGGCGCAGCTGAAGGAACGCGGCATCGGCACCGGCATCCACTACCCGGCGATCCATCTTTTCACGCTGTACCGTGCGCGCGGCTTCAAGGAGGGCATGTTCCCCCACGCCGAACGGTACGGCGCGTCGACCGTCACGCTGCCGCTCTTCACGCAGATGACGGAAGGCGACGTGCGTCGCGTGGTCGACGCCATCAACCAGATTTGCGAACAATACGGAAAATAAGCGTACATGAGTCACCTTGAAGCACGCGCCGGGCATCCGGTCGCCGGGCAGCCGGAAGTATCGATCATCATCCCCGTGTACAACGAGGAAGACGGCCTCGCCGCGCTGTTCGCGCGGCTGTATCCGGCGCTCGACGCACTCGACACGTCATACGAAGTGATCCTGATCAACGACGGCAGCCGCGACCGCTCGGCCGCGATGCTCGCCGATCAGTTCCACGTACGTCCCGACACGACGCGCATCGTGCTGCTCAACGGCAACTACGGCCAGCACATGGCGATCCTCGCCGGCTTCGCGCAATCGCGCGGCGAGATCGTCATCACGCTCGATGCCGACCTGCAGAACCCGCCCGAGGAAATCGGCAAGCTGATCACGAAGATGCGCGAGGGCTACGACTACGTCGGCTCGATCCGCAAGCAGCGCCAGGACAGCCTGTGGCGGCGCAAGGCGTCGCAGATGATGAACCGCCTGCGCGAGCGCATCACGCGCATCAAGATGACCGACCAGGGCTGCATGCTGCGCGCGTACAGCCGCCGCATCATCGACACGATCAACGTGTGCGGCGAAGTCAACACGTTCATCCCCGCACTCGCGTATACGTTCGCGCAGAATCCGACCGAGATCGAGGTCGCGCACGAGGAGCGCTTCGCCGGCGAGTCGAAGTACTCGCTGTACAGCCTGATCCGGCTGAACTTCGACCTCGTGACGGGCTTCTCGGTCGTGCCGCTGCAGTGGCTGTCGTTCATCGGCGTGATCCTGTCGATCGGCTCCGCCGCGCTGTTCGTGCTGCTGCTCGTGCGCCGCTTCATCGTCGGCGCGGAAGTGCAAGGCGTGTTCACGCTGTTCGCCATCACGTTCTTCCTGCTCGGCGTGATCATCTTCGCGCTCGGCCTGCTCGGCGAATACGTCGGCCGCATCTACCAGCAGGTGCGCGCACGGCCGCGCTACCTGATCCAGGCCGTGCTCGAACAGCACGACGGCGTGCCGGCGGTGCCGGCCGGCGCAAACCGCTCGGGGGCCACGCAATGAAGCCACGCGCAGTCGTCTTCGCCTATCACAACGTCGGCGTGCGGTGCCTGCAGGTGCTGCTCGCACGCGGTGTCGACGTCGCACTCGTCGTCACGCACGAGGACAACCCGAACGAGAACATCTGGTTCGGCAGTGTCGCGTCCGTCGCGGCCGAGCACGGGATTCCGGTCATCACGCCGGCCGATCCCGCCGATCCGGCGCTGCGCCACGCGGTATCCGACGCGCAGCCCGACTTCATCTTCTCGTTCTACTACCGGCACATGCTGCCGGTGGACCTGCTCGCGATCGCACCGCGCGGCGCGTACAACATGCACGGTTCGCTGCTGCCGAAATACCGGGGTCGGGTACCGACCAACTGGGCGGTGCTGAACGGCGAAACCGAAACCGGCGCGACGCTGCACGAGATGGCCGCCAAGCCCGACGCGGGTGCAATCATCGGACAGACCGCGGTGCCGATCCTGCCGGACGACACGGCCACGCAGGTGTTCGACAAGGTCACGGTAGCCGCCGAGCAGACGCTCTGGCGCGTGCTGCCCGCACTGCTCGCGGGCGAGGCGCCGCACCTGCCGAACGATCTCGCCACCGGCAGCTACTACGGCGGGCGCAAGCCCGAGGATGGCCGCGTCGACTGGTCGAAGCCGGCCGCGCAGGTCTACAACCTGGTGCGCGCGGTCGCGCCCCCGTATCCGGGCGCGTTCACGGACGTCGACGGCACGCGTTTCGTGATCGCGCGCGCGCGCCTCGCGGCACCCGGCAGCGCGGCGGCGGCGGCCGCGGCGGATTTGCCGCCCGGCCTGCACGTAAGCGATAATGCGCTATTCGGCGTCTGCGGCGACAGCCGCGCCCTATCCATTCTCGAGCTGTGGCAGCAGCGCGACGGCAGCGAAACCGTCGTGACGCCCGCGGAATTCGCGCAGTTCATTCATTCTTCCCGTCATTCATGAAAGCAAAAAAAGTCCTGATCCTGGGTGTGAACGGCTTCATCGGCCATCACCTGTCCAAGCGCATTCTTGAAACCACCGATTGGGAAGTGTTCGGCATGGACATGCAGACCGATCGACTGGGCGACCTCGTCAACCACGAGCGGATGCATTTCTTCGAAGGCGACATCACGATCAACAAGGAGTGGGTCGAGTATCACGTGAAGAAGTGCGACGTGATCCTGCCGCTCGTCGCGATCGCGACGCCCGCCACCTACGTCCAGCAGCCGCTGCGCGTGTTCGAACTCGACTTCGAGGCGAACCTGCCGATCGTGCGCTCGGCCGTCAAGTACGGCAAGCACCTCGTGTTCCCGTCGACCTCCGAGGTCTACGGCATGTGCTCGGACGAACAGTTCGACCCGGATGCGTCGGCCCTCACCTACGGCCCGATCAACAAGCCGCGCTGGATCTACGCGTGCTCGAAGCAGTTGATGGATCGCGTGATCTGGGGCTACGGGATGGAAGGCCTGAACTTCACGCTGTTCCGTCCGTTCAACTGGATCGGCCCGGGCCTCGACTCGATCTACACGCCGAAGGAAGGCAGCTCGCGCGTCGTCACGCAGTTCCTCGGCCACATCGTGCGCGGCGAGAACATCAGCCTCGTCGACGGCGGCTCGCAGAAGCGCGCGTTCACCGACATCGGCGACGGCATCAGCGCGCTGATGAAGATCATCGAGAACAAGGACGGCGTCGCGTCGGGCAAGATCTACAACATCGGGAATCCGAAGAATAACTTCTCGGTTCGCGAGCTCGCGCACAAGATGCTCGAACTGGCGGCGGAATTCCCCGAGTACGCCGATTTGGCCAAGCAGGTGAAGCTCGTCGAGACGACGTCCGGCGCCTACTACGGCAACGGCTACCAGGACGTGCAGAACCGCGTGCCGAAGATCGACAACACGATGCAGGAACTCGGCTGGGCGCCGCAAGCGACGTTCGACGACGCGCTGCGCAACATCTTCGAAGCGTATCGCGGCCACGTCGCCGACGCGCGCGCGCTCGTCGAACAGCAAGGCTGATCGGGACGTTCGCTTGGCTCGCATCGTCCTCAAGATCGACGTCGACACGCTGCGCGGCACGCGCGAAGGCGTGCCGAACCTCGCGCGCATCTTCGACCGCTTCAGTGCGCGCGCGACCTTCCTCTTCAGTCTCGGCCCGGATCACACGGGCTGGGCGCTGCGGCGCGTGTTCCGCCCCGGCTTCCTGAAGAAAGTGTCGCGCACGTCGGTGGTCGAGCACTACGGCGTGAAGCAGCTGATGTACGGCGTGCTGCTGCCGGGCCCCGACATCGGCCGCCGCGCGATCGCCGACATGCGCGCGATTCACGAGGCCGGCTTCGAATGCGGGATCCACACGTGGGATCACGTGTACTGGCAGGACAACGTCCGCGTGCGCGACCGCGACTGGACCGCGCGTGAAATGCAGAAGAGTCACGCGCGCTTCATCGAAATCTTCGGCGCGCCGCCCGTCACGCACGGCGCAGCGGGCTGGCAGATGAATGATTCCGCGTTCGAGCAGATCGACGCGTGGGGCATGCGCTATGCGTCCGATGGTCGCGGCCACTCGCCGTACCTGCCGGTCGTCGATGGCCGCACGCTGTCGCACGTGCAGATGCCTACCACGCTGCCGACGCTCGACGAAGTGCTCGGCATCGACGGCGTCGACACGCACAACGTCGCTGCGCACATCCTCAAGTTCACCGAAACCAATCCGCACGACCAGGTGTTCACGCTGCATGCGGAACTGGAAGGCCAGAAGCTCGCGCCCGTGTTCGAGCAACTGCTCGCCGGCTGGCGTGCGCAAGGCCACACGTTTGCGACGATGGGCGACTATCACGCGACGCTGGACCGCGACTCGCTGCCATCGTACCCTGTCACGTGGGGCGAAATCCCCGGCCGCTCCGGCGAACTGATCGTCCAGCCCGACTGAGTTCGCCCAGGCGCACGCCGGCGCCGCTCTCCAGACCTTCCAGCACAGTTGCCGCCGCGCGCCACCCGCGCGCATCGCGGCCGCTGTGCGCTTCCATAACAACAGGAGAAACACGTGTCCGTCGAAGTTGACCGTCAAGTTCCCGATTTCACCGCACCGGCCACGGGCGGCGACATTTCGCTGTCCGACCTGAAAGGCAAGAAACTCGTGCTGTACTTCTATCCGAAGGACAACACGCCGGGCTGCACGACCGAAGGGCTGCAGTTCCGCGATCTCTATCCGAAGTTCAAGAAAGCCGGTGCGGAAGTCATCGGCGTGTCGCGCGACAGCCTGCGCTCGCATGACAATTTCAAGGCAAAGCTCGAACTGCCGTTCCCGCTGATTTCCGATGCCGACGAAGCGCTGTGCGCGCTGTTCGATGTCATCAAGATGAAGAAAATGTATGGCAAGGAAGTGCGTGGAATCGAGCGCTCGACGTTCCTGATCGACGCCGACGGCGTGCTTCGCCAGGCATGGCGCGGCATCAAGGTACCGGGTCATGTGGACGACGTGCTAAGTGCTGTACAAGCGCTTTGAGGCGCGTTATATTGGGCCGCAATGAATGCCAGTTCGCCCCATATTTCTCGTAGCTGCGCCGGTGCTCGTTGCGATGCTTGCCGGCACCTGACGCGCATTACGACGGTATCAGCCGAGCCGCATGCCTCTTTCGTCGAGGCAGCGGCTTTTTTTATGGATTGCGCGCCGGCCCTCGGTCCGGCCCTCACCGCGTCAAGGAGCTGACCGACACCTAGGCGAACCGGCTAGACGAACTTCCTGTGCGCCACCGCGCGCAAACTGCATGCGTCTACGTCACGCAGGATGCGATCAGCGGCGCACGCCATGCGACACGATTCCTCCCGAGGGACACCATGCCTTTGCCTACCCCCCCCAGCAAGCTCGGCAGCCTGCTGCCGCCCGACGAATACAAGGCGAAAGCGCGGCCCGCGAAAGCCGCGAAGAAATCCGCCGAAGGGGACGCATCCACAGCCGGTGACTTTGGTCCGGCTAGCGTGGCCCAACCGATGACCGAAGCCGCGAACACGGCCGCGCCGCTGCGCGCCGTCGCATCTTCGGCGCAAGACACCGCAAGCGCACCCGCACGCGGTCGCAAGACCAAGCAGACGGCTGCCCTGCTGCAGCCGATGCCGGCCACCGCCGAACCCGCGGCACCGGTCGTCGCACGCAACGACAAACCGGCTGCCGACAAACCGGCCGCCGCCCCCGCGCGCGATACCGGCGCCGCGACGAAGTCGCGCAGCCGCAAGCCCGCCGAAGCCGAACTGCAGAAGCTGTTCGTGCTCGACACCAACGTGCTGATGCACGACCCGAGCAGCCTCTTCCGCTTCGAGGAACACGACGTCTATCTGCCGATGATGACGCTCGAGGAACTCGACAACCACAAGAAGGGGATGTCCGAAGTCGCGCGCAACGCACGCCAGGTCAGCCGCACGCTCGACGCGCTCGTCGCCGATGCCGGCGCGATCACGGCCGGCATTGCGCTGTCGCGCCTCGGCAGCCGCGAGGCGCTCGGCCGCCTGTACTTCCAGACGAAGCTCGCCAACATTCCGCCCGTCGAAGGCTTGCCCGAAGGCAAGGCCGACAACCAGATCCTCGGTGTCGTGCGCGCGCTGCAGCGCGACCGGCCCGACCGCCAGGTCGTGCTGGTGTCGAAAGACATCAACATGCGAATCAAGGCGCATGCGCTCGGCCTGCCCGCGGAAGACTACTTCAACGACCAGGTGCTCGAGGATTCGGATCTCCTGTACAACGGCGTGCGCGAACTGCCGCAGGACTTCTGGACCAAGCATGCGAAGGGCATGGAGAGCTGGCAGGACACGAAGACGGGTACCACGTACTACCGCGTGACGGGCCCGCTCGTCGCGTCGATGCTCGTCAACGAGTTCGTCTATCTCGAGCCGCAGAACGGCGAGCCGACGTTCCATGCGATCGTCCGCGAACTGAACGGCAAGACGGCACTGCTGCAGACGCTGCGCGACTACAGCCACCACAAGAACAACGTGTGGGGCATCACCGCGCGCAACCGCGAGCAGAACTTCGCGCTGAACCTGCTGATGAACCCGGAGATCGACTTCGTCACGCTGCTCGGCCAGGCCGGCACCGGCAAGACGCTCGTCGCGCTCGCGGCCGGCCTCGCGCAGGTGCTCGACGACAAGCGCTACAACGAGATCATCGTGACGCGCGCGACCGTGCCCGTCGGCGAGGACATCGGTTTCCTGCCCGGTACCGAGGAAGAGAAGATGCAGCCGTGGATGGGCGCATTCGACGACAACCTCGAAGTGCTGCAGAAGACCGACGACGCTGCCGGCGAATGGGGGCGTGCCGCGACGCAGGAACTGATCCGTTCGCGCCTGAAGGTCAAGAGCATGAACTTCATGCGCGGCCGCACGTTCGTCGACAAGTACCTGATCATCGACGAAGCGCAGAACCTGACGCCGAAGCAGATGAAGACGCTCGTCACGCGCGCGGGCCCCGGCACGAAGATCGTGTGCCTCGGCAACATCGCGCAGATCGACACGCCTTACCTGACCGAAGGCAGCTCGGGCCTGACCTATGTCGTCGACCGCTTCAAGGGCTGGGGCCACAGCGGCCACGTGACGCTCGCGCGCGGCGAACGCTCGCGGCTCGCCGACTACGCGTCCGACATCCTGTAATCACGCGTTGTGCCGGCCCGTCGGCCGGCACCCGACGCCTCGCGGCGCTCCGTTTCCGGAGCGCCGTTTTTATTTGGGGTCGAAATCACAAGTAACACATCGTCACGCAACACCCCGGTTTACGCGCGAAACTTCAAGTAAATTCTCAAGAATGGTTGCTTAAGCCCCGCCGGAGCGTCTACCATCGGGTCTGTCTGTTGTCATACGATTCGCGAGCGTGCCGCGCTCGCCCGCCTTGCCATGCTTCGAATCTCGGTTCCCGTTGCTGTCGTTTCACTGCTTGCGGCCTGCTCCAGCGTGCCGCCGCAGTCGGCATCGCGCCCCGATTCGGGCATGAGGATCACGACGCCGCGCGCGTTCCCCGCCCCCGCCAATTTCCCGAAGTTCGTCGATCACAGCGTCGGCCAGGAAGAAATTTCGATCCAGGCGATGAGCCTCGTCGGCGTCCCGTATCGCTGGGGCGGCAACACGCCGACGAGCGGCTTCGACTGCAGCGGGCTCGTGCGCTACGTGATCGGCCGTGCGGCCGACGTGAACCTGCCGCGCACGACCGCCGACATGAGCGGCCGCGGCGTGTCGATCGACCCCGACCAGATCGCGCCGGGCGACCTGATCTTCTTCAATACGACCGGACGGCCGCATTCGCACGTCGGCATCTATGTCGGCAAGCTGCGCTTCGTCAACGCGCCGTCGACGGGCGGCACCGTGCGGCTCGACTACCTGACGAACCCGTACTGGGCCAAGCGTTTCGACGGCATTCGCCGCGTCGCGCCGCCGCGCGGGGCGCCTACGCCGTTCGATGCGCCGACCTACGAGGCGAAGCGTGACGAGCCGCGCAGCGCGCCGATCGTTGCGCCCGCCCCGGTGGTCATGACTGCCGCCGCGCCGCGACAGCCAGCCTATGCACCGCCTCAACCTGCCGCGAGCCAGGCACCCGCACCAGTCATGCCGGCCACGCAGGTCGCATCGACCGCAGCGGTTGCCCCCGCAGCCGCGTCGGCCGACCCGTATGAACCGCCGCCGCGCATGCAGGCCGCTCAGCAGCAGGCAACATCCACGACTGATGGCTCGGGCACCGCCGCCATGACGGCGAATACCGCGCCGGCCGACCCGGCCGAGGTCGGCACACGGATTCCGACGACGGCCCTGACGGCTGCCCAGGCTGCCGCATTCGATGCGGAGCCGCCGCCCGCCGTCGCGGCAACGTCACCGCGCAGCGCCGAGCCCGCCCCCGTCCAGGTATTGCGCGCGTCGACGCAATCCGCCCCCGTCAGCCCGCGCACCGCTACCGCAGACGATCCGATTGCACGGTTCGCGAACGGAAGCTACTGACCCGCTTCGCCCGCCACGCCGGCCACCTCGGCCCGCATCCGTTGCTCACCGTCCGTCACGAACGCCCAACCCCAAATGAAAATGCGCCGCAGCCTTTCGGCTTGCGGCGCATTTCATGTCGATCCGTCAGTGTCGGTCGGTGATCAGAAGATCCGGTGGCCGAGCCACCATCCGCCGGCCGCGAACAGCGCGGACGCAGGCAGCGTCAGCACCCATGCCCACACGATATTGCCGGCCACGCCCCAGCGCACGGCCGACAGCTTTTGCGTCGCGCCGACGCCGACGATCGCGCCGGTGATCGTGTGCGTGGTCGACACCGGAATGCCGAGGAACGACGCGAGGAACAGCGTCATCGCACCGCCGGTTTCCGCACAGAAACCGCCGACCGGCTTGAGCTTCGTGATCTTCTGGCCCATCGTGCGCACGATGCGCCAGCCGCCGAACAGCGTGCCGAGGCCCATCGACAGGTAGCACGCGCCGATCACCCACGCAGGCGGCGCATCGGCGGTCGCCGATGCATAGCCCGACGCGATCAGCAGCATCCAGATGATGCCGATGGTCTTCTGCGCGTCGTTGCCGCCGTGGCCGAGGCTGTACAGCCCGGCCGACAGCAGTTGCAGCCGGCGGAAGCGCCGGTCGACCTTGCTGGGCGCGGTGCGGAAATACAGCCACGACACGCCGAGCATGAACAGCGAGCCCAGGATGAAGCCGAGCAGCGGCGAAATGAAGATGAACGCGATGGTCTTCAGCAGCCCGTCGATGTTCAGCGAACCCCAGCCGGACTTCGCGAGCGCCGCGCCGACGAGGCCGCCGATCAGCGCGTGCGACGAGCTCGACGGAATCCCGTAGTACCAGGTGATCACGTTCCAGCCGATCGCGCCGACCAGTGCGCCGAATACGACGTAGTGGTCGACGATCTCGGGATCGATCGTGCCTTTACCGACGGTCTGCGCGACTTTCAGGTGGAAGATGAAATACGCGATGACGTTGAACGCCGCCGCGAACACGACGGCCTGCTGGGGCTTCAGCACCCCGGTGGACACGACGGTGGCGATCGAGTTCGCCGCGTCGTGAAAGCCGTTCATGAAGTCGAATACGAGCGCGACGAGCACCAGCGTCGCGACCATCCATAGGGCGAGTTGTATCGAATGCATCGTGGTCCGCTCAGGCGTTTTCCAGCACGATGCCTTCGATGATGTTCGCGACGTCTTCGCACTTGTCGGTGATCTCTTCGAGCAACTCGTAGATCGCCTTCAGCTTGATGAGCGTCTTCACGTCGTCTTCCTCGCGGAACAGCTTCGACATGGCCGCGCGCAGCACACGATCAGCCTCCGACTCCCAGCGGTCGATCTCCTCGCACTGCTTGAGGATCTGCGCCGACTGCTTCATGTCGGACAGCAACCCGACCGCCTGCTGCACGTGCTGTGCCGACTGCGTGACGATGTGCGCGAGCTGGCTCGCCTCGGACGTGACGGAACGTACGTCGTACAACGACACAGCCGTTGCGACGTCTTCCATCAGGTCGAGGATGTCGTCCATCGTCGTGATCAGCTTGTGGATCTCGTCGCGATCGAGCGGCGTGATGAAAGTCTTGTGCAGCAGATCGATCGTTTCGTGCGTCAGCTTGTCTGCGGCCTTCTCGGCCGTCTGCACGTTTTGCTTGTGAATCTCGGCATCGGCGAGATTGTCGATCAGCAGTTCGAGCTCGCGGCCACCGGCAACGATGTACTTCGCGTGCGCATTGAAAAGTTCAAAGAACTTGCCCTCGGTGGGCATGAATCGACCGAACATGGGATTCCTGAGAGATTGTCAAACTACTGTCACGAAAACGGGCGACATTGTACCGTTTCCGGTCGCGACACGGCGCGCGCATATACGCGCGCCGGGATTGAATACAACGCTTGGCGAAATAAGGGTTTACTTCCGGCGCTACTCGCCGTGGAAGTTCTGCGCCCCGGCGAAATTATCGAATTTCGTGTATTGACCCAGGAACGTGAGCCGAACGGGGCCGATCGGACCGTTACGCTGCTTGCCGATGATGATTTCGGCCGTGCCCTTGTCGGGGCTGTCCGGGTTGTAGACTTCGTCGCGGTAAATGAACAGGATCACGTCCGCATCCTGTTCGATTGCGCCAGATTCACGCAAATCCGACATCACCGGCCGCTTGTTCGGGCGCTGTTCGAGGCCACGGTTCAGCTGCGACAGCGCGATCACCGGTACATCGAGTTCCTTCGCGAGGCTCTTCAGCGATCGCGAGATTTCCGAGATTTCGGTCGCGCGGTTCTCGCCCTGCGACGAACCCGACATCAGCTGCAGGTAGTCGACGATGATCAGGCCGAGCTTGCCGCATTGCCGTGCAAGACGCCGCGCGCGCGAGCGCAATTCCATCGGGTTCAAGCCGCCCGTCTCGTCGATGAAGAGCTGCGCCTCGCTCATCTTCTGCACCGCGTGGGTCAGCTTCGGCCAATCTTCGTCCGTCAGGCGGCCCGTCCGCATCCGGTGTTGGTCGAGCCGGCCGATCGAGCCGAGCATCCGCATCACAAGCTGGGTGCCCGGCATTTCCATCGAGAACACCGCGACCGGCAGCCCGTACTCGACCGCGACGTATTCGCCGATGTTCATCGAGAGCGCGGTCTTGCCCATCGACGGACGCCCCGCGACGATGATCAACTCGCCGCCGTGCATCCCGGAGGTCATCCGGTCGAGATCGACGAAGCCCGTCGGCGTGCCCGTGACGTCGCTCGGGTTCGCGGTGTGGTACAGCGTGTCGATGCGCTCGACGACCTGCGTGAGCAGCGGGCCGACCTCGAGGAAGCCCTGGTTGCCGCGCGCGCCCTCTTCGGCGATCGAGAACACCTTCGACTCGGCTTCGTCGAGCAGTTGGCGGACTTCCTTGCCCTGCGGATTGAACGCGTCGGCCGAGATTTCGTCGGCGACCGACACGAGCCGGCGCAGCACCGCACGGTCGCGTACGATTTCCGCATAGCGGCGGATGTTCGCCGCGCTCGGCGTGTTCTGAGCAAGTGCGTTCAGGTACGCGAGCCCGCCGACGTCGTCGGCCTTGCCGGACGTGACCATCGCTTCATACACGGTCACGACGTCGGCCGGGCGCGTCGACGCGATCAGGCGGCCGATGTGCTCGTAGATGATCCGGTGGTCATAGCGGTAGAAATCACCCTGCGACAGGAAGTCGGCAATCCGGTCCCATGCCGCGTTGTCGAGCAACAGGCCGCCGAGTACCGACTGCTCGGCTTCGACCGAATGCGGCGGGACTTTCAGCGATTCGATTTGGGGATCTTGCGGCGCGTTCATGGGTTGGGATTATCGCGAATTACACAGGACGGCGCCATACCGGCCACCAGTGATGCGGCAATAAAAAAGGCAGGCCCCGGTTGCCCGGGCGCCTGCCCTTGTCCGGACGGCGGAAGCCGCCCGGAAAGCTTGCATACGCTTACGCGTGGTCGCCGATCACGTTGACCGTGATGTCGACGATGACGTCGGTGTGCAGTGCAACCTGGACGCCGTGCTCGCCGATCATCTTCAGCGGGCCTTCCGGCATGCGAACTTGCAGCTTCTCGACTTCGAAACCTGCCTTCTTCAGCAGTTCCGCGACGTCGCCGTTCGTGACCGAGCCGAACAGACGGCCGTCAACGCCCGACTTCTGCGTGATTTCGAACGACTGGCCGTTCAGCTTCTCGCCGACTGCCTGCGATGCTGCCAGCTTTTCAGCGGCGATCTTTTCGAGTTCAGCGCGGCGAACTTCGAATTCGGCGATCGCTTCCTTCGTTGCACGGCGAGCCTTGCGGTTCGGGATCAGGAAGTTGCGAGCGTAACCGTCCTTGACCTTGACGATATCGCCGAGGTTGCCCAGATTGGCGACTTTTTCCAACAGAATGATTTGCATTCGAATTCTCCTTATTGCGTCGCCTGATTACGCCTTGTGCTGATCGGTGTACGGCAGCAGCGCGAGGAAACGCGCACGCTTGATTGCCGTGTCCAGCTGACGCTGATAGTGCGACTTCGTACCCGTCAGACGAGCCGGCGTGATCTTGCCGTTTTCGCCGATGAAGTCCTTCAGCGTATCCGTGTCCTTGTAGTCGATCTGGTCGACGCCTGCGGCCGTGAAACGGCAGAACTTCTTGCGCTTGAAGAGCGGGTTTTGTTGCTGACGACGCTTGTCGAATTTCTTACCAGTCGGGCGGGGCATGATTTCAGTCCTTTCCAATGTCCTGCAATGCTGTGATGTGAAACACCAAGGTTCTCGCGTTGCGGCTTTTCTTTGCCAGGAAGCCCGTGAACAGCGTTTCGACGCCCATTTCACGACTCTCCAGCCTGCCGCTCGCCTCACCGGCCGCCACTGCCTCGATCGTCATTTCGACCTGACGGGGAATGCCTGCTTCGACGACTTCCGTGCGGTGATGCAATGTGGCGCTTGCGATCGGAACACCTGCCGGCGTATATCGCACCGGTGCGCGTTCGACGACGCTTGCCGTCAATTGCAACCTGTTCACGTGAGTGACGCGCTCCTTGATGGCTTAATGAATGACGAACTTAAGCCTGCGCTTCGGTCGGCTGAGCTGCAGCCGCCTTCTTGGCTTCTTCGCGCTGAACTTCCTTCATCATCGGCGACGGGCCGGTTTCGGCCTTCTTCATCTTGACGATGAGGTGACGCAGCACGGCGTCGTTGAACTTGAACGCGTGTTCGAGTTCGTCGAGCGTCGTCTGGTCGCACTCGATGTTCATGCAGACGTAGTGAGCCTTCGCGAGTTTCTCGATCATGTAGGCCAGTTGGCGACGGCCCCAGTCTTCGACGCGGTGGATCTGACCGCCGTGCGACGCGATCGTGGTCTTGTAACGCTCGATCATCGCGGGCACTTGCTCGCTTTGATCGGGGTGCACGATGAATACGATTTCGTAATGACGCATTACACACTCCTTGTGGATTGAAGCCACCCGGGCGTCTGAACCGGTGTGGCAAGTGAGAAGCCGAAGATTCTAACCCGGATACGGGGCATGTGCAAGGTCGATTGACGATTTCCCGCCAGATTCGGCCGTGTTTTCAACGACTTGAGCGGCGTGGGGCGGCATGCGGCGCCGAAACAGGCCGGCGAGCGGCCGTTTCAAGTTCGGGGTCGGATCGTTTGCCGGTGCGATCTGTGCCGGCTGCCCGCCTTCCGGCGGGCCGATGCGGGCGCCCATGCCCGCCTCTCTCCCCTATCGGCGACGCAGGCGCCGGCCCTGCCGTTATTCGCTGCGCGCCCCCGCGAGCCGCGCGTCGAGCGCGGTCCTGAAGGCGGCCAGTGCCGGCGCTTCGGCGTCGGTCACGGCCCACCACGTCATCCCCGCAGCGTCCCAGCGGTCGAGCGCGTAGCCCTGCGACACGGTCGCGTACGGCGCCTGCGCGTTACCTGCGCCGGCCGGCCGCACGTAGACGTCGATCACGTGCTGCCGGTAGCGGTACACGAGCACCGCGACACGGCGATGCCCGACGTAATCGAGCCGGCCGCCCACCAGCGCGAAGCCGCTCGCGGCGAGATCCTCGACCGGCGGCGCATAGTCGAGCCGGCCGTTGAACCACGGCTTCACCGTGTGCCGGTCGGTCGAGATCACGTCGATGTCGCGCGCCGACAGGCCCGCTCGCACGTGGCTCGCAACGAGTTCGTCGACCGTGCGATCGGTTTCGGCGTGGCGCGCGGTGAGCGCCATCCCGGCCGCCGCGGCCAGCGCGACCATCAGCGCCACCCCCCAGCCGAGCCCCGGCAGCGCCGCAACGCGCGGCCCCGGGCCGGCGGGCGCCGGCCGCGTCGACATGCCGCGCCCACCCGGCCACGCGAACCAACGGGGGCCGCGCGGCTGCGGCTGCGGCTGCGGCTGCGGCTGCGGCTGCGGCTGCGACTGCGGCTGCGGCTGCGGCTGCGGCTGCGGTCGGGCTTCGGGCCGGGGTGCCGGTTCCGGGCGGGACAGCACCCCGACGCTCGTCTCCTCCACCACTGGCAGGCTCGCGAGAATGCGCGCCCGCAGTTCGTCCGGCGCCCGATGGTAGTCGGCCTGCCGCACGGCCCGCCCCAGCGTGACGATCCGTGCGCGCTCGCGGCGGCACGCTTCGCACCCTTCGACATGCTGCTGGACCCGCAACGCATCGGGCGCCGACAGCTCGCGGTCGACGTCCGCGTCCAGCAACGCTCGCGCTTCGTTACAGTCCATCGATCGCCTCCGATGCGGTTCCGCCCGCCGGCCTACGGCCCGGCCTGCCTTCGGCCGCCGGTGCCGGCGCGCCGCCCAGCAACGCGGCGAGCTTGCGCCGGCCGCGTGCCAGCCGCGACATCACCGTGCCGACCGGCACGTCCGCGATCGCCGCAATCTCGCGGTAGCTCAAGCCCTCCATCTCGCGCAGCACGAGCACCTCGCGGTATTCAGGCGCCAGCTTCGCGAGCGCCTCGTTCACGAGCCGCACGTTCTCGCCACGCAGCAGGTGCGCGAGCGGATCGTCGGTGGCCGGTTGCCAGTCGTCGGGCACGTCGGTGTCGTCGAGCGTGTCGGGCAGCGCGACCTCGTGCGCATGCGTGCGGCGACGCCATTCGGTGTACCAGGTGTGGCGCACGATCGTCAGCAGCCACGGCCGTGCGTTGTCGCCGCGGCACGAATCGACGAAGCGCAGCGCGCGCATGCACGCATCCTGGACGACGTCGTCCGCATCGCCGGCGCTGCCGCTCAGCCAGCGCGCGAGGTTGTACGCGGCGTCGAGATGCGGCAGCACGAGCGCGCGAAACCGCTCGCCGCGCGCAACCGCGTCGTCCGCCGACCGCTCATCGACCGCCTGTCCGGCTTGCCCCACATGGCCTCCCTGGTCCCGGCGGCCGAAGCCGCGCCCGTTCCGCGCACGGTGCCCGGACAGACCGGCAACGTGCGCGCTCGATGACCTTACCGCCGTTGCGTCGAGTTTATTCCCGCGCCGTGCGCCGGAAGCGTAAAAAAATCGTCGGGCGATCCAGTGGCCGGCCGGTCGCGCCGGTTACGGCGTGGTGCTCCAGTAACCGGGGCGGGCGTAAGCGGCACGCAGGTAGTCGATGAAGTAGCGCACTCGCGCCGGCACGTAGCGCTGCTGCGGGTAGACCGCGAGGATGTCGTAGTCGGGCAGCGCATACTCGTCGAGCACGGTCTCGAGCTCGCCCGTCTCGAGCTGCGCGGCGATTTCCCACGTCGAGCGCCAGCCGAGCCCGAGACCTTCGGCCACCCAGCGGTGCAGCAGTTCGCCGTCATTGCAGTCGAGATTGCCCGCCACGCGCATCGTCGCGATCTTGCCGTGGCGCTGGAAATACCAGCCGCGGTTCTGCCCGCCCTGCAGGTTGAACGCGAGGCAGTTGTGCTTGAGCAGGTCGTCGAGCGACTTCGGCCGGCCGTGCCGGCGGAAATACTCGGGCGTGCCGCACACGACGCGCCGGTTCGACGCGAGCTTCACCGCGACGAAGTTCGGATCGACGGCGCCACCGATCCGGATCGACAGGTCATAGCCTTCGCGCACGAGATCGACGACGCGGTCGGTCAGGTTGAACGACAGCTGCATCTCGGGCTTGTCGACCAGAAAGCCCGGCGCGTGTGGCGCGACGTGCTTGCGCCCGAACGCGGCCGGCGCGGACACGATCAGGTGCCCGCTGACCGCGCGTCGTCCGGCGGCCAGCTCGTTCTCGGCCTGATCCCATTCGGACAGGAGGCCGCGGCAGCGCTCGAGGAACGCGGCGCCCTCCTCGCTGACCACCAGCCGCCGCGTCGAGCGGTACATCAGCTTCACGCCGAGACGCTTTTCGAGCGCGTCGATGCGCCGCCCGAGCACGACCGGCGACACGCCCTCCTCGAGCGCCGCCGCCGCGAGGCTGCCGGCATCGGCGACCCGCACGAACGTCTCGATCTGCTTGAAGCGATCCATCTCCCGTCTCCGTCTCTGTTCCGGCACCGGCGGAAAGCCCCGCCCGGCCGTCATTCCATACTTTTAGTTTCGAAAAAAGCGACTTCGGCTGATCTTATCAAACCTTTCCTGCGTCCCTAAAGTGTTCCCAACAGACCCATTTGCAAGATCCACCCCATTCAAGGAGACATTCATGGCCAAGATGAGAGCCGTCGACGCAGCTGTGCTCGTGCTCGAGAAGGAAGGCATCCAGACCGCGTTCGGCGTGCCGGGTGCGGCGATCAACCCGTTCTACTCCGCGATGCGCAAGTCGGGCGGCATCAGCCACGTGCTGGCGCGCCACGTCGAAGGCGCATCGCACATGGCCGAAGGCTTCACGCGAGCCGCCCCGGGCAACATCGGCGTGTGCATCGGCACGTCGGGCCCCGCCGGCACCGACATGATCACGGGCCTCTACTCCGCTTCCGCCGACTCGATTCCGATCCTCGCGATCACGGGCCAGGCACCGCGTGCCCGCCTGTACAAGGAAGACTTCCAGGCCGTCGACATCGAATCGATCGCGAAGCCCGTCACGAAGTGGGCCGTCACCGTGCGCGAGCCGGCGCTCGTGCCGCGCGTGTTCCAGCAGGCCTTCCACCTGATGCGCTCGGGCCGGCCGGGCCCGGTGCTGGTCGACCTGCCGATCGACGTGCAGCTCGCCGAAATCGAATTCGACATCGACACGTACGAACCGCTGCCGGTCTACAAGCCCGCGGCCACCCGCGCGCAGATCGAGAAGGCGCTCGCGATGCTCAACGACGCGGACAAGCCGCTGATCGTGTCGGGCGGCGGCGTGCTCAACGCGGCGGCGGAAGACCTGCTCGTGCAGTTCGCCGAAACGATCGGCGTGCCGGTGATCCCGACGCTGATGTCGTGGGGCGCGATTCCGGACGACCACCCGCTGATGGCCGGCATGGTCGGCCTGCAAACGTCGCACCGCTACGGCAACGCCACGATGCTCGCGTCCGACTTCGTGCTCGGCATCGGCAACCGCTGGGCGAACCGCCACACGGGCAGCGTCGAGGTCTATACGAAGGGCCGCAAGTTCGTGCACGTCGACATCGAGCCGACGCAGATCGGCCGCGTGTTCGGCCCGGATCTCGGCATCGTGTCCGACGCGAAGGCAGCATTGGAACTGTTCGTCGCCGTCGCGCAGGAATGGAAGGCGGCCGGCAAGCTGAAGGACCGCAGCGCATGGGTCGCCGACTGCCAGGCACGCAAGCGCACGCTGCAGCGCAAGACGCACTTCGACAACGTGCCGGTCAAGCCGCAGCGCGTGTACGAAGAGATGAACAAGGTGTTCGGCCGCGATACCTGCTACGTCAGCACGATCGGCCTGTCGCAGATCGCCGCCGCGCAGTTCCTGCACGTGTTCAAGGCACGCAACTGGATCAACTGCGGCCAGGCCGGCCCGCTCGGCTGGACGATCCCCGCCGCGCTCGGCGTGCGTGCGGCCGATCCGAGCCGCCCGATCGTCGCGCTGTCCGGCGACTACGACTTCCAGTTCATGATCGAGGAACTGGCGGCCGGCGCGCAATTCAAGCTGCCGTACGTGCACGTCGTCGTGAACAACTCGTACCTCGGGCTGATCCGCCAGGCGCAGCGTGCATTCGACATGGACTACTGCGTGCAGCTCGCGTTCGACAACGTGAACGCGCCGGAACTGAACGGCTATGGCGTCGACCACGTGGCCGTCGCGGAAGGTCTCGGCTGCAAGGCGCTGCGCGTGTTCAAGCCGGAAGAGATCGAGCCGGCGCTGCGCCAGGCGCAAACGCTCGCGGAAGAGTTCAGCGTGCCGGTGGTCGTCGAAGTGATCCTCGAGCGCGTGACGAACATCTCGATGGGCACCGAAATCGACGCGATCAACGAATTCGAGGATCTCGCCGAAAAGGCCGAGCACGCACCGACCGCGATCTCGATGCTCGACTGACCCGCACGACATTTTTGACTGACTGACCGACCGAAGAGGCTTAGCTCATGCCGAAGTTTGCTGCAAACCTGACCATGCTGTTCAACGAAGTGCCGTTCCTCGACCGCTTCAAGGCGGCCGCCGATGCGGGCTTCGACGCCGTCGAGTTCCTGTTCCCGTATCCGTACGCGAAAGAGGAACTCGCCGAGCGGCTCGAGACGCATCGCCTGCGCCTCGTGCTGCACAACCTGCCGGCCGGCAACTGGGACCAGGGTGAACGCGGCATCGCGTGCCTGCCCGATCGCGTCGGCGAATTCCAGGAAGGGGTCGGCCGTGCGATCGAGTACGCGAAGGCGCTGAAGGTGCCGCAGCTGAACTGCCTCGTCGGCATCCCGTCGGCGAGCACCGCGCGCGACAAGACGTTCGTCACGATCGTCGACAACCTGCGCTTTGCCGCCGATGCACTCAAGCGCGAAGGCATCCGCCTGCTCGTCGAGCCGTGCAACAGCTTCGACATCCCGGGCTTCGCACTGAACCGCTCGTCGGAAGGGCTCGACGTGATCCGCGCGGTCGGCTCGGACAACCTGTTCCTGCAGTACGACATCTATCACATGCAGCGCATGGAAGGCGAACTGGCCGCGACGATCGAACGCAACCTCGCATCGATCGGCCACGTCCAGCTCGCGGACAACCCGGGCCGCAACGAGCCGGGCACGGGCGAGATCAACTACGCGTTCCTGTTCGCGCTGCTCGACCGGCTCGGCTATGCCGGCTACGTCGGCTGCGAATACAAGCCCCGCACCACCACGACGGAAGGCCTCGGCTGGCTGCAAAGCGTCGCCGGCTGCGCAGCCGGTTCGGCGCGCCGCGCCGCCTGAGCACCGCCCTTCCCGCATACGCCCCTATAGGAGACTTTCACATGGCAACCATCGGTTTCATCGGCCTCGGCATCATGGGCGCGCACATGGCGCGCAACCTGCTCAAGGGCGACCACCAGCTCGTCGTGAACGGCGCATTCCCGATCCCGGACGACCTGCGCGCGAGCGCGAAGGTCGTCGCGAACTCGACCGAAGTTGCGCAGAACGCGGACATCATCATCGCGATGGTGCCGGATACGCCTGACGTGCGTAACGTGCTGTTCGCCGACGACGGTGTCGCGAAGGGCCTGACGGCCGGCAAGCTCGTGATCGACATGAGCTCGATCTCGCCGCTCGACACGCAGGAATTCGCGAAGCAGATCAACGCGCTCGGTTGCGACTACCTCGACGCGCCGGTGTCCGGCGGCGAAGTCGGCGCGCGTGAAGCGACGCTGACGATCATGGTCGGCGGCCCGGAGGCGGCATTCGAGCGCGCGAAGCCGCTGTTCGAGAAGATGGGCAAGAACATCACGCTCGTCGGCGACAACGGCGCGGGCCAGACCTGCAAGGTCGCGAACCAGATCATCGTCGCGCTGAACATCGAAGCCGTCGGCGAAGCGCTGCTGTTCGCCGCCCGCTCGGGCGCGGATCCGGAGCGCGTGCGCCAGGCGCTGATGGGCGGCTTCGCCGCCTCGCGCATCCTCGAAGTGCACGGCGCGCGGATGACGAAGCGCACGTTCGATCCGGGCTTCCGCATCGAGCTGCACCAGAAGGACCTGAACCTCGCGCTCGACGGCGCACGCAAGCTCGGCCTCGCCTTGCCGCACACGGCCAGCGCGCAGCAGCTGTTCAGCGTGTGCGCGGCACACGGCGGCAAGGCATGGGATCACTCGGCGCTCGTGCGTGCGCTCGAGATCATGTCGAACTTCGAGATCGAGAAGACCGCAGGCTGAACGCGGGCCGCTTCGCGCGGCCGCCTTCGTGCGATGCAGGAACGCGCTGTCCGTCGCGATGACGGACACGCGAATGACACACGTGACCGGCACGGCCGGTCACATCGATGCGCGACGTACTCGCGCATCACGGTGGGGCGCCCCGCCGCGCATCGCTAATCGCGTGCGCGACGGGGCGAAAAACGCCGCTCTGGGCTGAGAGCGGCGTGGTGGGGTCCGCAGCGGCACCCGGCGGCGCCGGGGAAGCCTTGGTCGGTCAGACGTCGTCGTCGGGTGTCCGCCTGTCGGATTTCGCGTATTACATTTCTTTACGTTCAAGCTTGCGATTTTTCATGCAATCGTCGCGCTGAACGCCTACACTTTCGCCACGCCTTTCGAGAAAACCGCCGCGCTTGCGTTCACCTCCGGTGACCGCGCCCAGCGCGGTGTTTTTTTCGCCACTTCACGGCGCGTTTTCTTTTCAACCACCTAAGGAGTGCAACGATGGGTCTTCTTTCGTTTATCAAAGAGGCGGGTGAAAAACTGCTGGGTCATGCCGACGCACAAGCAGCGGAAGATCCGAATGCCGCAAACCAGACCGCGGCCGATGCCATCAAGAACTACATCAACACGCAGGGTCTCGATACGTCGAACCTGACCGTGGCGTTCGACGGCGCATCGCGCACCGTGACGCTGTCGGGCAGCGTCGCCGACCTCGACACGAAGGCCAAGGTCAAGGTCGCGGCCGGCAACGTGCAGGGCGTCGCGGGCGTCAACGACGACGATCTGCAGCCGGACGATCCGGAAGTGCAGTACCACGACGTGCAGCCGGGCGACACGCTGTCGGCGATCGCCAAGGAAGTCTACGGCGACGCGAACAAGTACCCGGTGATCTTCGAGGCGAACAAGCCGATGCTGTCGAGCCCGGACCGGATCTACCCGGGCCAGAAGCTCGTGATTCCGCCGCAGTCCTGAGCATTCTTGCCGGACTGACGGACGCAAAAAAGGCAGGCCGATGGCCTGCCTTTTTTCATGGTGATGACCCATCCTGAAATAGGTTGACACTTTTTCGCCGAGGCGAGGAGGTGCCAGATGGAGCAAGGGATCAAGCGGACGCAGCGGGACTACAGCCTGGCTTTTAAGCTGTCGGTGGTGGTGCAAGTCG
>NZ_JAIZSA010000049.1:0-3010 GCF_020419825.1 Burkholderia sp. AU30198 | reverse complement strand
GGGGACTAGATCCCCTTGAAGGGTCGTTCGAGACCAGGACGTTGATAGGTCAGGTGTGTAAGCGCAGTAATGCGTTCAGCTAACTGATACTAATTGCCCGTAAGGCTTGATCCTATAACAAGTCTGTCTCGATAGCCGTTAGCGCTTCAGCGCTTACGGATATCGAGCGTCGAGTGCAAGGCACTCGACGTACTGCGGTTGAACTACCGCGTATGTGTGAGATACAACCTCACAACCCAACGAAATTACTGCTTCTTCCAAGATTGGTTGTGCTGCGAAGCAGCGCAACAACCCCTTTTTCCTGATGACCATAGCGAGTCGGTCCCACCCCTTCCCATCCCGAACAGGACCGTGAAACGACTCTACGCCGATGATAGTGCGGATTCCCGTGTGAAAGTAGGTAATCGTCAGGCTCCCTAAGCCAAGAACCCCCGCCCGAAAGGCGGGGGTTTTTGCATTGGCGCGGCGCAAATGCGTGTGCGGGATCGGGAAGAGCATTGCACTCGTTGATCACCACCGCCACCGGCGAGATCAACCTCCCTCTTGTGGAGCGGAGCAGCTCCTATCGGCACCGCTGAGCGCTGCGCTTTCTCAGCCAGCAGAGGCGGATGTTGCTAAAGCGGCACGGACGACGTACCGCGACCGAGCAAAAGGCCTGCCGTCGAAGTCAGATGTAACGCTACTTCGTTGCCTCGAAAGCAACGTTTCCGTTCTGAAGGTTTGGGCTGCGTATCGAAAGTCGTCGCACGCGATTGTCAGTGCTGCGACCGGGGGCCCGACTTCGCCGGTTTCCGAAGGCGTCGCCATTCCCACCGGGATCCTGATCGTTAAAGGCCCTCGCCGAACGGGGAGGGCCTTGGAAATGATCACCAGTTGAAGGGCCCTTGAACGCGGTGCGCGACGTTTCCGCCTTCCGGCATGTAGTGGATCACGAATGACTTGCGCGTGCTCCCTGGGGCGACATAATCGGCGCCGCCGTGCACGAGCATCCCATGCCAGAAAAGGACCTCGCCCTTTTTCGCGAGGAACTCGTTGCGCTCGTATTTCGATGCAACCTCTTCAATGTACTCTTGATACCGATCTGATTGCTCGGGGGATGATGTGCGGCGTTGAGTCTGCGGGTAGTTATCGAACTCGCTGAAAAGTGGCTCGCGGTGCGATTTCGGGAAATAGACCAGCGGCCCAGAGCCGGGCTTGATGTCTTCGAGCGCAACCCACACGCCGATAAGCGCATTCATCGGCCATGTGTGGAAGACGCATGTGTCCTGATGCAGAAGTTGCATGCTTCCCTTTGAAAAGGTCAGCGAGAAGTGCGGCACGGCTGCGCGATCGAGTAGTGCGGAACAGATGCGGATACCCATTTAGACAGCAAATCGCGCTCATCTGCGCTGAGCCCCCACCGAGCCGCGATTTCTGGAACTCGCGTTAACGCGTCGGGTTCTTCAAACCAAAGCTTGTAAGTCCGCTCGTTTTTCCAGTCGATGATGCCTGACCGGGTTGCCGCTCGTCGTTCAAAGGCTCTTTTGACTTTTGAGATTATCGAGTTCATGCAGTTCCTCGGAAATAACGCAGGAGTTTGAAAGTCCAGGCGGTGTGGCTGCTCGCAGAATATCGACGAATGGTTTTAACCGCCGCCTTCGGGCGGCATTTTGATGGGATTTCTGATGGATACTGAGGCGCTCGCCGAAGCCGGGTGCACTACTTTAAGTGAACCGGGTGCAGTCTTCGCGGACCCCCGGCGCCGCTCGGAGGGGCAGCACGACTGGACGATTCTACAGTACGGGGATGCGATTTTGAGCCAGGCGAAATCGTAAAGCGCATTCGAGATTTTTTGCAGTGCACACATATACGACGAGTGATGCGTTCGGAACGGCAATCGGCAACTTCAATCGAGCCGTCAAAGCGGTTTCCGAGAAACTCGACAAGCTCGACAAAAAGGCGGACAAGCAATGAACGTAAGCGCCTCCCAGCTGGTCGGGTCGCGGCGTGCGGGGCAAACGCCGCGAAGTTCGCTGTCTTGTTGCCGTGCTCGAGCGTTCCGCAGCATTAACGATTCAGTACCGGAAGCAAGGCTTCGCTGTCCGGCGCAACGACCGGGAGGCGCGCGCAAACCCGCCCGCGCGTCGCTTTTCCGAGGCGGCACCGGGGCATTCGACGCGAGGCTCCGGTGTCCCGCCAGCAGCGGTGCTAAAGCCCCTACGAATACGGGGAGCAACGTTGGCAGAGCCCCCGGCACGATATTTGCAAAAAATTTGTGTCTACCCGCTTGGCAGAGTGCTCAAGAGGTCGTATGATGGCGGTCTTTCGTTTTCAGCGTAGATGCAGATCGACGTTGAGGGCGGAGTCTGACGAAGATGTGGCACTGATCAGTAGCAACCATGCTTGCCTTAGCCGGGCAAGGGCGGGAGATCGGTGGTCAAGTAGGTGTCGGGAAGAGAGTGAAAATAATCTTCCGGATGTGCTTGACAGATGTGCGATGCACCCCCATAATCGTCAGTTCTCTACGGAGGGGTGCCCGAGTGGCTAAAGGGGGCAGACTGTAAATCTGTTGGCTTACGCCTACGTTGGTTCGAATCCAACCTCCTCCACCAAGATTATCAGCGCAGTGAGCGGTAAGGAATCGGTTGTGGCCCGTGCGGGTGTAGCTCAATGGTAGAGCAGAAGCCTTCCAAGCTTACGACGAGGGTTCGATTCCCTTCACCCGCTCCAGACCGCGAAGTTGAAGCGTTAAGCGCCCATGTGGCTCAGTGGTAGAGCACTCCCTTGGTAAGGGAGAGGTCGGCAGTTCGATCCTGCCCATGGGCACCAGCAGTAAAAAGTCAGTGTCTTGTTTGCGCGCGGCGCAACCTGTGAAATTCCTTTTGGGAGTCGAAAATGGCCAAGGGTAAATTCGAGCGGACCAAGCCGCACGTGAACGTTGGTACGATTGGTCACGTTGACCACGGCAAGACGACGCTGACGGCAGCGATCACGACGGTTCTGACGAAGAAGTTCGGCGGCGAAGCGAAGG
>NZ_JAIZSA010000048.1:0-3029 GCF_020419825.1 Burkholderia sp. AU30198 | reverse complement strand
GAGATGGACGTGAAAACTATCCGGGTTGTGATTGTATCGATGTATCTCAAGATGATTCGAACTCTATGTTTGACTCAATTGGAATACGGCACAAATGCGAGAACTCAACCTGTAACGAGACAGACTCGTTATAGGGTCAAGCGAACAAGTGCATGTGGTGGATGCCTTGGCGATCACAGGCGATGAAGGACGCGGTAGCCTGCGAAAAGCTACGGGGAGCTGGCAAACAAGCTTTGATCCGTAGATGTCCGAATGGGGAAACCCACTCCTTTTGGAGTATCCATGGCTGAATACATAGGCCATGTGAAGCGAACGCGGTGAACTGAAACATCTAAGTAACCGCAGGAAAAGAAATCAACCGAGATTCCCAAAGTAGTGGCGAGCGAAATGGGATGAGCCTTGCACTCTTTATTTGTATTGTTAGCCGAACGCTCTGGAAAGTGCGGCCATAGCGGGTGATAGCCCCGTAGGCGAAAACAGTATGAAAGAACTAGGTGTGCGACAAGTAGGGCGGGACACGTGAAATCCTGTCTGAAGATGGGGGGACCATCCTCCAAGGCTAAATACTCGTGATCGACCGATAGTGAACCAGTACCGTGAGGGAAAGGTGAAAAGAACCCCGGGAGGGGAGTGAAATAGATCCTGAAACCGCATGCATACAAACAGTCGGAGCCTCGAAAGGGGTGACGGCGTACCTTTTGTATAATGGGTCAGCGACTTACGTTCAGTAGCAAGCTTAACCGTATAGGGCAGGCGTAGCGAAAGCGAGTCCGAATAGGGCGTTCAGTTGCTGGGCGTAGACCCGAAACCAAGTGATCTATCCATGGCCAGGATGAAGGTGCGGTAACACGTACTGGAGGTCCGAACCCACTAACGTTGAAAAGTTAGGGGATGAGCTGTGGATAGGGGTGAAAGGCTAAACAAACTTGGAAATAGCTGGTTCTCTCCGAAAACTATTTAGGTAGTGCCTCGTGTCTCACCTTCGGGGGTAGAGCACTGTCATGGTTGGGGGGTCCATTGCGGATTACCCCGCCATAGCAAACTCCGAATACCGAAGAGTGCAATCACGGGAGACAGACATCGGGTGCTAACGTCCGGTGTCAAGAGGGAAACAACCCAGACCGCCAGCTAAGGTCCCCAAATATAGCTAAGTGGGAAACGAAGTGGGAAGGCTAAAACAGTCAGGAGGTTGGCTTAGAAGCAGCCACCCTTTAAAGAAAGCGTAATAGCTCACTGATCGAGTCGTCCTGCGCGGAAGATGTAACGGGGCTAAGCTATATACCGAAGCTGCGGATGCGTGCTTTGCACGCATGGTAGGAGAGCGTTCCGTAAGCCTGCGAAGGTGCGTTGAAAAGCGTGCTGGAGGTATCGGAAGTGCGAATGCTGACATGAGTAGCGATAAAGGGGGTGAAAGGCCCCCTCGCCGTAAGCCCAAGGTTTCCTACGCAACGTTCATCGGCGTAGGGTGAGTCGGCCCCTAAGGCGAGGCAGAAATGCGTAGCTGATGGGAAGCAGGTCAATATTCCTGCACCATTGTTAGATGCGATGGGGGGACGGATCGCGGAAGGTTGTCCGGGTGTTGGAAGTCCCGGTCGCTGCATTGGAGAAGGCGCTTAGGCAAATCCGGGCGCGGAATTCAAGGGTGTGGCGCGAGCTCCTTAGGGAGCGAAGCAATTGGAAGTGGTTCCAAGAAAAGCCTCTAAGCTTCAGTCTAACGATGACCGTACCGCAAACCGACACAGGTGGGCGAGATGAGTATTCTAAGGCGCTTGAGAGAACTCGGGAGAAGGAACTCGGCAAATTGGTACCGTAACTTCGGGATAAGGTACGCCCTTGTAGCTTGATGCCCCTGCGGGCAAAGGGTGAAGGGGTTGCAATAAACTGGTGGCTGCGACTGTTTAATAAAAACACAGCACTCTGCAAACACGAAAGTGGACGTATAGGGTGTGACGCCTGCCCGGTGCCGGAAGATTAAATGATGGGGTGCAAGCTCTTGATTGAAGTCCCGGTAAACGGCGGCCGTAACTATAACGGTCCTAAGGTAGCGAAATTCCTTGTCGGGTAAGTTCCGACCTGCACGAATGGCGTAACGATGGCCACACTGTCTCCTCCCGAGACTCAGCGAAGTTGAAGTGTTTGTGATGATGCAATCTACCCGCGGCTAGACGGAAAGACCCCATGAACCTTTACTGTAGCTTTGCATTGGACTTTGAACCGATCTGTGTAGGATAGGTGGGAGGCTATGAAACCGGAACGCTAGTTTCGGTGGAGCCGTCCTTGAAATACCACCCTGGTTTGTTTGAGGTTCTAACCTTGGCCCGTGATCCGGGTCGGGGACAGTGCATGGTAGGCAGTTTGACTGGGGCGGTCTCCTCCCAAAGCGTAACGGAGGAGTACGAAGGTACGCTAGGTACGGTCGGAAATCGTGCTGATAGTGCAATGGCATAAGCGTGCTTAACTGCGAGACCGACAAGTCGAGCAGGTGCGAAAGCAGGTCATAGTGATCCGGTGGTTCTGTATGGAAGGGCCATCGCTCAACGGATAAAAGGTACTCTGGGGATAACAGGCTGATACCGCCCAAGAGTTCATATCGACGGCGGTGTTTGGCACCTCGATGTCGGCTCATCTCATCCTGGGGCTGTAGCCGGTCCCAAGGGTATGGCTGTTCGCCATTTAAAGAGGTACGTGAGCTGGGTTTAAAACGTCGTGAGACAGTTTGGTCCCTATCTGCCGTGGGCGTTGGATATTTGAAGGGGGCTGCTCCTAGTACGAGAGGACCGGAGTGGACGAACCTCTGGTGTACCGGTTGTCACGCCAGTGGCATCGCCGGGTAGCTATGTTCGGAAGAGATAACCGCTGAAAGCATCTAAGCGGGAAACTCGCCTTAAGATGAGATATCCCTGGGGACTAGATCCCCTTGAAGGGTCGTTCGAGACCAGGACGTTGATAGGTCAGGTGTGTAAGCGCAGTAATGCGTTCAGCTAACTGATACTAATTGCCCGTAAGGCTTGATCCTATAACAAGTCTGT
>NZ_JAIZSA010000047.1:0-3407 GCF_020419825.1 Burkholderia sp. AU30198 | reverse complement strand
TTCCGCGAAGACGGTGGAAGACACGGTGACGCAGGTGATCGAGCAGCAGATGAGCGGTCTCGACAACTTCCTGTACATGTCGTCGACGAGCGATGACTCGGGCAACGCGACGATCACGCTGACCTTCTCGCCGGGCACCAATCCGGACGTCGCGCAGGTGCAGGTGCAGAACAAGCTGTCGCTCGCGACGCCGAACCTGCCGCAGGTCGTGCAGCAGCTCGGCATGCAGGTCACGAAGTCGAGCAGCAACTGGCTGATGTGGTTCGCGTTCAACTCCGAAGACGGCAGCATGTCGAAGGAGGACCTGACGAACTACGTGGCGTCGCACGTGCTCGATCCGCTCAGCCGTGTGAACGGCGTCGGCCAGACGCTGTTGCTCGGTTCGCAGTTCTCGATGCGCATCTGGCTCGACCCCGTCAAGCTGACCAACTACAGCCTCACGCCGACCGACGTGACGGCCGCAATCACGCAGCAGAACGTGCAGATCGCGGGCGGCCAGATCGGCGGTACGCCGGCGAAGCCGGGCACCATGCTGCAGGCGACGATCACCGAATCGACGCTGCTGCGCACGCCCGAGCAGTTCGGCAACATCCTGCTGAAGGTCAACCAGGACGGTTCGCAAGTGCGCCTGAAGGACGTCGGCCGCGCGGCGCTCGGCTCCGAGAACTACACGTTCGACACGAAGTACATGGGGCAGCCGACGGCCGGCCTCGGCATCCAGCTCGCGACCGGCGCGAACGCGCTGGCAACCGCGAACGCGCTGCGGGCCAAGATCCAGGAGCTGTCGAAGTACTTCCCGCACGGTCTCGTCGTCCACTATCCGTACGACACGACGCCGTTCGTGCGCCTGTCGATCGAGGAAGTGGTCAAGACGCTGCTCGAAGGTATCGTGCTGGTGTTCCTCGTGATGTATCTGTTCCTGCAGAACCTGCGGGCGACGATCATCCCGACGATCGCGGTGCCGGTCGTGCTGCTCGGTACGTTCGCGATCATGGGGCTCGCCGGCTTCTCGATCAACACGCTGTCGATGTTCGGTCTCGTGCTTGCGATCGGCCTGCTGGTCGACGATGCGATCGTGGTGGTGGAGAACGTCGAGCGCGTGATGGCGGAAGAGGGGCTGTCACCGAAGGAGGCGACCCGCAAGGCGATGGGCCAGATCACCGGCGCACTCGTCGGCGTGGCGCTCGTGCTGTCGGCGGTGTTCGTGCCGGTGGCGTTCTCGGGTGGCTCGGTCGGTGCGATCTATCGTCAGTTCTCGCTGACGATCGTGTCGGCGATGGTGCTGTCGGTGCTCGTCGCGTTGATTCTGACGCCGGCACTGTGCGCGACGATCCTCAAGCCGATTCCGCAAGGGCATCACGAGGAGAAGAAGGGTTTCTTCGGCTGGTTCAACCGGACCTTCGATCGCAGTCGCGACCGCTATACGGGCGGTGTGAACCACGTGATTCGTCGCTCGGGACGCTGGCTCGTGATCTACTTGGCCGTGTTCATTGCGGTCGGCGTGATGTTCGTGCGCCTGCCGAAGTCGTTCCTGCCGGATGAAGACCAGGGCTACATGTTCATGATCGTGCAGACGCCGTCCGGCTCCACGCAGGAAACGACCGGCAAGACGCTCGACAACATCAACACGTACCTGACCACCACGGAGAAGGATGTGGTCGATTCCGTGTTCACGGTCAACGGCTTCAGCTTCGCGGGCCGCGGCCAGAACGCCGGTCTCGTGTTCGTGAAGCTGAAACCGTACGAGCATCGCCAGCGTTCGGACCAGAAGGTGCAGGCGCTGATCGGCCGGACCTTCGCGCACTACGCGCAGTACAAGGACGCGATGGTGATCCCGTTCAACCCGCCGTCGATTCCCGAGCTCGGTACGGCCGCCGGCTTCGACTTCGAGCTGACGGACAACGCCGGTCTCGGCCACGAAGCGCTGATGGCCGCGCGCGGGCAGTTGCTCGGGATGGCCGCGAAGGATCCCTCGCTGGCGCTGGTGCGCCCGAACGGCCTGAACGATACGCCGCAGTACAAGGTCGACATCGACCGCGAGAAGGCGAACGCGCTCGGCGTGACGGCGGCTGCGATCGACCAGACGTTCTCGATCGCGTGGGCATCGCAGTATGTGAACAACTTCCTGGATACGGATGGCCGGATCAAGAAGGTGTACGTGCAGTCGGATGCGCCGTTCCGGATGACGCCGGAAGACATGAACATCTGGTATGTGCGCAACAGCGCGGGTGGCATGGTGCCGTTCAGTGAGTTCTCGACCGGCCACTGGAGCTACGGTTCGCCGAAGCTCGAACGCTACAACGGCGTGTCGTCGATCGAGATCCAGGGGCAGGCCGCGGAGGGCAAGTCGACTGGCCAGGCGATGGCCGCAATGGAAGCGCTCGCGAGCAAGCTGCCGGAAGGTATCGGCTACTCGTGGACGGGCCTGTCGTTCCAGGAAATCCAGTCGGGCTCGCAGGCGCCGATCCTGTATGCGATCTCGATCCTCGTCGTGTTCCTGTGTCTGGCAGCGCTGTATGAAAGCTGGTCGATCCCGTTCTCGGTGATCATGGTGGTGCCGCTCGGCGTGGTCGGCGCGCTGCTCGCGACGATGCTGCGCGGTCTCGAGAACGACGTGTTCTTCCAGGTCGGCCTGCTGACCACCGTGGGCCTGTCCGCGAAGAACGCGATCCTGATCGTCGAGTTCGCACGCGAGTTGCAGGCGAGCGAGAACATGGGGCCGGTGCGCGCGGCGATCGAGGCGGCGCGCCTGCGGCTGCGTCCGATCCTGATGACGTCACTCGCGTTCATGCTGGGCGTGTTGCCGCTTGCGATCAGCAACGGCGCGGGCTCGGCGAGCCAGCACGCGATCGGCACGGGCGTGATCGGCGGGATGATCACGGCGACGTTCCTCGCGATTTTCATGATCCCGATGTTCTTCGTGCGGGTTCGCGCGATCTTCAGCGGCGAGACGGAAAACGTCGACGACGCATGGCGTCTCGTGCAGGGCGACCTGCAGCGCGGTCACGACGACGCACACGATTCGAAGGGGCAGTAACGATGCAAAAACACGCTTTGACTGCAACCGCGGCCGCATTGGCTGCCGCGTTGTTCGCCACGGGCTGCACGATGGCGCCGCACTACAAGCGGCCCGATGCACCTGTCGCACAGGCGTACCCGGCCAGCGGCGTCTACGCGACGCAGCCGGGTGCGGCCGGCGCGCGCAGCGCGAACGGGCAAGCTGCGACCGCCATCGGCTGGCGCGAGTTCTTCGTCGATCCGCGCCTGCAGCGGCTGATCGAGATCGCGCTGAAAAACAACCGCGACCTGCGCGTGTCAGTGCTGAACATCGAGGCGGCGCGCGCGCAGTACCAGATCACGCGCGCGGGCCTGTTCCCGACGCTCGATGCGACGGGTACCGGTAGCCG
>NZ_JAIZSA010000046.1:0-4590 GCF_020419825.1 Burkholderia sp. AU30198 | reverse complement strand
TCCCATCCCGAACAGGACCGTGAAACGACTCTACGCCGATGATAGTGCGGATTCCCGTGTGAAAGTAGGTAATCGTCAGGCTCCTTAAGCCAGAAACCCCCGCCCGAAAGGCGGGGGTTTTTGCATTGGCGCGACGGAAATGCATGGGGGTTGGGGACGGGGGATGACATGCTCACATCACCGCGCCCAAGCGCCCCCAATTACAGCGTTCGGTTCCCAAAGAGCCGATATCATTCGCGATCCTCGGGTCTATCGATTCTATCTCCGCTCAAAACTGCAATTCCTTCATCCCCGTGGATCGGTTGGCGCCGTCGTGCACGATCCGCTTCCCATCGTCGACAACGAACACCGGGTTGGGCCATGCAAGTCTCCCCCGCGGAGGACTCACGGAACAACCGAAACTCTCCCCGCCTCCTCCAATCGCATATCGGTCGGATAACGCAGAATCCGCACGAAATGAACGCTTTATTCGGCGTGTCCACGTAAAATTTGCGAACCCCCATCTCTGCATTCAAAACGATGAACGCCGCCATTCAGGTAGCCCGGGCCGTTTGCCCGCATGATTGTCCGGACACGTGCGCAATGCGTGTGACTGTCGAAAACGGCAAGGCGATCAAGGTCACGGGCGATCCCGACCATCCGCCGACGCAAGGCGTGTTGTGCACGAAAGTCAGCCGATACGCCGATCGCGTTCATCACCCCGACCGCCTCACCGTCCCGCTCAAGCGCATCGGCGCGAAAGGGGAAGGGCGTTTCGTGCCGATCAGCTGGGACGAGGCATTCGATGAGATCGGCCGTCGTCTCGGCGAGATCGCGACGCGCTCACCGGAAGCGATCCTGCCGTACAGCTATGCCGGGACGATGGGGCTCGTGCAGGGGGAGGGCATCGCCCAGCGGTTCTTCCACAAGCTCGGCGCGTCGCGACTCGAGCGCACGATCTGCGCGGCGGCTGGTGCGGCGGGGTTGCGTTACACCTATGGCGGCAGTCTCGGCATGCACCTCGAGCATTTCGAGGAAAGCGAGCTGATTCTGATTTGGGGCGCAAACCCGATCGCGTCGAGCCTGCACTTCTGGACGCGTGCGCAGGAAGCGAAGCGCCGAGGCGCACGTCTTGTCGCCATCGATCCGTACCGTTCGCTGACTGCGGAGAAGTGCCATCAGCATATCGCTCTGAAACCCGGCACCGACGGCGCGTTCGCACTCGGCATGATGCACGTGCTGATTACCGAAAACTTGCTCGATCACGACTACATCGCCAGCCATACGCTCGGCTTCGACGCGCTCAAGGAGCGGACGATGTCCTATCCGCCAGAACGCGTTGCGCAGATCTGCGGCATCGACGCGTCGGAGCTGGTCGACCTTGCGCGTCGCTACGGCGCTACCCGCAAGGCATCGATCCGCCTCAACTACGGCATGCAGCGCGTCCGCGGCGGTGGCAACGCGGTACGCGCGATTGCAAGCCTCCCGGCGCTGACGGGCGCCTGGCGGGATCGGGCCGGCGGGCTGTTGCTCTCGTCGTCGGAATCCGCGCCGGTCAACCAGGCGGCGCTGCTGCGCCCGGACTTGATGCCGGGCTGGCCGCACACGCTGCCGCGCATCATCAACATGAACGCGATTGGCGATGCGCTGCTGCACCCGGGCGATGCAACCTTCGGGCCGAAAGTTGAAGCGGTGATCGTGTACAACTCGAATCCGGTGGCCGTCGCGCCGGATTCTTCGAAGGTCGCCGCAGGGTTCGCGCGTGACGATCTGTTCACGGTCGTTCTCGAGCATTTCAAGACAGATACCGTCGATTTCGCCGACATTGTGTTGCCGGCGACCACGCAGCTCGAGCATCTGGACATCCATAAATCGTACGGCCACACCTACGTGATGGCGAACCTGCCGTCGATTCCCCCGGTGGGAGACGCACGGCCGAATACGGAGATCTTCCGTGGCATCGCGCGCAGCATGGAGCTCGACGAGCCCGCGCTCTATCACAGCGACGAGGAGGTCGCGCGCGCGGCGCTCCGCTGGGACGATCCGGTGCTCGACAGCGATTGGGACACGCTGAAACGCGATGGCTGGCTGAAGCTCAAGCTGCCGGAGGCGCCGTTCGCTGAGGGCGGTTTCCGTACGCCATCCGGCAAGTGCGAGTTCTACAGCCCGCGGCTCGAGCAGATGGGGGTGGATCCCGTGCCCGACTACCTGCCGCCGTTCGAATCGGCCGAGGCTGCGCCCGAGCTTGCCGCGCGCTATCCGCTTGCGATGATTTCGCCGCCGGCCCGCCATTTCCTGAACAGCACGTTCGTGAACGTCGACAGCCTGCGTCATACGGAAGGCGAGCCGCACCTCGACATCCACCCGTCGGACGCCGAGTCGCGCGGCATCGCCGAGGGCGACGTCGTACGGATCTTCAACGACCGTGGATCGATGCAGGCGCTCGCGAGAATTACCGATCGCGCACGTGCCGGACTCGTCGTCGGGCTGTCGATCTGGTGGAAGAAGCTGTCACCGGACGGCCGGAACGCAAACGAGGTAACGAGCCAGGCGTTGACCGATCTTGGCAATTCGGCGACGTTTTACGATTGCCTTGTGGAAGTTGAACGCATTTGATCGAATATCCCCGTATGATCAGACGATTTGCCACGGAAGTTCGAAGTGGACATCTAACCCTGTTGTCTCGGGACGGGCGAGCCGTTACGATGCGTTTTAGCACGACCATTCGAAAATCTGTGAGGAGACGCGCAGTATGGACAAAATTTGGCTGAAATCGTACCCACCCGGCGTTCCAGCCGAAATTGACGCGTCTCCTTATCCCTCTGTCCCGGACCTGCTCGACGAAAGCTTCCGGCAGTATCGCGACCGCACGGCGTTCGTCTGCATGGGCAAGGGCATCACGTACGGCGAACTCGACAAGCTGTCGCGCCAGTTCGGCGCGTGGCTGCAATCGCGCGGGCTTGCGCGCGGTGCGCGCGTCGCGATCATGATGCCCAACGTGCTGCAGTATCCCGTGGCGATCGCCGCGGTACTGCGCGCAGGCTACACCGTCGTCAACGTCAATCCGCTCTATACGCCGCGCGAGCTCGAACACCAGCTGAAGGACAGCGGGGCGGAGGCGATCGTCATCCTCGAGAATTTCGCGTCGACGCTGCAGGCTGTCATCGAGAAGACGGGCGTCAAGCACGTCGTCGTCGCATCGATGGGCGATCTGCTGGGCATCAAGGGCTGGCTCGTCAACTACGTCGTGCGCAACGTGAAGAAGATGGTGCCTGCCTGGCAGCTGCCGTCGTTCACGCGCTTCAAGGCCGCGCTGTCGGAAGGCGCGCGGCAGGCATTCAAGGCGCAGAAGATCGGCCCCGACGACGTGGCGTTCCTGCAATACACGGGCGGTACGACCGGCGTGGCGAAGGGCGCGACGCTGCTGCACCGGAACATCGTGTCGAACGTGCTGCAGGCGGGCGCCTGGCACCATCCGGCTCATGAGAAGTATCCGGAGGTGAAACAGTTCGTGACCGTTGTCGCGCTGCCGCTGTATCACGTGTTCGCGCTGACCGTCTGCGGCTTCCTGACGATGCGTACCGGTGGCATGGGCATCCTGATCCCGAACCCGCGCGACATCGCCGGCATGATCAAGGAACTGAAGGGCTACCAGATCTCGACGATCCCGGCGGTCAACACGCTGTACAACGCGCTGCTGAACCACCCGGAATTCAATCAGCTCGACCTGTCGAAGCTCGTGATCGCCAACGGTGGCGGCATGGCGATCCAGGAGGGTGTCGCGAAACGCTGGTTTGAAAAGACCCATACGGCGATCATCGAAGGCTACGGGCTGTCCGAAACGTCGCCGGTGGCGACCTGCAACCCCGTGACGGCGACCGAGTACAGCGGGACGATCGGCCTGCCGCTGCCGTCGACCGAAGTGGCGATTCGCGACGACGCCGGCAACGACGTTGCGCTCGGCGAACCCGGGGAGATCTGCATCCGCGGGCCGCAGGTGATGGCCGGCTACTGGAACCGGCCGGACGAGACCGCGAAGGTCATGTTCGCGGACGGCTTCTTCAAGACGGGCGACGTTGGCGTGATGGATGCGCGAGGCTACGTGAAGATCGTCGACCGGAAGAAGGACATGATTCTCGTGTCGGGCTTCAACGTGTATCCGAACGAAGTCGAGGACGTGGTGTCGTCGCACCCGGGCGTGTTCGAGGTGGCGGCGGTCGGCGTGCCTGACGAGCACTCCGGCGAGGCCGTGAAGCTGTTCATCGTGAAGAAGGATCCGGCGCTCACCGACAAGGACATCCTCGCCTACTGCAAGGAGCGGCTCACCGGCTACAAGCGGCCGAAGCTGGTCGAGTTCCGTACGGAACTGCCGAAGACGAACGTCGGCAAGATCCTGCGGCGCGAACTGCGCGACGGACGCGCGTAACGGCGCGCTCGATCGAACGAACGGAAAAGCCCGGCTTGTGCCGGGCTTTTTTGTTTGCGGTGACCCATCCTGAAATAGGTTGACACTTTTTCGCCGAGGCGAGGAGGTGCCAGATGGAGCAAGGGATCAAGCGGACGCAGCGGGACTACAGCCTGGCTTTTAAGCTGTCGGTGGTGGTGCAAGTC
>NZ_JAIZSA010000045.1:0-5966 GCF_020419825.1 Burkholderia sp. AU30198 | reverse complement strand
AACACGTTGAACACTTGCAAGCGGCGTCACGACGCGCCGCTCAACCCGTATCGCCGCCCGCAACCGGCAGCACCGTGCCGGTGATGTAGCTCGCCTCGTCCGACGCGAGGAACAGGATCGGTGCGATCTGTTCGTCGAGGCTGCCGTAGCGCTTGAAGAACGTCGAATCCGTGACCTGGTGCACGGCTTCGTCCATCCATGCCTGTTCCTGTTCGCTGTCGCCGGCCGCATTGCGCGGCACGCGGCGCGGCGGTGCGCTGGTGCCGCTCGGCGCGGTGGCCACGACCCGGATGTTGTGTTCCGCGTATTCCATCGCGAGCGCCGCCGTCAGCGCATTGACGCCGCCTTTCGCCGCCGCGCGCCAGCGCGGCGTGAACCCGAACCAGCTGTTCCACTGGCGCAAGCTGTACCAGGACGGGAGCCTGTCGGCGGTCAAGGCTGGCGAGGAAGTGGTCCCGGCATTGGAGCTGGCCGATGCACTCAAGCAGATTCGCGAGCTGCAGCGGATGCTCAGCAAGAAGACCATGGAGAATGAGATTCTCCGCGAAGCAGTCGAGTATGGCCGAGCAAAAAATGTATGGTCCACCCTCGCTGCCGGAGGACGACCAGTGAAACTGGTTTGTGAGGTTCTCGGCGTGTCGCGCTCGAACGTATCGGCACGACTGTCGCGTCCGGCGACGTGGCGCGATGACCGTCAATCTCGGCAGACCGACCATGCGAGCGTAGTCGAAAAAATCCGCCGAGTCATCGGCGATTTGCCCAGCTATGGCTGCCGCCGGGTGTGGGGCTCGCTGCGCAATGAACGCATTGCTGCAGGACAGGTGCCGTTCAATGCGAAGCGCATCTATTGCAAAATGAATCGGCATTGACGGTTTCGCCCGACGTGAACACCGTGGCTGACCTCGGCGGCGAGACGGTTGCGGTGCCGTTCTGGTACTCGGTGCATAACGTCGTGCTCCAAGACATGCTGCGCGCGCAGGGTCTTGCCCCCGTGCTCAAGCATTCCGGTCCGCCAGGGCCGAAGGAAGTCAACCTAGTCGTGATCGCGCCTTCCGACATGCCGCCCTCGCTGGCCTCGAAAAAGATCGTGGGATATATCGTCGCCGAGCCGTTCAATGCGGCGGCGAGCAACTGAACGTCGGCAAGATTCTCCGCTTTACCGGAGACGTGTGACGCAACCACGCATGCTGCGTGATCTTCATGCACGAGCAGGACCTGACGCAACGCGCGGCGTGGTCGCAGAAAGTTGTCGATGCGATCGTCAACGCGCAAGTGTGGACGCGCGCCAATCCGCAGGAGGCGGCAAAACTGCTGCCGAAAGGAGGCCCGAACCGCTATACGCCCGACGCATCGCAACTGCTCGCACGCGTGCTCGCGCCGCAAGCGGCCGACCAGGGGCGTTATCTCGGCGATAATGCAATCCGGCACGCGAACGGGGGTTCGAAGCGGATCGACTTCCAGCCGTATCCCTATCCGAGCTACACGGAAGAACTCGTCCGCCAGCTGAAAACGACACAAATGGAAGGTGCGATCCAGTTCCTCGCGTCGCTCGATCCCAAACGGATCGCTTTTCGAAAGGTACGAATACCTCGGGATTTGCAATCGTTTCGCTCAGAACATGTGCCGGATGCCGGCCATCACACCAACCTGGTTCTGCCCCGGTGCGGGCGTCGTGCCGCCACCGCCGGCGCTGATCGTGAACGCGGCGTGCGCACTATTGACCAGGTAGGCGCCTTGCAGATAGATGGCGGTCTGTTTCGACAGGAAATAGGTCCCGCGCAATGCGCCGAGCGTCGCGCGCGCATCCTGGCCCGACACGTTGACGTGATAAACGCCGCCATCGATCAGGAAAGCGGGCGTCACGTAGTAGTTCGCGGTGAGATAGAACAGGTTCGAGTGCACGTTCGGGCCGCCCGACGAATCGGTGTCGACCCAACGGCCGATCCAGCCGCCGCCAACCTTCACGCCGAACGCGTTGACGTAACCGTTGACCTGCGCACGGTCGTCCTTGTCGCCGTTCGACGTCAGCGGCATCGGCTTGACGCCGTCGAAGAAGTTCGCGGCGGCCGTCGCGCCGCCACCGCGCTGTTCTTCATAGGACGCGGCCGCGCCGAACGAAGTCGAATCGTATTTGAGCATCGCCGACCACAGCCGGCACACGGTCGTCTCGCCTGGCGTCGGGCCCGCGCAGGTACCCTGTCCCGGCGAGTTTCCCGTCCCGGCCGAATCGCGGCCGAACGAATACATCGCGCCGGCCGTGAAGCCGCCGAACTTGCCGCGCCATGCCACGGCGTTGTCGGCGCGACCGTTCGGGATGTATGCATCGAGCGACGGCAGTCCGTAGATGTTCGGGCCGAGCAGGTCGGAATCGAGCACCGCGTAATACGTCATCGTGTACTGACGGCCGAACGACAGCGTGCCGTACGGGCTTTCGATCCCCACCCAGCTTTGCCGGCCGAACAAACGTCCGCCCTGCCCCATCGTGCCGCTGCCGACATTGAAGCCGCTCTCGAGCGCGAAGACGGCCTTGTAGCCGCCGCCAAGATCCTCCGATCCGCGCAGCCCCCAGCGCGACGGCAGTTCGCCGGTGATCGACGGCATCCGCACGATGCCCTTGCCCTGGGCGTTCGCGTGCGACACGTATTCGACGCCCACATCGAGCACGCCGTACAACGTCACGCTGCTTTGTGCAAAACCGGTCGTCGCGAATCCGAGCAAAGCTCCGCCGACGAGATGCTGAAATCTCATGCTGTCTCCAAATCTTAATATGGGTATTCTGGTTAATATGGGTAACTGATCAATCATCCGAAACCACCGAACTGCTTGCTGATTCGGTACAACACCCGCCGATATACGCCGGGCTGTCATGCAGGGTCTTTTCTGAAAAATGTGGCTGGACCAGACCAGGCGCGCCATGCACGTCGAGCGTTCGTCTGCTCTCGTTCGGCTCGCCGCAGGCCTCAAGCCAATGCGGAATGTATTGGGGGCGTCTCCTTGTTGCAGTATTCCGTTCGGATTTGCAACCTGTTTGCGGCGATAGTAGCGATCACAAATTGGTCAGTCCAACACCGAATGGGTATCGGTTTATATCTGACAGGTATGCTTGGCGCGAACGCCCTTGTTTGATGCATCGAGCGCCGCCATGCGGCCTTAATCCATCTGCAAACCGAAGCAATTTACGTGAAAATACCGGCCGTGCTCGCGTCGTAGCTGCCGTAGAATAGGGATCCCCTTATGCTCACACGGCTTCGATCCGTCGTGTCCGGGCTCAGTTTCGTCCCCTCTCCACTCGACGGCAACGAACATGGAACTACGCCATCTGCGCTATTTCGTTGCGGTCGCCGAAGAACGCAGCTTCACGCGCGCCGCACAACGGCTGCACATCGCACAGCCGCCGCTGAGCCGGCAGATCCAGCAGCTCGAGCAGATCCTCGGCATCGTGCTGTTCGAACGCGATTCGCGTCCGCTGAGACTCACCGAGACGGGCCGCTTCTTTTATCAGCATGCGGCGCAACTGCTCGCGCAGACGGCCGAGCTCGAATCGATGACGCGCCGCGTCGGCAAGATCGAGCGCAGCCTGTCGGTCGGCTTCGTCGGCTCGACGCTCTACGGGATGCTGCCGAAGGTCATTCGCCGCTATCGCCAGCAGCATGCGGAGGTCGAACTGAGCCTGCACGAAATGTGGACGATGGATCAGATCAAGGCGCTCAAGGAAGGCCGCATCGACGTCGGCTTCGGGCGCATCCGTCTCATCGATCCGGGTGTGCGCCGCGTGGTCTTGCGGGAAGAACCGATGATCGCGGCGCTACCGCTCGGCCACCGGCTGTGCACGACGACGACACCGCTGTCGCTACACGACCTGCTCGACGAAACGCTGATCGTGTTTCCGAAAACGCCGCGCCCAAGCTATGCGGACCAGGTTCTGTCCGCGTTCCACGATCGCGCGCTGAAGCCGGCGCGCGTGCTCGAAACGCGCGAGTTGCAGGTCGCGCTCGGGCTCGTCGCAGCCGGCGAAGGCGTGTCGATCGTGCCGAAAAGCGTGAACGGACTGAAACGCGACGACATCTCGTATCACGATCTCGACGACACCCGGCTCGTGTCGCCGATCATCATGAGCATGCGCCGGCTCGATGCGTCCGAGGACATCGAGCGCATGCTGCGCCTGATCTACGACCTGTACGACGAGGAAGGCATGGCGTATTTGCCGCCGTCGTCGGAACACGACGATCCGGCCGCGCGGAACTGACCGCGCCGGACCCGTCGATTCACGCGCTCAGTGCGGCATGGCCGGCGCGGCTTCGACGTCGGACCGATCCAGGCGCAGACTGAGCGTGGCAAGCACGGCGCCCGCCAGCGGCACGGCCAGCGCGAGGAAGAACCCGGACGGCCCGCCCCACGACAGGAAGGTCCCGCCGACGGCCGAGCCGGCGATCGCGCCCGCGCGGCCCATCCCGATCGCCCAGCCGGTCGCGGTCGCGCGCAGCGCAGTCGGATACGCGCCGACGATCAGGTAGTTCAGCGCGATCTGCTGCCCGCCGATGCCGAACCCAGCCGCACCGACGAGCGCGAACACAAGCGCCCAGTTCGTGCCGGCGTAGCCGAGTCCGATCGCGATCGCAATGCCGAACGCGAACATCGCACCGAGCAGGTTGCGCGTATTCACGCGCGGCAGCACGATCGACAGCGGAATCGCGCAGACGATGAACACCGCATTGACGATCACGGTGCCGACCGGCGCCTGCTGGGCGGTCAGGCCGGCCGCCTTCAGCACGGTCGGCAGCCACGACAGCAGCATGAACCATGCGATCCAGTTCAGCAGGTAGATGGCCCAGATGCCGAGCGTCTTGCGCGCGTAGCCGTCGCGGAACAGCGCCGCGACGCTCGCCTTCGCCGTCGCTTCATCGGGCACGGTCAGGCGCGCGTCGGCCGGCAACGGCTGCGCGACGATCTTCGCCAGCGTCGCACGCACCCGCTGCTGTGCGCGCGTGTCGCCACGCGACGCCAGGTAGAACAGCGATTCCGGCAGTAGTAGCGCGACGAGGCCGAGCACCGCGAGCGGCGCCGCGCCGCCCACCACGAAAATGCCGGACCAGCCGATCACCGGCAGCATGCGTGCTGCGAGCAGGCCGCCGAGCATCGCGCCGGCGGGCAGCCCGAGCAGCACGCCCGTCATCACCGCGCCGCGCAGGTGGGCCGGACAGTACTCGGCCGCGAGCGCGAGCAGCACTGGCGTGCATCCGCCCATCCCGAGCCCCGCGACGAAGCGCAGCGCGAGAATGTGCCGCGGGTCGCCGGCCCACGACGTCGCCAGCGTCGCGGTGCCGAACAGCGCAAGACCGATCATGATCGCCGGCCGGCGGCCGATCCGGTCGCCGACGAGCCCGAGCGTCATCGCGCCAATCGTCATGCCGACGATGCCGGCGGTCAGGATCGGCGCGAGCGCGCCGGCCGGCAGCCGGAACGACGCGAGAATCGCAGGGCCGGTAAAGGCGATCGCCTGCGTGTCGAAGCCGTCGAGCAGAGCGATCAGCACGCACAGCGCGAGCACGCGGATTTGCAGCGCGCTCAGCGGCGCGTCGTCGATCAGCGCCGGAATCGAGCGAACGGAAGTATGGGTCATGAAAGCGTCTCCAGGACCGGCCCGCTGCTCCGGGGCGATCCGCTTATCGTTTTGAAAGTCTGATGGCCGGCGCCGCGGGTCAGTCCGCGAGCACCGCCACCGCCTTGATTTCCACGATATAGCCGGGCGCGCCGCCCAGCATGTGCGCACCGACCGCCGTCCACGCCGGCTTCGGGTGTGCAGCGAGATAGCGGTCGCGCACCTGCATGAACAACGGCAGGTCGCGCATGTCGGTATGGAAGGTCGTCAGGTCGACCACGTCGTTGAACGATGCGCCGGCGGCCTCCAGCACAAGCTTCAGATTCTCGAACGCCTGCACGATCTGGGCTTCACGGCCTTCGACGAG
>NZ_JAIZSA010000044.1:0-7732 GCF_020419825.1 Burkholderia sp. AU30198 | reverse complement strand
GTCGAACAGTCGGTGAACATCTACAACTGCGAGCGGCCACATGCCGCCCTCAAATACAAAACGCCCGATGCGGTGCATCGGGCGTTTAGCGGGTGAACACTGTCAACCTATTCCAGGACTTGACACCAGCCCAGAAAAGCACCTGCGCGCTTTGCGCGAGGCCTCGAAAGGCTGCGCTTGCAAGCGCAGCCGGGGTCGCGCATGTGTGATCGAGTCCTTTCCTGGGCGCGATCTGTTTTTGAAAAGGTCGGCTTCCAGCCGGCCTTTCTTCATTTCCGGCGCCCGTATTAACAGCGCCCGGCTTACTCGCCGATGAACTTGCGCAGCAGCCGGCTCAGTTCATCGAACTCGGCCTTCGAAAATTTCCGCAAGCGGGCATTGAGCACCTTCGGCGCGATCTCCGGAATCTGCGCGGCAACCGCCTGCCCCGCTTCGGTCAGCGCGAGGTCCACCACCCGCCGATCGCTCACGCTGCGCGACCGCTCGACGAGCCCCTTGCCCTCCAGCTTGTCGAGCAAGCGCGTCATCAGCCCGGTGTCGACGCCGAGCAGCTTCGACAGTTCGAAAGGCGTCGCCGCGCTGCCGCTCCGCAGGGACAGCAGCACGCCCATCTGCTGCGCCGTGATATCGAGATCCCTCAATGCCGCATCCATCTCGGACGTGATCAGGTTGCGCGCCTTCGCGAGCACGAACCCCACGCTTTCGGTGAGCAGGAAATTCTTCGGCGTGTAGTGTTCCATCATGCTCGCTGAGTCGGATATTGTTGACCGACACAATAATTGCGACATCACGATTTTTCAAGGCACGCGAAATCCCGCGTGCGCGCCGCCCGCATTGGCTCAATGCCCGCCGGCCGCGGCCGCCCCGGCTGCCACGCCCTTGCCCGGCTTCGTCACCCAGACCAGCGGGATGATCAGCACGAAGATCACCGCCGACAGCCAGAAAATGTCGTTCAGCCCCAGCATCGTCGCCTGCGCATTCAGCGTCGCCTCGAGGAACGTCAGCGCCTTCGGCGTACCCGCATCCAGCGCACTCTGCACGCTGGAGAGCGCGCTCGCGAAGATCGGGTTGTTCACGCTGCCCTGCTCGGCCAGTTGCGCATGATGCAGGATCGTGCGGTCGTTCCATGCGGTGCTCGCGAGCGACGTGCCGACCGCGCCCATGAACACGCGCGCGAAATTGGACAGGCCCGCGGCCGCCGGAATGCGCTCGGGCGGCAGTCCCGACAGGATGATCGACGTGAGCGGCGTCATGAAGAACGCCGTCGGGATCCCTTGCAGCAACGTGGGCAACACGAGCGACCACGTATCGATGCCCGTCGTATAGCGCGAGCGCATGAAAAACACGCCGGCGAATCCGAGAAATGCGAGCGTGACGAGCACGCGCATGTCCGATTTCGGCATCACCTTGCCGACCAACGGCGCGAGGAGCACCGCGAAGATGCCGAGCGGTGCAGTCACGAGGCCTGCATTGATGACCGGGTAGCCGAGCGAGCCCTGGATCCATTGCGGCAGGATCACGAGATTCGCGAAAAACACCGCAAACGCAATCGAGATGGCCATCGTTCCGCCAAGGAAATTTCGTTGTGCAAACAGGCGGAGATCAACGATCGGGCGCTCCTCGGTCAACTCCCAGATCAGGAAGAACACGAAGCCGACCACCGCCACGATGGTCAGGATCCAGATCGTCGACGAATTGAACCAGTCGAGATCCTTGCCCTTGTCGAGCATGACTTGCAGCGCGGCCACCCATACGACCAGCGCGATCAGCCCGACCTTGTCGATCGGCAGCTTGCGGGCTGGCGTCTCGCGGCTGCGATAGAGCGCCCAGATCACGGCGGCGGCGAACAACCCGACCGGCACATTGATGTAAAAGATCCACGACCAGCTGTAGTTGTCCGTGATCCAGCCGCCGAGCGCGGGGCCCGCAATCGGCCCGACGGTTGCCGTCATGCCCCACAGCGCGAGCGCGCTCGAACTCTTCTCCTTCGGGAACGAAGCCAGCAGCAACGCCTGCGACAGCGGCACGAGCGGCCCGGCCACGGCGCCTTGAACGATCCGCGCCGCGAGGAGCGTGGTGAGGTTGGGTGCCAGCCCGCACGCGGCCGACGACAGCACGAACAGCAGGATGGCCCAGACGAACAGCTTCACCTGCCCGACCCGCTGCGTCAGCCAGCCGGTCAGCGGGATCGACACCGCGTTGGCCGCGGAGAACAGCGTGATGACCCACGTGCCCTCGTCGGTGGACACCCCCAGATTGCCGGATATGGTTGGAATCGCGACGTTGGCGATCGACGAATCGAGAACGTTCATGAATGTGGCGAGCGCCACCGCGAGCGTACCCAGCGCGAAGCTGGCGCCGGTCAGCGGCGCTGGCGTACCCGGGCTGTCGGACGGTTTCATCGGAGGTCCTTCTGATCGGGCGCCACGCGAACAGCCGCCGCAACACCGAGCAAATTAACTGACAAGTCAGATAAATGAGGAAAAAAAGCGATCGGCGCGGCGTGCGGGTGCTGCCCGCGCCAACGCCAATCGCTGACTCTGCGTTTTCTGCAATGAATATATTTGACTATGCAATCAAATGCAAGCAGGAAACATCGATCGGCTGTCCGCACAAGTCCGGGCGCGCCGCGATCACCGGCGCCTCCGCCCGCTTATGCCTGCCAGCCGGATCGATAGCAGAATTTATCGGTTATCGTCCGCCCGCCCCGTTGGTACGTTAGCCGGCTCGCTTCAATGCAACGAACCAGACCGGGAGCACGATCCATGACGTCGATGAACCGCCGCGCATTCGCGCGCGGCCGCAGGATCAACAATCCACATCCAATCTATTGATCTAAAAAGAAAAGAGAATCACCGATTGGAATATGAACCCCCAATCGATTGAGCCCATGCGGATGAGCCCGCCGAGCGGAAAATGTGGCGCAAGACGCTGAACCTCAGCCGCCCAGGAGCGAAAACTTCTGGAGATTTGAAGATATATGCTCAACTCACCCACGAAGCCTTGCGGGGCAAGGATCTGGGAATCTCCAAAACGCACATTTACTGGGAGACAAAGTTGGAGATAGCTGGCGAATAGGTCGTATGACGCCAGCTGTGTCGAGTAGCTCCCCGCGGTCTGGAACGCTGCGCGCAAAGAAACGCCCGTGCCGCAGCCCTCCCCGATGCAATGGCAAACGCCGGCCTTGCGTTCAATGAAAAGTGGCTTTGGACAGTCAAAATTCGCACCGCAGCATTCACCTGCGAAACTTCCCGGCAACTTTGACAGGGTAGTTACCCTTATGCGGTGCGTGCTACAGTCCTCTCGCAATTTCTACAGAGGATTCGGCATGAGTTCTGCGTTCATTCGGGAAGGCGATACGACTTCGCACGGTGGCCGAGTGCTCGCCTGCACGTCTACCAACATCGTCTTCGGCAAGCCTCTCGCGCTAGAAGGAGACATGGTCTCGTGTCCCAAGTGCAGTGGCATCTACCCGATCGTCGGCGTGCGCGTTCGCAGCATGACATTCGGCGGCCGGGCCGTGGCGACCGATGGCGACAAGACTGCATGCGGTGCAACGCTGATCGCGTCGCAAGGCATGGCGACGGTAGAGCCGACTTCGGGCGCCGGCGGTTCGGTCGGCACGGGCAAAAGCGTTGTCACGCAGACAACCTCCCAAGACGATAGTGGATATCGAGGCCGCTTCCAACTCGTTGACGACAAGACACGCGCACCGATTCCAAATCACCCTTACACGGTAACGTCGGCGGACGGCCAAACCATCACCGGCAAAACCGACGCTAGCGGCCACACTGATTGGATTAGCAGCCACCAAGCGTCATCGCTCTCGTTCCGCCAGCCCGGGAGCGAAGCGTGAGCGGCAAATCTTCCCCGAGGAGCCGCGGTTATTCACCTGGGTCGTCAACTGGGGGCTCAAGCTCGACTGGCCAGACAACACCGGTAGGTTTAAACGCCGAGAAACTTTCCGCGAAAGATCGACAGGTTCTGTGTCACACGTTCTGCGAGTGCAGGCGAATCGGCGTCGCGACGAAAGCCGGGTCTATCCAGCGGCAGCGGTGCGTCGAGATGCGTCTGGGTGTAAAAAATGCGGCGTCGAAGCTGGAGAACGGAGGGATTCCGACGGAATACCGTCCGGAACAGCCGTACGATATGACGACAACTCCACCTGAGCCGATCATGGACTATGACGAACCGTTGGAGCCCAACACTGGCATCCGCAAATGGCTCAAGGATGTCTGGCCCAGCAAGGGTAAGAAATACAAGAAAGGCGACGTCCGACGCCCAGACGTCGTCATCGTGTACGATCCGGCGGTACCTCCCGTGCAATCGAATATTAAAACCGTTGTCGAAATGAAATTCCCTGGCGACCGCTACGGCCCCGATCAGGAAGACGACTACATCGAAATCGCGGGCGGCCCGTCGAAGTTTGTCCACCTCGGTGCGGCCGATTGCGGATGCGGCGACGACGACGGCAAGAAGGCGACTTCGCGCTCGAGGCAATCCGCGCGACAATCCGAGCTTGACGACTTGTTCGGCGACAGTAGCAGCGCACCCGGAAGCCCACCGCTCCCGACCGTGCCGTCTTTCCCGCTGCCTGCATTCCCGCTCCCGCTTTGACGCCATGACAAACGACGAAATTGAAGCTTGGGCCAAAGATCCGCGACGCGCGGACACCATGCCTTTCGGGCTTTACGAGCCCGCGCACCAAAAAGGGATCACGGGTGCTGCTCTTGTAGTACGCGGCGTGCTCTACTTCCGAGACGGTTCCACTCCGGAGGTCCGGCAAGCGCTAGTGCGCTGCTTCAAGCAGTACAGCGCGGCAATCGAGGAATATCAGCATGCGCTCGAAGTGGCGGCCGGCCAGACGCCGTCGAAATCCGGGCCGCTGCGCTGGTTCTATTCCGAGGGAGATGAGCCGATCCAATACGACAAGTCTGCTGGATTCGAAAGTCTCGCGACAAGCATCCCCACCGACGAGACCCTTGCGGTCGCGATGACCAGTGCCGAGCACAAGCTCGCCACCGGGTTCTTTGAATTTACGGTGTTCGTGCTTAGCGAACAGAAGGCTGCACGAAAACGCGGACTCGACGGAGTGGCCTTCACGGTACCACGCGCATTTCTCGTGCACCGCCCTCGCGTATTCGAAGCGATGTTCCGCACGTTCGCCGAGGCGCTACCGACAGTCAGCGGCCATGGTGGACTAGCCGTAAACGTGCCTCCAATGGGGCGGCGACCGAACGAAGCCAGCGAGTATTTCTACGCACGCCGCTTCGGCCCTGGCATCGACGTCGGCGATCCGATGCGCTCGACCGTCCGCAAGCTCTACACGAAGATCAAGACCGTTGACTGGCTCAACGCGCTCGATGCGGACCTGGTCGCGGCTGTCAGCGGCGCATCGGCGCTCGGACTCCCGCCAGATTGGTTCGCCCGTATTCCGCTGGGCAACGGGGGCTTAATCATTCAGGCCGGCGTCGCACCGCAATCCGGCGTTTCCAATGGATCAGGCATACCCGTATCGCCGCCCGCCGCGTACGTCATTTTGAATCGAGCACTGCGGCCGATCATCGCGGATGACGTCGATACCTTGCAAGACGGAACACTGGACAGTACTGCACCTCTGCTCAATACGGTCGTAGCAACCGAAAGTTGGCTGCGCCGGTTCGACGTCCAAGACGATCAACTCAACGGCTTCTGGGTCGAGCTACATAAGACGCCGAAGCTGCGCGGCGAAACTGCGTGATGTCGAGACCGGTGAGCGGCTTGTGATCCGTCATGTGCAACATCGCCCCGATGACTTGCATCGCCGGCCCCCGGTCGAGATCAAAGGCTCTTGAGGTAATCACGATTGCGATTCAACATCGCACTGACTTCTGTCAGCTTGGGATAGCGAAACACTTGGCGGCATGTCTGCAACGTCTTGCGCGCCGTCTCGAACGCCTCTCGACCTTCAATTCGTCGAATGACCGCGAGCAAATCCGGTGCGCCGGTCGAAGAAATCGGACGCTGGCTGATCAAGGGAAACACCTCGCGGTCAAGCTGCCTCTTGACTCGGTTCGCGTGCGAAGCGCTCCCTGTCGCTTGCTTCGCCTCGTGCCACTTCAGCGCGACGGCCTCGAAGGTGTTCTGTGCTGCTATGGCGCAAGTCTGTTTCCCGACGTCACGCTCGAACGCAGGGCTCTTCCCTTCCGCTAACAACGGCTTCGCGTCGTCACGCCTCGAACGAGCATCAGAGATGCGACGTCGCCGAACGTCAGCAGGTTTTCTTTGCCATTGAACCGGTATTTGAGCCGCCACTTCTTCGAACCACTGGAGCGCAGATCGAGAAACAGGCCACCACCGTCGAAGAGTTTGTTTCCCCCGGCCTCATCGAACTTCGCGTTGCGGCACTTGGCGTCGGCAAGAGGTTTGCTTTTCATTGTTCGTCGGGAGTACGGCATACCCCCTAATCCCCGAAGTCATACCCCGAGTCTTACCCCCAAATTTTTAGGGTACCCCGGTCTCACTCGGGACTTCCGGAGACAAAAAGCCGCTTCAGCGCTAGGCTGGACGCGGGTTTTTGGACTTCCGGGTACTACTTGAAACCAGTGTTTGGTGCTCGCCGCAGGCCTCACTGCCGCCGGCGTCCGAACGCACGCCGAGAACGCACCCGATGTGTTGCGTATCGGCTACCAGAAATCGTCGACGCTCATCACGCTACTCAAGACGCGCGGCGCACTTGAACAGGCACTGGCGCCGCTCGGCTTGCGCGTGTCGTGGCATGAATTCGCGAGCGGATTGCCGCTGACCGAAGCGCTCAACGTCGGCGCCGTCGATTTCAGCGCCGACGTGGCCGATACGGTCCCGGTCTTCGCGCAGGCCGCGCATGCGCGTTTCGTGTACGTCGCTCAGGAAGCGCCTTCGCCGAAGGCGCAGGCGATCGTCGTCAAGCAGGACGGCGCACTGCGCACGCTCGCCGATCTCAAGGGCAAGCGCATTGCGGTCACGAAGGCAGCCGGCAGCCATTACCTGCTGCTTGCCGCGCTCGCACGTGCGAAGCTCGGGTCTGCCGATGCGGCGATCCATTACCTGACGCCCGCGGACGGCCGCGCGGCGTTCGAGCGCGGCAGCGTGGATCACGTGGGATCCCTATGTCGCGTCGGTCGTCCGAAATCCCGATGTGCGGATTCTCGCCGACGGCAACGGACTCGCGTCGTACCAGCGCTACTACCTCGCTTCGAGCCGTTTCGCCGCCGCGCGGCCTGACGTCGTCCAGATCCTGTTCGACCAGTTGTCGCAGTCCGGCACGTGGCTGCACGACCACCCGCAGGAGGCCGCGAATACCCTCGCACCGATCTGGGGGCTCGACGCGACGACGATCGCGCGCGCGAACGCGCGGCGTAGTTATCTCGTCCGTGCGGTGGCACCCCAAAATTTCGGCGAGCAGCAGCAGATCGCCGACACGTTCCTGGCCGCCGGACTGCTGCCGACACGCGTCGATACGGGGCAGGCGCTGCGCTGGAATTTCGCTGCGAAGCGAGCGGAGCCGGTCGGTGTATGAGTAGCCGTTCGGTGAAGGGCGATAATTTTCATCATCGTCGATGAAATTGTGTTGACAGCCCCTTCGGACACGCTATAATTGCGTTCTTTCGCGATGCAGCAACAAGCGAAACGTGCCCAGGTGGCGGAATTGGTAGACGCACTAGGTTCAGGTCCTAGCGGTGGCAACATCGTGGAGGTTCGAGTCCTCTCCTGG
>NZ_JAIZSA010000043.1:0-11230 GCF_020419825.1 Burkholderia sp. AU30198 | reverse complement strand
CGTTTCCGTTAGCGCGAAAGAGGCGTGATTCTAAGCACCCGCCGCCAACTACGCAAGCCCCTTTGTGAAAATATTTTGAAAAAGCCCCCGTGCGCTGCCGCGCACGGGGGCTTGGGGCTCGACGGGCCGCCCATCGCGACGCGAGCCGCCCTCTATTGATGTGACGTATGTCCGTCGCCCCCCTATATATGAGGTTGCGGAACGGGCAAGGAATCCGGTGCCGTCGAGTATCATGCCGCGACCGAACCACGCACTCATATCCACGATGGACAGCACCACTCAACCCGGCGACGCCGACCTTCGCGACGAATATGCAGCGCTGCGCGAGCGCGCCATCATCCTGGAAGAACAGGCTCCGCCGCTTCTGCAACGCATCTCGGATGTATTGCCGCGGATCAGCGGCGAATCCGAACTGGCAGACGAGCACCGCGAGCGACTCGTCGGCGCGCGCAACGCGGCAATGGTCTCGATCGAAAACTATCAGCAGGCGATTCCTTTCCTGCAGACGGCCGACTCGATCATCGAGCAACTGGACAAGACGCCCGAGCGCGACGAAGACATCGAGTGGCGCGAATCGCTGCTGCAACGGCTCGACGAGCTGATCGACGTCGCAGTCGTGATGATCGACGATGCCGAAGGCTACTTCGAGCAGGCGCAAGCCTGCGATCTGGCCAGCGTGCCGAAAGCCATCCTCGAGGATTGAGCAGCGCCGCTCGGGATCGCACCGCGCACCGGTGTCACGTCGTGTGCGACAGCCATCCCGATGCTTGCCGGCCGGCAGTCGCCACCTGACACCTTCGTCGACACACCGGCCGCCGCCCTCCCGCAAAAGCTCACCTTTTCGCTACGCCCCTGGCCCGGGCCGCGCGACACAGCTACGGTGCGTCGAGCACGATCGCCTCGTTCACGATCGGCACGCGGATATATCCGCCCTTCGCATCGCCATACGCGTGCGCATTCCCGTCGATGACGTATTGCGCCGTCAATGCGCACAGGGTCGCGTCGCGCGCATCGACGGACTTCAGCGTCGACACGTCGATCCCCAGTCGCTCCAGCAATTGCCGGCGCTGGTTGCGTTTCTGCTTCGCGGACGCCACGGCCTTGCCCAGCATCGCGCAGGTGATCGCATAAGGATAGGTTTCGAAGCTCGTGCGGCCGCCCGCATAGCGTGCGCCAGTCAGCAGCGGATAGGCATCCGCGAGCGCGCGGTAGACGCGCTCTCCCATGAACATCCAGTCGAAGAAGCCAGACGTACTCGCGACCGCCTGCTCCCGCGACGGCGTCGGAAAGCAAGAGATCCGCTCGCGCGCGAGCGCCTGCTCGGCCGCCCGACGCCCGCTCCCCGTCCACCACAGGCTCGGTGCGTCGACACCGACGGCCACGACGTCATGGGCGAGACACAGCGCAGGCACCGCCTCGGGCGCGATCTGCGCCTCGCGGCAGACGACCGTCGTTCCGCGCAGGATCACGAGATCGCATTGCTTCTTTTCGCCGCCCACATCGACACCCGCCACGACCGGCGATTGCGGCGCGGCGGATCCGATGAAGCGGGCCGATCGCATGCAGGCGCCTCAGTCCGCCGGCCGTGCGTCGTAGGCGGTGTCGAAGATCGCCTCGAGACCGGGATGCACACCGCGCATCGGGTCGACGACCGACTTTGCCCAGTCGAAATACGCCTGCTTGCGCTCGAGCGGCCAGTCCGCGGGCGGATGCCGCGCGATGTCGCGCAGGTTGCAGATCTTGTCGGCCAGCTTCACGAGCTTCGCACGCCGGCTGATGGTCGCCGCATGCTCGACCTGCAGGCGCTTGCGCTCCTCCTTCGGCAACGACTTGTCGTCGGTGACTTCCATCACGATGTCCGCCACGTCCTTGCCGAACAGCCTCAGCAGTTCCTGCTCGGTCGTCTCGGTATCCTCGACCGTGTCGTGCAGCACCGCCGCGACGATCACACGCTCGTCCTCGACGCCGGCCTCGTTGGCCAGCACGTCGGCGAGCGCGATCGGATGATTGATGTACGGCGACGCATCTTCGTCCTTGCGCCGCTGATTGCGATGCTTGTCCGCCGCGAACGCGATGGCGGCTACCAGCTTTTTCATATTCCCCCCTCGTGTGGCCTGACCCGCGACCGGCAGAACCGGCCGCGTGTATTTCGGAACCGCACATACTACCTGTTCGCGATGAACCTGCCCGTGCGCCGGCATTCACACAGGCCGCGCATCACGCGCCCACCGGCGCGCGCTGCAGTTCGACCACGTTGACCCGCGCGCCGAATACATCTCTCACGAGCGGCAGCAGGTGGTCATGGTGCGTCAGGAACAGCACCTGGGTTCGCGTCGACAGATCGCGCAACGCGTCGAGCCCGGCCTTCGCGCGCGCGTCGTCGAAGTTGATGAACAGGTCGTCGGCGACGAACGGCAGCGCGGTCCGGCTGCCGAGCTGCAGCTCCAGCGCCGCGATTCGCAGCGCGAGGAACAACTGGTCACGCGTTCCTTCGCTCAACCCCGCGACCTCGACCGATGCGCCCTTCGTCCGTCGTGCATACAGTGCGGGCGGCGTCCGTTCGGTGTCGACGGTCAGCCGCGCGAATTCGCCCAGCGTGAGCCCTGCGAAAATTTCGCCCGCGCGCCTGAGCATCGGCCCCTGCTTCTGGTCGCGGTAGCGATCCGTCGCCCACTTCAGCAACCGGCTCGCGGTGGCCGCCTCCAGATACTGCTCGGCTGCATCGCCCATCGCCGCCAGCGCTTCCTGCCGTTTCGACTCGGCAACGGCGGCATTCGCCTGCCCATCGATCGCACCGAACGCCTGCTCGGCCACGACCTGCTGCTGTGAAAGCTCGTTGAGCCGCTTGCCGACATCGCCGAGCGACTGCTTCACCGCTTCAAGGTGCGCCGGTACGTCGACGATGTCCTGCTCCGCGACTTCGGCTTCGACGGCAGACCGGGACAGGCCGTCGCCATCGCGCACCAGTGCCTCGTGCGCGGCATCGACTGCCTGCCGAAGCTGGCGCTGGCGATCCGAGCGTTCGGCCAGCGGCAGCGCCACGTCGATCGACGCGACGCCGGCCAGTTGCAGCAGCGGCTGAATGCGCGCATCGGCGCCAGCCACTGCGGCGGCCGCATCCGCGATCTTGCCGTCGGCCTGCCGCACGGCCTCGTCGGCACGACCAATCGCACGTGCAATTTCCCGGGCGGCCGCGAGGCGCATCGTCAGCCGGCGCGCGACGTCCGGCCAGTCGCCGCTCGTCAGCCATTCCGGTGCGAGCGCTTCGGCAAGCCGCCGTGCGCCCGCTTCGAGTGCGGTCAGCTCCGCGCGGATCGCGGCAATCCGGTTGCGCGGCGCGTCGGCGTCGGCCAGTTCGGCCGTCACCGCGTTGGCGAGCCCGAGCGTCCCTTCCGCCGCGGCCAGCGTCGCCGCGCTCGCGGACAGCTTGGCGTCGGCCAGCGCGTCGCGCCATTGCGTGTGCCACGCATCGTAGGCCGTCTGCGCGTGGCCGGCGCGCGACTGCGCCGTCGCACACCCGCGTTCGGCTTCCCGCGCGCGGTCCTCGAGGCTGTCCTGCTGCGCGAGCGCTTTCTCGGCCGACTGTACGAAGGTCTCGGCGCTCGCAACGAGCGCCGCCAGGCCGTCCGACTCGCCGCCTCGCGACACGGTGCGCAGCGCCGTGCGCAATGCGCCTTCGGCACCGGCCCGTGCGGCGCGAATCGTGTCGAATTCGCGGCGCTGCCGATCAAGGTCGGCCTGCGCGGCGAACACCGTGTCGCGTTTCGCGAGCCAGTCGCCCATCGCCGCCAGCGGCATGCCGGGCACCGCGGCCGTCGTCGCAAGCGCGGCCCATGCGTCGCGATGCGCGGTGAGCTCACGCTCGCGCTCGTCCAGTGCGGCCTGCCTGCGCGTCACGCCGGCACGCGCGGACTCGACCTGCTGACGCAGCGACTGCAACGTCGCCGCCGCCTGCGTTGCGCCGAGCTGCGCATCGACGAGCTCGTCCGCAAGGCGAATCGCGTCGTCGACCGCAGGTGCGCCCGTTGCAAGATCGACCACGCCATCGCGGATATCACCCCATGCGCCGTCGCGCCGTGCACGCGCCGCCAGCACGTCGGCGGTCGTGACGACCTTGTGGTTCTCCGCGAAGTGCTTCTCCTGCAGTTCGAGCCGCTCGAGCTCTTCGAGCGCGCCGTCCCGCGCGTCGCGTGCTGCAGCGGCCGCGCTCGCGCGTTCACTGTCTTCCTTCAGCAGCGCGCCGAGCCGCGCCGCCGACGGCACGTCGAGCGCCCTCAGCGTATCGACCGGCATGCGCCATTGGCCGAGCGCATCGAGTGCACCCGCCAGCGCGCTTTCGGCGGCGGCAATTTCATGTTCGAGCGCCTGCTCGCGCTGGCCGCTGTTGCGAAAGCCCTGCGCTTCGGCCAGCGCCGCACGCAGCGCTTCCGGCACATCGACGGTCGACAGGCGCGCCTGTTGTTCCCGCACCTGCGCAAGCTCGCGCGTGCGTTCGTCGAGCGATTCGCGCGCGCCGGCAAGCGCCTGATGCAGCGCGCCGTGTTCGCGCAACAGGTTTGCAACGGTCTTCAGCGACAGTGCCGTCGGCAGCGACGCACGCAGCGACACCTCGTCCGTCGGCCAGTCGAGCTGGGCGGCCGCGGCACACGCGGCGGACAGGTGCCGCTCGACGTCCGCGCCGAGCAGCAGCAGATCCTGCGCGTGATTCATGCACGCGCCGCGCAGCCGATCGAGCGCTTCGATGTCGGCTTCGAGCGCCAGCGTGTCGGCATCGGCGTCGATCGCATCACGCGCCTGCCGTTTCGCGAGCAGGTCGGCACGCCGTTCCTCGAGCACCTTCTGTTCGGCCGCGAGATCGCCCTGCGCCTTCAGCAGATCGGCATACGCGGTGGGCGGCAACTCGACGACCGCGCCCAGTTCCGCCAGCGCCGCGTCCTTGACCGTCAGCTCCTTCAGATACGGCGCCAGCCGCCGGACGCGTTCGAGCTTCGAGCGCAGCGCTTCGAGCCGGCGCTGTTCGGCGCGCGCCTGCTCGATCTGCTGTTCGACCGCTTCGCGCGCGTCCTTGCGTTCGACCCAGTCGCGCGTGCGCACCTGGACCGTCTTCAGTTCGGTCACGGCTTCGTTGAACGACGATTCGGCTTCAGAATAGGAACTTCGGCCTCGCTGCGCCCACAACTCGCCTGCGCGAGCCGCTAGCTCTTGTCGAACCGGTCCAAGACTTCCAACACCAGCTGCCGACTCGAACAACACCTGCCCAAGCTTGTCCGATGCATCGAGAATGCTCCGCCCACCGGCGACAAGCCGCTCGTGATCGAGCCCAAACATCTGCTCGAAAAACTCCCGTGTCGCACCATCAAGTGCCGTCGCGAGATAGTCGTCCGGCAGCTTGACGTCGGCAACCGTACGCAAGGAATTGCGCCCTCGCGCGCGGTGAAATTCGAGTGCATTGGTGCCACTCTCCAACACGCCGCCAATCCGCAGCTCCGGCATGCTGTGAAAGAAGGCAAGCGGCGTCTGCAGCTTCATCCCGAACAGCAGTTCCGACACGGCCGTGCGGATCGTCGACTTGCCAGCCTCGTTCGGCCCCACGATCACATGGAAATCCTCGCCGGCCGACGGGAAACGCAGCGTCTCGTCGGTGAACTTGCCGTACTTGATCAGATCGAGCTGATTGATCCGCATCGCTTACTCCCCCCTCGCCAGCCGCGCGAGCAGAGCAGGCCCGACCTGTTCAACGAGCGCCGTGAGCTCGCCCGCGCGCGCCATCGTCAACAACGGCACCTCTTCCTTCACGTCGCTGCGTACCTTGCCGATGAACGGTTTCAGGTCACGTTCAAGCAGTTCGAGGAAATCCGGATCGCGCGCGGCGTCGGCCAGGATCTGCTTCAGGTCCTCCAGCGCTTCGAGCTGCTCGCTTTCGCCCGGCTGATGATCGGCCGCGGACGTCGCGAGCCGGACCTTCTCGAGCCACAGCCGCTCGTTGCCGATGATGCCGATCTGGTTCAGCACCTCCGCACGCAACTGCGGCGCGCGGCCGAAGAAGAGACCGTGCGCGGGCGTGCGCCCCGTGACCGTCACGCGCACCGCGCGCGGCACGTGGCCGTCGACGGTCAGCAGCGCTTCCAGCGACTGGCCGATCTTTCTCGACAGGTCGGCAACCGTCAGGCAATCGGACGCATCGACCGACACGGCTTCCCAGCGCAGCACGTCGAGATACAGACGCTCGACCTGCGTGCGGCCTTGCTCGACTGTCACGAGCACCGCACCGCGGCGGCCCGTCTCGCGGATATGGCGCCCCTGCAGGTTGCCGGGAAACACCACCGTGGACGGCCCCGACCATTGCTGGAATTCGTGCACGTGGCCGAGCGCCCAGTAGTCGTAGCCTTTCGCGTGCAGTTCCGCCAGCGTGCACGGCGCATAGTTCGCGTGCGCCGCATAGCCTTCGAGCGCCGTGTGCAGCACGCCGATGTTGTAGTAACCGGGCACCGGGTCCGGATAGCCGATCGCGAGATTGTCGACGACCGCCTTGTCCTTGAAGCTCTGCCCGTGCAGCGCGACGTCGAATTCCGGCAGCGTGTGGGTTTCCGCCTTGCGGTGGCCGAACACGGTGACGTTGTCGGGCAGCGTCAGCTTCTTCGTCATCTCGCTTTCGGCATCGTGGTTGCCGCCGAGGACGAATGCGCGAATGCCCGCCTTGCGCAGGCGCCCCATCTGCTGGCCGAAGAAGATGCCCGTGTTGTGATCCTTCCAGTCGCCGTCGTACAGGTCGCCGGCGATCACGAGGAACGCGACTTCCTCTTCAATCGCACGATCCACGAGCTGCCGCAGCGCCTCGCGCGACGCGTTGCGCAACTGCGCGGCCGGCGCATCGGGATACGCGCTCAGGCCGTGCAATGGGCTGTCAAGGTGTATGTCTGCCGCGTGGATGAACTTCACGAAGATTCCTCTGTTTCATGACGATGGGGGCTTGCGATCGCCCTGCGATGCCGCCAGCCAGGCCATCAGTCGCAATCCTGGTAGCCGCCGAGTCCGCCGCAATGGAGGCAGCGAAACATATACGCAGTCGGCGAGCCGTCCTTGTCGAGTGCGGCAAAGAAACGCTCCCACTCGCCGCCCTCGTCGAGTCCGGTCGATTCCCGAATCGACGCCACAGCCTGCGGGCCGAGCGCGGTCAGTTCGCCGGCGCCTGCACGGCCGATGAACTGCGCGCCATCGCCGCAATGCGTCCACCACCGTTCCTGCTGCCAGCCCTGAAAGCCCGGCGTGCGGCAGGCGATTTCGTCGACGACCGCGTCGGGCACTTCGTCCCATTCGCCGCCGCCGATGCCGTACGTGTCGGTAAAGGCTGCGTCGAGCCGCGCGTGCGCCGAGCCGTCGGCGATGCACCACGGGCAGATGCATTGCTCATACTCGTCGACTGCATACACGGGGCCGGCGTACACGTAACCGCGCACAGCGCCGCAACAGACGCAGCGCGCGTCCGAGCGGATCACGCTGCCCGTTGCCAGCGGGTCGGGATGGTACCTGAAAGCGGGTAACGACATGAGGCTCTCCGTCGATCCGGCAGGTGGGGAATCACGCGATGCGCATTCGAACGGCCATCGTGCCACAACGCGACCGTGTTACCGAGGAACCTCGGTCTCGACAAACGAGCCGTTCACGAAACGATAAAAACGATGCGTGGCACCGCCGCGTGCGAGATATTCCCACCGGATGTCGATACCGGCCGGGTCGTCGCGCCACGCGATCGCCAGGTAGGGCGATTGCGCTCCATCATCGGTTTCGAGCGAAACGGAGTCGATACAGCTTTGAACCGGCAGCGAGAAGCGCGGCACCGCACGGGCGCCGTGCAGTTCCAGCACGTGCAGCACCCCTTCTTCGCCCGCGCCGCAATATCCGGTCGGGCGGATGTTCGACGAGCGGTTGACGACGACCAGCAGATAGTCTTTGCCGTCGATCCGCTTCAAACGGTCCGACGGGAACGCAACGCTCGATGCATCGGCCAACACACGGCGGAGCTCCACCGGCACGCTCAGTGCCGATTTCTGGTGGTGGGCGGCATCGACCTCGAACAACCGCGGGCGCGCCCATTCGATCTCGTGACCGTTGGCGAGCCGCACCGATTCGGGCGCCGGCGTTTCGGCAGAGGCAACGGCGGCATGTGAGGCCAGCAGCGCCAGCGCCGCGAGCTTCAACACCATCGATTTCGTCGGGCTGATCCGGGTCCGCATGAATCGCGCAGGATTGTCGTGAAGTTCATCGTATGCGTCGGCAGGTCGTTCGGGCAGCGCCGATTCAGGATCGCCCCGCGTGCGTCGTTCGTCACGACGCACGCGGCCGATCCACGACGTGCCGTCACTCCCCGCGCGGTACCGGCGGCGGTGCATAGCCGTTGCCATTGCCGGGAAACGGATTCGCGTTGCGGCGCAGCGCCTCCTCTTCGTTCTCCTTTTGCGCGAAAAGCGCGACGCCGATCACGCCGACGTTCGCGGCATCGCCATACTTCGAGTTCGCGACATAGCTGTCGGGTACCGCCGCGAAGCGGAATGCGGCGACTTCGTCGCGGCTCTTGCGGAAGCCCTCGATCGTCAGCGTGCGGCCCGGATACAGCACGTAACCGCCATTCGTATAACTGCCCGGCCGCCCCGACAGCACGTCGAGCCCGTCGACGCTCGACACGACCTCGAACGTGCGGCGCCCCTGGTTGCGCAGCACGATCATGTAGCGCGAACCTTCGACGCCCGCCATGTGCCAGCGGCCGTCGCTGCGCGCCAGACGCAGCGGCGCGCCCTTTTCGTCCGTGAACGACAGCGCGATGTCGCCGTTGGCGAGCGCGACGCGCGTCGGCAACCGGCTAACCTGGGATGCGGGCAGGTGTCCGGGCAACGCATCGTTGTAGTAGACCGATGCGAGATCCGTCGGCTTCGCCGGATTCGCGCGTTCGAAATCGACCTGGCGGGTTTCGGATCGAACCGACTCGCCCCACGCCGTGCCGAGCCCACGGCGTTCGCTGGCGTCCGGTGCGGCGGCGGACGCACGGGTGCTGGCGGACGGCGGGGGCGACGCTGCGCAGGCAGCCAGCCAGAGCGCGCAGGCGAGCGCGAGAAGACGGAACAGAAGGGTCATGACGTGAGGCCTCGGAATGTTATCGGGCCGCGCCGGGCTGGCCGGAACGGCGTTTTGGTGTCGTCTGTCGTCACGATGTCGATCGGACATGCATGCCCGTATCGGCCGGCGCCGCGATCGCGGCGACCGGGCAACCAACCGGGAGCCCCGCTATTTAAGCATGGTGGGCGGGCAATGGGCAGGGGATGCGCACGCCGACCGTTGCGGACCCGTGCCGGTGGGCATCGGGCAACGCGCCCGTATGTGTCGCGTCGCCGGATCGACGGCGAACGCCGACGCATCCCTGTATCGAGGATGCGAAGAACGGCGCGCCGCGCGCCAATAAAAAAGCCCGGCCCGCATCGAAGCGGGCCGGGCCGTGTCGGGCAGCGTGACGCTTACAGCGCGCCGCCTTGTGCCGACGCCGAACCCTTCAGGCCGACCGATGCACCACCCTGCACCGAGTTCGTCGCGCCTTCGAGCGCCTCACCGGCCTTCGCCTTCGCGCCGCCGGCGACGTCGCCTGCCGTCGACATCGCGCCTTGCGCGTGGCTCTTTGCCGTGCCTGCGACGTGCTTCACGTGCGATTTCGTCGAGTGGACGGCCGATGCGGCGGCATCCTTCGCCGTGCCCGCTGCCGAACCAACCGCATGCGTCGCACCGCCAACCGCGTTGCCGGCTGCCGAGCCCACGCCGCCGACCGTCTTGCCGACGCCGTTCAGCGCGCCGCCCACGACGTTGCCTGCACCCGAACCCGAGCCCGCCGCGTTCGCGCCGGCGCCAGCCTGCAGGCCCACGCCACCGCCGAGCAGCGGCGTCTGAACCTGCGCGCCGACGCCTGCGGAACCCTGGGCGCCGGTCTGGGCCGTCTGTGCGAACGCAGCCGAAGTCGCCATCGCCGTCAGTGCAGCACCCACCAGAATCGTACGAATCTTGTTCATGGTCATTCTCCCCAAAGACGTTGTTGCTGCGAGCCGCCTTCGTGCGGCTTGTCGCATGCCTCGCCGCGACGTGCGGCAGGTGGAGCCAATGTAGCGGCGCGAACGCGCAAAACGATTGATTTGCGGGGACTGTTACTTCCGTTGCAAATGCTGACGATTGACTCACATAGTTTGACAATCGGGGGCTTGCGGCGGAATGAATGGCGTATTTGCCGGTGAGCGGGCGTGAATCCGGTGACGTGCGGTACAGGTCGCCCCGGGATGGCGATGCGGCCGCTCGACATACATCGTCGTCGGCCTGCCTATTCGAAAGCCCGCGCCTTTGGCGAGCTTCCGTCTTTCCGATTCAGCTCAGCTGCTTCTGCCTGCATGTTGCCGACGCGACCCGGTTTCCGTTGCTCCGCGCCACTTCCCCCCAGACAAGTGCGCATCGGCCGCGCCGAGCCCCAGTTGCTCCGCAGCCAGCTTGGCGGCACGTATCGCATCGTCGAAGTTCTGCTCGGTTGCGACGTGGGCACGGTCGACGTTCACGACCCAGCTGTCAAACATGTAACGCCATCGAATTCTGCGTTCCTCGAGCAGCACAGAAAACCAACGCCAGATTGACGCATCTTCAGCATTGGCCGCCACCGCAGCATCGAAGCGAACTCGTTCCATCGCGCCCATATTCGTCATCCCGGATCCGCACATCACCAGCAAGCAGGCCTCGCAAAAATTCCGTTACGCCAGTTGCGCCGCCAGTTCAGGGATCTCCGAGAACAGATCGCCGACGAGGCCGTAGTCGGCCACGCTGAAGATCGGGGCTTCCGGATCCTTGTTGATCGCGACGATCACCTTCGAATCCTTCATGCCGGCCAGATGCTGGATCGCACCCGAGATGCCGACCGCGATGTACAGCTGCGGTGCGACGATCTTGCCGGTCTGGCCGACCTGGTAGTCGTTCGGCACGTAGCCGGCGTCGACTGCCGCACGCGATGCGCCCAGTGCTGCCGACAGCTTGTCTGCCAGCGGCTCCAGCACCAACGCGAAGTTCTCGCCGCTGCCCAGACCGCGGCCGCCCGACACGATGATCTTCGCGCTCGTCAGTTCCGGACGGTCCAGCTTCGTCACTTCACGGCTCACGAATTGCGACTTGCCGGCGTCGGCTGCCGCTTCGATCTTCTCGACCGATGCGCTGCCGC
>NZ_JAIZSA010000042.1:0-15468 GCF_020419825.1 Burkholderia sp. AU30198 | reverse complement strand
GACTTGCACCACCACCGACAGCTTAAAAGCCAGGCTGTAGTCCCGCTGCGTCCGCTTGATCCCTTGCTCCATCTGGCACCTCCTCGCCTCGGCGAAAAAGTGTCAACCTATTTCAGGATGGGTCATGGAAATGAAAAAAGGCCGGCTAGAAGCCGACCTTTTTAAAAAACAGATGGTGCCCAGGAGAGGACTCGAACCTCCACGATGTTGCCACCGCTAGGACCTGAACCTAGTGCGTCTACCAATTCCGCCACCTGGGCACGTTTTGCAGTGAGCTGCTTGCTGCAAAGAAGCGAAATTATAGCGCCCCAATTATTCGTGTCAACACTTTTTTGCGATGCATCGCAAACCGGGCTCTGCCGCGCCTGCCGGCGGGCATTCCCGTCATTTGGTGACACAGGCGGGTGATAGAATGACCCGCCGCCGTCAATATAGAACTGTCTGAAGGACACCTCTATGTTGATGCCGTGCACCATCAGTCAACGCAACGAGAACAATCATCGACAAACCCTTGAGCAAATATCCGTACCCCATTCCGAGCCGTGAAGAAATTCTCGGCGTGCTGCGTACGAGCGACGCGCCGCTGGCCGCCAACGACATCGCAGAATCACTGTCGATCAAGCGTCAGGAGCGCGAGGGGTTCTTCCGGCGTGTCGCCGCGATGGAGCGCGACGGCCAGATCCGCCTCGACAAGCGTGGCCACTACCAGTTGACTCATCCGTCGAACTTCGTCGCCGGGCGCGTGCAGGGGCATCGTGACGGCTACGGGTTCGTGATCCGCGACGACGGCCAGGACGACCTGTTCTTGCCGAACGGCGAAATGCAGAAGGTGATGCACAACGATCGCGTGCTCGCGCGGATCGTCGGCTACGATCGCCGCGGCCGCCCGGAAGGGCATGTCGTCGAAGTCACCGAGCGCGCGAACAAGCGCGTGATCGGCCGCCTGCTCAACGAGAACGGCGCGCTGATCGTCGCGCCGGAAGACAAGCGCATCGGCCACGACATCCTGATCACGCAGAACGTGAAGAAGGCGAAGGTCGGGCAGGTCGTCGTCGTCGAGCTGACCGATTTCCCGAGCCGTCATTCGCAGCCGCTCGGCCGTGTCGTCGAGGTGCTCGGCGACATCGACGATCCGGGCATGGAAATCGAAATCGCGGTGCGCAAGTACGGCGTGCCGCACGAATTCAGCCAGCCGGCGCTCGACGAAGCCGCCGCGCTGCCCGACAAGGTGCGGCCGACCGACCTGCGTTTCCGCGTCGACCTGCGCGACGTGCCGCTCGTGACGATCGACGGCGAGGACGCGCGCGACTTCGACGACGCCGTCTACTGCGAGCCGGTCAAGGTCGGCCGTGGCGACGGCTACCGGCTGATCGTCGCGATCGCCGACGTGTCGCATTACGTACAGCCGGGCAGCGGGCTCGATGCCGACGCGCTCGAGCGCAGCACGTCGGTGTATTTCCCGCGCCGCGTGATTCCGATGCTGCCGGAGAAGCTGTCGAACGGCCTGTGCTCGCTGAACCCGCAGGTCGACCGCTGCGTGCTCGCGTGCGACATGGTGATCACCGCGCGCGGCGAGATCAAGGCGTACCAGTTCTACCCGGCCGTCATCCATTCGGCTGCGCGCCTGACGTACACGGAAGTCGCGGCGGTGCTGTCGAACACGAAGGGGCCGGAGGCCGCGCGCCGTGCGGATCTGCTGCCGCACCTGCAGGATCTGTACGGCGTCTACAAGTCGCTGTTCGCCGCACGGCAGAAGCGTGGCGCGATCGACTTCGACACGACCGAGACCTACATCGTCTGCAACTCGCAGGGCAAGATCGAGCAGATCGTGCCGCGCCAGCGTAACGACGCGCACAAGCTGATCGAGGAATGCATGCTGGCCGCGAACGTCTGTGCGGCCGATTTCCTGAAGCGCAACAAGCATCCGGGCCTGTACCGCGTGCACGCGGGGCCGACGCCGGAGAAGCTCGAGAACCTGCGCGCGTTCCTGCGCGGCATGGGCCTGTCGCTCGGCGGCGGCGACAAGCCGCATGCGAGCGACTGCGCGGCGCTGATGGCGCAGATCCGCGACCGGCCCGATGCACAGATGCTGCAGCCGATGCTGCTGCGCTCGATGCAGCAGGCCGTCTACAGCCCGGACAACATCGGTCACTTCGGTCTTGCCTACGAGGCGTACGCGCACTTCACGAGCCCGATCCGCCGTTATCCGGACCTGCTCACGCACCGCGCGATCTACGCGATCCTGTCCGGCAAGAAATACGTGCCGAAGGCGCCGGACGGTTTCGAGCTGAACACCGCGCTGTCGCCGCGCGCTCGCGCGATGCAGCAGGCCGACGACGAAACGCGCGGCCGCGCGCGCCCGAATACGGCGATCTGGGAAGAGCTCGGCCTGCACTGCTCGGCGAACGAGCGCCGTGCGGACGAAGCGTCGCGCGACGTCGAAGCCTGGCTCAAGTGCTACTTCATGCGCGACAAGCTCGGCGAGGAGTACGGCGGGATGGTGAACGGCGTCACGTCGTTCGGCATCTTCGTGCAGCTCGACACGCTCTTCATCGAAGGGCTCGTGCACGTCACGGAACTCGGCTCGGACTACTTCCAGTACGACGAGATCAAGAACGAGCTGCGCGGCGAACGTACGGGCATCCGCTATCGCCTGTCGGATCGCGTGCGCGTGCAGGTGAGCCGCGTCGATCTCGACGCGCGCAAGATCGACTTCCGCCTCGTGCGCGATACGCCGGTGAAGGCGCCGCGTCCGTCGCCCGCGCCGGCTTCCGCTGGCGGCGGTGTCGACCGCGGAAATGGCCCGCGCGTACGTTCGCTGCCGCAGGCGGAGGAGCCCGCGCCGCGTCGCAAGAAGGCCGCGAGCGCGCCGAGCGCCACGGTGAACGAAGCGCGCGCCGCGCGTGCCGCCGCGAAGAAGAAGGGCGGCAGCGGTGGCGGTGTGGCGGCGAAGCCGACCGCGAAGAAGACTCGCGCCCGCAAGAAGTATTGAGCGTTCGGGGTGGGCGCCAAGCGCCCGCCCTGCAGTATCGAGAGACGCCGCGTCACCGGTCATCGGCCGGCAACGCGGCGCTTTCCTTTTCCATGGATCGCGGCTGCGCGTGTCGCGCGGCCGCACGTTTGATCGAAGGTTGTTCCAGTCATGTCACGTCTGAAGGTTCTTTACGGTTTTCATGCGGTGACCGCACGTTTGCGGCACGATGCATCGACGGTTGCGGAGGTGCTGTACGACCAGACGCGCCGCGACCGCCGCATGCAGGACTTCCTGCACACCGCGAAGGAAGCGGGCGTGCGGCTGATCGCGGCCGACGAAACGCGCCTGTGGGGTCTCGCCCATACCGAGCGTCACCAGGGCGTCGTCGCGCGCGTCGAGGACATCCCGCTCGCGCAGAACCTGTCCGAGCTGCTCGACGGCATCCAGGGCCCCGCGCTGCTGCTGGTGCTCGACGGCGTCACCGATCCGCATAACCTCGGCGCGTGCCTGCGTGTCGCCGATTCGGCCGGTGCACACGCGGTGATCGCGCCGCGCGACCGTGCAGTCGGCCTGAACGCAACCGCGGCCAAGGTGGCGAGCGGCGCGGCCGATACGGTGCCGTACATCACGGTGACGAACCTCGCTCGCGCGCTGCGCGAGCTGAAGGACGCCGGCGTGTGGATCATCGGCACGTCGGACGAGGCAACGGCCACGCTCTACGAAACGAAGCTCGACGGCCCCGTCGCGCTCGTGATGGGTGCGGAAGGCGAAGGCATGCGCCGGCTCACGCGCGACACCTGCGACGAAGTGATGAGCATCCCGATGGCCGGCAGCGTGGAGAGCCTGAACGTGTCGGTCGCAAGCGGCGTGTGCCTGTACGAAGCCGTGCGCCAGCGGCGCGTGAAGGGCTGACGCAGCCCGTCCCGCGCCCTGCGCGGGCCTCGAATGACCCGAGCGACGTGTGCCGCGATCCGATGCGGCACGCGGCTCCCCGGAGCTCGCGACCGATGACCCTGTTTCGCATTGGCGCATCCTGCGCCGTGCTGTGCCTGCTGGCGGCCTGCACGTCGCCGTCGCTCGTCGAACGCGGCACCTACTACGCCGACACGAGCTTGCACGCGCGCGGCGCCGATTCGCGGGTCCGCTTTCTCGTGATGCATTACACCGAAAGCGACGAGGCGAAATCGCTGCGCACACTGACGGGCGATTCGGTCAGCGTGCATTACGTCATCCCGCCGCAGCCGCGCATCGAGCGCGGGATGCCGGTCGTCTACCAGCTCGTTCCGGAATCGGAGCGTGCATGGCACGCGGGCGTCAGCGAGTGGCAAGGCACGACCGAGCTGAACGCGGTGTCGATCGGCATCGAGAACGTGAACCGCGGCCCGCTCGATCCGCAGAACCGCACCTGGCAGCCCTATCCGCCCGAACAGGTCGCGGCACTGACCCGGCTGTCGAAGGACATCGTCGACCGCTACGGCATTTCGCCGACGCGCGTGGTCGGGCACAGCGACATCGCACCGCAACGCAAGATCGATCCGGGGCCCTTGTTTCCGTGGCATGCGTTGGCCCAGGCCGGCGTCGGTGCGTGGCCGGACGATGCGACCGTGGCCGCGCGGCTCGGCGGTCGTGATCCGCATGCGCCGGTCGACGTGCGGGAACTGCAGCTCAAGCTCGTGCGCTACGGCTATGACGTGGCCACCGATGGTGTGCTCGATGCACGCGCGCGACGCGTGTTCGCGGCGTTCCAGATGCATTTCAGGCCGTCCGACTATGCGGGCAACCCGGACGCCGAAACCGACGCGATCGCGCAGGCGTTGCTCGACAAGTACTTCCCCGGCACGCAACCCGCGGACAACGCGCCCGCGGCGGGCGCACCCTGAATCTGCGGTGCGCCGCACGCCGAAAAACCCGGGCCGTCATCCGAGTCCGGTAAACTGGCGGTTTTCCGCAATCCCGCAGCATCACCACTCCATGACTCAAGACGAACTCAAACGCCTCGTCGGCCAGGCCGCCGCTGATTACGTGATCCAGAACGTGCCGGAAGGCGCCGTGATCGGCGTCGGCACCGGCTCGACCGCCAACTGCTTCATCGACGCGCTCGCCGTCGTCAAGGCGCGCTATCGCGGCGCCGTGTCGAGCTCCGTCGCCACGACCGAACGCCTGAAGTCGCACGGCATCAAGGTGTTCGACCTGAACGAGATCGACTCGCTGCAGGTGTACGTCGACGGCGCCGACGAGATCGACGCGAGCGGTGCGATGATCAAGGGTGGCGGCGGCGCGCTGACGCGCGAGAAGATCGTCGCGTCGGTGGCCGATACGTTCGTCTGCATCGCGGACGCCAGCAAGCGCGTGCCGGTGCTCGGCGCGTTCCCGCTGCCGATCGAGGTCGTGCCGATGGCACGCACGGCGATCGGCCGGCGCGTGACCGCGCTCGGCGGTGTGCCCGTGCTGCGCGTGACGAAGGACGGTGCGCCGTACATGACCGACAACGGTAACGAGATCATCGACGTGAAGGGGCTGCAGATCGCCGATCCGCGCGGCTTCGAAGCGCAGGTGAACGCATGGCCGGGCGTCGTGACGGTCGGCCTGTTCGCCGAGCGCGGCGCGAATCTGTGCTTGCTCGGCACGGAAAGCGGCGTTGAAACGATCGTTTATTCGGCTAAGTGAAAGATATGGCAAGCAGTCCGTAATGGTGTGTCACATACCGTAATGGACTGAATGTTTAAATCTTGTCGAAAACGGGGCCCGGAAGGCGCAATGCGCTTCCCGGGCCTTATTTTTCGCCGTATAAATCACCCCGACAAAAAAGAGGGATAACCCTGTCAGGTGTTTACCAGATAGCGAAATGTCCTCGAACTCATCAACTTATAGATCATAAGAACAGTCGTAACCAGGGCCGGCGGAACTGCGGAGCAGGTGTTCGCAAATCGACGCACGGGGAGGTGTCATGGAGCAGGGCAAAGACCGGTCACTGGTCGCCAAAGTGATGGATGGGCTTGTCTCGGGTATCGTCGAAGACAAGTATGGCGGCATCTTGCCGCCGCAGGACGTGCTGTCGAAAGAGTTCGATGTGAGTCGCACTGTGATGCGGGAAGCGTTGTCGATGTTGCTTGCGCGCGACATGCTCGACGTGCGTCCGAAGGTCGGCACGCGCGTGCGGCCAATGCGCGACTGGCGCATGATCGATGAGGATGTGGTGAGCTGGCGATTCCGGGCGAAACCCGATCCGCAGTTCATGCGCGACGTCATCGAATTCAGGATGCTGATCGAACCGCGTGCCACCGCGCAGGCGGCGGTGCGTGCGACGGCGGCTGACATCGCGGGCATCCGTGAAGCGTTCGATGCGTTCAAGGTGCTGCAGCCGGGCGACCCTGGCTACGACACCGCGGACGAGTTGCTGCACACGCGGATCGTCCAGGCGAGCGGCAACCAGTTCTTCCAGCAGATGGCGGCGATCGTGCGCGGTGCAGTGCGTCTCGTGAATCCGCGTGTCGTGCAGAAGGAAGGTGCGCACGACATTGCGGTGAAGGCGCATGCGCGTGTGGTCGACGCGATCGAGCGTCGCGATCCGCGCGAAGCCGAAGCTGCTTCGCTCGCGCTGATCGATTTCAGCGCCGACGAGATCTCGCGCGATTTCTCCGTCGACGTGCCCATGCGCGCCTGACGCTGCGCGTGTCGCTCATCCGTGTGCCGCCGGGCCGTTTATCATGACGGCCGGCCGGCAGCGTGCCGGCCACCGTCATACGACCGACACGGAAGATCAGGATGAACGACAACGACCATCGCCCGGTGCGCTTCGGCATCGTCGGCGCAGGCAGCATCGCGCGCCGCTTCGCGCAAAGCCTCGCGCATGTGCCGGGCGCCACGCTCGCCGGTGCCTGGGCCCGCCGCGCCGATGCCGCGGCAGACTTTTGCGGAGCGTACGGCGGTACGCCAGCCGCCAGTCTCGACGCGCTCCTCGCGAGCGATATCGACGCGGTCTACATCGCGACGCTCCACGACAGTCACGCGCAGTACACGCTGGCCGCGCTGGCCGCCGGCAAGGCCGTGCTGTGCGAAAAGCCCGCGACGCTGAACGCGGCGCAGCTCGATACCGTGCTGCGTGCGGCACGCGACGCCGGGCAGCTTTTCATGGAGGCGATGAAGCCGCCGTTCTTTCCGCTGTACCGTCAGTTGCGCGCCCACCTGCATGACGATCCGATCGGCGAGATCCGGCTCGTGCGGGCAGGGTGCGCGTCGTCGTCGGTGCCGGACGACCATCCCGTCTATCGCCTCGATCGCGCGGGTGGTGCGCTGCTCGATATCGGGATCTACGAGGCGTTTCTCGCGGTCGACTGGCTTGGCGCGGCGCGCGACGTGCAGACGCTCGGCCGCGTCGGCGCAACCGGCGTCGACCTGTTCGCGAGCCTGAACAGCGTGCATGCGAACGGCGGGATTGCGCAGCTCTTTTGCGGGCTCGACGTGATGGGGCGCGGCGACGCGCTGATCGCCGCGGCCGGCGGCCATGTGACGATTCACGAGAAGTGGTGGAACCCGTCACACGCAACGATTCGTTACGCGGACGGGCGTACCGTCGAATTCGACGCGCCGGTCGACGGCGGCGGGCTGAACTACGAGACCGCGCATTTCTGCGACCTGCTGCGCGCGGGCAAGACCGAAAGCCCGATCATGACGCATGACCATTCACGGCACATGATCGCGATGACCGATGCCGCGCGCGCGGCGCTCGGCGTGCGCTATTCGGGGGAGTAAGCGGGAAGGCGGGCGCCGGGCACGCGGTGGGTGCGGCCCGGCGGATGACGTGCGCTCAGTGCCGCGACGGCAGCGACAGGCGCTTTTCGTACCAGCGCTGTACCCATTCGAGGATCTGGCACAGGATCCAGTACACGGCCGCGGCGGCGAGATAGAGCGGCAGCGGCTGATAGGTCGCCGCGATCACTTCCTGCGCGCTGCGCAGTAGTTCGGTCACGGTGATCACGGACACGAGCGACGTGTCCTTGATCAGGCTGATCAGGCTGTTCGACAGGCTCGGCACCGCGATGCGCAGCGCCTGCGGACCGATCACGTAGCGCAGCGTCTGCCCCCACGACAGCCCGAGGCTGTACGCGGCGAGCCACTGGCCGCGTGCGATCCCGTTGATCGCGCCGCGCATGCTTTCCGACATGTAAGCGGCGACGTTCGCGGACAGCGCGATGACGCCGGCGGGCGTCGGGTCGAGCGAGATGCCGAGGCTCGGCAGCCCGTAGTAGATGACGAAGATCTGCACGAGCAGCGGAGTGCCGCGCATCAGGCTCACGTACGCGCGGGCCAGCCACGCGAGCGTGTTGACCCAGATGCGTTCGAAGCCGTCGAGCGCTTCGCTTTGGCGGATGCCCATCATCGCGAGCACGACGGCGCCAAGCAGGCCGAACACCATCGACAGCACGGCGAACTTGACGGTCAGTACGGCGCCCTGGGCGAGCACCGGCAACGATTGGACGAGCAGGGACGTTGTCGACATGGAATACGAATCGAATGCGTGCGCGAAAGCGCAATCATAAACCGGACGAATAAAACAAAGGGCGGCATCGTTACGGATGCCGCCCTGTCCGGCCCGCCGTCAGGCGGGAAATGCAGGCGTGCTTACTTGATCGGCTTCGTCACGTCGATGCCGAACCACTTGTCCGAGATCTTCGTGAAGGTGCCGTCGGCTTCGAGTTGCGCCATCGCGTCGTCGATCGCCTTCTGGAACTTCGGGTTGCCCTTCTTGAACGGGATGCCCGACGGGTTCGCCGAGCCGACATTCGCGCCCGGGCGCAGCGGCAGTTGCGAATTCTTCGTCAGGTACGCGAGCATCAGGCGATCGTTGAGCGCCGCGTCGAGACGACCGGCCGCGAGATCGCGCAGATACTCGGGCGCGCCCGGGTACGTTTTCACGTCGATGCCCGGCACCGATTTCGCCATGTCCATGTAGTTCGTGCCGAGCGCGACGCCGAGCTTCTTGCCTTTCAGGTCTTCAAGCGACTTGAACTGGCGCGTGTCGTCGTTGCGCTGGATCAGCTGCGCGGACGAGTACGTGTACGCCGGCGAGAAGTCGAGCGTTTCCTTGCGCTTGTCGGTGATGCCGACCTGGTTGGCGATCACGTCGAACTTGCCGGCCTGCAGGCCCGCGATGATGCCGCTCCATTCGGTCGTCACGAATTCCGCTTTCACGCCGAGTTTCGCGGCCACGGCCTTCGCGATGTCGACGTCGAAGCCGACGAGTTCGCCTTGCGGGTTCTTCGAGTTGAACGGCGGGAACGTGCCTTCGAGGCCGACCCGCAGTGTGCCGCGTTGCTTCACCTGGTCGAGGAGGTCGGCCGCATGCGCGGTGGCGGCGGCGAACGACGTGCCGATCAGGCCGGCAACCAGCAGCTTCTTCAGCAGCGCAATCTTCATCGTGTGTTTCCTTGCCCTGTCCGGGTCATTGATTCTGATAATGGGGTCGATGATAGCAAAAATGCAATCGACCTCTAAATATCGTTTGTTTATGTCTATATTACGCGGTGCGTTCGCGGGCGATGGCCTTCACGCATTCTGCGACGAGCGCGGGGCCGCGGTAGATGAAGCCCGTATAGAGCTGCACGAGTGCCGCGCCGGCCGCGAGCTTGGCCCGGGCGTCCTCGCCCGAGAAAATGCCGCCGACGCCGATGATCGGCACTTCGCTGCCGACTTCGGCGTGCAGCTTGCGGATCACTTCGTTCGACGCGTCGAACACGGGGCGGCCCGACAGGCCGCCGGCTTCGTCCGCATGCGGCAGGCCCTGGACGGCCGCGCGCGACAGCGTCGTGTTGGTGGCGATCACCGCCTCGATCTTGTGGCGCAGCAGCGTGTCGCCGATTTCCTTGACCTGCTCGTCGTCGAGATCGGGCGCGATCTTCAGGGCGAGCGGCACGAGCTTGCCGTGCAGGTCGGCGAGGCGCTGCTGCTTGTCCTTCAGCGCCGCGAGCAGCGCGTCGAGCTCGCCTGCGCCCTGCAACTGGCGCAGGTTCTTCGTGTTCGGCGACGAGATGTTGATCGTCACGTAGCTCGCGAACGGGTACACGCGCTCGAGGCAGTACAGGTAGTCCTCGGCGGCGCGCTCGATCGGCGTATCGGCGTTCTTGCCGATGTTCAGGCCGAGGATGCCGCGATAGCGGGCAGCCTGGACGTTCTTCACGAACTGGTCGACGCCGTGGTTGTTGAAGCCCATCCGGTTGATCAGTGCTTCGGCCTGCGGCAGGCGGAACATCCGCGGGCGCGGGTTGCCGGGCTGCGGGCGCGGCGTGACCGTACCGACCTCGATGAAGCCGAAGCCGAGCGCCGCAAGGCCGTCGATGGCGGCGCCGTCCTTGTCGAGGCCGGCCGCGAGGCCGACCGGGTTGCGGAACGTGAGCCCCATCACGGTGCGCGGAGCGTCGGGCACGCGGGCCGACAGCGCGCAGGCAAGGCCCGTGCGGCCGGCCGCGCCGAGCGCGCGCAGCGTGAGGTGGTGAGCGTCTTCCGCATCCATCTTGAACAGGGATGCGCGGGCCAGCGGATAGAGGGAACTGAACACGGGAATAGGGCGGACAGCCGGAATGAATGACAACCCGCTATTTTACCGGGAGTTGCGCGGCAGGGGCGCGCTTCGCTTCGTCACCCCGCGCGGCACGCGTCAGCCCGAGCCGGAATGCCCGCCCGGCAACGGCGCGCGGGCCAGCGCCGCGTCGACGGGCGGCAGGTCGATCCGTTCCGGATCGAGGATCTTCCAGCGGCCGTCGATCAGCCCTTCGAGCGGGTGGAAGTTCGCCTTGTAGGCCATCTTCGGGCTCTCGCGGATCCAGTAGCCGAGATACACGTAGGGAAGGCCGAGGCTCTTCGCCTGCTCGATCTGCCACAGGATGTTGTAGGTGCCGTAGCTGGTGTGTGCGTCGTCGGGTTCGAAGAACGTATAGACCGACGACAGCCCGTCGCCGAGGATGTCGATCATGCTGACCATGCGCAGCTTGCCCGGCTCGCCGCCCGGTGCGTCGAGGTCGCGGAATTCGACGAGGCGCGAGTTGATCCGGCTCTGCAGCAGGAATTGCTCGTACTGGTCGCGGCTGTCGCGATCCATGCCGCCGCCGGCGTGGCGCGCGGACTGGTAGCGCATGTAGAGCGCGTAGTGCTCTTCGTCGTAGTGCAGCGGCGAAACCGTCGCGACGAGCGTGCGGTGCCGCTTCCACATCCGGCGCTGCGTGCGTGACGGCGCGAATGCGTCGACGGGGACGCGCACCGGCACGCAGGCGCGGCAGCCGTCGCAGTACGGGCGATACGTGAACACACCCGAGCGCCGGAAGCCGGCCTTGACGAGCTCGGTGTAGATGTCGGAGTTGATCAGGTGGCTCGGCGTCGCGACTTGCGAGCGCGCGACGCGGCCGTCCAGATAGCTGCACGGATAGGGCGCCGTTGCATAGAATTGCAGCGCCGAAAGCGGTGAAAGCGGCAGCTCAGTCGGGTGAGTCATGGGCAGCTCTCGTTGCAGGGAGGGAGTGCCGCGCTAGCGCTCGATCCCGGAGGGGGGCGCCGTTTCGGCGCGGCCCGTCAGCGCGGCGAGCACGCGCTTGTCGAACTGCCACGGAATCGGCGGTTCGGCTACCGCGCTGCACACGTGAGCGACAAAGGCCTTGCGTGCGATCTCGCGGCCGCCGAGCGACGCTAGATGCGACGTATTCTGCTGGCAGTCTATCATCTCCAGCCCCTGCTCGCGAAGGTGCGCGACGAGCGTGGCCAGCGCGATTTTCGAGGCGTCGGTCGCGTCCGCGTACATCGATTCGCCGAAAAACATCCGTCCGAACGACACGCCGTACAGGCCGCCGACGCGTCGCCCGTCGTGCCACGTCTCGATGCTGTGCGCGTTGCCGGAGCGGTAGAGCGACGTGTACGCGTCGATGATCTCGGCCGTGATCCACGTGCCGCGCTGCCCGCGGCGGGGCGCCTGCGCGCACGCGCGCATCACGCCCGGAAAGTCGTAGTCGACACGTACTTCCCATTCGGGCTCGCGCAGCACGCGTTTCAGCGTCTTGCGCAGCGAAGGCGACACCTTGAATTCGGCCGGCACGAGGATCATGCGCGGGTCGGGGCTCCACCACAGCACGGGCTGGCCGTCCGAATACCACGGGAAGATGCCGCGCAGGTACGCGTCGATGAGGCGCGACGGCAGCAGGTCGGCGCTTGCGGCGAGCAGCCCCGGCGCGCCGGTCGCGGGACCGAGCGCGCGTTCGATGGGCGGAAAGGGATCGTCCGGGCCGAGCCAGGGGACCATGGGGCGCGGGCTCAGCCGTTGCGCAGCGAGCGGAAGATATCGCCGGTGTGCACGCCGTAGTCGCCCGCGGCGCGATCGGCGAAGAAGAATCGCAGGGTCTGGCTGACAGTCGGGAACGCGATCTCGTCCCACGGAATGTCGGCTTCGTCGAACAGCTTCACTTCGAGGCTTTCCTCGCCGGCTTCGAAACCCGGATCGGTGAGCCGCGCGAGGTAGAACAGGTGGACCTGGTGCACGTGCGGCACATTGAGCAGCGAGAACAGGTTCTGCACCTCGACGCGCGCGCCGGCTTCCTCGAGCGTTTCGCGTGCGGCGGCTTCGGCCGTCGTCTCGCCCATTTCCATGAAGCCCGCGGGCAGCGTCCAGAATCCGTAGCGCGGTTCGATCGCGCGGCGGCACAGCAGGATCTGATCGCCCCAGACCGGAACCGTGCCGACGACGTTGCGTGGATTCTGGTAGTGGATCGTGCCGCAGTGATCGCAGACGAAGCGCTCGCGATTGTCGCCCGGAGGAATGCGCGCGATGACTTCGTGACCGCAGACGGAGCAGAATTTCATGTCGAGTGGAAGGGACGAGGTGATGCGAGTGTATCACCGGGATGCGGCATTCTCGAACGCGGGCGCGTGCAGGCCGCGTGTCGCGCAAGGCGGAGGGTGCGGGTGCGCGAAGAGTGCGACGGAAAAACAAAAAGCCCGGCACTGGGCCGGGCTTTTTGCATGAATCTGGACGTTGGTTGCGGGGGTAGGATTTGAACCTACGACCTTCGGGTTATGAGCCCGACGAGCTGCCAGACTGCTCCACCCCGCGTCCGTCGAAGAAATGAATTATAAGGAGTAACCCGAACGCGCGCAAGCGTTTTCTGACAATTTCTTGTCGCCGCTTGTGGGGCCGGTACGGTGGGTGGGTGCGCTAGAATCGAGCGGTTTGTTTCGTCTCTTCGGCAGCGGGGCCGTGCGCGATCGCGTCGGCGCCGTTGTGACTCTCATTACTGTATCGACGGATTCATGGACATCGCTCACGATCTGCAATCGATCGGCGCGCAGGAACAGGCGCTCGTGTTTCCCCATTTCGACCCGGCCCGCGCATGGGCGCTCGGCAACCGGATGCATGCGCTCGCGACGTCGCGTGGCCATGCGGTCGCGATCGACATCGTCACGTTCGGCCAGCCGCTGTTCTACGCGGCGCTCGCTGGCGCCACGCCCGACAATGCCGACTGGGTGCGCCGCAAGCGCAACGTCGTCGCGCATTTCCGCCGCAGTTCGTACGCCATCGGCCTGCGCATGCAGCAGGCCGGCACCACGCTCGCGGACAAGCACGGGCTGCCGATCACCGAGTACTCGCCGTACGGCGGCTCGTTTCCGCTGATCGTGGCGGGCGCCGGCGTGATCGGCTCGATCACCGCGTCCGGGCTGCCGCAACGCGCGGATCACGAATTCGTCGTCGAGGCGCTGTGTGCCGAGCTCGGCCACGACTACGCGGTGCTGGCCCTCGCAAGGAGCTGAGCGATGCAACTGCCCGGTTACGCATGGCTCGCGATCGCGATCGTCGCGGAAGTGATCGGCACGTCGGCGCTGCGCGCGGCGGACGGCTTCACGCGTCTCTGGCCGTCGCTGCTCGTCGTCGCCGGCTACGGCATCGCGTTCTATTGCCTGTCGCTCACGTTGCGCACGATGCCTGTCGGCATCATCTATGCAGTCTGGTCGGGCGCCGGCATCGTGCTGATCACGCTCGTCGCGATGCTGCTCTATCGTCAGGTGCCAGACCTGCCGGCCGTGATCGGCCTTGGCCTGATCGTCGCCGGCGTCGTGGTGCTGAACCTGTTTTCGAAGATGCAGGCGCACTGAGCGTGCGCCTGCCATTTGCCGGATGATCCTCATGACCGATTCCACTTCCGCTGCCGTTTCCGCCGAATCCGCCCAGCCCGACGTACGCGCGTATGTTGCGAACCGCATCGGCTTTCTCGAACTGAACCGGCCGAAGGCGCTGAACGCGCTGTCGGTCGGCATGATCCGGCTGATGCAGCAGGCGCTCGACGCGTGGCGCAACGATCCCGAAGTCGTCGCGGTGGTCGTGCACAGCCCGCATCCGCGTGCGTTCTGCGCGGGCGGCGACGTGCGCTTCTTCCACGCGGCATGGCAGCGCGGCGACCGCGATGCGGTCGATACGTTCTTCATCGAGGAATACACGCTGAACCACACGATCTTCACGTATCCGAAGCCTTACATTGCGCTGATGCACGGCGTGGTGATGGGCGGCGGGATGGGGATTTCGCAGGCGGCGTGGCATACGGGCGGCCTGCGCGTCGTGACCGACTCGACGAAGATGGCCATGCCGGAAACGCGTATCGGCCTGTTCCCGGACGTCGGGATGAGCTGGTTCCTCGCGCGCACGCCCGGCGCGATCGGTCGCTATCTCGCCGTGACCGGCGCGACGCTCGACGCGGCCGGCGCGCTGTACGCGCAACTCGCCGACGTCTATCTGCCCGATGCCGCACTGCCGGCGCTGCTCGACACGTTGCGCAGCGCGCGCATCGACAGCGGTGAGCAGGCCGTCGCGTGCGTGGCCGAGGCGGCCGCCGCGCACAAGGTCGTGCCGACTCCCGATACGTCGGCGCTGGCCGACGCGCGTGCCGGGATCGACCGGCATTTCGCGCAGCCGGACATCGGCGCGATCCTCGCGTCGCTCGACGCCGAGCAGGATTGCGCGGCCGTCGACGGATGGGTCGAGCAGGCGACCCACGCGATGCGCGAACAGTTGTCGCCGCTGTCGATGGCCGTGTCGCTGGAAGTCGTCGAACGCGCACGCGGCGCAACGATGGCCGACTGCCTGCGGCGCGATCTCGATCTCACGCGCTCGACGTTCGCGCGCGGCGACGTGATCGAGGGCGTGCGTGCGCTGATCGTCGACAAGGACCACCAGCCGGTCTGGCGCTTCAAGTCAGCCACCGACGTCGATCGTGCCGACGTGCTTGCGATGTTCGACAGCCCGTGGACGCCGGACACGCATCCGCTGCGGAATCTGCAGGACTGACGTCGACCGGGTTAGCCGGAGCACGATCTGGAAATGAAAAGGCCGCCTGCACATGTGAACTGACCCCAGGAAGTTGGATGGTCGGAACCGACGGTTAAGCTGATGAGGGCTGAGTCCTGTATTGCACGGGACTCAGCCCTTTTAGTTTGGTCTTGATGCGTTGGTGATTGTAGTAGTGGAT
>NZ_JAIZSA010000041.1:0-18152 GCF_020419825.1 Burkholderia sp. AU30198 | reverse complement strand
ACCTGACTTACTTTAGTGTGAGACTCTTGATACTTTCGCTATCTGATCCGAGGATCAGCTCGCTTCCATCAAGCGCCCACACTTATCGGCTGTTAATTTTTAAAGAGCATTTCTGCGAGGAACTTCGCGTTTCTCAGCAGCGCTGCGTTTTCAGCAGCAGAGAAGCGAGATTATGAACCGTGTTTCGCATTTCGTCAACAACTTTTTTAACTACTTCGTTGCGACTGCGGGGCTCAACTTCCAGGCCAGCTGCGCGCTCCAGACTGCTGCGCACCACCAACCCTGCTTCCCTCTTCCGCGCCGCGTTTCCGTTAGCGCGAAAGAGGCGTGATTCTAAGCACCCGCCCCCAACTACGCAAGCCCCTTTGTGAAAATATTTTGAAAAAGCCCCCGTGCGCTGCCGCGCACGGGGGCTCGGGGCTCTACGGGTCGCGTGGCGGCGCTGATCTCCAGGTCGCCAGCAACACTTCCCTCTATATATAGAGGTGCGTCACTTGCCGCCCACCGCAGCCTGCAGTTGCTCGACCGGTACCGCGTCAGCCATCGCCGTGTAGCCGGCGTCGCTCGGATGGATGCCGTCGCCGCTATCGTAGCGCCGCTGCAGCACGCTCGGGCGCGCCGGATCGCGCAGCACCGCGTCGAAGTCGACCACGCCATCGAACCCGCTACCACTCCGGATCCACCGGTTCACCTCGAGCCGGATTGCCTCCCGCCCCGCCGGCAGCCCGGCCGGCGTGAGCGTCGCGCCGAAGACCTTCACGCCCTGACGGTGCGCCGCATCGATCAGCCGGCGGTAGCCTTCGATCAGCGACGCGGCCGAGACCTGCGTATGCGGGTGGTCGCAATCGAGCCCCGCGCGCGGCGGCATCGCCGCAAAGTTGATGTCGTTGATCCCGATCAGCACGATCGCCGCCTTCACACCTGCCCGCGAAAGTGCGTCGCGCTCGAAACGCGACGCCAGCGACGTGCCGTAGCACGCCGAGTCGCTGAGCAGCCGGTTCCCGCTGATACCAAGATTCGCGACGCCGATCGACTCCACGCCGGAGGCGGTCAGCCGATGCGCAAGCGCGTCCGGCCAACGGCGATTGCGGTTCACGCTCGAGCGCAGCCCATCGGTGATCGAATCGCCGATCGCGGCTACGCTGGCGCGCGCGGCACCGGTCTCGACTGCGAACTCGGTCACCCACGCATATTGGGTAAAGCGGGTGCGGAACGCGGCGGCGCCCGGATCACTCACGTGATCGCCCGGTGCGGACACGTAATTGAACTGGTTCGACACGCGGTGCCAGACCGTCATCCGCTGGTTCGGCCCCATCTGGAGGCTGATCGCATACGGCCGCCCGGCCGCCACGTCGATCGCCACCGGATCGCTTTCGAGTTCCTGGCCCGGCGCAAGCGTCACCGACGCCTTGCCGCCGAACCGGACCGGCACGGCCGCACCGCCGCCGAGTGCCGCCCCTTCACCGGCGCGCGCGAGGCTCGCCGCCTCGACGACCAGCGGCGCACGACCGTATGCATTGCTGACGCGAATCCGTGCGGCGCGGCCCGACACCGTCGGGTAGACGATCTGGCGCACCGCTCGCCCCGCCACGTCGGGCGCGCGATAAAGCGGCGGCGGTGCGGCAAGGTCGGGAATCGGCTGCAGTGCCGTCGCCCATGCGGCAACCCATCCGGCCGGCGCGGCCGAGGCCGACGCCACGAGCGGCGAGACAAAGACGGCCGCGCCCAGCACGGCCGCGGCGATACTGCTTCGGAATGACATCGGCAAAATCCTCGTCGGAAAGCGGGCATTGTGCCGCAGAAGACGCGAACCCCACGCACCAGACCACCATCACGCCACCCGATCGCGCCCCGACGTCCCTCGTTTACCCGAGTCTCGCCGCAAATCCACAAGAAATTTATTAACCGACCGGTCGGTTGGCTTATACTTCGCACACATTCAACCGGACGAGAGCCTCGCCATGTACACGCAATCCCTCGACATCCCCGGCAACGTCGCGCCGCTCGACGCCGCAGCCGAGTCGCCCGAGCAGGCGCGGTTCGATGCGGTCATGGCCGCCGACGGCAAGATCGAGCCGCAGGACTGGATGCCAGAGGCCTATCGCAAGACGCTGGTTCGCCAGATCTCGCAGCACGCGCATTCGGAAGTCGTCGGCATGCTGCCGGAAGGCAACTGGATCTCGCGTGCGCCGAGCCTGAAGCGCAAGGCGATCCTGCTCGCGAAGGTCCAGGACGAAGCCGGCCACGGCCTCTATCTTTATAGCGCGGCCGAAACGCTCGGCGTATCGCGCGATTCACTGGTCGACGCGCTGCACGCCGGCAAGGCGAAATACTCGAGCATCTTCAACTACCCGACGCCGACCTGGGCCGACGTCGGCGTGATCGGCTGGCTCGTCGACGGCGCCGCGATCATGAACCAGATCCCGCTGTGCCGTTGCACGTACGGCCCGTACGCGCGCGCCATGATCCGCGTGTGCAAGGAAGAATCGTTCCACCAGCGCCAGGGCTTCGACGCATTGCTGTCGATGATGAAGGGCACCGACGCGCAACGCGCGATGGTCCAGCAGGCGGTGAACCGCTGGTGGTGGCCGGTGCTGATGATGTTCGGCCCGAGCGACGCCGATTCGGTCCACAGCAACCAGTCCGCGAAATGGGGCATCAAGCGGATCACGAACGACGACCTGCGGCAGAAGTTCGTCGACGCGACGGTCGACCAGGCGAAGGTGCTCGGCGTGACGCTGCCCGACCCCGACCTGAAGTGGAACGAGGCGCGCGGCCATCACGACTACGGCACGATCGACTGGGACGAATTCTGGCGCGTGGTCAACGGCGACGGCCCGTGCAACAAGGAACGCCTCGCGACCCGCGTGAAAGCGCACGACGACGGCGCATGGGTGCGCGAAGCCGCACTCGCCCACGAAGCAAAGCGCCGCGCGCGCGCCGAACAGCACGCCGCCTGAGCGGCGGCACACCATCGAATTCAGGATTCAGGAGAAAGTGATGAACAAGGAATGGCCGATCTGGGAAGTGTTCGTGCGCAGCAAGCAGGGGCTCGACCACAAACATTGCGGCAGCCTGCACGCCGCCGATGCGTCGATGGCGCTGCGCATGGCGCGCGACGTCTACACGCGCCGCCAGGAAGGCGTGAGCATCTGGGTGGTGCCGTCGTCGGCGATCGTCGCGTCGGATCCGAACGAGAAGGCCGAGCTGTTCGAGCCGGCGGGCGACAAGATCTACCGTCACCCGACGTTCTACACGCTGCCCGACGAAGTCAACCACATGTAACGCCCGCGCCATGACGATCACGCCCGAACACCTCTCCTACGTGCTGCGCCTCGCGGACAACACGCTGATCCTCGGTCAGCGCAACGCCGAATGGTGCGGCCACGGCCCGATCCTCGAGGAAGACATCGCGCTCACCAACATGAGCCTCGACCTCATCGGCCAGGCGCGCATGCTGTATACGCACGCGGCCGAACTCGAGCGCCAGCTTACCGGCGCGACGAAGACCGAGGACGACTATGCGTACTTCCGCACCGAGCGCGAGTTCGCGAACTTCACCCTCGCCGAGCTGCCGCACTACGGCCCGATCGCCGGTACCGCGCATGCCGACAAGGACTACGCGGTCACGATCGTGCGCAACTTCCTGTACTCGGCGCTGATGCTGCACGTGTGGAGCGCACTGGAAACGTCGGCCGACACGCAGCTCGCCGCGATCGCCGCGAAATCGGTGAAGGAAACCCGCTATCACGTGCAGCACGCACGCGAGTGGCTGGTTCGCCTCGGTGACGGCACCGACGAATCGCACCGTCGTGCGCAGGACGCGCTCGACTACCTGACGCCGTACACGCGCGAATGCTTCGTCGCCGATGCGATCGACGACGCGGTCGCCGCTGCGGGCATCGCCCCCGCACTGGCCACGCTCGAAGCGGCATGGCGCGCGGACGTCGACGACGCGCTCGCGGAAGCGACGCTCACGCTGCCGGCACCCGTGCAGCATGTGACGACCGGCAAGCAGGGCGAGCACTCGGAACACATGGGCTACCTGCTCGCTGAAATGCAGAGCCTCGCGCGCCAACATCCCGGCGCGAGCTGGTAACCCGCCGCCCCAACGGAGCCCGACGATGTCCGTCCAGACCGCCGCCCCCGCCAACGCCGTGCCTGCCGCGCGCCACGCCGACCCGCTGCTCGCCCGTGCCTGGGACGTGCTCGAAGCCGTGCCCGACCCCGAGATCCCGGTCGTGTCGATCCGCGAGCTCGGCATCCTGCGCGACGTCCGCCACGCGGACGACGGTCAGCTGGAAGTCGTGATCACGCCGACCTACTCGGGCTGCCCGGCCATGTCGCAGATCGCGGAGGACATCGCCGCCGCGCTGCAGGCCGCCGGCCTGCAGCCGCACCGGATCGAGACGGTGCTCGCGCCCGCGTGGACGACCGACTGGATCACGCAGGAAGCGCGCGACAAGCTGCGCGCGTACGGCATCGCGCCGCCGGTCGGCCAGTGCGGCACCGCCGCGCCGCGGGAGAACGTCGTGCGTTTCGTGCCGCGGCCCGTCGCGGCGCCCGCGTGCCCGCGCTGCGGCTCCGCCCGTACCGAACGTCTCGCGCAATTCGCGTCCACGGCCTGCAAGGCGCTGTATCGCTGCGTCGACTGCCGCGAACCCTTCGACTACTTCAAACCTTATTAATCGATATGGCGACCCCGCAATTTCATCCGCTGCGTATCCGCGACGTAAGGCCCGAAACCGCCGACGCCGTGACCGTCTCGTTCGACGTGCCGCCCGAGCTGCGCGACGCGTACCGCTTCACGCAGGGCCAGTTCGTCACGCTGAAGACCCACATCGACGGCGAGGAAACGCGCCGCTCGTATTCGATCTGCGTCGGCACGACGGACTACGACCGTGACGGCGAACTGCGCATCGGCATCAAGCGCGTGCGCGGCGGCCGCTTCTCGAACTTCGCGTTCGACACGCTCAAGCCCGGCCACACGATCGACGTGATGACGCCGGACGGCCGGTTCTTCACGCACCTGAATGCCGACCACGGCAAACAGTACGTCGCGTTTTCCGGCGGCTCCGGGATCACGCCGGTGCTCGCGATCGTGAAGACGACGCTCGAACTCGAACCACGCAGCACGTTCACGCTGATCTACGGCAACCGCAGCGTCGACGCGATCATGTTCGCAGAGGAGCTCGAGGACCTGAAGAACCGCTACATGAACCGCTTCGTCCTCTATCACGTGCTGTCGGACGACCAGCAGGACGTCGAGCTGTTCAACGGCGTGCTCGACCAGGCGAAATGCGCGGAATTCCTCGGCACGCTGACGCCGGCCGACGCAATCGACGAAGCGTTCATCTGCGGCCCCGCGCCGATGATGGATGCGGCCGAAGCCGCGCTGAAGGCGGCCGGCGTACCGCAGGCGAAGGTGCACGTCGAGCGCTTCGGCACGCCGCTGCCGCAGGCCGGCGCGCCGGTCGTCGAAATCACCGAGCAGACGCCGGCCGCCGAGCTGGAAATCGTGCTCGACGGCAAGAAGCGCAAGCTGCGCCTGCCGTACGAAGGCGTGAGCCTGCTCGATGTCGGCCTGCGCGCGGGCCTTGCGCTGCCGTATGCGTGCAAGGGCGGCGTGTGCTGCACGTGCCGCGCGAAGGTGCTGGAGGGTGAAGTGCGGATGGAGAAGAACTACACGCTCGAGGAGCATGAAGTGAAGGACGGCTTCGTGCTCACGTGCCAGTGCCACCCGATCAGCGACAAGGTCGTCGTGAGCTACGACGAGCGTTGAGCGACGTCGCGTCGCGGCGCCGGACGGTTTCTCGCCGTCACACATCTCGCTTACACTAGGGGCCGCCGGCCGGCTGGACATCGCAACGTCCGCCCGGCCGGCGGTTTTCTTTTGTTGACGACAGGCCGATGAGTACCATTCATGTGATTCAGGGCGGCACCGCCGCCGCGTCGCTGCGCGAAGCACTCGCGCAAGCCGGACGCGACGAGCTCGTCGTCGGATTGCTCGACGATCTCGGCGTCGGGCCGCTCAAGGGCGCCGACGAGACGCCCGACACGCGCGCCGCCTTCTGGCAGCGCGTGCTCGGCGACCAGATTCCCGACTGGAACGCAGAGATCGAAAGCGAGTTCGCGCGCCTCGACCAGCTCGCGGCCGATACCGGCCAGGTGGTGGTGTGGCACGCGCCGAGCGTCGGCGACAAGCTGCTGCTACGCCGCGTCGCCTATCACCTGCGCAACGTCCCGCAACGCCTGAACGAAGTACGGCTGTCGGCCGCCGATCTCGACACCGCGCAGCGCGCGGCGCTGTCGCGCACCGACCAGGCATGCGCGACCGGGATGTTCTCGGCCGCGGAGCTGGCGCGCAAACGGCCGGTAGCCGCACCGATCTCGGTGCTGCGCATCGGCCGCCTCGCGCTCGAATGGCAGGAGGCGAAGCACCTGAACGCCGAGCTGCGCTACTGGGTCAGCAACACGATCAAGAGCGGCCACTACGCGGATCTCGACGCGCTGATCGTCGCGCGCGCGGAAGCCGACTGGCTGCCCGCGGGGCGCCTCGTCGGCAGCATCATGGCCGACGCCGACCGCGGCGGGCTGTTCGTCAGCGACTCGATCGCCTGGTGGCGCTGCCGCGAGCTCGCGGCAGCCGGCCGGCTCGAGCTGCAGGACGACGCGCCCGACGCCCTCTCTTCCACGCAGGTGCGCGCGGCCCGCGCGGCCACCCCGCACCGCTAATCTTCCGCATTCGACCATGGCCCGTACCCGAGCGCCCGACCACGAATCCCAGCGCGAGCAGATCCTCGATCTGGCCGCCGAGAAATTCGCTCAGACGAGCTACCCGAGCACGTCGATGTCCGATCTCGCGACCGCGAGCGGCACGTCGAAGGCACGCCTCTATCACTATTACGAGAGCAAGGAAGCGATCCTGTTCGACCTGCTCGACCGCTACACGAAACGGCTGATGCTGATCATCGCCGAGGTCGAAGGGGCGAGCCAGCGGCGCGGCCTCAGCGAGCGCGACGCGTTCGCCGAGCTCGTGCGCGCGTTCCTCGCCGAATACGAGACTTCGCACAGTCGGCACGTCGCGCTGCTCAACGACGTGAAATATCTCGAGGATGCGCAGCGCGAAATCGTGCTCGACCGCCAGCGCGACATCGTCGCGGCGTTCACGCGGCAGCTCGCCCGGGCGTACCCGGACCGCATCTCGAAGGAAAACCAGACGTCCGTGACGATGATGGTGTTCGGGATGATCAACTGGACGTTCACGTGGCTGAAGCCGGGCGGCCGCCTCGGCTATCGCGACTTCGCCGAGCAAGTGATCGACCTGATCGAGCGCGGGCTGTCGACGGCAGCCTGATTGCCGCGCAGCAGCAAACGTTGCGCGACGGGCACACTGCGACCGCCCGCCGCGCATTTCATATGATGAATTTTAAATTGCTTAAAAATCAAATAGATAGACAATTAACTAAGCAGATTTAGAATTCATCCTCCAGCTTAAATATCGTCAAATACGGGTTTTCCCCAATCCTGGGGCTGACGGTCGGGTAAAATGCTGTTGCATTGCACAACCCGCTGTGCGGTCACACTGAGGAACCCACGATGAACACGCAATTCAACGGCACTGCCGATGTCGTCGGCAACGCCGGTACTGCGCCGGTTCTCGTCAGGGAACTGGCTTCCAAAGACCGTGAGCAAATGCTCACCCACTTTCTCTCGCTCGACGAAGAGGACCGCCTGCTGCGCTTCGGCCAGATGGTGCCCGACCACGTGATCGAGAACTATGTCCGTACGATCGACTTCGGCCGCGACACCGTGTTCGGCGTGTTCGACCACGACCTCGAACTGATCGGCGTCGGCCACCTGGCCTACCTGCCGGCCGAGGGCGACAAGCGCACGGCCGAATTCGGCGTGTCGGTGCTCGAAAGCGCACGCGGCCGCGGCGTCGGCTCGAAGCTGTTCGAGCGCGCGGCGATCCGCAGCCGCAACACGCACGTGACGATGCTGTACATGCACTGCCTGTCGCGTAACGCGACGATGATGCACATCGCGAAGAAATCCGGGATGCGGATCGAGTACGCGTACGGCGAAGCCGATGCGTACCTGTCGCTGCCGCCGGCCGACCACTCGACGATCATCGCCGAGATGCTGCAGGAGCAGGCCGCGGTGTTCGACTACGCGATGAAGCGCCAGGCGCGCCGCACCACGAAGTTCATCGAATCGCTGATGCCCGCCGCGCTGACGGCGTAACACCGGCCAGCCGGGCCGCGCCTGCGGCGCGCCCGGCCTCCCCCTTCCCCGCGCACACTAGCGCACCGAACGAATCGGCAACGCCGTCGTCTCCTTGAAGCATTCGAGCGAAAAGCTCGTCTTCACGTCGATCACCGACGGGTGATGCAGCAGATGCTCCTGCACGAAGCGGGAGAAATGCGCCATGTCCTCGACCTGCACGCGCAGCAGGTAATCCATATCCCCCGTCATCGCGTGGCACGCGACCACTTCCGGCCAGGTCTGCACGGCCGCGCGAAACAGCTCCGCATGGGTCGCGCCCGCCCGCGCCGACGTTTCGTCGGCCCGCACCGGCGCCAGGCCGCCGCGCTTCTCGAGCCGCACGCTCACGTACGCGAGCAGGTCGAGCCCGAGCTTCTGCGGATTCAGCAGCGCGACATAACCGGTAATCACGCCGATCTCCTCGAGCCGCCGGATCCGCCGCAGACACGGGCTCGGCGACAGGTTCACGCGCTCGGCGATCTCCTGGTTCGACAGGCGGCCGTTCTCCTGAAGAATCGCGAGAATCCGCCGGTCGATGGCATCCAATTCGGCTTGCGCCATCTTCTGCCCTCCAATGAATAGTTTGAGACTGGAAATTGCGCCATCGTAGGTTCGGGCAATTAAGTTCGCAAGTTTACGCTCGCAGCTGCCCGCTACACTCTGTCGCACGTACCGATTCGTTGCGCACGCCGCCGCGTGTGCCACGTTCGACATCGAACCACGCCGGGCATGCGCACACCGCCCCGGCCGATCGCCCCCACAGGAGACACGCCATGCAGATCCCGAACTGGGACAACCCCGTCGGCACCGACGGCTTCGAATTCATCGAATACACGGCACCGGACCCGAAAGCGCTCGGACAACTGTTCGAACGGATGGGTTTCACCGCGATCGCGCGCCACCGCCACAAGGACGTGACGGTGTACCGCCAGGGCGACATCAACTTCATCATCAACGCCGAACCCGATTCGTTCGCGCAACGCTTCGCACGCCTGCACGGCCCGTCGATCTGCGCAATCGCGTTCCGCGTGCAGGACGCCGCGAAGGCGTACCAGCACGCGCTGGAACTCGGCGCATGGGGCTTCGACAACAAGACGGGCCCGATGGAGCTGAACATCCCGGCGATCAAGGGCATCGGCGATTCGCTGATCTACTTCGTCGACCGCTGGCGCGGCAAGAACGGTGCGCAACCGGGCGCAATCGGCGACATCAGCATCTATGACGTCGACTTCGAGCCGATCGCCGGCGCGAACCCGAACCCGGTCGGCCACGGCCTCACCTATATCGACCACCTGACGCACAACGTGCATCGCGGCCGCATGCAGGAATGGGCCGAGTTCTACGAACGCCTGTTCAACTTTCGCGAAGTGCGCTACTTCGACATCGAAGGCAAGGTGACGGGCGTGAAGTCGAAGGCGATGACGTCGCCGTGCGGCAAGATCCGCATCCCGATCAACGAGGAAGGCTCGGATACGGCCGGCCAGATCCAGGAATACCTCGACGCGTATCACGGCGAAGGCATCCAGCACATCGCGCTCGGTGCAAGCGACATCTACCAGGCGGTCGACGGCCTGCGCAGCAAGGAAGTGAAGCTGCTCGACACGATCGACACGTATTACGAACTGGTCGACCGCCGCGTGCCGAACCACGGTGAATCGCTGGAAGAACTGAAGAAGCGCAAGATCCTGATCGACGGCGCACGCGACGACCTGCTGCTGCAGATCTTCACCGAGAACCAGATCGGGCCGATCTTCTTCGAGATCATCCAGCGCAAGGGCAACCAGGGCTTCGGCGAAGGCAACTTCAAGGCGCTGTTCGAATCGATCGAGCTCGACCAGATCCGCCGCGGCGTCGTGCAGGACAAGGCCTGACGCATCCGGCGGGCGGCTGCCCGGGGCAACCCGGCAGCCCGCACGATCCGGCGGCACAAAGAAAAAGGGCGGGAATCTCAGGATTCCCGCCCTTTTTGCATTCCGGCGCGGCCCGCGGGCCGCGCGACCGGATCAACGCGCGTTCGCCTTCGACGCGACGGCGCGCTCGGCCGACGGCTGCGCGACGGCGTCCTGGGCCGGCACGATCTGCTGCATCTGCGCGCCGGCTGCCGCCAGTGCGCTCGCGCCTCGCGCGTGCACCGGGCCCGTCATCGAGAAAAACGCGGCGGACACGATCAGGAAACTCTGGATATGACGTGTGTTCATTGCACCTCCTGTAAAACTGCCGGCGCCTCTCCGATTGCGTCGAAACGAACCAACGCGGCCGGGCACCACCAGCAGGCCGACAAGATTAACGGCGTTTGCATGCAGATGGGGCCAGCTTTACATGCTTTTACATGATGTAACTCATGATTCAGCCCCTTTTTTGATGCGCCGCCGCAATTCCCCCGCGTTCCAACCGATGGGCGGCGGGTTTGCCCCAGTGCTACCATCGCTTAAAACCGGCCAATATGCCGGCCACTGCCGACGCGTCCACAAGATGCCCGAAGCAGTCGAGTTTTGGTGATCCCAAACTGGGTGGAGGAGACAGTTAATGAATGCCCCGCTAGACGCAGGCCAACGCGCGTCCCTAGAAGCCGCGCTGAAGTCCGTCACGCTTGATGACAAATACACACTGGAACGCGGTCGCGCGTACATGAGCGGCATCCAGGCCCTCGTGCGCCTGCCGATGCTCCAGCAGGAACGCGACCGCGCCGCCGGTCTCAATACGGCCGGCTTCATTTCCGGCTATCGCGGTTCGCCGCTCGGCGGCCTCGATCTGTCGCTCTGGAAAGCCAAGCAGCACCTGGCAGCCCACCAGATCGTCTTCCAGCCCGGCCTCAACGAAGATCTCGCCGCCACCGCCGTGTGGGGCTCGCAGCAAGTGAACCTGTACCCCGGCGCGAAGCACGACGGCGTGTTCGGCATGTGGTACGGCAAGGGCCCGGGCGTCGACCGCACGGGCGACGTATTCAAGCACGCGAACTCGGCCGGCTCGTCGCAGCACGGCGGCGTGCTGGTGCTCGCCGGTGACGACCACGCGGCGAAATCGTCGACGCTGGCACACCAGTCGGAACACATCTTCAAGGCCTGCGGGCTGCCCGTGCTGTTCCCGTCCAACGTGCAGGAGTATCTCGATTTCGGCCTGCACGGCTGGGCCATGAGCCGCTATTCGGGCCTGTGGGTCGCGCTCAAGTGCGTGACGGACGTGGTCGAATCGTCGGCGTCGGTCGACATCGACCCGCATCGCACCGAGATCGTGCTACCGACCGACTTCATCCTGCCGGAAGGCGGGCTGAACATCCGCTGGCCCGACCCGCCGCTCGTGCAGGAAGCACGGCTGCTCGACTACAAGTGGTACGCGGCGCTCGCCTATGTGCGCGCGAACAAGCTCGACCGCATCGAGATCGATTCGCCGAGCGCGCGCTTCGGGATCATGACCGGCGGCAAGGCGTACCTCGACGTGCGCCAGGCGCTGACCGACCTCGGCCTCGACGACGAAACCTGCGCGCGGATCGGCATCCGGCTCTACAAGGTCGGCTGCGTGTGGCCGCTCGAAGCGCAGGGCGCGCAGGCATTCGCGCGCGGCCTCGATGAAATCCTCGTCGTCGAGGAAAAGCGCCAGATCCTCGAATACGCGATCAAGGAAGAGCTGTACAACTGGCCCGATGGCCAGCGGCCGCGCGTGTTCGGCAAGTTCGACGAAAAGGACGGCGCCGGCGGCGAATGGTCGGTGCCGATGGGCAACTGGCTGCTGCCCGCCCACTACGAGCTGTCGCCCGCGATCATCGCGAAGGCGATCGCGACGCGCCTCGAGAAGTTCGAACTGCCGTCCGACGTGCGTGCACGCATCGCCGCGCGGCTCGCCGTGATCAGCGCGAAGGAAATGGCGCTCGCGAAGCCGCACGTGCAGACCGAGCGCAAGCCGTGGTTCTGCTCGGGCTGCCCGCACAACACGTCGACCAACGTGCCGGAAGGTTCGCGCGCGATCGCCGGCATCGGCTGCCACTACATGACCGTGTGGATGGACCGCAGCACGAGCACCTTCAGCCAGATGGGCGGTGAAGGCGTGCCGTGGATCGGCCAGGCGCCGTTCACGGACGAGAAACACGTGTTCGCGAACCTCGGCGACGGCACCTATTTCCACTCGGGCCTGCTGGCGGTGCGCGCGGCGATCTCGTCGAAGGCGAACATCACCTACAAGATCCTGTACAACGACGCCGTCGCGATGACGGGCGGCCAGCCGGTCGACGGCGTGCTGACGGTGCCGCAGATCACGCACCAGCTCGCATCGGAAGGCGCGAAGAAGATCGTGATCGTCACCGACGAGCCGGAGAAGTACGACAGCCAGAAGGCGCTGCTCGCGCCGGGCGTGCCGATCCATCACCGCGACCAGCTCGACGACGTGCAGCGCGAGCTGCGCGAGATCGAAGGCACGACGATCCTGATCTACGACCAGACTTGCGCGACCGAGAAACGCCGTCGCCGCAAACGCGGCACGTATCCGGACCCGGCCAAGCGCGTCGTGATCAACGAGGCGGTGTGCGAAGGCTGCGGCGACTGTTCGGTGCAGTCGAACTGCCTGTCGGTCGAGCCGCTGGAAACCGAATTCGGCACGAAGCGCCAGATCAACCAGTCGAGCTGCAACAAGGACTTCTCGTGCGTGAAGGGCTTCTGCCCGAGCTTCGTCACGGTCGAGGGCGGCCAGTTGAAGAAGCCGAAGGCCGTGTCGGTCGACGGCAACGCACTGCCGCCGATCCCTGAGCCGACGCTGCCGGACATCGACCGCGCATACGGCGTGCTCGTCACGGGCGTCGGTGGCACGGGCGTCGTCACGATCGGCGCGCTGCTCGGGATGGCCGCGCACCTGGAAAACAAGGGCGTGACCGTGCTCGACGTCACCGGCCTCGCGCAGAAAGGCGGCGCCGTGATGAGCCATGTGCAGATCTCGCACGCGCCGACCGACATCCACGCAACCCGGATCGCGATGGGTGAAGCCGACCTCGTGATCGGCTGCGACGCGATCGTCACGGCCGGCGACGAGTGCACGTCGCGGATGCGGCACGACACGACGCGCGTGGTCGTCAACAGCGCGCAGACGCCGACCGCCGAGTTCATCAAGAACCCGAACTGGGCGTTCCCCGGCCTGTCCGCCGAAAACGACATCCGTGCGGCGGCCGGCGTTGACGTCGACTTCATCGACGCGAACCGCTTCGCGGTCGCGCTGCTCGGCGACGCGATCTACACGAACCCGTTCGTGCTCGGCTACGCGTGGCAGAAAGGCTGGCTGCCGCTCACGCTCGCGTCGCTCGTCCGCGCGATCGAGCTGAATGCGGTATCGGTCGAGAAGAACCGCGCGGCCTTCGAATGGGGCCGCCGCGCCGCGCACGACCTGGCAAGCGTGAAGCAGGCCGCGGCCGGCGACGCGCGCCCCGCGCAAGGCGCCACGGTGATCGCGCTGCACACGAAGAAGGCGGTCGACGCACTGATCGCGAAGCGCGTGGAGTTCCTCACCGCGTACCAGAATGCCGCGTACGCGTCGCGCTATGCGTCGTTCGTCGACAAGGTGCGCGCGGCCGAGCGTGCGCTGGCAGACGGCGACACGGTGCAGGAGCAGCTGACCGAAGCGGTTGCGCGCAACCTGTTCAAGCTGATGGCGTACAAGGACGAATACGAGGTCGCACGGCTGCAGTCCGACCCGGCGTTCCTCGCGCGCCTGACCGCGCAGTTCGAAGGCGACTGGAAGCTGAAATTCCACCTCGCGCCGCCGCTGTTCGCGAAGACGGATGCGCACGGCCATCTCGTGAAGAAGGCGTATGGCCCGTGGATGATGTCGGCGTTCCGGATGCTCGCGAAGGCGAAGTTCCTGCGCGGCACGGGGCTCGACCCGTTCGGCCGTACCGAGGAGCGTCGCACCGAGCGCGCGCTGATCGGCGAGTACGAAGCGCTGATCGGCGAGGTGCTCGGCAAGCTGAACGCGGCCAACCGCCCGCTCGCCCTCGAGCTCGCGGCGCTGCCGGACGGCATTCGCGGCTATGGCCACGTGAAGGAGAACAACCTGCGCGCGGTACGCCAGAAGTGGAACACGCTGCTCGCGAAGTGGCGTGCGCCGGCCGGCGGCCAGTCGCACCAGCAGGTCGCGTAACGGCACGCGGCGGGCATTCGCGGTCCGGATGCCCGCCGGTGAGCGCCTACCGGCTCACGTCGCTTCACGATAAAAAAAACGCCACGGAACGCAGGTTCCGTGGCGTTTTTCATTGTGCCGCGCGCGAAGCGCGGCACACGCGGGCGTGGACTTACTTCGTGTTCACGTTCGCGGCGGCAACGGCCGTCATGTTGATGATCCGGCGCACGGTCGCGGCCGGCGTCAGGATGTGAGCCGGCTTCGCTGCGCCGAGCAGGAACGGGCCGACCGTCACGCCTTCGCCGCCCACCATCTTCAGCAGGTTGTACGCGATGTTGGCCGCTTCGACGTTCGGCATGATCAGCAGGTTCGCTTCGCCCGACAGCGTCGTGCCGGGGAATGCCTGCTTGCGGATCATTTCCGACAGCGCCGCGTCGCCGTGCATTTCGCCGTCGACTTCCAGGTTCGGTGCACGTTCGACGATCAGCTTGCGGGCCTCGCCCATCCGGCGCGACGACGCCGACGGCGCGCTGCCGAAGTTCGAGTTCGACAGCAGCGCAGCCTTCGGCGTAATGCCGAAGCGCTCGATCTCGGCCGCGGCCTGGATCGTCATGTCGGCGAGCTGTTCGGCGCTCGGCAGCTCGTTCACGTACGTATCGCACACGAACAGGTTGCGGCCCGGCAGCATCAGCAGGTTCATTGCCGCGAAGTGCTCGGCGCCCTTTGCGCGGCCCAGCACCTGCTCGATGAACTTCAGGTGGCTGTGGAACGTGTCGATCATCCCGCAGATCATCCCGTCCGCGTCGCCCAGGTGCACCAGCATCGCGCCGATCAGCGTGTTGAACTTGCGCATCGCGGCCTTCGCGACTTCCGGCGTCACGCCGTCACGCGCGCCGATCTCCTGATAGGCCTGCCAGTAGCGGTGGTAGCGCGCATCGTCTTCCGGATCGACGATTTCGAAATCGGTGCCGGCCTTCAGCTTCGAGCCGATCTTCGCGAGGCGCATGTCGATGACCGACGGACGGCCGACGAGGATCGGCTTCGCGATCTTTTCCTGCAGCACGAACTGCGCGGCGCGCAGCACACGCTCGTCTTCGCCCTCGGCGAACACGATGCGAGCCTGCTTCTGCTTCGCGGTCGCGAACACCGGGCGCATCACCATGCCGGTGCGGTAGACGGTCGCACCGAGCTGCTCGCGGTACGCGTCCATGTCCTGGATCGGACGGGTGGCGACGCCCGAATCCATCGCGGCTTGCGCGACGGCCGGCGCGATCTTGATGATCAGGCGCGGGTCGAACGGCTTCGGAATCAGGTAGTCCGGCCCGAATTCGAGCGAGTGGCCTTCATACGCCTTCGCGACTTCTTCGCTCTGGTCGGTTTCCTGCGCCAGCTCGGCGATCGCGCGCACGCACGCGAGCTTCATTTCTTCCGTGATCGTCGTCGCGCCGACGTCGAGCGCGCCGCGGAAGATGAACGGGAAGCACAGCACGTTGTTGACCTGGTTCGGGTAGTCCGAACGGCCGGTCGCGACGATCGCGTCCGGGCGCACGGCCTTCGCGTCTTCCGGGCGGATTTCCGGTTCCGGGTTCGCGAGCGCCAGGATCAGCGGGCGGTCGCCCATCGTCTTGACCATGTCCTGCTTCAGCACGCCCGCGCTCGAGCAGCCGAGGAACACGTCCGCATCGACGATCGCGTCAGCGAGCGTGCGCGCATCGGTGGTCGCCGCGTAACGCTGCTTCGACGGGTCGAGGTTGCCGCGCCCTTCGTAGATCACGCCCTTCGAATCGGCGACGAGGATGTTCGACTTGGTCAGGCCGAGGTTCACCAGCAGGTCCAGACACGCGATCGCCGCAGCGCCCGCGCCCGAACACACGAGCTTCACTTCGGACAGCTTCTTGCCGACGACCTTCAGGCCGTTCAGGATCGCAGCCGACGCGATGATCGCGGTGCCGTGCTGGTCGTCGTGGAAGACGGGGATCTTCATGCGCTCGCGCAGCTTCTGCTCGATGTAGAAGCATTCCGGCGCCTTGATGTCCTCGAGGTTGATGCCGCCGAGCGTCGGCTCGAGCATCGCGATCGCCTCGACGAGCTTGTCGGGGTCGGACTCCGACAGTTCGATGTCGAACACGTCGATGCCCGCGAATTTCTTGAAGAGGCAGCCCTTGCCTTCCATCACCGGCTTAGCGGCGAGCGGGCCGATGTTGCCGAGGCCGAGCACGGCGGTGCCGTTCGTGATGACGCCGACGAGGTTGCCGCGCGACGTGTACTTCTGCGCGTCGAGCGGATCGGCGTGGATCGCTTCGCACGCAGCGGCGACGCCCGGCGAATACGCGAGCGACAGATCCAGCTGGTTCGACAGCGGCTTGGTCGGGGTGACCGAAATCTTGCCGGGTTTCGGGTTCAGGTGATAAGCCAGTGCGGCCTGCTTCAGTTGTTCGTCCATGATTGACCTGCGAGAGACATGCGAAATATTGACGGTTCAGTACGCCGCACCTTCGGCCGCGTCTGCTTGAATCGAGAGGGTGATCGACTGCGAGACGGCACGCGACGCGCCGGGTCGGCACGCCATCGAACCTTGGCGGGTGGCAAGAGGAAAGTACAAAGTACTGAACGATTTCTAAGGGTCGCCTAGTGTACACCCCCTAAATGACGCATGTTGGTGCAGCGCCGCATCCTCCGCATCAGCGCGCGATCAGTCTGGCCCCGGTTGTTTCGCCGGTGGTGAGCCGCGGGGCGAACCCGCGCGAATTCCGCCGAAAACCGGCCTGAATCGGGTAAAATAGCGGGCTACGCGCGCAGCGATGCGATTGGCCCTCCGATCGCGCCCCGGCCCCCCGGGCAGGTTCCCCTTGCTGCGCCACCGGGCCCGCGCCCGCTCTTCGCTCATCACCCAAGGAATGCCCATGACAGGCTACGATCGTCAGTCGATCTCGGATACGACCGCCAAAATCCTGCTCGAAGTACAGGCAGTGCACTTCAACGCAGAAAAACCGTTCATCTTCACGTCCGGCTGGGCAAGCCCCGTCTATATCGACTGCCGCAAGCTGATTTCGTATCCGCGTGTGCGCCGCGCGCTGATGGAAATGGCGGAAACGACGATCATGCGCGACGTCGGCTTCGAGCAGATCGACGCGGTGGCAGGCGGCGAAACGGCCGGTATCCCGTTCGCGGCATGGCTGGCCGACCGGATGATGGTGCCGATGCAGTACGTGCGCAAAAAGCCGAAGGGTTTCGGCCGCAACGCGCAGATCGAGGGCCATCTGGAAGAAGGCTCGCGCGTGCTGCTCGTGGAAGACCTGACGACCGACAGCCGCAGCAAGATCAACTTCGTCAACGCGCTGCGTACCGCAGGCGCGACGGTGAACCACTGCTTCGTGCTGTTCCACTACAACATCTTCAAGGAAAGCGTGTCGGTCCTGAAGGACATCGACGTCGACCTGCACGCGCTCGCCACGTGGTGGGACGTGCTGCGCGTCGCGAAGGCGTCGGGCTACTTCGAGACGAAGACGCTCGACGAAGTCGAGAAATTCCTGCACGCACCGGCCGAATGGTCGGCGGCGCACGGCGGCGCGACGGCCCCGAAGGAATGACGCCGCACCGGCCCGCGGGCCGGTGTCCTGGCTGAACAAGCCGCCCGCTTCATCGCGGGCGGCTTTTTTTTCGTCCGTGACCCATCCTGAAATAGGTTGACACTTTTTCGCCGAGGCGAGGAGGTGCCAGATGGAGCAAGGGATCAAGCGGACGCAGCGGGACTACAGCCTGGCTTTTAAGCTGTCGGTGGTGGTGCA
>NZ_JAIZSA010000040.1:0-18759 GCF_020419825.1 Burkholderia sp. AU30198 | reverse complement strand
GGGCGACAACGTGTCGATCACGGTGAAGCTGATCGCTCCGATCGCGATGGAAGAAGGTCTGCGCTTCGCAATCCGCGAAGGCGGCCGTACGGTCGGCGCCGGCGTCGTCGCCAAGATCATCGAGTAAGCCAGTTATTCGTTGATCGACAGTTTTGGGGCTGGCAACAGCCAGCCCCAGCATGGTTTAGGGGTATAGCTCAACTGGCAGAGCGTCGGTCTCCAAAACCGAAGGTTGGGGGTTCGATTCCCTCTGCCCCTGCCAAAAAATAGCCACGTGTCCTACGTGGCATTTGTTTTAAGGTGTTATGGCGAATCCATCCGTCGAAACTGTAAATACCTCCGGCGATAAGCTGATGCTGGCCCTGGGCGTATTGCTGGTCTTGGCCGGATTCGTGGGCTTCTTCTGGCTGGCCAATCAGCAGTGGTATGTCCGCGGTGCCGCGTTGGCGGTAGGTATCATCGCCGGCGTGGCCGTCGGGCTGATGTCCGCCCCTGGCAAGAGCCTCATCGCCTTTGCCAAGGATTCGTACAAGGAAGTCCGGAAGGTCGTTTGGCCCACCCGCAAGGAAGCAACGCAAACCACACTCGTCGTGTTCGGTTTCGTGCTCGTGATGGCGATTTTCCTCTGGTTGAGTGACAAATCGATCGAATGGGTGATTTTCTCGGCGATTCTGGGTTGGAAATGATATGAGCGATACTCCGGCATCCCCGAGCGGAAAGCGTTGGTACGTCGTGCACGCCTACTCCGGTATGGAGAAGAGCGTGCAACGCGCGCTTCAAGAGCGCATTGAACGTGCTGGCATGCAGGACAAATTCGGTCAGATCCTGGTTCCGACCGAAGAAGTGGTCGAAGTCAAAGGCGGCCACAAGGCTGTGACCGAGCGTCGTTTCTTCCCTGGCTACGTGCTGGTGGAGATGGAAATGACGGACGAAACGTGGCACCTCGTGAAGAACACCGCGAAGGTCACCGGTTTCGTCGGCGGTGCACGTAACCGCCCGACCCCGATTTCCCCGAAGGAAGTCGAAAAGATCATGTCGCAGATGCAGGAAGGCGTCGAAAAGCCGCGCCCGAAGACCCTGTTCGAAGTCGGCGAGATGGTGCGTGTCAAGGAAGGCCCGTTCACGGACTTCAACGGCACCGTCGAAGAAGTCAACTACGAAAAATCGCGCGTGCGTGTGTCGGTCACCATCTTTGGCCGATCCACTCCGGTCGAACTCGAGTTCGGCCAGGTCGAAAAAGTTTGATCCCGATTCGGTGGGCAGCCTCGGCTGCCCACCTTCGCGCTTACGGCCCGCGTCATGGCCGTTGAGGAGCGTCAGTAGCCAGTGGCGAAAGCGCGTTATTACTCACCGAACGCCTTCTCTGGCGTTCCAATGAGGTTCACAAATGGCAAAGAAGATTATCGGCTTTATCAAGCTGCAGATCCCTGCAGGTAAAGCCAACCCGTCGCCGCCGGTCGGTCCGGCACTGGGCCAGCGCGGCCTGAACATCATGGAGTTCTGCAAGGCGTTCAACGCGCAGACTCAAGGCATGGAGCCGGGTCTGCCGGTGCCGGTGGTCATCACGGCATTCGCTGACAAGAGCTTCACGTTCGTGATGAAGACGCCGCCGGCGACCGTCCTGATCAAGAAGGCGGCGAAGGTGGACAAGGGCTCGAGCAAGCCGCACACCGACAAGGTCGGTTCGATCACGCGCGCTCAAGCCGAAGAAATCGCGAAGACCAAGATGCCGGACCTTACGGCAGCTGATCTGGACGCAGCCGTTCGCACCATCGCTGGTAGCGCACGCTCGATGGGCATCACTGTGGAGGGCGTGTAAATGGCTAAGATCTCCAAGCGCCGTCAGGCATTTGCCGCCAAGGTCGATCGTCAGAAGCTGTACGCGATCGAAGACGCACTGAGCCTCGTGAAGGAATGCGCGAGCGCGAAGTTCGACGAGTCGATCGACGTCGCAGTCCAGCTCGGCATCGATGCGAAGAAGTCGGACCAGGTCGTTCGTGGTTCGGTCGTTCTGCCGGCAGGTACGGGCAAGTCGGTTCGCGTTGCTGTGTTCGCGCAAGGCGAGAAGGCTGAACAAGCGCGTGCAGCAGGCGCGGAAATCGTCGGTATGGAAGACCTGGCAGAGCAGATCAAGGCTGGCCAGATGGACTTCGACATCGTGATCGCTTCGCCGGACACGATGCGTATCGTCGGTACGCTCGGTCAGATCCTCGGCCCGCGCGGCCTGATGCCGAACCCGAAGGTCGGTACGGTCACGCCGGACGTCGCAACCGCCGTCAAGAACGCGAAGGCTGGTCAGGTGCAATTCCGTGTCGACAAGGCCGGTATCATCCACGCGACCATCGGCCGTGCATCGTTCGAGCCGACCGCACTGCGTTCGAACCTGTCGGCGCTGATCGAAGCGCTGCAGAAGGCTAAGCCGGCAACGAGCAAGGGCGTCTACCTGCGCAAGATCGCACTGTCGAGCACGATGGGCGTCGGCGTGCGTGTCGACCAGGCTACGCTGGCAGCACAGTAAGCAAGTATTCGGGCCGCTTCGTTCGCGAAGCGGCCTACATGGGCTTTGGGCGGTTGTTCGTGCAGCAGGGCGAACAACCGGTTATCAAAGACCGTTGGTGGGGCGCAGCAGTCAGGTGATCCCTTAATTCAAGCCAACGCAGATGGCGAACCCGAAAAAGTTTTGCAGTGGTGAAGCCGCAGGCCGTGAAGCGATTCCCGGCGTGAGGTGGAAATACTCCTAACGAGGTCGGACGCCGTTGTTGAACGAGGTACGTGAGGTTTCGGCCATGCCGGCCGCGCCGAACGTATCGTTTCTGGAGGCTAACCGTGCCGCTTAATAGAGAAGACAAGCAAGCCGTCGTCGCTGAGGTTGCCGCGCAAGTCGCGAAGGCCCAGACCGTTGTGCTGGCTGAGTATCGTGGAATTGCGGTTGGCGATCTGACCAAGCTGCGCGCGAAAGCGCGTGAGCAACAGGTTTACCTGCGCGTGTTGAAGAACACGCTGGCGCGTCGCGCTGTTGAAGGTACGCCGTTTGCTCCGCTGGCAGAGCAGATGACTGGCCCGTTGATCTACGGCATCTCGGAAGATGCAATTGCTGCTGCTAAGGTCGTCAACGACTTCAGCAAGAGCAATGACAAGTTGGTCATCAAGGCTGGTTCGTTCGATGGCAAGGTGATGGACAAGGCTGGCGTGCAAGCGCTGGCAAGCATCCCGAGCCGCGAAGAACTGCTCTCGAAGCTGCTGTTCGTTATGCAATCGCCTGTTTCGGGCTTCGCGCGCGCTCTGGCCGCGCTGGCCGAGAAGAAGCAAGCGGAAGCTGCGTAATCGAACGTGCATCAGCGTCATTGATCGCTGGCTGTATCCGAATTCAATTTAGGAGTATTTCAAATGGCAATCGCAAAAGAAGACATCCTGGCAGCAGTCGAAGGGATGACCGTTCTGGAACTGAACGAACTGGTCAAGGCATTCGAAGAGAAGTTTGGCGTGTCGGCAGCTGCAGTGGCAGTCGCTGGCCCGGCAGGCGGCGGCGCTGCTGCTGCTGCTGAAGAGCAGACCGAATTCACGGTCATGCTGCTCGAAGCAGGCGGCAACAAGGTTGCAGTCATCAAGGCAGTTCGCGAACTGACGGGCCTGGGCCTGAAGGAAGCGAAGGACCTGGTTGACGGCGCACCGAAGCCCGTCAAGGAAGCGGTGCCGAAGGCTGCTGCTGACGAAGCCAAGAAGAAGCTGGAAGACGCAGGCGCGAAGGCCGAAATCAAGTAAGTTTCGGCTCGCTGCGCGAAGGCTGGCGGTATTTTCACCGCCGGCCTTTTTGTGCTTTGTGGGGACGTTATTCTGGCACTCATTCGGGAGCCCGAATAATCGGCCCCAGAAGCCAAAGAAAACCGCCTGATCGTTGTCATTGGTCACGAATGGCGGTTCTCTTTGTCTTCTGAAGCGACTGCAGAAGGCAAGTTTGGTCGGGTAGCGGGCAACACAGGCATCCGCTGCCGTCAGCCAGCGGTTGGTAGCGGCCAACCACCAAGCTTCTCGGCTCGTTCAAGCCGTCGAACGGCCATCGGGTCTCAGTCGGTGAACACTCGGGTTTGAAACGTCAAGGTATTCCGCCTCGATAGCACCCGCCGTGATTCGGAGATCGTATGCAATATTCCTTCACCGAGAAGAAGCGCATTCGCAAGAGTTTCGCGAAGCGCCCCATCGTTCACCAAGTTCCGTTCTTGCTGGCTACCCAGCTTGAATCATTCAGCACGTTTCTGCAAGCCGATGTGCCGGCCACACAACGCAAGCCTGAAGGTTTGCAGGCCGCGTTCACATCGGTATTTCCCATTGTTTCGCACAACGGTTTCGCGCGCCTTGAGTTCGTGAGCTATGCGCTGTCCTCGCCGGCATTCAACATCAAGGAATGCCAGCAGCGTGGCCTGACGTACTGCTCCGCGCTGCGTGCGAAGGTCCGCCTTGTCATCCTCGACAAGGAATCGCCGAACAAGCCGGTCGTCAAGGAAGTGAAAGAGCAGGAAGTGTACATGGGCGAAATGCCGCTCATGACGCCGACGGGCTCGTTCGTCATCAACGGCACCGAGCGTGTCATCGTCTCGCAGCTGCACCGTTCGCCGGGCGTGTTCTTCGAACACGACAAGGGCAAGACGCACAGCTCGGGCAAGCTGCTGTTCTCGGCACGGATCATTCCGTACCGCGGCTCGTGGCTCGACTTCGAATTCGACCCGAAGGACATCCTGTACTTCCGCGTCGACCGTCGCCGCAAGATGCCGGTCACGATCCTGCTGAAGGCCATCGGCCTCACGCCGGAACAGATCCTCGCGAACTTCTTCGTGTTCGACAACTTCACGCTGATGGACGAAGGCGCGCAACTCGAGTTCGTGCCCGAGCGCCTGCGTGGTGAAGTCGCGCGTTTCGACATCACGGATCGTGATGGCAAGGTCATCGTCCAGAAGGACAAGCGGATCAACGCGAAGCACATTCGCGACCTCGAAGCCGCGAAGACCAAGTTCATCTCGGTGCCGGAAGACTATCTGCTCGGCCGCGTGCTGGCGAAGAACGTCGTCGACGGCGATACCGGCGAAGTGATCGCGAGCGCGAACGACGAAGTCACGGAAAGCGTGCTCGAGAAGCTGCGCGAAGCGGGCATCAAGGACATCCAGACGCTCTACACGAACGACCTGGACCAGGGCCCGTACATCTCGTCGACGCTGCGTGTCGACGAAACGACCGACAAGACGGCCGCGCGCATCGCGATCTACCGCATGATGCGTCCGGGCGAGCCGCCGACCGAAGAAGCGGTCGAGGCACTGTTCAACCGTCTGTTCTACAGCGAAGAAGCGTACGACCTGTCGAAGGTCGGCCGCATGAAGTTCAACCGCCGCGTCAGCCGTGATGAAATCACCGGCCCGATGACGCTGCAGGACGACGACATCCTCGCGACGATCAAGATCCTCGTCGAGCTGCGCAACGGCAAGGGCGAAGTGGACGATATCGACCACCTCGGCAACCGTCGCGTGCGTTGCGTCGGCGAACTGGCGGAAAACCAGTTCCGCGCGGGTCTCGTGCGTGTCGAGCGCGCGGTCAAGGAACGCCTCGGCCAGGCCGAAAGCGAAAACCTGATGCCGCACGACCTGATCAACTCGAAGCCGATTTCGTCGGCGATCCGCGAGTTCTTCGGTTCGTCGCAGCTGTCGCAGTTCATGGACCAGACCAACCCGCTGTCGGAAATCACGCACAAGCGCCGTGTTTCCGCACTGGGCCCGGGTGGTCTGACGCGCGAACGCGCAGGCTTCGAAGTTCGTGACGTGCACCCGACTCACTATGGCCGTGTGTGCCCGATCGAAACGCCGGAAGGTCCGAACATCGGTCTGATCAACTCGCTCGCACTGTATGCGCACCTGAACGAGTACGGCTTCCTCGAGACGCCGTACCGCAAGGTCGTGGACAGCAAGGTGACCGACCAGATCGACTACCTGTCGGCGATCGAAGAAGGCCGCTACATGATCGCGCAGGCAAACGCCGCGATCGACGAGAACGGCCAGCTGATCGACGAACTCGTGTCGTCGCGTGAAGCCGGCGAAACGATGATGGTCACGCCGGACCGTATCCAGTACATGGACGTTGCGCCGTCGCAGATCGTGTCGGTGGCAGCTTCGCTGATTCCGTTCCTTGAACACGATGACGCGAACCGTGCACTGATGGGTTCGAACATGCAGCGTCAGGCCGTGCCGTGTCTGCGTCCGGAAAAGCCGGTCGTCGGTACGGGCATCGAGCGCACTTGTGCGGTCGACTCGGGTACGACGGTTCAGGCGTTCCGTGGCGGCGTCGTCGACTATGTCGACGCAGGCCGTATCGTGATTCGCGTGAACGACGACGAAGCAGTCGCAGGTGAAGTCGGTGTCGACATCTACAACCTGATCAAGTACACGCGTTCGAACCAGAACACGAACATCAACCAGCGTCCGATCGTGAAAATGGGCGACAAGGTCTCGCGCGGCGACGTGCTGGCCGACGGCGCCTCGACGGACCTGGGCGAGCTCGCGCTCGGCCAGAACATGCTGATCGCGTTCATGCCGTGGAACGGCTACAACTTCGAGGATTCGATCCTGATCTCGGAGAAGGTCGTTGCGGACGATCGCTACACGTCGATCCACATCGAAGAGCTGAACGTCGTTGCACGCGACACGAAGCTCGGGCCGGAAGAAATCACGCGCGACATCTCGAACCTGGCTGAAGTCCAGCTCGGCCGTCTCGACGAATCGGGCATCGTGTACATCGGTGCGGAAGTCGAAGCAGGCGACGTGATGGTCGGCAAGGTCACGCCGAAGGGCGAGACCCAGCTGACGCCGGAAGAGAAGCTGCTGCGCGCGATCTTCGGCGAGAAGGCCTCGGACGTGAAGGACACGTCGCTGCGCGTACCGTCGGGCATGAGCGGCACCGTGATCGACGTCCAGGTGTTCACGCGTGAAGGCATCCAGCGCGACAAGCGTGCGCAACAGATTATCGACGACGAACTGAAGCGCTATCGTCTCGACCTGAACGACCAGCTGCGCATCGTGGAAGGCGACGCGTTCCAGCGTCTCGCGCGCATGCTCGTGGGCAAGGTCGCGAACGGCGGTCCGAAGAAGCTCGCGAAGGGCACGAAGATCGACCAGGCTTACCTGGAAGACCTCGACCACTACCACTGGTTCGACATCCGCCTCGCGGACGACGAAGCAGCGGCGCAGCTCGAAGCGATCAAGAACTCGATCGAAGAAAAGCGTCACCAGTTCGACCTCGCGTTCGAAGAGAAGCGCAAGAAGCTCACGCAAGGCGACGAACTGCCGCCGGGCGTGCTGAAGATGGTCAAGGTGTACCTCGCGGTCAAGCGTCGCCTGCAGCCTGGCGACAAGATGGCAGGCCGTCACGGTAACAAGGGTGTCGTGTCGAAGATCGTTCCGATCGAAGACATGCCGTACATGGCCGATGGCCGTCCGGCAGACGTCGTGCTGAACCCGCTGGGCGTTCCGTCGCGGATGAACGTGGGTCAGGTTCTGGAAGTGCACCTCGGCTGGGCCGCAAAGGGCCTCGGCTGGCGTATCGGCGAAATGCTGCAGCGTCAGGCGAAGATCGAGGAAATGCGCGTGTTCCTGACGAAGATCTACAACGACTCGGGCCGCCAGGAAGACCTGGAAAGCTTCACCGACGACGAGATCCTCGAACTCGCGAAGAACCTGCGCGAAGGCGTGCCGTTTGCAACGCCGGTGTTCGACGGTGCGACCGAGGAAGAAATGGGCAAGATGCTCAACCTCGCGTTCCCGGACGACATCGCGGAACAACTCGGCATGAACCCGTCGAAGAACCAGGTCCGCCTGTACGACGGCCGCACGGGCGAAATGTTCGAACGTCGCGTGACGCTCGGCTACATGCACTACCTGAAGCTGCACCACTTGGTCGACGACAAGATGCACGCGCGTTCGACCGGCCCGTACTCGCTCGTCACGCAGCAGCCGCTGGGTGGTAAGGCGCAGTTCGGTGGCCAGCGTTTCGGTGAAATGGAAGTGTGGGCACTCGAAGCGTACGGCGCGTCCTACGTGCTGCAGGAAATGCTGACGGTGAAGTCGGACGACGTGAACGGCCGTACCAAGGTTTATGAAAACCTGGTCAAGGGCGATCACGTGATCGATGCAGGCATGCCGGAATCCTTCAACGTGCTCGTGAAGGAAATCCGCTCGCTCGGTATCGACATCGATCTCGACCGCAATTAATCGGACTACGGAGAGAAAGCAATGAAAGCTCTGCTCGATCTATTCAAGCAAGTCCAACAGGAAGAAGTTTTCGACGCGATCAAGATCGGTCTGGCCTCGCCGGACAAGATCCGTTCGTGGTCGTTCGGTGAAGTGAAGAAGCCGGAGACCATCAACTACCGTACGTTCAAGCCGGAACGCGATGGTCTCTTCTGCGCGAAGATCTTCGGGCCGATCAAGGACTACGAGTGCCTGTGCGGCAAGTACAAGCGTCTGAAGCACCGCGGCGTGATCTGCGAGAAGTGCGGCGTCGAAGTGACGCTGGCGAAGGTGCGTCGCGAACGGATGGGCCATATCGAGCTGGCCTCGCCGGTCGCTCACATCTGGTTCCTGAAGTCGCTGCCGTCGCGTCTGGGCATGGTGCTCGACATGACGCTGCGCGACATCGAACGCGTGCTGTACTTCGAAGCCTACGTGGTGATCGAACCGGGCATGACGCCGCTGAAGGCGCGGCAGATCATGACCGAAGAGGATTACTACAACAAGGTCGAGGAATACGGCGACGAATTCCGTGCCGAAATGGGCGCGGAAGGCGTGCGTGAACTGCTGCGCGCGATCAACATCGACGAGCAGGTCGAGACGCTGCGCACCGAGCTGAAGAACACCGGCTCGGAAGCGAAGATCAAGAAGTACGCGAAGCGCCTGAAGGTCCTCGAGGCATTCCAGCGCTCGGGCATCAAGCCCGAGTGGATGATCCTCGAAGTGCTGCCGGTGCTGCCGCCGGAACTGCGTCCGCTCGTGCCGCTGGACGGCGGCCGTTTCGCGACGTCGGACCTGAACGACCTGTATCGCCGCGTGATCAACCGTAACAACCGGTTGAAGCGTCTGCTCGAGCTGAAGGCCCCTGAAATCATCGTCCGCAACGAAAAGCGGATGCTGCAGGAAGCCGTCGACTCGCTGCTCGACAACGGTCGTCGCGGCAAGGCGATGACGGGCGCGAACAAGCGTCCGCTGAAGTCGCTCGCCGACATGATCAAGGGTAAGGGCGGTCGTTTCCGTCAGAACCTGCTGGGCAAGCGCGTCGACTACTCGGGCCGTTCGGTCATCGTGGTCGGCCCGACGCTGAAGCTGCACCAGTGCGGTCTGCCGAAGCTGATGGCGCTCGAGCTGTTCAAGCCGTTCATCTTCAACAAGCTGGAAGTGATGGGCGTCGCGACGACCATCAAGGCTGCGAAGAAGGAAGTCGAGAACCAGACGCCGGTGGTGTGGGACATCCTCGAAGAGGTGATCCGCGAGCACCCGGTGATGCTGAACCGTGCGCCGACGCTGCACCGTCTCGGTATCCAGGCGTTCGAGCCGGTGCTGATCGAAGGTAAGGCAATCCAGCTGCACCCGCTCGTCTGCGCGGCGTTCAACGCCGACTTCGACGGTGACCAGATGGCTGTTCACGTGCCGCTGTCGCTCGAAGCGCAGATGGAAGCACGCACGCTGATGCTGGCGTCGAACAACGTGCTGTTCCCGGCTAACGGCGATCCGTCGATCGTGCCGTCGCAGGATATCGTGCTGGGTCTGTACTACGCGACCCGCGAAGCGGTCAATGCGAAGGGCGAAGGCCTGTCGTTCACCGGCGTGTCGGAAGTGCTCCGCGCGTACGAGAACAAGGAAGTCGAGCTGGCCTCGCGCGTCAACGTGCGGATCACCGAAATGGTCCACAACGAAGACACGTCGGAAGGCGCGCCGCAATTCGTGCCGAAGATCTCGCTGTACGCGACGACCGTCGGTCGCGCGATCCTGTCGGAGATCCTGCCGCACGGCCTGCCGTTCTCGGTGCTGAACAAGCCGCTGAAGAAGAAGGAAATCTCGCGCCTGATCAACACGGCGTTCCGCAAGTGCGGTCTGCGTGCGACGGTGGTGTTTGCCGACCAGCTGATGCAGTCGGGTTTCCGTCTCGCGACGCGTGCCGGCATCTCGATCTGCGTGGACGACATGCTCGTGCCGCCGCAGAAGGAAACGATCGTCGGCGACGCCGCGAAGAAGGTGAAGGAGTACGACCGTCAGTACATGTCGGGTCTCGTCACCGCGCAGGAACGCTACAACAACGTGGTCGACATCTGGTCGGCAACGTCGGAAGCGGTCGGCAAGGCGATGATGGAGCAGCTGTCGACGGAGCCGGTGACGGACCGCGACGGCAACGAAACGCGCCAGGAATCGTTCAACTCGATCTACATGATGGCCGACTCGGGCGCCCGGGGTTCGGCGGTGCAGATTCGTCAGCTGGCCGGTATGCGTGGCCTGATGGCGAAGCCGGACGGCTCGATTATCGAGACGCCGATTACCGCGAACTTCCGCGAAGGCCTGAACGTGTTGCAGTACTTCATCTCGACCCACGGTGCACGTAAGGGTCTGGCTGATACGGCACTGAAGACCGCGAACTCGGGTTACCTGACGCGTCGTCTCGTTGACGTCACGCAGGATCTGGTCGTGGTGGAAGACGATTGCGGCACGTCGAACGGCGTGGCAATGAAGGCACTCGTCGAAGGCGGTGAAGTCGTCGAAGCGCTGCGCGACCGTATCCTCGGCCGCGTTGCGGTCGCGGACGTCGTGAACCCGGAAACGCAGGAAACGGTGTACGAATCGGGCATGCTGCTCGACGAAACGGCGGTCGAGGAAATCGAACGCCTCGGCATCGACGAAGTGCGCGTGCGCACGCCGCTGACCTGCGAAACGCGTTACGGCCTGTGCGCAGCCTGCTACGGCCGTGACCTCGGCCGCGGCTCGCTCGTGAACGTCGGCGAAGCAGTCGGCGTGATCGCGGCACAGTCGATCGGTGAGCCGGGCACGCAGCTGACGATGCGTACGTTCCACATCGGTGGTGCGGCATCGCGTGCGGCAGTGGCTTCGTCGGTCGAAGCGAAGAGCAACGGTATCGTCCGCTTCACGGCGACGATGCGTTACGTCACCAACGCGAAGGGCGAGCAGATCGTCATTTCGCGTTCGGGCGAGGCGCTGATCACCGACGACTTCGGCCGCGAGCGCGAGCGTCACAAAGTGCCGTACGGCGCGACGCTGCTGCAGCTCGATGGCGTGACCATCAAGGCCGGTACGCAACTCGCGACGTGGGATCCGATGACGCGTCCGATCATCACCGAGTACGGTGGTACGGTGAAGTTCGAGAACGTCGAGGAAGGCGTGACCGTCGCGAAGCAGATCGACGACGTGACCGGTCTGTCGACCCTGGTCGTGATCGACGTGAAGCGCCGCGGTTCGCAGGCTTCGAAGAGCGTGCGTCCGCAGGTGAAGCTGCTCGACGCGAACGGCGACGAAGTGAAGATCCCGGGCACGGAGCATGCGGTGCAGATCGGCTTCCAGGTCGGCGCACTGATCACCGTGAAGGACGGTCAGCAAGTGCAGGTCGGTGAAGTGCTCGCACGTATCCCGACGGAAGCGCAGAAGACGCGTGACATTACCGGCGGTCTGCCGCGGGTGGCGGAACTGTTCGAAGCGCGTTCGCCGAAGGATGCCGGCATTCTCGCGGAAGTCACCGGTACGACGTCGTTCGGTAAGGACACGAAGGGCAAGCAGCGTCTCGTCATCACGGATCTCGAGGGCAACCAGCACGAGTTCCTGATCGCGAAGGAAAAGCAGGTTCTGGTTCACGATGCTCAGGTCGTCAACAAGGGCGAAATGATCGTGGACGGTCCGGCCGATCCGCACGACATCCTGCGTCTGCAGGGTATCGAGGCACTGTCGCGCTACATCGTCGACGAAGTGCAGGACGTGTATCGTCTGCAGGGCGTGAAGATCAACGACAAGCACATCGAGGTGATCGTTCGCCAGATGCTGCGTCGTGTGCAGATCACCGACAACGGCGATACGCGCTTCATCCCGGGCGAACAGGTCGAGCGTTCCGACATGCTGGACGAGAACGATCGCATGATCGCCGACGACAAGCGTCCGGCTTCGTACGACAACGTGCTGCTCGGTATCACGAAGGCATCGCTGTCGACCGACTCGTTCATCTCCGCGGCATCGTTCCAGGAAACGACCCGCGTGCTGACCGAAGCGGCGATCATGGGCAAGCGCGACGATCTGCGCGGCCTGAAGGAAAACGTGATCGTCGGCCGTCTGATTCCGGCCGGTACGGGTCTCGCGTTCCACAAGGCACGCAAGGCGAAGGAATCGTCGGATCGCGAGCGTTTCGACCAGATCGCAGCGGAAGAATCGTTCGACTTCGGCACGCCGAGCGCGCCGGCAGAAGAGCCGCAGCAACACCCGGCAGCCGAGTAAGTGCGGGCGGCGCGAGCCGCCTTGCCTTGCTGTCATCGCTGTCATCGAAACCGCCCGGTTCTGCCGGGCGGTTTTTTTTCATCTGTCGTTCACGCGCATGACGGGCCTGCGCCGTGCCGCCGGAGGTCGCTTGCGAGCCAGGCGTCGCCTGGCTGCAGGTGCCGCCGCAGCCATCGCAATCACTCGCTCCGCGGCCTTGGCAGGCCCGTCATGCGCGCGAACGAATCCTGGCCAATCGGCCAAAACCGCACGATTCGCCACGCGTCGCGCGAGCGGGTTGTTAAAATTGCGGTCATCGTTTAGCCGTCTCTGCCCTCATTCATGTCCCGCGCCCTCGAAATCCTCGACGAAGTATTTGGTTATCCCGCATTTCGCGGCCAGCAGGGCGAGATCGTCGAACACGTCGCCGGCGGCGGCGATTGCCTCGTGCTGATGCCGACCGGCGGCGGCAAGTCGCTGTGCTACCAGATCCCGGCGCTGCTGCGCCGCGAGGCCGGGCAGGGCGCCGGCATCGTCGTGTCGCCGCTGATCGCGCTGATGCAGGACCAGGTCGCCGCACTGAGGGAAGTGGGCGTGCGCGCGGCATACCTGAATTCAACGCTGTCGGGCGCCGAGGCCGCGGCGACCGAGCGCGCGCTGCGCGAAGGCGAAATCGACCTGCTGTACGTCGCGCCGGAACGGCTGATGACGGGGCGCTTCCTCGACCTGCTCGAGCGCGCGAAGATCGGCCTGTTCGCGATCGACGAAGCGCACTGCGTGTCGCAATGGGGGCACGACTTCCGCCCGGAATACATCCAGCTGTCGGTGCTGCACGAGCGGTTTCCGTCGGTGCCGCGCGTCGCGCTGACCGCCACGGCCGACGCGATCACGCGCGATGAGATCATCCACCGTCTCGCGCTCGACGACGCGCGCGTGTTCGTGTCGAGCTTCGACCGCCCGAACATCCGCTACCGGATCGTCGAAAAGGACAACGCGCGTTCGCAGCTGCTCGATTTCATCCGCGCCGAACACACGAATGCCGACGGTACGACGGATGCAGGCGTCGTCTATTGCCTGTCGCGCCGCAAGGTCGAGGAAACGGCCGAATGGTTGAAGGCGCAGGGGGTGCGAGCGCTGCCGTATCACGCAGGGATGGAGTTCGAGGTGCGGCAGAAGCACCAGGAAATGTTCCAGCGCGAGGAAGGCATCGTCATGTGCGCGACGATCGCGTTCGGCATGGGCATCGACAAGCCGGACGTGCGCTTCGTCGCGCACCTGGATCTGCCGAAGAGCGTCGAAGGTTACTACCAGGAAACGGGCCGCGCCGGCCGCGACGGGATGCCCGCGAATGCGTGGATGGCGTACGGTCTCGGCGACGTCGTCCAGCAGCGCAAGATGATCGACGAGTCCGATGCGGACGTTGCGCACAAGCGCGTCCAGACGTCGAAGCTCGACGCGCTGCTCGGGCTGTGCGAGACGATCTCGTGCCGTCGCGTGCGGCTGCTGAACTACTTCGGCGAGGAGAGCAAGCCGTGCGGCAACTGCGACACGTGCCTCGAGCCGCCCGATTCGTGGGACGCCACGCGTGAGGCGCAGATGGCGCTGTCGTGTGTGTTCCGTGCGCAGCGCGCGAGTGGCTTCAATTTCGGCTCGAGCCACCTGATCGAGATCCTGCGCGGCGGGCGCACCGAGAAGGTGTTGCAGCGCGGCCACGACCAGCTCACGACGTTCGGCATCGGCGCGTCGCTGTCGGAGCCGGAGTGGCGCGCGATTTTCCGGCAGCTCGTCGCGTACGGCTACCTGGCCGTCGATCATGGCGGCTTCGGCGCGCTCGTGCTGACCGAGGCCGCGAAGCCCGTGCTGAAGAACGAGGAGAAGGTCACGCTGCGCCGCTACGTGAAGCCGCAGCGTACGCGCCAGTCGTCGAGCCGCAGCGGTACGCGCGTCGATCCGACGGCCGGCATGGGCACGCGTGAGCGCGCGCGGTGGGATGCACTGCGCGCATGGCGTGCGGAAACGGCGAAGACGGACGGCGTGCCGGCCTATGTGATCTTCCACGACGCGACGCTCGCCGAGATCGCACGCAACGCGCCGGAGTCGATCGACGACCTGCGCCATATCCCCGGCATGGGCGTGCGCAAGCTGGAGCGCTTCGGCGACGAGATCATCGACGTCGTCGAGTCGGCCTGACACAGGCGTTCCGACCCTTCCGGTAAACCACGCGTCCGGCTGGCGGATCACGCAAGCCGTTGACTTAGTTGGTATTTCCGGAATATGATGCTGGGTTCCGGTATTCGGTGGGACGAGTTGCGTTCGAAAGTTCGCCCCGTTTCGCCGGTTCGGAAGTCAACTGTGCGCCGATTCTCGCTTTGCCCGAAATCGATGCGCAGATTTTGTTCAATTTCAGGAATAAACAATGCCAACCATCAACCAACTGGTTCGCAAAGGCCGTCAGTCGGAAACGACGAAGAGCAAGAGCCCGGCCCTGCAGGACTGCCCCCAGCGTCGCGGCGTGTGCACCCGTGTGTACACGACGACGCCGAAGAAGCCTAACTCGGCACTCCGTAAGGTCGCCAAGGTTCGTCTGACGAACGGCTTCGAAGTGATTTCGTACATCGGCGGTGAAGGCCACAACCTGCAGGAACACTCGGTTGTGCTGATCCGTGGCGGCCGTGTGAAGGACTTGCCGGGTGTGCGTTACCACATGGTTCGCGGCTCGCTGGATACCCAGGGCGTCAAGGACCGTAAGCAAGCGCGCTCGAAGTACGGCGCGAAGCGTGCAAAGGCTGCCAAGTAAGCAGTTTTTGATCAGGGATCGCCGCAGGGCGGTCAAGGCGGGAGTGCCGGATTGCCGGTGCTGTCGAGTAAGTGGTCACCCGGCCAAGCTGGTTAGTCGTGAAGATGTGATCGGGTTTGTTGGTGGCCGCGGAGCTGGAACCAGCTCCAACTGAACAAGTAAAGGAAGAATCATGCCGCGTCGTCGCGAAGTCCCCAAGCGGGAAGTGTTGCCGGATCCGAAGTTCGGTAACGTTGATGTAGCCAAGTTCATGAACATGCTGATGCTGTCCGGCAAGAAGTCGGTCGCAGAGCGCATCGTTTATGGCGCATTCGAACAAATCCAGACCAAGGGTGGCAAGGACCCGCTGGAAGTGTTCACGGTTGCGCTCAACAACGTCAAGCCGGTGGTCGAAGTGAAGAGCCGTCGCGTTGGTGGTGCCAACTATCAAGTTCCGGTCGAAGTGCGCCCGTCGCGTCGTATGGCATTGGCGATGCGCTGGCTGCGTGAGGCTGCGAAGAAGCGTAGCGAGAAGTCGATGGCCCTGCGCCTGGCAGGTGAACTCTCCGAAGCGGCCGAAGGCCGTGGCGGCGCGATGAAGAAGCGCGACGAAGTTCACCGCATGGCAGAAGCCAACCGCGCGTTCTCGCATTTCCGTTTCTAAGCGCCTGGCTGGGCTTTTAGCGGAAATAAATTCCGGGCGGGTGCGCTTTTCAGGCGCCTCGCCCGTTTGTGTTGAAGCACGATGCAGCGGCGCTGCATCGTGTCATCCCAGTAGAGGATCAAAGTGGCTCGCAAGACTCCTATCGAGCGCTACCGCAATATCGGTATTAGCGCTCACATCGACGCCGGCAAAACGACGACGACCGAGCGCATTCTGTTTTACACCGGTGTGAACCACAAGATCGGTGAAGTCCACGACGGCGCAGCCACGATGGACTGGATGGAGCAGGAACAGGAGCGTGGCATCACGATCACGTCCGCTGCTACCACCGCCTTCTGGAAGGGCATGGCCGGCGACCGTCCGGAACACCGCATCAACATCATCGACACCCCGGGCCACGTCGACTTCACGATTGAAGTCGAGCGCTCGATGCGCGTGCTCGACGGCGCATGCATGGTGTATTGCGCAGTGGGCGGCGTGCAGCCGCAGTCGGAAACGGTGTGGCGCCAGGCGAACAAGTACAAGGTGCCCCGTCTCGCGTTCGTCAACAAGATGGACCGTACCGGCGCGAACTTCTTCAAGGTCTACGACCAGCTCCGTCTGCGCCTGAAGGCGAACCCGGTTCCGGTCGTGGTGCCGATCGGTGCGGAAGAAGGCTTCAAGGGTGTCGTCGACCTGATCAAGATGAAGGCGATCATTTGGGACGAGGCATCGCAAGGTACCAAGTTCGACTACGTGGACATCCCGGCGGAACTCGTCGACACGTGCAATGAATGGCGTGAAAAGATGGTCGAAGCGGCTGCCGAGTCGAGCGAAGAGCTGATGAATCAGTATCTCGAAGCGGGCGACCTGGCCGAAGCCGAAATCTTGAAGGGTCTGCGTGACCGTACGATCGCGTGCGAAATTCAGCCGATGCTGTGCGGTACCGCATTCAAGAACAAGGGCGTGCAGCGTATGCTCGACGCCGTGATCGATTTCCTGCCGTCGCCGATCGACATCCCGCCGGTTACGGGTGAACTCGAAAATGGCGAGAAGACGGAACGCCGTGCGTCCGACGACGAGAAGTTCTCGGCACTCGCGTTCAAGATCATGACCGACCCGTTCGTCGGCCAGCTGATCTTCTTCCGCGTCTACTCGGGCGTCGTCAATTCGGGCGACACGCTGCTCAATGCGACCAAGGACAAGAAGGAACGTCTCGGCCGTATTCTGCAGATGCACGCGAACCAGCGCGAAGAAATCAAGGAAGTTCGCGCAGGCGACATCGCTGCTGCGGTCGGCCTGAAGGAAGCGACCACGGGCGACACGCTGTGCGATCCGGCACATCCGATCGTGCTCGAACGCATGATTTTCCCGGAGCCGGTGATTTCGCAGGCCGTCGAGCCGAAGACGAAGGCTGACCAGGAAAAGATGGGCCTGGCGCTCAACCGTCTCGCTCAGGAAGATCCGTCGTTCCGCGTGCAGACCGACGAAGAATCGGGTCAAACCATCATTTCGGGCATGGGCGAGCTCCACCTCGAAATTCTGGTCGACCGGATGAAGCGCGAATTCGGCGTGGAAGCGACCGTCGGCAAGCCGCAGGTGGCATACCGCGAAACCATTCGCAAGTCGGCCGCGGACGTCGAAGGCAAGTTCGTCAAGCAGTCGGGTGGTCGTGGTCAGTACGGCCATGCGGTCATTACGCTTGAGCGCAGCGAACTGGGCAAGGGCTACGAGTTCGTCGACGCGATCAAGGGCGGCGTGATTCCGCGTGAATACATCCCGTCGGTTGACAAGGGTATCCAGGAAACGCTGAAGAGCGGCGTGCTGGCTGGCTTCCCGGTTGTCGACGTGAAGGTCACGCTGACGTTCGGTTCGTACCACGACGTCGACTCGAACGAAAATGCGTTCCGCATGGCCGGTTCGATGGCGTTCAAGGAAGCGATGCGTCGTGCGGATCCGGTTCTGCTCGAGCCGATGATGGCCGTGGAAGTGGAAACGCCGGAAGACTTCATGGGTAACGTGATGGGCGACCTGTCGGGTCGTCGCGGCATCATCCAGGGCATGGACGACATGGTTGGCGGCGGCAAGATCGTGCGCGCCGAAGTGCCGCTGTCGGAAATGTTCGGCTACTCGACGTCGCTGCGTTCGCTGACGCAGGGTCGCGCAACGTACACGATGGAATTCAAGCACTACGCTGAAGCTCCGAAGAACGTTGCAGAAGCGATCATCAGCGCGAAGACGAAGTAATTCGTTATCACAATCGATTATTTTTGAAAGAAGAGAATCATGGCAAAAGGTAAATTCGAGCGGACCAAGCCGCACGTGAACGTTGGTACGATTGGTCACGTTGACCACGGCAAGACGACGCTGACGGCAGCGATCACGACGGTTCTGACGAAGAAGTTCGGCGGCGAAGCGAAGGCATACGACCAGATCGACGCGGCACCGGAAGAAAAGGCGCGCGGCATCACGATCAACACGGCACACGTCGAGTACGAAACGGCTAACCGCCACTACGCACACGTCGACTGCCCGGGCCACGCTGACTATGTGAAGAACATGATCACGGGCGCAGCGCAGATGGACGGCGCGATCCTGGTTTGCTCGGCAGCTGACGGCCCGATGCCGCAGACGCGTGAGCACATCCTGCTGGCACGTCAGGTTGGCGTTCCGTACATCATCGTGTTCCTGAACAAGTGCGACATGGTGGACGACGCTGAACTGCTCGAGCTGGTCGAGATGGAAGTTCGCGAACTCCTGTCGAAGTACGACTTCCCGGGCGACGACACGCCGATCGTGAAGGGTTCGGCGAAGCTGGCGCTGGAAGGCGACACGGGCGAGCTGGGCGA